>DPRS01000071.1 GCA_003537575.1 Oxalobacteraceae bacterium
GAGTCTGGGGCTTTTTGCTTTGTATTTCACTAAATAAGCGGTTTTTCCTTCTTTCGAGGGAAGCTGATGAATTACTTCAACAAACGTACCGCCGCGAGGAAAGCGTTCGTTAGCGTTTTGCTTGCTGTAGTCGCTAGTCCTGTTGCCTGGTATATCTCGTATCTCAACGCAGAAAAGGCGACGGTGGCGCATGCGATGGGAGAGTCGGGGCGCATTTCGTATCATTTTGGCGCCATTGCCTTGAGCGATCCGGACGTAGCGGAACGTGCCGACAAGGCTGCGGAAATTCTTGCTGGTGGTCTCTTAGATATTTCCGAGATTTATAACCAGTCAGGAGAGAAACTTGCGATGGCAATGACGGAAAAGGCACCAATGAGCTTCGAGCAAGCAATGTCAATATTGGAACGGGATAGCGAGAGTCATTTTGATCCTGGCGAGATCAACGCATTTCAGCCAATTGCGCACGAAATCTTTATTCGCTTGGCCAAGAGTGAGGAGAAAGAAGTCAAGCGCTTGATGGAAGAGCGTGTCCGCGTCCATTTCGGTATCTAGCCCCGGCATTGGAGCGACATGCCCTGTCCCGAATTTGATTGGCATTCTGCATGGAATGCCAGCCTTGATGTCAGCCAGAACGAGCGCTGATGCCGATCAATGCGTTCTGACTTCAATGCAGTGCCGATTTGGCTGTACAAACCGGCATCTTATGGACAATCGATATTCATGCCTATGCGGGTTTCGGTCCTTTGCGATGCGCTTTGGGTTTTGCCCCACTTTTGCTTTTGAACGAAGCCTTTTCACGAGCCAGCTTTTCACTGACCCTGCGGTCGCCTCCTTTCGATGGAGTGGAAAGCTTGATGGTTTTCGCCGCAGACTTACCGTGAGCGGGAACCGGGCTCCCGGCTGGGCTGATGTGTAGTGAGCGGCCACCCACCGAGACGGTTTTCAGGTGTTCAAAAGTTTCCTTGGGCATGCCCTCCGGTAAATCCAGCACGCTATAGTCATCGAATATTTCAATGCGGCCGATATATTTCGCATCGAGGCCCGCTTCGTTGGCAATGGCGCCGACAATATTGGCAGGCTTGACGTTGTGGGCATGGCCGACTTCAATGCGGTAAGTCTGCATGCCGAGCTCATCCTTCTGACTGCCGCGTTCTTTTTTCTGAAAGGCCGGACGTTCACTTGGCGGAGCTGAGTGGGCGAGAACTTGGCGATCTGGGCGATCCATGCGTTCCTTGCGGGAAGACTTTTCTACCGGTTCGCTGCCAATACCTGCTGCTTCTTGTGCGTCGCGGCTTATCTGCAGCTGCTGGCCTGCTACCCATACCTTTTTGAGATGGTCGAGTGTTTTCGGCGGCAGATCCTCCGGCAAATCCAGCGTGCTGTAGTCGTCGTAGATTTCAATCCGGCCGATATGCTTGGCATCCAGTCCGGCTTCGTTGGCGATGGCGCCGACGATATTGCCTGGTTTGACTCCGTGCGCGTGGCCAACCTCGATGCGATAAGTCTGCATGCCGGCATCGGGAGCGTGCGCGACACGCTCCTTCTTTGGGAAGGCGGGGCGCTCGCCCGTCTCCGTGCGCTCATGACGGGCATGACGCTCACGGCGCTCATGCGGTTCACGTTCGCGCACTTCAAACCGGCTCGCCCGTTCGTCCAGCGGCGCGCGTGCGGGTTTTTCGAGCAGCAGCGGTACATCGCCACGCGCCAGCTTTGCCAGCGCAGCAGCGATTTCGATGGTTGGGACATTATGTTCGCGCTCGTACTCTTCCAGCATTGACTGGAAGATGTCCAGGCCGCCGGCGGCCAGCGTGTCGCTGATCTGTTCCTTGAAGCGGGCGATCCGGACATCGTTGACTGCCTGGATGCTGGGCAATTCCAGCGCCGATACCGGCTGGCGGGTCGCGCGTTCGATCGCCTTCAGCAGATTTCTTTCACGCGGGGTGATGAACAGGATCGCCTCGCCGCTGCGGCCGGCGCGTCCGGTCCGGCCAATGCGGTGCGTATAGCTTTCCGGGTCGTACGGCACATCGTAATTGATCACGTGGCTGATGCGTTCGACGTCCAGGCCGCGCGCGGCCACATCGGTCGCGACCAGGATATCGATCTTGCCATCCTTGAGTTGCTGGATGGTGCGTTCGCGCTGCTGCTGCGCCATGTCGCCATTGATCGCCGCTGCGGAAAATCCGCGCGCCTGCAACTTGCTCGCCAGTTCCTCGGTGCCGAGCTTGGTGCGCGCGAAGACGATCATGCCATCGAACGATTCGGCTTCAAGAATGCGCGTCAGCGCATCGAGCTTGTGCATGCCGCTGACCAGCCAGTAGCGCTGGCGAATATTCTCCGCCGTGCCGGTTTTTGCGGCGATCGTCACTTCTGCCGGATCGCGCAGATAGGTTTGTGCGATGCGCTTGATGGCCGACGGCATGGTCGCGGAAAACAGCGCAGTCTGGCGCGACGCCGGCGTCTTTTGCAGGATGGTTTCAACATCGTCGATGAAACCCATGCGCAGCATTTCATCGGCCTCGTCAAGCACCATGGTTTTCAGGCGGGACAGGTCCAGCGAATTCTTTTCCAGGTGATCAATCACCCGGCCAGGCGTGCCGACTACGACATGCACGCCGCGCCGCAGGGCGCTGAACTGCGGGCCGTAGCTCTGGCCGCCGTAAATCGGCAGCACATGAAACCCGGGGATATGCGTAGCGTAACGTTGAAAGGCTTCCGCCACCTGGATCGCCAGTTCGCGCGTCGGCGTCAGCACCAGCGCTTGCGGCGCGGCTTGCCGGATATCGAGGCGGGATAGGATCGGCAATGCAAAGGCAGCGGTTTTGCCTGTGCCGGTTTGTGCTTGCCCAAGGACATCGCGATTGTCCAGCAGAATAGGAATTGTCGCAGTCTGAATCGGCGAAGGCGCTTCATACCCCAACTCCTTCAGTACTTGCACCAGAGGTTCGTTTCGGAGCAGGTCGGCAAAGCTCAAAGAAGGGATGACAGGGGAGGATGCATTCACGATTTGCTCGATTCAAGGGGGATGGAGAGAATACGGGAGTGTACTCTCTTGTGGGGTGGAGCAGAATGCGCCGGCAGTAAAAAGCGAGCTTCCAGATCAGACGCATTCCCGACTGAACGTATTATTGGACTGGTTGCGTTTTCTTTTGCAGGATGCAATAAACCAGCGCTTTTTCTGATTCATCAGAAAGTGATGCATCGCCAAGAGCAAAGTGAAGACGAAAAGCACGCCGGGATGCCTCCGGCGTAGCAGGATCATAGCCTATGGTCGTGAGGGCAGAGGGCAAGTCAAATACGACAGGAGCTGGCTGCAAGGGCTGGTCGCACCACAGGCCAAAACCGTATTGCGCCAGCGTTTGCCAGGGAAACAGAGCGCTCGGATCGCTCTTGCGTGTCGGCGCGACGTCAGCGTGGCCGATGAAATTCGCAGCAGGTATCCTGTAGCGCTGGCGTATGTCGCCCAGCAAGAGCAGCAATGCAGTGATCTGCCGCTCGGCAAATGGCTCGTTGCCATTGTTGTCCAGTTCGATGCCGATCGAGGCCGAGTTGACGTCAGTTTGTCCTCCCCACCACGATTTTCCGGCATGCCATGCGCGGGCATTTTCTTCGACGAGCTGGACGATGCGACCGTCGCGGCCGATCAGGTAATGCGCGCTGACTTCCCGCAGGGGCGATGTCAGCGTGTGCAGGGCTTCTTCCAGCGTATCGTTGGTGGTGTGATGGAGGATTACCAGGTTTGGTCGGCGCTGATCGAAGTTGGGCGACTTGATCAGGGTGACCGGCAGAGTCGTGTGCGGCTTGAGGGGAGCGCAGGCGGCAAGCGTGGCGAAGATCGCGGCTAGCATAAGAACACGGGATGGGCTCATTGCGTTGCTACCGGTCTTCTGCTTCAACATATTCTCCTGCCAGGACATTGGTCACCTTCGATGTGATTGCCAGTCCCAGTTTTTGCTCAATAGCCTGGGTGCGGCATTCCCTGTCGTTGCTCCAAGTATATCTTGTCAGAAGACTTGTATTTCTGCGGATGATGGCACAAAGACTGGTATGGAAAGATGGAGAGTCGTGCCCTTTCCGGGAGTGCTGTCTACACTAAACTTCCCGCCAAGTGCTTTTATGCGTTCGTCGATGCCAGTCAGCCCGAATTTCCTTTTTTTATCGCGCTGCTCGGGATCGATACCAACACCATTGTCAGCAATGGTCATCTCAAGCTGATCGCCTTTCATGTGCATTGCAATCTTCACTTGGCTTGCCTTGGCATGCCGGGCAATGTTTGCCATTGATTCCTGCAGTACGCGGAACAGCGCAGTGGCCTGGTTTTCATTTAGATGGCGATATAAATCTTCTTCATCCACTTCCAGCTCGCATTCAATACCGCTCCAGCGCCGGAACTCGCGCACCTGCCATTCCATGGCCGCTACCAGGCCCAGGTCAAGCACGAAAGGGCGCAAATCATTGATGATTTCCTTGATGCTTTTCATCGCTTCATCGATGTGTCGGAGCATAAGGTGTGAAGTGGCGTGCAGCTTGGGATGCGCAGCGGCTGTTTGTCCTGCGAGCGTCGCAGCATCGAGTCGTATGGCCAGCAGCGTCTGGCCCAAATGGTCATGCAGGTCACGGGCAATGCGCTTGCGCTCCTGTTCCTTAATGCTCTCCTGGTGCGCGGCAAGCTCGCGGATGCGCGTCCTCGACTGCCGCAACTCTTCCTCTCCCAGTTTCCGCGCAGTGATATCTTTTCCTGTGCCGCGATAGCCTTTGTAATTGCCGTCTTCGTCAAACATGGGTTCGCCGCTGACGCTGTACCAGGCGATCTTACCATCCGCTTCCCTGTGCATGTATTCCAGGTCCGTGAAGGGAAGGCGGGCTCGCAGTGTGGCGCGGTGCGCCTGCCAGAACGGCTTATCCAAGTCGGCAATTTTCCAGGCGGTCTTGCCAATGCTGTATTGGGGAATCATGCCATTTTTGAGCGCTCTCCATCCTGCTGCGGTAGTCACGACATAGTTTTCGTCATGTTCCCAGTACCATTCGGATGATAGCGCGACCAGGCGGCGAAAGCGCTCCTCGCTTTTCCGCAGTTCGATTTCAGCCATCTTGCGCTCGGTGATATCCCGAGCATAGGAAAGCGAGCTGTTATCGTTTTCATAGTTTAACGGAATGGCGGAAATCCGCGCATACACGATTGAATTGTCCAGTCGCAGCAATTTCAACTCTATGGCCGGGACACTTTTCTTTTCTTCGCTCACGAGATGGATCCGTTCCATGGCGATAGCATGCGAACTGGGATGGAGTCGGGCAAGAATCGACTTGCCCACTAAGCTATCCGGCGAATCGGCACCGAACAGGCGAAGTGCCGCTGCATTCAGATAGACAAAGCAGCCGTGTGTATGTACAAAGATTGCATCCTGCGCATTCTGGACAATCGCTTCCAGACGCTGCTGGCTGACAGCCAGTGCCGTTTGGCTGCGATGATGCCCCTCGACAAGATGATTGACGTGATGAACGATTCCACCGATCTCTCCCTTGCTTTTGACTGGCAGTGGAAGCTGAGGTGCTTCACCTTGCGCCATCTGCTTGATCGCCTTGCCGGCTTCATCCAGCGGCGTAAGCAAGCGTTGCGTGATCCAGTGAGCAACCAGTATTGCGAGCATCGTCATGATGATGGCAATTGCGGTCAGATAATGACGCATGGTCGTCACCGGCTGAAAAGCCATCTCGGCCGGCAGCGTGGCCGTTACAATCCAATTTGTTATGGGAATATGGCTGCCGGAAAAGAGTGTCGATTTGCCTCGGATATTGGGGGAAATGGCTGAGCCGCTAAATCCCTCGGTGAAGCGGTCATAGATTGCAATGGTGCCTCGTACGGGTGGGGCAGCCAAGGCGAGCGCGGGATCTGTTGATGCGAGAATAAGCTTGTCTTGCGGCGAAACGATATAGAACTGTCCTTCGCCCGGGATCTTCTGGTCGAATGAAAAGCCCAGAAAATTGGGGGTGCCCAGATCCGTACCGCCGACCAATACGGCGCGCACCTTACCGGCCTGATCAAGCACGGGCACGGCGATCATGAAGGCTGGGCGCTGCAGCAATCTTGACATAAACGGTTTGCCGATAATCGGTTTGCCGGTTTCTATAACCCGCTGGAAATGCTGACGGTCCTCAACATAGCTGCCGCGGCGACCGGGAAGGGTCGGATAGTCTGCAATTGATCGGCCATCCAGTCCGATGACGGCGACGCCGACAGAAAAGCTGAGCGGCAATGAGGCAAGCTTAGGGAGGTGACTGTCGAGGGATTGCGGCGAGAGGTCGGAAGGAAGGCGCTCAGCCGTACGAGTAAGCAATTCAATGCGCTGGCGCAGTTCGAAATCAATAGCAGCGGCAAGGCGGTGTGTAGAAGCAAGCTGTTGGTTGAGCAGTACTTGGCTGAATTTATGCTGTTGAATGGTAGTAGAAAATATTACCAGGATCCACAGAAGCGTAAGAGATAAGCCAAGCGACAAGGCAATCAGGCGGCCTTTCAGGGAATCTATGTAGTACCACTTTAACTGCGCTATAAAGCCAAAAATATTGTTAGGGGAAGAACGGAACATATATAAATTGACTAGAGATTGATGCGATTTGCCTTGATGTCACTTCTAGCAAGTGTCTTTAATTACTATGGCTGTGTTTGAATGGTAATTCTAATTTGCTTTACTATGATGACATTGCAAAAAAACAATGATTCGCGGCAAATATATGGCCCATGCGCTTAAGTTAAAAAAGCATTTACATTCTGGATTCAGGGTCTTTTTTGTTTTTAAAGTTTGGTTTGTCAGAGTTTTATGTTTCAATGGGCAATAAACAGTAGTTTTTCCTTGCCCCCGGTGAGCGGCAGACTACTGCGAACAAAGTAGAGCCGAAGGGGTCAGTGAATCTCTCGATGGGGCCGGGGCGTAACCGATTTACGCAAGTGCAAACTGCAAATGCGCGCTGACTTCACGCAGGAGAACTGTCAGCGTGTGCAAGACTTCTTCCAACGAATTATTGGTGGTGTGATGGAAGATAGCCTGCTTCGGCCGACGCTGGTCGAACTTAGGAGACTTGATCAGGTTAACCGACAGCGCCGTGTGCAGTTTGAGCGGAACACACGAAGTGGCAAAATCACAAACATCAAGCCAAAAGGAAAAAGCCGGTCAGTGAAAATGCTTCCACTTGACCGGCTTTGATTTTCTTGGTCGGGGCGAGAGGATTCGAACCTCCGACCCCCTGCACCCCATGCAGGTACGCTACCAGGCTGCGCTACGCCCCGACGAAGGCGAGATTATAACAGAGGTCGGCATAATGTTGTCAGGTAATGCTTGTTAATCGGTAAAAACTGGCCGTACTTGCGGCAAGCCCCAACACAAATAGTTAGCTCCCCATATTTGAAAGCATCAAAGCAGCTTGCATGCTTCATCAAAATCCAGGCGTGGGCTGCGCGGAAACAGCTTCGTCCTGTCACCATAGCCCAAGTTACATAAGAAATTGGTTTTGATATGGCTGTCGGGGAAATACTCGTACTCAAAATCAGGTCGGCTCTCGGCAGGGAAAAATTCATGGTCGACCTTGTTTTGATCAAAGCCGGACAGCGGGCCGCAATCCAGTCCGAGGGCACGAGCTGCCATGATGAAGTAAGCGCCTTGGAGCGAACTGTTGCGACGTGCCGTGACTTCGGCCAGTTCCGGTGTATCGGCAAACCAGGATCTCGCATCCGCATGCGGAAACAGCCTCGGTAATTGCTCGTAGAACTTGCCATCGTAGCCAATGATTGCCGTCACGGGCGCGCTCATGGTTTTCTCTACATTGCCGGGTGCTAAGGCCGGCAAGAGACGCTGTTTGGCTTCCGGCGTACGCAGAAAAAGAATGCGCGCCGGACAGCAATTGGCGCTGGTCGGGCCCCATTTCATCAAGTCGTACAGCTGCTTCAGGATTTCGTCGCTGATGGTATTGTTCGACCAGGCATTGAATGTCCGGGCATTGCGGAAAAGAAGATCGAGCCCGGCCTCATCGAGTTGTTGAGTCACTTTTATTCCTTCAAATCGTGAAGTGTACAATCACTTGAACGCTCTGACTGCAACTGCAGGGCGGCGTTCCATGTGGCCCATCGCCTCTGGCATGAGCGGCATGCGTGTCCTATCATGAGTTGATCTGTCGATTCTTGTACGCGGATGCGGAGGTGAATCATGACAACTCCAGCCTGGAAACTCGGCGGCCAGTACTATGAGACCTGCAGTTGCGACTTCGTTTGTCCTTGTGTACTCAGCCAGATGGCGGGCAAGCCAAGCAAGGGAAGTTGCGGTTTCGCCATGGCTTTTCAGATTGAGCATGGCCGGTATGGGGCAGTGATGCTCGACGGTCTGGGCTTCATCGTGCTCGGACATACGCCGGAGGAAATGGGCAAGGGCAACTGGACTGTCGGCATCGTTGCTGATGAGCGTGCCAGCCCCGAGCAGCGCGAAGCGATCACGGCAATTGCCAGCGGTTCGGCCGGCGGGCCGATGGCAGCCTTGTCCGCACTGGTAAGCAAGTTCGCCGGTGTCGCATTGGCACCGATCCACTTCGAGCGGGATGGCGTTACCTGGTCGGTCAGCGCTGCAAGTCTGGTCGATATGGCTGCGCAAGGGGCAATGGGACTGGATCCCCATGCCAGCGAACCGCTGAACCTGGATCATGCCGGGCATCCGGCGGCAGATCGCTTCGCCCTGGCGCGCGCCTCGCACAGCCATATTCATGCGCTGGGTTTTGACTGGGATGACGTCAGCGGCCGGAACAATGGCCAGTACGCGCCGTTTTCCTGGCAAGGCGGCTGAAACTGGACACGTCCATCCATCCCGTAGCGCCTGCGCCGGAGTTTTCACTTTCCCGGCGGGAGCGCATTTTCATCGGCGCCTGCATCGCTGGCATAGTCCTGCTGGCTTGGGCATATTTGTTTTATCTTGACCGTCAGATGGCGACGGCGATGGCCGGGATGAAAATGAGGCAGCCATGGGGGCTGGCTGATTTCCTTTTCACGTATGCGATGTGGGTCGTCATGATGATCGGCATGATGGCCGGATCGGCGGCTCCCGTCGTGCTGCTGTTCGCGGCGGCGCATGCCCGGCGCGACAGCCGTCGCTTGCCGCTGATTGTGCTGGCTTTTGGCCTGGGCTATCTGCTGGCCTGGACCGGTTTCAGTTTGGGGGCGACGCTGGCGCAGTGGCTCTTGCATCGGGCCGCGCTGCTATCTCCGCAAATGGCCTTGCACAGCAGCCAGGCAGGCGGGGGTGTGTTGATAGCCGCCGGCATCTACCAGATGACGTCGCTGAAACGCGCCTGCCTGCGCCATTGCCAAAGCCCGCTGGGCTTCCTGATGGCACGCTGGCGCGACGGCCTGGCGGGCGCCTTGCAGATGGGTTGGCGCCATGGAGTTTATTGCCTTGGTTGCTGCTGGGCCTTGATGGGCGTGCTGTTCGTGGTCGGCGTCATGAACCTGGCATGGGTGGCGCTGCTGGCGGGGTTCATTCTGCTGGAAAAGGTCGGGCCCGCCGGAGTCACCGTTGCGCGCGTGGCCGGCGCCGCGATGATCGCTGCCGGGGCCATGCTGCTGGCGGCAGTCATGTAAATGATCCTAGTTGTCGGGCAAATCGAACAACAGTACTTCAGCCTCGCGCCCATCGGTAAATTTCAGCTCGGGCTCATCGGCAATACGCAAGCCGTCGCCACTATGCAAGGTAATGCCATTGACAGTCACACTACCGCGAGCGACATGCACATAAGCCTTGCGCGCCGCATCCTGCGGCCATTCCAGGTTTTCCGCGCCATCCAGCAGGGCGCTGTACAGGCGCACGTCCTGCTGGATGCGGAGGGAATCGTTGCCGCCGTCAGGCGACACGATCAAACGGAATTTGCCGCGCTTTTCGGCATCGGCAAAATAGGTTTGCTGGTAGCTTGGAGCAAGCCCCACGCGGTCCGGCATGATCCAGATTTGCAGGAAATGCACGGCTTCCTTGTCGGAGGCATTGAATTCGCTATGGGCAATGCCTCTGCCGGCTTCCATCAATTGTACGTCGCCAGGCCGGATCACCGAGCCGGTGCCGATGGTATCCTTGTGCTGGAGCCGGCCTTCGAGCACATAGGAAATGATTTCCATGTCGCGGTGGGAGTGCGTCGGGAATCCGGCGGCGGGCGCGACCGTATCGTCGTTAATGACGCGCAGTGGTCCCCATCCCATGTGCTCCGGGTCATAGTAATTGCTGAATGAAAAGCTGTGGTGGCTGTCGAGCCACTCGATCTGCGAATGGCCGCGCTGGTCTGCCTTTCTAAGCTGGAACATGGCTGGCTCCTTGTCTTGTTCGATATGCCGGGATGGCTTTTGCCATTCACTGTTTTATTTTATGGCGACGCAAACCGGCATGCCTAGAACCCGCCGCATGTTTTGTGCTGCATAATATTCCCTTAAAAAATCATGGCAGCGTCGCATCCGGATTGTACGCGGTACGTGCTCTTCCCGACAGGCATGGCCGGTCGTCTGCCATGCCGATGATGCTTGCTTCCACCGTTTTCAGAAATCTTTCTATGTCTCTCAAGATCAGCCAGCAATTCGATGCCGGCGCCATTGAAGTCGTTTGCGCCGAGCGCGCCGATGCCATCGAGTTGAAACTGCGCAAGGATTCGCATGCCGATTTCATGCAGTGGTTTTATTTTCGCCTGCAAGGAGCGGCCGGGCAGGCGTGCACACTGCGCATCCTGAATGCCGCCGATGCCACCTACCCGCAGGGCTGGGAAGGCTACCAGGCCGTGGCCAGCTATGACCGCGAGCACTGGTTCCGCGTGCCGACCGCGTATGACGGCAGGGTGCTGACGATTACCCATGCGCCGCAGCGGGACAGCGTCTATTACGCCTATTTCGAACCGTATTCCTGGGAGCGTCACCTGGGCCTGCTGGGGCGCATCGAATCTTCCGGCCTGGCGCGGATGGAAGACCTCGGCAGCACGCTCGACGGGCGCGACCTCAATCTGGCGGTCATCGGCGACCCGGCTGCCGCCAGAAAGATCTGGATCATCGCCCGCCAGCATCCAGGCGAATCAATGGCGGAATGGCTGGTGGAAGGCCTTGTCGACGCCTTGCTCGACAGTGCCAATCCCTTGGCCCGGCGCCTGCTGCAGCAGGCCGTGTTTTATATCGTGCCAAACATGAATCCGGACGGCTCGGTGCGCGGCAACCTGCGCACCAATGCCGCCGGGGCCAACCTCAACCGCGAATGGATGACGCCTTCGATGGAAACCAGCCCGGAAGTGTGCCTGGTGAAAAAACGGATTCACGAAACCGGTTGCGACCTCTTTCTCGATATTCATGGCGACGAGGCCTTGCCCTATGTATTCGTGGCCGGCTGCGAAATGCTGGAAGACTTCAGTTCGCGCCAGGCGACCGAGCAGCAAGCCTTCATCGAAGAATTCCTGCGCGCCAGCCCGGATTTTCAGAGCAGGGTAGGGTATGAGCCTGGCAAATACCAGGCCGACATGCTGAAGCTGGCTTCGAAGTATATCGGCCATGCCTTCAAGTGCGTGTCGCTGACGCTGGAAATGCCGTTCAAGGACAATGCCGATTTGCCAGATCCGCAGACCGGATGGAATGGTGCCCGCAGCGCGCGCCTGGGGCAGGCGCTGCTGCAGCCGATTTTGCGGCACGTGAGCCGGGAAATTTAAGCTGCAGGTTTGGGGCGACAGGCGCAAGGGAAGAACATAGGGGACAAGGGGCGGGTATGTTCCCGCCCGCATCAGTGCAGGTGAGAGGGCGCCTGCGCCGCCTCTTCCGGCATTTCGGCGTGCACCAGCTCGCCTTCGAGGTCGCAATAAAGCGGCGTGCCGCAATCGTCGCAGAATTCCATCGGAAAGATTTCCTCATGGCGCTTGATGTGCACCACGCCGGATTCGCGCAGAAGGACCGTGATTTCCTGCACCGGCGTCAGCGGCGCATCGATGCCCGCAGATGCGCCAGTATCGGCGTCGCTCTCTGCTTCCGCTGCATCTTCGTCTCCGTATAGCGGCCATACCAGGCCGTACACCACCTCCGGAGCGGGCCGCAGCACGAAGCTGACGCGGTACTCGTCGATGCGGCCTTCGCCGAGCGGATCGATAAAGCCGCCGATCACCGCGCTCAATTCTTCCGGGCCGATATTCAGAGTATGGGTCAGGTAATGCACCGCCGCCTTCACCGAGGCCGGGCGGATCTGCTTGTCTGCGGTGCGGCAAGCCATGAAATAGGCGTCCGGCAGCAGCAGTTCGATGCCGCAGCCGGGCAGCAGCCGCTCCACGCTGGGTTTGCCCTGAGCCTGCCATTGCGCCAGCGCAGCGGCGCGCTCGGCCGGGTTGGCCGCTTCCTGCCAGCGGAACAGCGGCGCACCCAGGGGGGCCACCACCGTGGCCATCAGGTAACGCGTATCGGCCAGGAAGGGGGCAGTTTCCGGCATGCTGGCCGGCGGGCGCAGCGGCGTCTTGGCGAGCGCCGCCAGTGCCATGCGCTGGGTCAGGGCAAAGGTGTCGGCATGGTCCTTGGGCAGCTGGTCGATCGAATACAGCAGCGGGGCCATCGACATCTGCGTGTCGGCGGCCAGCACATGGGCTTGCAGCTGCGCCGACAAAGTCAGCAGCATGTCCTGGCTGAACGGTCCGGAGGCGATCGCGAAACGGGTCCATGCCAGGATGGGTGCGGCAATCAGCAGGGCCTGGTACTGCTTGCCTTCATGCTCGATGATGCAGGATTCGCTGCCTGCTTCGACGCTGTCCATCAAGGCTTCATAAGCTTCCGATTTGCTCTTGAACAGCTGGTCGAGAGCGGCATCGATGTCGGCCTGGTGGCCCAGTCGCAGCGCCTTGTGCAGCAGCGCGTCGAGGTCGTGCTCCCAGGCGCGTTCCTCGACCCGGCTGGAGGCCTGTATCAGAGCCTTGGATAGCGCGATCAGGCGTTGGCTATCGGCGGAAAGTCGGGCGGAAGACCCTTTGAAGGAACGGCGCATGTGGATAATCTGAAGGAGAAATGGCGATGAAACGCTGACGCTCATCGCGCAGCGCCAGTAATGACAACATTGTAGCGATTTTCGCAAGAGGATGTGGCGTAATGTCAGAAAAGAAAACGGGGCCGGCGATGCCGACCCCGTTTTTATGCGCCTGCATCGAAGATGCAGGCGTTGCACGGATTACTTAGACTGCGAGCAGTTGACGGAAAACCCGAGCGGTGCGGTCGCACCGCGTGTCTCCGTCAAGCAGGCTCCTGCCTGAGTTCTCAGGCGGCGAGCAGCTGCCTGAGAACGAACGGCAGAATGCCGCCGTGCTTGTAGTAGTCTACTTCGATCGGGGTGTCGATGCGCAGCAGGACCTTGACTTCCTGCTTCTGGCCATTGGCACGGTTGATCACCAGGGTGACTTGCTGCTGCGGCTTGATGTCGGACTCGATGCCCTTCAGATCGAAGGTTTCGTCGCCGGTAATGCCCAGCGATTGCACGCTGTCGTTGCCCAGGAACTGCAGCGGCAGCACACCCATGCCCACCAGGTTGGAACGGTGGATGCGCTCGAAGGAGCGCGCCACGACCGCCTTCACGCCCAGCAGCTGGGTGCCCTTGGCAGCCCAGTCGCGGGAGGAGCCGGTGCCGTACTCTTCGCCGCCGAACACCATGGTCGGCACGCCGTCGTTGACGTATTCCATGGCGGCGTCATAGATCGACATTTCACGGCCGGAAGGCTGGTGAATGGTGATGCCGCCCTCGACACGCGAACCGTCCTGCTTGGCCGGGATCATCAGGTTCTTGATGCGCACGTTGGCGAAAGTGCCGCGCATCATGACTTCATGGTTGCCGCGGCGCGAGCCGTAGCTGTTGAAGTCGGCCTTCTGCACGCCGTTGGCCAGCAGCCACTTGCCTGCCGGTGAGGATTCCTTGATCGAACCGGCTGGGGAGATGTGGTCGGTGGTGATCGAGTCGCCGAACACGCCCAGCGCTCGGGCGCCCTGGATGCCGGTGGCGGCGGCCTTCGGTTCCATCGTGAAGTCGGCGAAGAACGGCGGCTCGGCGATATAGGTGGAACCCGGCCAGTTGTAGACTTCGCCCTTGGCGACGCCCTTGATGTCTTCCCACAGCTTGCCCGGCTTGCCCTTGACGTCGGCGTAGTTTTCTTTGAAGGTCTTGGAGTTCAGCGCGAACTTCATCAGCTTGGCGATTTCCTGCGAAGTCGGCCAGATGTCGCCCAGGAAGATATCCTTGCCCTTGACGCGGCCAACCGGCTCGGTCATCAAGTCCTTGGTAACGTTGCCGGCGATGGCGTAGGCCACGACCAGCGGCGGCGAAGCCAGGAAGTTCGAACGGATGTTCGGGTGGATACGCGCTTCGAAGTTACGGTTGCCCGATAGCACGGCGGAAGCCACGATGTCGTTCTTGACGATGGCTTCGTTCAGTTCCGGGGTCAGGTCGCCGGCATTGCCGATACAGGTGGTGCAGCCGTAGGCGGCGACGCCGAAGCCGAGTTTTTCCAGGTAAGGCAGCAGGCCTGCGGCTTCCAGGTACTTGGTGACGACGCGCGAGCCGGGGGCCAGCGAAGTCTTGATGTGCGGAGCGACCTTCAGGCCGGCTTCCACGGCTTTCTTGGCCAAGAGGCCGGCAGCCAGCAGCACGCTCGGGTTCGAGGTGTTGGTGCAGGAAGTGATGGCGGCAATCAGCACGTCACCGCTCTTGACCTTGACGCCGTTGGTGGTTTCATACTGAGCATCCAGGTCTTCGGCCTTCTTGTTGAAACCGTTTTCCGAAGTCGGCTTGGAGAACAGGTCGGCGAAGGTCGACTTGACGTTGCCGATTTCGATACGGTCTTGCGGGCGCTTCGGGCCGGCCAGCGAAGGCGCGACCGAACCCAGGTCGAGGGCGACCACGTGTGTGTAGTCGATTTCGCCCGATTTCGGGATGCCGAACATCTTCTGCGCCTTGAAGTAACCCTCGAAAGCATCGATTTCAGCCTTGGTGCGGCCGGTGCCCTTGAAATACTCGATGGTGGCGTCGTCGACCGGGAAGAAGCCCATGGTGGCGCCGTATTCCGGCGCCATGTTGGCGATGGTGGCGCGGTCGGTCAGCGACAGCGATTCGGTGCCTTCGCCAAAGAATTCGACGAACTTGCCGACGACCTTCTCCTTGCGCAGCATTTCGGTGATGGTCAGCACCAGGTCGGTGGCGGTGACGCCTTCGCGCAGCGCGCCGGTCAGGTTCACGCCGATCACGTCCGGGGTCAGGAAGTACACCGGCTGGCCCAGCATGCCGGCTTCGGCTTCGATGCCGCCCACGCCCCAGCCGACCACGCCGATGCCGTTGATCATGGTGGTGTGGGAGTCGGTGCCGACCAGGGTGTCCGGGTAGTAGACCTTGTCCTTCTTGTGCACGCCGCGTGCCAGGTATTCCAGGTTGACCTGGTGAACGATGCCGAAGCCCGGGGGCACGACGCCGAAGGTGTCGAATGCCTGCATGCCCCACTTCATGAACTGGTAGCGCTCGTTGTTGCGCTGGAATTCCAGCTTCATGTTCAGGTCGAGGGCTTTCTTTTCACGGAAGTGGTCGATCTGCACGGAGTGGTCGACCACCAGGTCCACCGGCACCAGCGGCTCGATGTTTTTCGGGTTTTTGCCATTCTTGGCGGCGACGCCGCGCATTGCTGCCAGGTCCGCCAGCAGAGGCACGCCGGTGAAATCCTGCAGTACCACGCGGGCGACCACGAAGGGGATTTCATCGGTGCGGGCAGCGGTCGGAGCCCAGTTCGCGAGCTGCTTCACATGCTCTTCGGTCACTTTCTTGCCGTCGCAATTGCGCAGCACTGACTCCAGCACGATACGGATCGATACCGGCAGGCGCGAAACATCCACGCCGAGTTTTTTACCCAGCGCGGGGAGTGAGTAGAACTGACCTTTCCTGGAACCCGAAATCGGGAATTCCTTGAGCGTGTTCAGAGTGTTGCGGGACATAGCCTCTCCTTAGATGTGACAAATCAACTGCCAACAGGTTTTTGCTTCACACTTGCTTGCGGCCGGCATACTCGCGCATCCCGGCTGTCAAATTTACAGCATTATATTTTTTTGCCGGTAATGTTGCCGGGGTATTAAGCTTCTGTGCTTCAGCCTTGGGCTAGCTGTTCCGGCGACTTGCAATCGTTGGCCAGCTGGCGGCCGCGCTTGGCGTCAAGCAACATGGCCTTCGCAGGAATGCCGATGAACACCAGGCCGCGCTTTTCATGTTCGAGCCGCTCGGCGCCGCTGGCGGTTTCGATGCGCTTCATGCGGGTAATGCGGTTGCCCCAGCGTAGCGCCACATTGGCTGAGTCGTCGGGATTGCGGAATACCGTGATCTTGTGGCCTTCGGCGCAACCGTATTCGGTGACGATAGAGCCAGCGACATCGGCCTCGGCGAGATCGGTGCTGGCATCATCAACCTTCTTGGCGGATTTTTTCGAGGTGGTTTTCTTGGCTGTCTTTTTCTCGGACTTATCCACCGCCTTTTTCGGCGCTGGGGAAGCGGTTTCCGCCATGGCGGAAGATACGGCCAGCGCAATGGTCGCCGCCATCAGTACGGATAGGAATTTTTTCATGAATGGTCTCCTGGGAATGCGTTTGTAGGTCCCTGATGCGATAGGTTTTGCCCGATTTTATAGTAGGGCGGCTGCCGCATCGGGCAACGGCATGCCGCCTAGTTTTGCGCGCTGCAGGATGGTCCAGTAATAACGGTAGCTGGCACGGTCGTGCAGCCTGCCGTGATGCTGGATCGGGCCCCACTGCGCTGCCTGCGCTTCCGTCAGGATCAGCACCGCTTCATTGACTTCGGAACTGCGCGGCGCCATGGCCTTGATGATGGGTTTGATCTGGTCGGGGTGAATGCTCCACATGCGGGTATAGCCGCACTCGGCCGCGGCGCGCGTGGCGTCGCCGGCGACCACGGCGCTATCCTTGATTTCGGTGGTGACGTTATGCGAAGGCACCTTGCCGTGCGCATGGCAGGCGGCGGCGATCTCGAGCTTAGCGCGCATCACCAGCGGATGCGTGAACTGGCCCGGGCTGCGCATGGCGTTGCCGGGAATGGCGCCATAGTGGCCGGAGACGAAATCCATGATGCCAAAGGAGAGCGATTCGACCTGGGGCAGGGCGGCGATGCCATGAGCATCGGCCAGCGCACCGTGGGTTTCGATCAGCACGTGCACCGGCAGCTTGCTGCGGCCATGGGCGCGGGCGATCCTGTCGATGACGGTGATGGCGCGTTTGACGTCTTTCAGGTTTTCCGGCTTGGGCAGCATCAGATAAGCCAGGCGCGCGGCGGCAGCTTCGCAGATGAGGGTGACGTCTTGCTCGAAAAATTCGCTGCCGATGTCATGCACGCGCGCGCCGACGCGGCCGAAGCGATTGTTATCGGAGGCGATCAGCGCGCCGACCAGTTGTGCATGGGCTTTTTCATTGCCGGCGGCGGCGCCGTCTTCGCAATCGAAGGTAATGTCGAACAGGGGGCCAATTTCTTGTTGCAGGGCAAGCGATTTGCGCATCAGCTTTTCGGAGCCGGCATAATGGTCGCAGACCGGCAGGCTCACCGGCTTTGTCTTGTCCTGGAATAAGACTTCGGAAGGATGCATGTGCACCGTCGGGTTTGTAAGATTTCTCTGTTATTTGTCCAGCGCATCCGGGCGCCACGCAGCTGCGTACCGCCCGGATGTTCAATCGACGGATTATCCTACCAGATGCTTGACGCCGTCACGTTCTTCCTGCAGTTCCTTCAGGGTCAGGTTGATGCGCTCTTGCGAGAAAGCGTCGATCTGCAGGCCCTGAATGATCTTGTATTCGCCGTTTTCAGTGGTGACCGGGAAGCCGAACACCATACCTTCGGGGATGCCGTAGGAGCCGTCGGACGGGATGCCCATGGTGGTCCACTTGCCATTGGTGCCCAGCACCCAGTCATGCACGTGGTCGATGGCGGCGTTGGCGGCCGAAGCAGCCGACGACAGGCCGCGCGCTTCGATGATGGCGGCGCCGCGCTTGCCAACGGTCGGCAGGTAGACGTCCTTGGTCCAGGCTTCGTCATTCACCAGTTGCTTGGCCGGCTTGCCATCGATGAGGGCATTGGTGAAGTCGGCGTACATGGTTGGCGAGTGGTTGCCCCACACGCACAGTTTTTCGATCGAAGTGATGGGCTTGCCAACCTTCTGCGCCAGTTGCGACAGGGCGCGGTTGTGGTCCAGGCGCAGCATGGCGGTGAAGTTCTTGGCCGGCAGATTCGGCGCCGACTTCATGGCGATGTAGGCATTGGTGTTGGCCGGGTTGCCGACCACCAGCACCTTGACGTTGCGCGAAGCGACGGCGTCCAGTGCCTTGCCTTGCACGGTGAAGATCTGGGCATTGGCTTCCAGCAGATCCTTGCGCTCCATGCCGGGGCCGCGCGGACGGGCGCCGACCAGCAGGGCGACGTCGGCATCCTTGAATGCGGTCATCGGATCGCTGTGCGCGGTCATGCCGGCTACCAGCGGGAAGGCGCAATCGTCGATTTCCATCATCACGCCCTTCAGGGCCTTCTGAGCTTTTTCGTCAGGGATTTCGAGCAGTTGCAGGATGACCGGCTGGTCTTTGCCGAGCATGTCGCCGTTGGCGATACGGAACAGCAGGGAATAACCGATTTGGCCGGCGGCGCCGGTGACGGCGACACGCATGGGGGCTTTAGCCATGTTGACTCTCCAAAGTGGGTGATGAAAGGGATGTGGTGATGATTTGTACAGAATCCGCAATAATACTGCCGAAAGCAAGTCAAGTCAGCCAATTCGGTTTCGCCGCACGGTAAAAGCGGTGGAAGCCTTCGTCAGCCTTCCTGAATTTGCATCAGGTAAATATTGCTCGCGAGTTTAGGCTGTGTGTAACAGGCTGTCAATGACTATCTTATATCTTATATAAGACATATCAGTAGCATTTTTTGCTAGACGGAAAAGGGTAAATTGTGGTGAAATCCGGGACATGAGTTCTGTCCTGTCCAACCTGAATAATGGCAGTGCGCCTGGCGCAGGGGCAGGATCATCCGTCTCCGGGTCATCACCCACCTTCAGTCCGCTATATCAGCAAATCAAGGCGCTGATCACGCAAAGCCTGCAATCCGGCGAATGGAAGCCGGGAGAGCTGATCCCCAGTGAAGTCGAACTGGCTGCCCGTTTCAAGGTGAGCCAGGGCACGGTGCGCAAGGCGATCGACGAACTGGCCCAGGAAAACCTGGTAGTGCGACGTCAGGGCAAGGGCACCTTTGTCGCCACCCATCACGAAGTGCGCGCCCAGTTCCGTTTTTTGCGCCTGATGCCCGACGAAGGGGAGCCGCACAGTGCCGAAAATCGCGTCATCGATGTCAAGCGCCTGCGCGCTCCTGCGGAGGTGGCGCGCCTGCTGGAGGTGAAGTCCGGCGATCCAATGATTTTCATTAAGCGCGTCCAATCCTTTGACGGCGTTCCTACCATTCTCGAAGAGCTGTGGCTGCCGGGTGTGCTGTTCAAGGGATTGACCGCGGAGCGCCTGATTGAATACAAGGGGCCGATGTACGGCTTGTTCGAGACCGAGTTCGGCACGCGCATGATTCGCGCGACCGAGCAATTGCGCGCGGTGTGCGCCGACGAGCATGCATCGGAGCTTCTGGCGGTCACGCCGGGCACGCCCTTGCTGAGCGTGGAGCGGGTCTCCTTTACCTACGGCGACAAGCCGGTGGAGGTGCGTCGCTGCCTGTACCTGACAGCGACTCATCATTATCAAAATGAATTGAGCTAGGATAGGACAAGAAAAATAATTGCCATCGGGCTACAATACATGGTTGGTATGCTTCGCGAAAATAAGCGAAAATTACGGAATTCTTATAAGTGAGTGAGAGGCCTTAGAAATGTCTGAACCGGAAAAAAACAATCGACGGCAATTTGGTCCGATGACCTTTGCCCAAGCGCTGAGTTACCGATTGCCGCTGGCGGCCAAGGTATCCATCCTGCACAGGGGGAGCGGCGCGCTGATCTTCTTCCTGCTGCCCTTCGTGCTGTATCTGCTTGATCAAAGCCTGACGTCGGAGATTTCCTTCGACTACCTGAGGGGCTACGCTTCGCACTGGTTCGTCAAACTGCTGATCTTGGCCTTGTCCTGGGCATACCTGCATCACTTCTGCGCCGGTATTCGCCACCTGTTCGCGGATTTCCATGTTGGCGTGAGCAAGGAAGGTGGCCGCAAGTCGGCAACCGCCGTGCTGGCTGTCAGCCTGCCGCTGACACTGCTGGTCGCTTTGAAACTGTTTGGAGTGTTCTAAAAAATGGCAAATAATAATATCGGACCTAGGCGCCAGGTTGTCGGCGCCCATTATGGCCTGGTGGACTGGATGGCGCAGCGCGTCACCGCCATCATCATGGCGCTTTACACTCTGATCCTGCTAGTGTGCCTCCTTACCGGCTCGCGCTTCAGCTATGAAGGCTGGGCTGGCCTGTTTGCCATGCAATGGTTCAAGATCGCGACCTTCGTGACCTTCCTGGCGCTGGCTTATCACGCATGGGTCGGCATGCGCAACATCTGGATGGATTACGTTACCAAGTCCGTCGCGTTGCGACTCGTATTGCAAGTTGCCACCCTGGCGTGGCTGATTGGTTGTGCCGGCTGGGCGGCGCAGATTATCTGGAGAGCTTAACCGTGGCAGCAATCAAATCCACCATTCCCGTCCGTCGTTTTGATGCAGTGATCGTTGGCGCCGGCGGTTCCGGCATGCGCGCCTCGCTGCAACTGGCGGAAGCCGGCCTGAACGTCGCCGTGCTGTCGAAAGTTTTCCCCACACGCTCGCACACCGTTGCTGCGCAAGGCGGCATTGGCGCTTCGCTGGGCAACATGGCCGAGGACAACTGGTTCTGGCACATGTTCGACACCGTCAAGGGCGGCGACTACCTGGGCGACCAGGATGCCATCGAATTCATGTGCCGCGAAGCGCCGCACGTGGTTTATGAACTGGAACACTTCGGCATGCCGTTCGACCGCAATGCCGACGGCACCATCTACCAGCGTCCGTTCGGCGGCCATACCGCGAACTTCGGCGAAAAGCCGGTGCAGCGTGCCTGCGCCGCCGCCGACCGCACCGGCCATGCGCT
Source organism: Oxalobacteraceae bacterium (assembly GCA_003537575.1). GTDB lineage: Bacteria > Pseudomonadota > Gammaproteobacteria > Burkholderiales > Burkholderiaceae_D > Paucimonas. The sequence continues at coordinate 21,133 of DPRS01000071.1, forward strand.
GCTGCATACCCTGTACCAGCGCAACGTCCGCGCCAAGACCCACTTCTTCGTCGAATGGATGGCGATCGACCTGATCCGCGACGCCGACGGCGATATCCTCGGCGTGGTCGCGCTGGAGCTGGAAACCGGCGACGTCATGATTCTGCAGGCCAAGACCACCGTCTTCGCCACCGGCGGGGCAGGGCGTATCTTTGCCGCTTCCACCAATGCCTTCATCAACACCGGTGACGGTCTCGGCATGGCGGCCCGTGCCGGCCTGCCGATCGAAGACATGGAATTCTGGCAATTCCACCCGACCGGCGTGTCCGGCGCCGGCGTGCTGATCACCGAAGGCGTGCGCGGTGAGGGCGGCATCCTGCTGAACTCCAACGGCGAACGCTTCATGGAACGCTATGCGCCGACCCTGAAAGACCTGGCGCCGCGCGACTTCGTGTCGCGCTCGATGGACCAGGAAATCAAGGAAGGCCGCGGCTGCGGCCCGAACAAGGACCACGTGCTGCTGGATCTGCGTCACATCGGCGCCGACACCATCAAGAAGCGCCTGCCGTCGATCCTGGAAATCGGCCACAAGTTCGCCAACGTCGACGCCACCAAGGAACCGATTCCCGTCGTGCCGACCATTCACTACCAGATGGGCGGCATCCCGACCAGCATCCATGGTCAGGTCGTGGCGCCGAAGAACGGCAATCCCAATGAAGTGGTCAACGGCCTGTACGCCATCGGCGAATGCTCCTGCGTCTCGGTGCACGGCGCCAACCGCCTGGGAACCAACTCGCTGCTCGACCTGGTGGTGTTCGGCCGCGCTGCCGGCAACCACATTGTCGCAAGCAATCTCAAGGACAAGAGCCACAAGCCGCTGCCGGCCGATGCCGCCGATCTCGCGCTGTCGCGCCTGAATCACCTGGAAAACAGCACCGGCGGCGAGCGCGTGCAGGATGTCGCCAACGCGATCCGCTCGACCATGCAGAAATACTGCGGCGTGTTCCGCACCGACGAACTGCTGCAGGCCGGCGTCCAGGAAATCATGAAGCTCGACGAGCGCCGCAAGCACGTTTCGTTCAAGGATAAGTCCAAGGTGTTCAACACCGCACGCATGGAAGCCCTGGAACTCGATAACCTGATCGAAACCGCCAAAGCCACCATCGTTTCGGCTGCTGCCCGCAAGGAATCTCGCGGCGCCCATGCGCACCGCGACTATGAGAAGCGCGACGACGAGAACTGGATGAAGCACACTCTGTGGTACTCGGAAGGCAACCGCCTGGATTACAAGCCGGTCGTCACCAAGCCGTTGACGGTGGAGACCTTCAAGCCGAAGGCTCGTACATTCTAAATATGTTGGAGGTTCAGTAAAAAGTGTTGAGGACAGAGTAACTCGTCGCGCTGCGGCGCCTCGCAAACTCTGTCCCGCAATAAGGCTGGACTCGCAAAGGAAAAACTATGGCACGTACTCTGAAATTCCAAATCTATCGCTACGATCCGGACAAGGATGCCAAGCCTTACATGCAAGACCTGACGGTCGAGCTGAAGGACACCGACAAGATGCTGCTGGATGCATTGCAGCGCATCAAGTCCGACGTCGATGATTCTCTGGCGCTGCGCCGCTCCTGCCGCGAAGGCGTGTGCGGCTCCGACGCCATGAACATCAATGGCAAGAACGGTCTGGCCTGCACCACCAACCTGAACGAACTGACCGAGCCGATCATCCTGCGTCCGCTGCCGGGCCTGCCGGTCATTCGCGACCTTATCGTCGACATGACCCAGTTCTTCAAGCAGTATCACTCGATCCAGCCGTACCTGATCAACGACAGCATTCCGCCCGAGAAAGAGCGCCTGCAGTCGCCGGCCGAGCGCGAAGAGCTCGACGGCCTGTACGAGTGCATCCTGTGCGCCTGCTGCTCGACTTCCTGCCCGTCGTTCTGGTGGAATCCGGACAAGTTCGTCGGCCCCGCCGGCCTCTTGCAAGCCTACCGCTTCATCGCCGACAGCCGCGACGAAGCCACCGGCGCGCGCCTGGACAACCTGCAGGATCCGTACCGCCTGTTCCGCTGCCATACGATCATGAATTGCGTCGACGTCTGCCCGAAGGGCCTGAACCCGACCAAGGCAATCGGCAAGATCAAGGAACTGATGGTGCGCCGTGCCGCTTAAGGCTGGCTATCAACAAAACAGTGATGACATGTCTGTAACTCACCAATCCGACCCGATCAAACGTGCGCGCCTGCGCTGGCGCGCGCGCCGCGGCTTGCTGGAAAACGACCTGATCATCACGCGTTTCCTGGATGCGCATGAAACCACCCTGACAGATGAAGAGGTGGATGCGTTTTCTCGCCTGATGGAACTGGCCGACAGCGCGCTGATGGATTTGCTGCTGTCGCGCAAGGAGCCGGAAGGCGAAGTGGATTTGCCGCACGTGCATGCCTTGCTTGCCAGGCTGCGTGCGGCCTGACCCTTGTAGTGCTTGCAGTTTCGTTTCTTATTTTAACAACCGACTCACCCCTCCCTAGGTGATTTGAAGGAAGAGCCATGACCAACTCTGATACTAAAGCCACGCTGTCGTTTTCCGACGGAACCCCCTCGCTTGAACTCCCTATTTACAAGGGCACTGTTGGTCCGGATGTAATCGACATTCGCAAGCTGTATGGCGCGACCGGCAAGTTCACCTATGATCCTGGGTTCATGTCGACCGCCGCCTGCAATTCCTCGATCACCTACATCGATGGCGACAAGGGCGAGCTGCTGTATCGCGGCTACCCGATCGAGCAACTGGCAGTCAACTGCGACTTCCTGGAAACCTGCTACCTGCTGCTGAACGGCGAACTGCCGAACCAGGCGCAGAAGGACAAGTTCGTTTCCACCGTCACCAAGCACACCATGGTGCACGAGCAGATGCAATTCTTCTTCCGCGGCTTCCGCCGCGACGCGCACCCGATGTCCGTGCTGGTCGGTACCGTGGGCGCGCTGTCGTCGTTCTACCATGATTCGCTGGACATCTCCGACGCGCATCACCGCGAAGTGTCGGCCATCCGCCTGATCGCCAAGCTGCCGACCCTGGTCGCCATGGCATACAAGTATTCGGTCGGTCAGCCGTTCGTCTACCCGCGCAACGATCTGTCGTACAGCGCCAACTTCATGCGCATGATGTTCGCCACGCCGTGCGAAGACTACAAGGTCAACGACGTGCTGGTGCGCGCTCTGGACCGTATCCTTATCCTGCACGCCGACCACGAGCAGAACGCGTCGACCTCGAC
>DPRS01000030.1:0-177 GCA_003537575.1 Oxalobacteraceae bacterium
GCCGCCGGCGACCTGACCAGCCGCATCGAGATCAAGTCAAAGGATGAGACTGGCCAGCTGATGCAGTCGCTGAAGGACATGAACGATAGCCTGGTCAAGATCGTCACGCAGGTCCGCGGCGGCACCGGCTTCATCGCCTCGGCCTCCTCGCAAATCGCCTCCGGCAACCTGGACCTG
>DPRS01000030.1:259-43929 GCA_003537575.1 Oxalobacteraceae bacterium
GGCCGCGGCTTTGCCGTGGTGGCTGCCGAAGTGCGCACGCTGGCGCAGCGCAGCGCGGCGGCGGCGAAGGAAATCAAGGATCTGATCGGCGATTCCGTCGAAAAAGTCGACACCGGCAGCAGGCTGGTCAACCAGGCTGGCGCCACCATGGAAGAAATCGTCGACAGCATCCGCCGCGTCACCGACATCATGGGCGAGATCACGGCCGCCAGCGCCGAGCAGAGCGCCGGCATCGAACAGGTCAACCAGGCCATCGGCCAGATGGACCAGGCCACTCAGCAAAATGCCGCGCTGGTGGAAGAAGCGGCGGCCGCGGCGACAGCGCTGAATGAGCAGGCTGGCAATCTCAACGATATCGTCTCTCTGTTCAAGGTCGATGGAATGCACGCGGACATTGTCCAGCCCAGGACGAAGACAGCCATCAATCGTCCGGCGACACCAGCGGTAGCAGCGCCGGCCCGGACCATGACAACCGTTCGCGCCGCCGGCACATTGGTCAATCCCATTGAAAAAATCACTCTCGCAAGACCCGGCAACGACGATAACTGGGAACAGTTTTGATAGAGGCGCGACCACTGGAAACCAGCAGAATGCGCATCCGCCCGCTGACCACGACTGTTGCATGTTTTTCGAGACGATGCATCCATCGCCCTGGCAACCTGCCTGAATGGCAAGATTGACTGTGTAAATTCAATGCCGATAAACCCGGCATTTCCGGCTACACCAGATGGAATCGCTGTCCAGCCTGCTTTCGGATAAAGCCCAAAGATCCGCTGTGTCGCATTCCTGCCGCATCTGACATTTTTCTTCTTCGGAAAAAGCAGCGGCAAAGCTAAGATTCGCCGGGAAAGCATGCGCGGAACATTTTTTAATTTTGCCCACACACCTGTGTGGATAAACACTGAAAAGGCAGGAAGGATTTATCGCTTCGCTCACCGGATTATCCGAACAAGCATTGCGACAAAGATATGAGAGATTTAAATGAAGCAGTCGAGCTGATTGTGCGCGAAATCGGACTGGACCTGGATGAGATCGCCAAGCGAAAAGCCTTTCTCGAACTGCGTGAAACCGATGTGGACCTGCTGCGCAAGGCGCACACGCTGCTGCAGCAAGACAGGGAAGACTTTTCCGAAGGTTTCTATCGGCATCTCCTGGAGTTTCCCGAGATGCGCAAGTTGCTGCCCGATGCCGGCACGCTGGCGCGGCTGCGCCATTCCCAGTCCGCTTATTTCGACAGCCTGACTGCGGGTGATTATGGCCAGGAGTATGTCCTCGAGAGACTGAAAGTCGGCCTCGTCCACCAGCGCATCGGCCTCGAGCCCAAGTGGTATATCGGCGCTTATCGCAAGTACCTCTCCGAGCTGCTGGTCATCCTTTGGCGGCTCCTGCAGGACAAGCCGGAGATGTTCATCGCCGCATACAACGCCGCGCTCAAGGTGGTCTGCCTCGATATGGGGCTGGCGCTGGATACCTACTCGCACGCAGTCCAGCAGGATGTGGTGCAGCACCGCGATTACCTGGAGCAGGTCATCAGCGGCATGCCGGCCGGCCTGATCGTGGTGGATGCAGCCGGTAATATCCGCTCGATCAACCGGGCGATGCGCAAAATGCTGGGCGCCAGCGAAGAATCCTCCGCGCACGCCCTGCCGCTGCGCGAATTCATCGCTTGCCCCCTGCTGGCGGAATCCGTGGAGCAGGTGCTGGTCACCGGCACGCCGCGCGACAATGTCGTGGTGACGCTGGCTCGCCAAACCGGCGGCGCGCGCCATTTCGAATTCAATATCCGGCGCACCATGCTTGCGCATGAAAATCTCCTCCTGTTGATTGCCAAGGATGTCACGTTCCAGCTGGAGGCGACCCGCAAGCTGCAGGAAAGCGAGGAACAGTTCCGCCTCACCTTCAACCAGGCCGCGGTCGGGATTGCGCATACCGATCCGGACGGGCCGTTTGTGCGCATCAATCGCAAGCTATGCGATATCACCGGCTATACGGAAGCCGAACTGCTGCAACGCACTTTCCAGGAGACGACCCATCCCGACGACGTGGCGGAAGACGTCGTTCTCATCGGCCGGCTCGTGCACGGCGAAATCAATGAATATTCACGGGAAAAACGCTACATCCGCAAGGATGGCAGTCCTGTGTGGGTCCATGTCACGGTCTCCTCCATGCGCGACGACTCCGGCAAAGTGCGCTGCATCGCCCTCATCGAAGACATATCGCGCCGCAAGCAGGCCGAGGAAGAACTGCTGCGCATGGCCAACCATGATGCGCTGACCGGCCTGCCGAACCGCCTGCTGCTGCAAGACCGCCTCTCGCAGGCGATCGCGTATGCCCACCGGACCAGCCGGCAAGTAGCGGTCATGTTCATCGACCTCGACCGTTTCAAGAACATCAACGACAGCCTCGGCCACGACGCCGGCGACGAAGTCATCATCGAAAGCGCCCGCCGGATCTCCGCCTGCCTGCGCGAAGCCGATACGGTAGCGCGCCAGGGCGGCGACGAATTCGTCGTGGTGCTTTCGGACATGGCGGACGAAGAAAACGCCGCCGTCGTGGCGCAGAAAATCCTCGACACGCTGTTCCAGCCCATGATCGTGGAAGGCCAGGAAGTTTTCCCGACCGGCAGTATCGGCATCAGCCTATATCCGGGCGACGGCGAGGACCCCCAGACCCTGCTGAAAAACGCCGATGTCGCCATGTACCGCGCCAAGTCCGAAGGACGCAACGGATTTCAGTACTATGCCGGCGGTATGGGCGAGCGCGCCTTGGACAGTCTCAGGCTCGAAGGCGCCCTGCGCCGCGCCCTGGAGCGCGAAGAATTCCTGCTGCATTACCAGCCGCAGATCGACATCCGCACCGGCGAAGTGGTCGGCGTCGAAGCGCTGCTGCGCTGGCAGCCGCAAGGCCGGGCCATGGTCTCGCCGGCGGACTTCATCCCCTTGCTGGAGGAAACCGGCCTGATCGTGCCGGTCGGCGAATGGGTCCTGGCGACCGCCTGCGCGCAGCACAAGGCATGGCGTGAAGCCGGACTGCCGCCGATCCGGGTCGGCGTGAACCTGTCGGCACGCCAGTTCCAGCGGCAGGATCTGGCAAAGCGCGTGGCGCGCCTGCTGGCGGACATGGATTGCGACCCGGCCTTTCTTGCGCTCGAGATCACGGAAAGCGACGTCATGCAAAACCCGCAAGCCGCCGTCGAAATCCTGCGCCAGTTGCACGCCATGGGGGTGCACCTGGCCATTGACGATTTCGGCACGGGCTATTCCAGCCTGAGCTATCTGAAACGCTTCCCCATCGACTGTTTGAAGATCGACCGCTCATTCGTGCGCGACATCACCACCGATGCCGACGACGCCATGATCGTCAACTCGGTGATTGCGCTGGCGCACAGCATGAAGCTTAGCGTCATCGCCGAAGGCGTCGAAACCGCCGCGCAGCTCGACTTCCTGAGCGACCATGGTTGCGACCAGATGCAGGGTTATTTCTTCAGCCGACCGGTGCCGGCCGACCAGATCGCCCAGCTGCTGCGGGCGGCAAAACCGGCCGCGCAGCAGGCAGCGCCGATGCAAACCTAATAACAACCATACAAGGGACATCCACATGTTCAAAAATTTTTCCATCAAGACGCGACTCATTTTCGTCATCGGCTTTTTGTGCATACAGCTGATCGTCGGTGCGATCATCGGCATCGCCGGACTCGCCATGGCGGACGATGCCATGGAATCCATGTACCAGGACCGGCTGGTCGCGCTGGGGCAGCTGGACCAGGTCATTCGCCTGCTCAACGTGAACCAGGTCGCCGCCGCCAAGGCGGTGACAGCCGAACCAGACAAGGCTTCGCGACTTGCCGCCGAAATCGAAACGAATATGGGCGCCATCACCAGGGTGTGGGGAGAATACATGGCCAATGCCCTGACGCCGGAAGAAAAACAGATGGCAGAAAACGCGGCCGAACTGCGGCGCAAGTTTCTTGCGGAAGGCTTGCAGCCGACAGTTGCCGCCATCAAGGCGCAAGACATGAAGCTGGCAGCGACGCTCGTCCACGGCCAGATGGAACAACTCTTCACGCCGGTCCGGGATGGAATCGATGGCCTGATCGCATTGCAGCTCGACGTCGCCAAGCGCGAATATGAAAAATCGCGGCAAGTATACGAGTGGATACGCTTAAGCTGCACCGCTGGCGTGCTGTTTGGCCTTTTCCTGGCCAGCGTCATAGGATTCTGGCTGGTGCGTGCGATCACTCGTCCCTTGAATGAAGCCGTTGATATCGCAGGCGCCATCGCCGAGGGCGATCTGAGCCGGAAAATCGAGGTCCGCTCCGCCGACGAAACCGGCAGGTTGATGCAAGCCTTGCGCGACATGAACGGCAGCCTGGTCAAGATCGTCGGCCATGTGCGCAGCGGCACCGACACCATCGCCACCGCCTCTTCGGAAATCGCCGCCGGCAACCAGGATCTCTCGTCCCGCACCGAACAGCAAGCCTCTTCGCTGGAAGAAACCGCCTCCTCGATGGAAGAGCTGACCTCCACCGTCAAGCAGAATGCCGAAAACGCACGGCAAGCCAACCAGCTGGCGCAGTCGGCTTCCGATGTCGCCCTCAAGGGCGGCGACGTGGTGGCGCAGGTGGTCGACACGATGGGCGCCATCAATGATTCCTCGAAAAAGATTGTCGACATCATCAGCGTCATCGACGGCATCGCCTTCCANNCGCGGCTTTGCCGTGGTGGCCGCCGAAGTGCGTTCGCTGGCGCAGCGCTCTGCCTCCGCCGCCAAGGAAATCAAGACCCTCATCGACGACTCCGTCACCAAGGTCGATACCGGCAGCAAGCTGGTCAACGAAGCCGGCGCCACCATGGAAGAAATCGTCAATGGCATCCGCCGCGTGACTGACATCATGGCCGAAATCACCGCTGCCAGCGCCGAGCAGAGCGCCGGCATCGAGCAGGTCAACCAGGCTATCAACCAGATGGACCAGGTCACTCAGCAGAATGCCGCGCTGGTGGAGGAAGCAGCGGCGGCGGCCGAGGCGCTGCAATCGCAGGCAGGCAACCTGGCCCAGGTCGTCAGCGTCTTCAAGCTGGACCAGAACCAGGCGCACCGGCCGGCGGCACGACCGGCAAGAACCGCCATGCCGGCGCCCGCCAGTCAGCGCCCCGCCCCTGCGCCTGCGCCTGCAGCGAGAACGGCGGTCGCAGCGCCTCCCGCACGCAAGCAGCTGAATTCCGCTCAGGCAACCACCGGCGACGATTGGGAAGAGTTTTAATCCCGACCAGCGCAGAAGCAAAAAGGCCCGCAAGGGCCTTTTGTCATTGAGAGCGCTTATCAAAATACCGCTTGCAGCATGCTGCCCGAATTCCCTGCTTCGCCCGCCTTGCCATCGGCATTTTGATAGGCGCTCTTAAATTGTTTGATATTCCTCAGCAACTGTTGAAATTGAGTCGTGAACAGTCTGAAGAAATCAGGTTCAATACCATGGCATCGGCTCGCAATGCTGTGATAAAGCCAGCCGGCCACTCCACCTGAAAGGACCAGGGCCATGAATCTTCACTTATCACTTACGCCGCTGCTCTCGCTAATCGCCGGCATCCTCATTCTGCTGATACCGCGCCTGCTGAATTTTATTGTCGCCCTTTACCTGATCATCATCGGTTTGATCGGCTTGTTCGGCGGGGGAAATCTTCGACTATGAGTTCAACGAATCCTGCTGCAGGCGCCGCCGCTACGCATCCGTGACGGCATTACTGTCATTCATCGTGACATTGGGATGACATTAAAAAAGATGAAATATCCTTGGCTGATATACACTTGTACTTTTCCCCGTTTTTAAGCATTCTCGTGAATACCTCAAAGCAAAATCTGCAAGAAGTCCTTTTGAACACCTTGCGCAAGGAGCATATCCCTGTGTCGATGTTCCTGGTCAATGGCATCAAGCTGGTGGGCCATATCGATTCGTTTGACCAGTATGTCGTCATGCTGCGTAGTAATGCCGGCACCCAGCTGGTCTACAAGCACGCCATTTCAACGATCGTCCCTGCGCGGGACATCAGAAGTTCGGGACCAGAAAAATCGGGCGGAAACGGCGGCGCATAGCCGAAAGCGGCGCCGCTGAAATGCTGAAATTCAGCGGCGGCCAATATCGCCGAAGCTTTTGCTTCAACGAATGAATCGTTTCAGCACATCGCGAAAAACTGGCGTATTCGCACGCTCCAGCCACTCGAAAGCAACCATTTCCCGACTGACGATTTCGGCCCCGTTCTGCCGCATCCGCTGCAGGGCCAGATCCTTGTCGCGCGGATTGCGCGAGCCGACGGCATCGTCAACCACAAAGACCGTGCGTCCGGCAGCCAGCAGATCAAGCACCGTCTGCTGAACGCAGACATGCGCTTCAGTCCCGATCACGACCCATTGTTGTCGATCGGCGTCGGGAGCTTGGAGCAAGGCGCCTTCGCTAACCGCAGAGAAATACTCTTTCTCCACGATGCTGCTTTCCGGGAGGAGCGAGCGGATGCTGGCATCGGTTACACCCATACGCTGAGAACAATGCTCTGTGGCAAGCACAGGGATACCCATCGTTTGCGCAACATTGACCATCCAGACCGTATTGGCAAGAATGGAATCCGCATTATCGATGGCAGGAAGAAGGCGGGATTGCACATCAACAACGAGTAACAGTGACTTCGATGCATTGATACGCATGGTGCTATCCGCCTGAATCAATAAGTATTGAACTCAAAGAAGAAATCTGGTGCGGCTGGCGGGGATCGAACCCACGACCCTTGGCTTCGGAGGCCAATACTCTATCCACTGAGCTACAGCCGCGTAGGAGGAATACAGAAGAGTCCCGAAGGATACCGTTTTTCTGGCCTGCCGTCCATGCAAACCACAGGCAAATCGTTCCAAACAGTCAGCATTGCGTCTATAATCAAGGGTTTGGCGACCTATTGCGCAATGGCATTCTGGTTCGGTTTCGGACCTTTGCGCACCGGCCTACCGGTTTAAAAAATGTCTTGAGGGAATAATGAGCGACGCACATAAAGAACACGAAAGCCTGATTAAAACACCGAAGCAATTGATCGTCGTAGTGGCTGCGGCCTTCATCGTGCCGATCCTGGTCATCGTCCTGCTGACGAAATTCGTCGCCGGCGACAAGGGCGGCAGCGCCGGCCTCTCCCCGGACGAGATTGCCGAGTCCACCGCCGAGCGCATCCGTCCGGTCGGCGATGAAGGCTTCAACTTGCAGGTTGCCAGCGGCCCGCGTCAATTGCAGACCGGCGACGCCGCCTACAAGGCCGTTTGCGCCACCTGTCACGAAGCCGGTCTGGCTGGCGCACCGAAGGTGGGTGACGCCGGCGCCTGGTCGGCTCGCATCGCGCAAGGCTACGACAAGCTGGTGGCCAACGCCATCAATGGCATCCGCGGCATGCCGGCCAGGGGCGGCAACCCGGACCTGAATGATGTGGAAGTCGCCCGCGCCGTGGTATTCATGGCCAACAAGTCCGGCGCCAGCTTCAAGGAACCGGCGGTGCAAGCTGCCGCTGCCGATGCTCAGCCGGCACAGGAAACCACCACTGCCCCGGGCGCTGCGCCCGCAGATGCGCCAGCTGCCGCTGTGCCGGCGCTGACCCCTCCTGCCGAAATCGCAGCCTCTGCCACCGCATCCGCCGATGCCGGCAAAAAGGTGTACGACTCCGCTTGCATGGCTTGCCACGCAGCCGGCGTGCTTGGCGCGCCGAAGTTCGGCGACAAGGCCGCCTGGGCCCCGCGTCTGAAGAAAGGCACCGATGTGCTCTACACCAGCGCCTTGAAAGGCTTGAACGCGATGCCTCCGAAAGGCGGCTCGGCGGCGGCATCCGATGCCGAAATCAAGGCAGCAGTCGATTACATGATCGCAGCTGCCAAGTAATCCGGAACCTGGCAACACAGAGCCGACCTGCGGGTCGGCTTTTTTATTGGCCCTTCATTTAGAAGCTTTACAGCGACTGATACCGGCATGGCGTTGTTTTACTCACGACTTGCAGCCTTAAAATGATACAAAATTTCTCTATGTTTTAGAATTAGTGTATCCTATCTTGTTCTCATAACAAGTTTCCCGCAAAATCGCGCGGAAATCACCTTTATAACAAAAGCGTGCCGCAATCGTGGCAGCCGATCCGCCCGTGATCAGCTGCCGGCATGAGCCGCGCACGCAAGGAGACGAATTCCATGGATTTCCGTAGTTGGCGGATTGGCCTGCGGCTGGGCTTTGGTTTTAGCATCATCCTGTTGATGATGGTGGCGACGGTGTTTTTCACGGCAGGAGGAGATCAGGCAAACTGGATCCGCCTGCTGGCCTTCTGCGCACCGGCGCTGGCCTGCGGCGGTTTTCTGGCGTGGCGCATCAGCGTCAGTATCACCCATCCCTTGCAGGAAGCAGTCTCGATCGCCCGCAAAGTGGCCGCCGGCGACCTGTCGGCGCAGCCGAAAGTCACGGGCCAGGACGAAGTGAGCGAGTTGCTGGAAGCGCTCAAGGGCATGAACGACTTCCTGCGCACGATCGTCGGCCAGGTACGCAGCGGCGCCGACTCGATTTCCGGGGCTTCGCAGGAAATCGCCCACGGCAATGCCGATCTGTCGGCGCGCACCGAGGCGCAGGCGGGCTCGCTGGAAGAAACCGCCTCCTCGATGGAGCAGCTCACCGCGACCGTGAGGCAGAATGCCGACAGTGCCCGCCATGCCAATGAGCTGGTGCAATCCTCGGCGCAGGTGGCCGCTCGTGGCAGTGAAGCGGTGAGCGAGGTGGTGCAGACGATGCAGGATATCCGGGACAGTTCGCGCCAGGTGGTGGACATCATTTCGGTCATCGACGGCATCGCCTTTCAGACCAATATCCTGGCGCTGAACGCCGCCGTGGAAGCGGCTCGCGCCGGCGAGCAGGGCCGCGGCTTTGCCGTGGTGGCCGCCGAAGTGCGTTCGCTGGCGCAGCGCTCTGCCGCCGCCGCCAAGGAAATCAAGACCCTCATCGACAATTCGGCTGCCAAGGTCGAAAGCGGGACCCGGGTGGTAGCCGAAGCCGGCAGCACGATCGGGGAGATTGTCGCCTCGGTGCGCGGGGTAAGCGTGATCATCGGCGAGATCGCCCAGTCCAGCCAGGAACAAAGCACCGGGATTGGCGAGGTGAACGGCGCGGTGACCCAGATGGACACCATGACCCAGCAAAACGCGACGCTGGTCCAGCAGATCGCGGCGGCGGCCGATAGCATGCGGGTCGAAGCGGCGGCGCTGGCGCAATCGGTAAGCGCCTTCCGGCTTGAAAACAATACCGCCGAAGCGATCGCGATGGTCGGCGATGCGGTGGATTACCTCAGGCAGCACGGCAAGCAGGCAGCGCTGGCTGCCTACAACAAGCCGGAGCCGCGCTTCAGAAACCGCGACCTGTACATCAACGTGATCGACATGGAGGGCAATACGCTCGCGCATGGCGACAACAACAAGCTGGTCGGCAAGAACCTGATCGGGCTCAAGGATGCCGATGGCAAGCCCTTCATCAAGGAGTTCGTCACCGTGGCGGACAAGCATGGCAAGGGCTGGATCGACTACCGCTGGCCGAACCCGGTTACCAGCGTGGTGGAAGCCAAGAGCACTTACGTCGAGCTGGCCGACGGCCTCATCATCGGCTGCGGCATCTATAAGTAAGCCTGCTGCGCGCCCTCTTTATTGCCCTGGGTGGGTACTCGGAATCTTTAACGCGCCTATTCAGCCCTGGCACGGCGGCGCGCAACCGCTTTTTTGACGGCGAAGGCCGTCAAGGCGCCCACGGCGCCGACGATCAGGAGCTTGCGCACCATCGGCTTAGGCGCTTTGACTTTGCCCAGCAGAGACAGGCCGCGCAGGGCCAGCGGCGCCGCCAACGGCAATAGCGCCGCCATGCCGGCAGGCGCGTTGTCGCTTTTTCTGTTGCGTAGCAACGCCAGCGCAGCCAGCGCCAGGCCGCCGGCACCCTTGACCAGCATGCCGGGATGCAGGCCGGCGGCAAGGCTTTGCCGGGCTTGCGCCACACGTTGCCGGTGTATTGCGGCTTGCGCCACCAGTTCCAGCTTGCGGTCGATCGGCTTCATGGATAGCGGCTCACTGCAAGGCGTCGCGGTCGTTGCGCAATTCGGCCATCGTCAGCGGCAATGACAGCTGACCGTCGCGCACCAGGACGCGCGCATACATCGCGATGGCCAGGGTGGCCAGGGTATAGAACAGGGCGACGATGGCGAGGATCTTCCAGCCCAGGCTATCCCAGGCCAGCAACACCACCAGGCCGGTCCAGCAGGCCAGCGCGAAAAACGCGGTCAGTACGCCAACGGCAAAGAACACCGCCAGCTTTAGCACTGCGGCGCGCACCTCCGCCAGTTCCAGCGCCGCCAGTTCGACGCGGCACAGCGCCAGCCCGAGAAGGTTGCGCCCCATGCCGGCTAGGCCGGCCAGGAAGCCGGGGCGCAGCTGCTCTTCTTCCGCGAATTCGGACGGGTTGAAAGCCATGCGGTCGCCGGCTTACCTGCGGCCGATCAGCATGCCGACCAGCACGCCGACGCCGGCGGAGATGGCGACCGCTTTCCAGGGATTTTCCTTGACGAAGCTATCGGTATTGTTTGCCAGCTCCTTGCTCGTCTCTACTGCCGCCACCTGCAAGTCCTGCGCGCGATGCGCTGCGCTATCGAGCAGTTCCTGTCCTTTGGCGCGCAATTCGTCGGCGCGCTCGCCGGTGGCGACGCTGGCTTCACGGAACAGTTGCTGAGCATCGCGCACCAGGCTTTTCATGTCGTTGCGCACGGTTTTATAACTGGAAGCCGTCATGCTGATTCTCCGTATAGAAATGAACTTGTCGGTCTCATCATACTCAGCAAGGCTATTGCCGGCAAGCCGCCCGGCACAATTTCGATCATTAAACTTCATCGAACGCAAAGCCGCAGAGCCGCCAGAGTGCTCGGACCAATGCTTAAAAGTAAGCGACCACTCAGGATGCAGACTTGAAGGTAGGCGGACTTTGGCGATGCATCCGGTACCACAGTGAGCCGAGCCACTCATGCAGGGCATAATAACTGACGTGCAATCCCCGCCATCCCGGCAACCAGGCTTTCAGCGATACCCGTTCGCCCGTGACAAACGCGGTGGGCGCAGGCAGCACTGTCAGGCCGGCTTGCTCGAAAGCGCGGCGGGCGCGCGGCATGTGCAAGGCATCCGTCACCAGCGCGATCTTTTCCACGCCGGCCGCGCGCAGCATCTTTGCCGAAAACTGGGCGTTTTGCGCGGTATTGTCGGAAGCATTCTCGACCCAGCGCACCGGCAAGCCCATTTCATCGCGCAGCACCCTGGCCATCATGTCCGCTTCGCTGCCGGCAGCGCCATCGGGGGCGCCACCGCTGACCAGTAGCGGCAGGCCGGTGGCCCGCTGCAGGTAGGCGCCGTAACGCAAGCGTCCCAGCGTGGTCATTTTCGGCACATCCTCGCCGCCGTACTCGGGCGAATCCAGCACCCGTCCGCCGCCCAGCACCACGATAGCCTGGACATCGATTTGTTTCGGAGAGCGGATCGGCGGATTCTGGCTTTCCAGCGGCCGTGCCAGCAGACGGGCGCCAACACCGGTGCTCAGGGCGGTCAGCAGCGCCAGAGACAGCGCGCTGACACTCAGGCCAAGGCGCGGTCGCTTGCGCGCCAGCCAGAGGCCGAGACCAGCCAGCAAAATCAGGTTGAACGGCGGCAGCAGCACGGTGCCGATGATGGTATTGAACATCCAGCTTGCACTCATGGCAACTTTCATACGGTTCGGGTAGCCGAACTGTGCAGAAAGTGTAGCAAAACGTCAAGCAAGGAAGCATCCCGGTTTGCGCGGGAAAGATGAAAACTTAAAAGTAGGAAAATAAACGTCCTGGAGAATACCCGCCACACGGCTGTGGCATGGCGGGCAGGATGCCGATGGAATTATTCGTCCATCTGCCGCTGCGCGGTGCTGCGCAGCTGGAACCGACCATCGTTATTGAACAGCCAGGTTTCCGCCAGCTCCAGGCGGCCATGCTGCAGCAGGTGCGAAGCCGGCCGCGGGAAAGGCCCGCTGTTGCGCAGCGTCGACAGCGCAGTGGTTTCGGTTTTGGAGTCACGGTTGGAGCGCATGATTTCCGAACGCAGCAGGCGGCCCTCGCCATCCACGACATACTTCACCACCACCACCGAACGCAGCAAGGCTTGCGGTCGCCCCGTATACATCTTGTCGGAATTGACGACGGCGATGCGGTTGGCAAGAGCGGTCTTGTAAGCTTGGACGCTGCTGACAGTGGACCCCACTACAGGGCTGGAAGGGGATGCGCCGCCGGCGATCGGCGGAATGGGCTTGTCGCTGGCGCAACCGACCAGGATAGCAACGGCGCAGAGCAGGCTGAATCTTGTTTTCATGGCGGTGACCTTCTTCCTTGCGGAGGTAAATAAATGAATGCCAAAGCAAACCACTTACCCAGGCGGGCTGCACACTCGGATCTAGGAACCGAAAATAGTTCCACAAGGAAACATAACAGCATTTCCATCCCTGCGCACTTGGAATCCATTGTAGGAACAAGCAACGGACTGCGGTCAGTCCGGACTTATATGAAGATCAAGTAAACTGTCTGACCGATGGCATAAATTTAACTTTTCGCCGCCATGGTGTCTAGTCGAAATATCCTTGCCGCTTGAATTGCTCGGTGGCGGCCACCAGCGCCCGCGCAATGCCGGGCTCAAGGCCGGCGTGGCCGGCATTGGCGATCATGTGGAATTTCGCTTCCGGCCAGGCCTGATGCAGCCGGTAAGCCGATAGTGGCGGGCACACCACATCGTAGCGCCCCTGTACGATCACCGCCGGCAGATGGCGGATCCGCCCGACATTGCGCACCAGCTGGTCGTCGCTGAAAAACCCGGCATTGAGAAAATAATGCGCCTCCAGCCGGCCGACACCGATGCTGGTGGTTTCGGTAGCGAAGTCATCTACCAGGTCCGGTTGCGGCAGCAGATACAGGCAGCTGCCCTCATAGCGTCCCCAGGCGCGCGCGGCCTGCAGACAAGCCTCTTTATCATCACCGAACAGGCGACGCGCGAATGCCTGCAGCAGGTCGCCCCGCTCTTCCGGCGCGATCTGCCGCATGAATTCCTCGTGCACTTCCGGAAAAAACCAGCGTATGCCATTCATGAACCAGTCGATCTCGGCCGGCGTGCACAGGAAGATCCCGCGCAGGACAAAGCCGCTGCAGGCTTGCGGGTGCGCCTCGCCATAGGCCAGCGCCAGGGTCGAGCCCCACGAGCCGCCGAACACCAGCCAGCGTTCGATGCCGAGCATGAGCCGCAGGCGCTCGATGTCGGTGACCAGCAATGGGGTGGTGTTGTCGCGGTATTCGCCCAGCGGCGTGGAGCGGCCGGCGCCGCGCTGGTCGAACAGCACGATGCGGTAATGCGCCGGGTCGAAATAGCGCCGGTGCTTGGGCGACAGGCCGGCGCCGGGGCCGCCGTGCAGGAACAGCACCGGCTGACCCAGCGGATTGCCGCATTCTTCCCAGTAGATCGTGTGGCGTGCATCAACCGGCAGCATGCCGCTGCGGTAAGGCTCGATCGGGGGAAACAGCGGCAATTCTTCACTCATGGACGTGCGCGAGTCGAAGTCAAAATCGCATGATACGCCCATCGCGCCGGAGCCGTAAGCCAAGAACTCGCCTCGCAGGACAAGGTCTCACGGAGCGGAGGACAACAGCATGATGAAATCCAGCAGCTTGAAAGCCGCTTGCCTGCGCCGGCGCGCCGGGCTTGCCGCCAGTGCGCGCAAGATCTGCGCCGATGACGAGGAGGAAGAGCTCGACGAGATCGAATCGCTGCCGCCCGATGCGGAGCACGATGAGGATGACCGCGATCCCGAACCCGAGCGTCGCCTGTCGCCGGAACATGCGCAGGAACGACGCTCATCCCGCGCCGGCGAGCATGAGGACAAGAGCCGGGACAAAAGCCGGATATAGCCAGAGTCGGATTTAGTCGGGCATAGCCAGGAATAGGTGATTACCGGAATGCGTTGCGGGGGTCGTTACTGGCCTGCCCCGCTGGATTCGCTGCCACGGCTTTTGGCCGCGCGGGATTTTTCCTTGTCGGCGTGGCGCGCCTTGCCGGTGCGCGCCTTGTCCCGCGACGGCTGTATTCCACGCAGCGTCACCTGCGGCGTTATTTTCTTGGCGCCTTCCGGCACCATTACCACCGCCGATCCGCCGCTGGCGCCAGGCTGGCTCACTGGCTGGGGCGGCGCGGGAGGCGGGGCTGGCGCCGCGGCAGGAGGCGTCACTGGCGGATTTGCGGGAGATTGCGCTGCGCTTCCCGGAGCCGCAGGCGGCATGGCGGATAAGGGCGCCGCGTCAGCCGGAGAAGGCGCCGGCCGTGGCGCGCCGCTGGCCTGGCTACCGCCGGATTGACTGCCGCTGGACTGGTTCATCCCACCCGGCGCTACCCGGCCCTGATTGGCCCCACCCTGCGCCATTCCGGCCTGGTTTGTCACGCCCTGGTTTATTCCTCCGGGGCTTGTCCCGCTCTGCCCCATCCCCGTCGGAGGGACGCCGGCTTGATTTGCGCCACCCTGGTATCCCCCACCCGGTGCATTGGCAGTTCCGGCCCGCCCCGCAGTCGCAGGCGACATGCCGCCCGCACCACCCTGTGTCGAACCGTCTGCTGAGCCAGGGGCGGGCATCGTCCGCTGCAGTGACGGCGGCACCTGCGCCAGGATGGTGGGGGCGACATCAGCCGTTTGCGCATGGGCCAATACCGGCAAAAACAAGGCAAGGCCGCCGAGGATTCTGGGCAAGTTGCTCATTAGATTCCTTTTCCCGGACTTTTCCGGGTCTTCACCGGACCAAATTGGCTTCACTTTCCGGTAAAAGATGAATTGGAAAAGGCAAAGCTGCGTACCTGCCCGCAGCCGACACGCATTATCAGTATTTGATCGACAGGGGAATATGCGACGAGTTCAACCCTTGGCAACAGGCAAGCCTGCAATAAGGCAAAGCGAGAGGGGTGATCTTCAGGAGGATAGTTTTAATAATGCGGCGGGATTTCATGCGCAGGGCCGCGCTCGCTGGCACCTTGCTGCAATTCCTTCAAGCGACGCGCCAGCGCCGAGCACAAGGCTTCCAGTTCGTCGATTTTCTTTTGTTGTCGGTAAATGGTCTGATTCAGCGTATCGACCAGGTCTTCCTGGCGCGCCAGCTTGATTTCAATGTCGACCAGGCGGTTTTCTATCATTGTCTGCAATGCTCCTTGAGGCATGCCGGGTGCCGGCATGAGCCCCAAGTATAAAGCCTGGAGCCGACGCCTGCCGCCGCCTCACTCCTCTGGCAGCCCGACCGGCAGCGCTTCCTCGACCTGGATGGCGCGTGCGCCGCCCTCGTCTTGCGCTTGTCGCATTGCCTGCTCGGCGCGCTTGATCATCGATTCGGCGGTGTCGCCGAACGCATTGGTGGTGATGCCGGCCGAAAAAGTCAGTGCCAGGCCGGGCGCGGTCTCGCCCCAATCGCACTCGCCAATGGCCTTGCTAAGACGTCCCATGGCGATCATGCCTTGGTCGAGCCAGGTCGCCGGCAGCACGATGCCGAATGATTCGCTGCCTACGCGACCAAAGCGATCGACGGTGCGCAACAGCTTCAGGGCGATATCCGCTGCCTTCTTCAGCACGGCATCGCCTGCCAGGTGACCGTACTGGCCGCTGACTTCCTGGAAGCGATCGAGCTGGAGCACGGCGAAACAGAAGGGATGACCGGTACGCTGCGCCCGCTGCAGCTCCGCCACCAGGCTCTCCAGCAGGCTGCGGCGGTTGAGCGCGCCAGTCATCGAATCATGGCGGCCAAGCTCTTCGAGGCGGGCAAGCAATTGCGTCAGTTCCGCTTCTTTTTCCGCCAGCTGGACTTGCAACTGTTGGCAATTGCCGCAGGAATGATTTGCATCTGTCATGAAAAACTCCTGTTTGCGTCGATAAGGGCGAAGAGCCGTCGGCCCGGTGTAAGTTGGCTTACGTGCCGGCGCGATAACGATAGCATAATTATATTGAATTAAGGAAATATTGATGACCTTCCAACCGGTCCGCACAAATCCGGCTAGACTAGACGTCTGCCTCTTATTTCTTATTCCACGTTTGCCGGATTATTCATGCGATCGACCAAAGCCAGCGCCGCCGTCACCCGGCTCAATGCACGCGACGCCGATTACCGCTATTCGATGGGGATAACGGCAAGCGGTTTTTTTTATCTGCTTCGAACGGATAGCGCGGGTGGGGCGACGGAGAGAATCAGCGGCGAGCTGACCCAGGAAGAGTTCATTGAACTAGCCAATCGGACAGGGCCGCAAAAAAAGGTGAAAGTCAGCCGGCTCGATGTCGCGTTCGAGCAGCAGCTCAAACAACGCAAATAAGGCAATGCGTATGAGCAGCCGGTAAGGAACCACCGCGCAGTCCGGCGAGCCGGCACAAACCTGCCGGCGCATGTCCGGAAAGGGGGATTCCGGAAAGTGGAATTCAGGCCGAAGGCTTTTGCTCTTCTTCCTTGCGCAGTTTCTTGTCGAGTTCGATCATGAACTGTTCGCGCATGCGCATTTGCGTATCTTTCATGTACTCCGCAAAGATTTCCTCGATTTGCGGCATCGCCACCAGAAAAGCCTGTCCCGCCTTGGTGGCATCAAAGCGTTTCATGAGCGCCTTTTCCTTCGGAGTGAACACCAACTGTGGCGCATCTCCGGTGGTCAGCATCTGTACCTGCGTGCGGACCAGCTTCTTGCCCACCGGGCCTTCCCAGAAAGTGGCGATCTGCCGGCAGATATCGGGATTGAACTGGCTGGCAAACCAGATTTTCAGCTGGGTGGCGGTATATTGCTTTTGCAGGTAGGGATCCATCGTGGCCGACATCAGGGGGGCATTGTCGGGATCTTTTTCCAGGCTGTTCTTCAGCAATTGCCTGGTCGGAATGATGAAACGTTCCGGCAAGGCCATAGCGTAAATCAGGCGTTCGGCAGCAGCCAGGTGTGTCGCCGAGTATTCTTTTGCAGCGCCGGCGTCTTGTGCGCGGGCGAGGCTCAGGCTGGCCGCCAGCAGCAAAAAGAAGGAAATCAGTCTGAGCAGTTTCATGGATGTTCGCATTTAATAAGATGAGTACTTTACCGCGAATGGGAAGCATATCCTAAAGTCGCCATCCATAGCCGCAGGCCTTGGGTAAATTATTGAGCCCTTGAGCCGACGCAAAGTAAAAAATCCCCAAGTATCCGTAGATAACTTGGGGATAAGCGGAGTTGCTGCAGGAGAAACGGTCAAAGCGAATGCCGTAGTGCAGATGTGCTCGGTGTGCTTTTTGAAAATCAGTTCATGAGCAGATCAGCCTGCTTGCTGGTGGTATAGGACTGCAAGCCGAGGTGACCCAGCGCATAGTCGTATGAGGCATTCTGCATGTCGATGTTGCTGGTGTGCGAACCGTATACCAGGCAGCTGCCGATACAAACCAGCTCATCCATCCAGCTCTTGATTGAATACATCTTGGCGCCATAGCGCTTGTTACGCACGGAATTGATCAGCGGGCTGTTGATCGACAAGCCGTTTGAGCCGCAAGTGGCAGACCAGACGTTGAACGGATAGACGCCGCAGGAATTCAAGCCATGCTGGGCGCCGGCCACGCCGACGAAGGTATTCACCCTGGAAGCGTAACCCAGTTCATTGATGGCTTTCATCGCCAGGGTCACGCCCATGGAATGGCCGATGACATCGATCTTGCCGGTGCAGGATGCGGCCAGCGCGGATTTCAAGGCATTTTTGACGACAGTGGTATTGGTGCTGTTATGGTCATTGCTGCCCGCATTGGTTTTCGAGCCCCAGCTCGGGCGGTACAGTTGGGAATCGACATAGCCACGGCTTTTCAGCGTGCTGACAGTGCCGTTCCAGCTGGATGGATAAGCCATGTTGCCATGCACCAGCACGACATTGTCAAGACAGGCAGCCTGGGCGGTAAAGGCGCTGGCCGCCAGAGCTGTAGCGGCAAGTAAACGGGAAAGCGAAAAACTTCTGTTCATGATGTCTCCTCGGTGCTTGTTATTTTTTAGGGGGATGCCGTATTTTTTATTGCCGTCCCGCTCGTGGCGGAGCCGGTATCGTCGGCGTAAATGCAATGTAAGGGCAAGCCGGAACGGATGCCACTATCCATTTAGAGAGGCAGAAACGTAAGTTGCCGAAAATACAAACCACTGCAATGCAGCAAATCTGCACACAGTACCGGCAAGCGGTCAGTCGACATCATTCCAGATTTACAACATTATTACTGTTGATATATAAATCATGTTGTCTATTGTGAAAGCCACCATGTCAGACCAGACCTCCACATCCAATAACGGCAGCCTTCTGCGCCAGCGCTATGAAGCGATCGAGATGCAGCGGCGCACCCTGCTGCTTAATCTCGGCAATGGCCTGGCGGGAGTCTTTCTGCTCGGCTTTGGAATCGCCGACATGCTGGCAGGCCGCCACACGCTGGCCTGGTTTTTACTGGCGCATGCCGGCGTCACATTCGTCAACATCCTGCTGTTTCGCATGACGCGCAACCATGACTGGGCCGGCTATGGATTCGCCTATGGCTTGCTGGCCCTGTTCGGCTTCCTGATCGCTACCGGGGCTGTCGACCACACCGGGCCGCTGTGGGGTTATCCGATGGCCGCGGCTGCCGTTTCGGTCCTTCGTGCACGCCTCGGGCTGGCAGTCATCGCCATCATGTTCTTCATTACCTTGCTGCTGTTCCTGGCGCCACCGCCCTTCCCCGGCATCGTCTCCTACTCGGCCGATTTCAAGCTCCGCTTCACAACCACCTTCCTGGCGCTGACGCTGTTCATCGCCCTGCACGAGTATGCCCGCAGCCGCAGCCAGTCCGAACTGCTCCGTCTCAGCACGCAGATCGACCGGCTTTCGCAAACAGATGTTCTGACCGGCCTGCCCAACCGCCGCTCCATGCTCGAACGACTGGAAGAGGAAAACAGCCGCCATCAGCGGCACCGACGCCCGTACACGATCCTGTACGGCGATGTCGATGATTTCAAGCTGATCAATGATCGCTACGGCCATCAGACCGGCGACGACGCCTTGTGCGCTGTCGCCCAGACGCTACGCGCCAATCTGCGCCAGCATGATTTGCTGTGCCGTTGGGGAGGAGAGGAATTTTTGGTGCTATTGCCGGAAACCGGCGCCGCACTTGCGCTGGAAGTGGGCGAAAAGCTGCGCGAATCGGTTGCCGCCCTCGGCTTCCGCCCGGACGGCGCGGAACACCGCATGACCATCAGCTTCGGCATGCACACCGTCACCAGTCTCGGCAGCGTCAACAACTTCATCCAGCAAGCCGACCGGAAGCTGTATCGCGCCAAGCAGGCGGGCAAGAACTGCGCTGTAGCGGAACTGGCGACGGCCTGATTCAGCCCTGCCGCCTTGGATAGCCTTCGCGGGTGATCCTGTCCCACACGACATCCTTTTCGGCTTCGGACAGGTATACCCAATGCGACACTTCCGTCGCGGTACGCCCGCAGCCGCGGCAGATGTCGTCGAACAAGGTCGAGCACACTGCCACGCAGGGCGTATCCGGACGGTTCTTTACCGGTTGCTTCATTGCTTCAGATTGTGTGCGACTCAGTCGCCATGCTTGTGCTTGTTGCCGTTGCCGTTGCCTTTGCCGTGACCTTTGCCATGTCCGTGGTCATCGCCGCGGTCGTCATGCCGGTCGCCGCGATGGTCTTCACGGTGGTCGCTACGATGGTCGTCGCGATAATCGTGACGGCCGCCGCCGGAGCCGCCGTATTCCGCCGATTTGACGAAATACACGGGACGGTTGCAGGCATCGTAGCGATGGCAATGCTTGCTCCAGTTCTTGGCATGGCCGGGCGGCACGTGCATGTAAACCGGACGCATCGGACGCGGCGGCTGCACGATGACCATCGGTTGCGCGTACACGAGTGCAGGCCGGATATTGCCGATATTGACCTGGCCATAAACGCCGGGCGCCACTTCGCCGCCGACGCTGACGCCGAAATTGACATCCGAAGCCTGGGCGGCCGTGCCGGTAACTGCCAGCATCAGGATCGCCATCTTGATTGTGTTACGCATGATTCCTCACCTGTTTATTTATAAATCGCCTGACGGGCCGATAATCGAAATTGTTAGTCGAAATCGAATAATTCGCCCAAAAAGCCTTCCCGCTTCTTTTTCTTGTAATAGTCGCCATGCTGCGGGTGCGCATGGCCGTGCTGAGAGTGTTGAGAGGGCGCATGGCCGTGATGCTGGCGCTCTTGCGAGTAAGGCGCCGGCGCGGCAGGCGCGGCCATCTGTGCCGGCGCGCCAGTCGCAGATCGTTCGATGATCTTGTCGAGTTCGCCGCGATCCAGCCAGACTCCACGGCATTTCGGGCAATAATCGATTTCGATTCCCTGTCGCTCGGACATCACCAGATTAACACCAGTACAGACTGGACAATCCATAAGTTTGCTCCATTCAATGAAATTACACTTATTACAATGCCTGCGAAAAGCCTGATGCCTTTCAAAAAAGCAACATATGCGCATCGGACAACTTTTGCGCCTTAAAGTTTCATTGC
The DNA here is from genome assembly GCA_003537575.1 of Oxalobacteraceae bacterium. Lineage (GTDB taxonomy): Bacteria > Pseudomonadota > Gammaproteobacteria > Burkholderiales > Burkholderiaceae_D > Paucimonas. The sequence continues at coordinate 20,872 of DPRS01000030.1, forward strand.
ACCCAGATTCAGTCGGTATCGATGACAGGACGCAGGCAATATACCAAAGTCTGCGCATCCTGCGAAACTGGAATGCTACCGGCGCCTTCAGTCAGGCGGAAATTTTTGCGAACAACGCAGCGCCGCTTTGCTAAAGGGGCTCCCTCTATAAAAAGAGGGCCATGCCATTCACTATTGCCTCTAAGCAGCTTATCTTCACTTATACTTTGATCAACGTCGGACACGGCGCAATATTACTGAGGAAGAGTTCATGCAAGCACCGCAGATGGAGAACGTCACTTTTAACGAACTGAAGATCGGCCAGAGCGCCAGCCTGGCGCGCACGCTGTCGGAACGCGATATTGCCCTGTTTGCCGTCATGTCGGGTGACGTCAATCCGGCGCACCTGGATGCGGAATACGCCCGCGACAGCGCCTTCGGCGGCGTGATCGGCCACGGCATGTGGACCGGGGCGCTGATCTCGTCGCTGCTGGGCACCACTCTGCCCGGTCCCGGCACCATCTATCTCAACCAGAACCTCGATTTCAAAAAGCCGGTGCGCCCTGGCGACACCGTGCGCGTGTCGGTCACGGTGAAGGAAAAGCGCGAGCACAAGCATGTGGTCATCTTCGACTGCCTGTGCAGCGATGCCCTGGGCGAAACCGTGGCGGCCGGCACCGCGGTGGTAATCGCGCCAACCGACAAGATTCGCCTGTCCCGCCCCGACCTGCCCGAAGTTCATTTGCGCAACCATGACCGCTATCGCCACCTGGTGGATTCCTGCGAGGCGCTCGAACCGGTGCGCACCGCGGTGGTGCACCCGGTCACGGCGATCGCGCTGCAGGCAGCGCACGAGGCGGCCCAGGAACGGCTCATCGAACCGGTGCTGATCGGCCCGGAAGCGCGCATCCGCCAGGCCGCCGAGGAAGCGGGCATCGATATCCGCGCTTACCGCATCATCGATGTCGAGCACAGCCACGCGGCTGCCGCGCGCGCCGTGCAGATGGCCGCCAGCGGTGAAGTCGGCACGCTCATGAAAGGCAGCCTCGCCACCGATGAATTGTTGAGCGCGGTATTGCCCAGCGCCGCCGGACTGCGCACCGAGCGGCGCATCAGCCATGCCTACGTGATGGATGTGCCGACCTACCACAAGCTGCTGGTGATCACCGATGCCGCCATCAACGTCGCGCCGACGCTGGACGAGAAAGCCGATATCTGCCGCAATGCCATCGACCTGTGGCGCGTGATCGTCGACCAGGCCGCCGAGCCGAAACTGGCGATCCTGGCCGCCACCGAAAAGCTCAAGTCGAACATCCAGGCCACCGTCGACGCCGCCTGCCTGTGCAAGATGGCCGACCGCCACCAGATCGCCGGCGCGCGGCTGGACGGGCCGCTGGCGCTGGACCTGGCGATCAGCCAGCAGGCGGTGCAGGACAAGGGACTGACTTCGCACGTTGCCGGCGACGCCGATATCCTGCTGGCGCCGGACATCCATTCCGGCAACATGATCGCCAAGCAGCTGACCTTCCTCGGCGGCGCCGACGCCGCCGGCATCGTGCTGGGCGCGCGCGTGCCGCTGATCCTTACCAGCCGCGCCGACTCGCTGCGCACCCGGCTGATGTCCTGCGCGCTGGCGGTGCGCATGGCCGATGCCCGCCGCAAGGGAGAAATCAAATGAGCAGCGATGTCATCCTGGTGCTGAACGCCGGCTCATCCAGCCTGAAATTCCGCGTCTTCGGCGCAGAAGCCAGCCTGCCGCTGCTGGCCAACGGCCGCATCACCGGCATCGGCAGCCGGCCGGAATTCATCGTCGATGGCGAGCCGGCCAGCAAGCTCGACGCAGGGATCGGCCAGGAACAGGCCTTGCGCGCCCTGATCGCCTGGATCGATGACCACGATAATGACTGGCGCGTGCGCGTGGTGGGCCACCGGATCGTCCATGGCGGCGAGCATTACGCCGAGCCGGTCGCTCTATCGGCGCCAGTGATGGACACGCTGGAGTCGCTCATCCCGCTGGCGCCGCTGCACCAGCCGCATGCGCTGGCGGCGGTGCGCGCCATGGCGCAGTTCTATCCGGACCCGCTGCAGGTCGGCTGCTTCGACACGGCATTCCATGCCGGCCATGCGTCCGTGTTCCAGGAATACGCTCTGCCCGCGCGCGTACGGCAGCGCGGCGTGCGCCGTTACGGTTTCCACGGCTTGTCCTACGAATGGATGGCGCAGGTGCTGCGCGAGCGCCACCCGGGCCTGGCAGAAGGTCGCGTGGTGGGCGCCCACCTGGGCAATGGCTCGAGCCTGTGCGGCATGCTTAATGGCAGAAGCATCGACACCACCATGGGCATGACCGCGCTCGACGGCCTGCCGATGGGCACGCGCAGCGGCAGCATCGATCCTGGCGTGACGCTGTACATGATGCGCCAGCTGGACATGAGCGGCGATGAGATCGATCACGTGCTGTCGCACGAGTCGGGCCTGCTGGGCTTGTCGGGCATCAGCAGCGACATGCGCACACTGCTTGAGAACGGCAGCAAGGAAGCGCGCTTTGCCATCGATTTTTATTGCACGATGGCGGCCCAGCATGCGGCGCGCATGGCGGTGGCGCTGGGCGGCATCGATGCGCTGGTCTTCACCGGTGGCATCGGCGAGCATGCCGGCGCGGTGCGCGAGGCGATCTGCGCGCGCCTCGCTTTCTTCGGCAACTTCGAAGTGCTGGTGGTGGAGGCCGACGAGGAGCGCATGATCGCCGGCCACTGCCAGGCGTTCCTGTAATACCTGTAGCCAGGGCGATCAGACGCCGAGATAGCGCGTCCACACCGCGCGGTTCGCATCGAGTTCGGCGGAACTGCCGCGCCAGGCGATGCAGCCGCGTTCGAGGATCAGGTGACGGTCGGCCAGTTGCACCAGCTTTTCGACATACTTGTCGACCACCAGCGTGGTCTGGCCATCTGCCTTCAGGCGTTCCAGGCAATGCCAGATTTCCGCGCGGATCACCGGCGCCAGGCCTTCAGTGGCTTCATCGAGGATCAGCAGACGCGGATTGGTGGAGAGCGCGCGACCGATGGCGAGCATCTGCTGTTCACCGCCGGACAGCTGGTTGCCCAGGTGATGGGCGCGTTCCTTCAGGCGCGGAAACAGCCCGTAAATACGTTCGAGCGTCCAGGCGTCGCGCTGGCCGTTGCGCTTGTCGGCAAAGGCGACCAGGTGCTCGCGCACGGTCAGGTTCGGAAAGCATTGCCGCCCTTCCGGCACGATCGCCACACCCAGGCGCGCGATCGCATCGGCCGGCAAGCCGTGAATATCCTTGCCGCCGAAACGGACCGTGCCGCCGCGCAGGCGCAAGCCGCCGATCAGGCTCTTGATGGTGGTGCTCTTGCCCATGCCGTTGCGGCCGAGCAGGCCCACCACCTCGCCGGCGGCGATGTCGAAATCCAGTCCGAACAATACCTGGCTGGCGCCGTAACCAGCTTCCAGGCCGCGGCAACTCAGCAAGATGTCCTGTGTCATGGCCGGCCTCCACGCGTGAAAGAAATGGACGATGGCAGGCTCATGCGTGCGCCTCCGTGCCCAGGTAGACCGACTGCACTTCCGGGTGCGCCTTGACGTGAGCGGCGTCACCCGAGGTCAGCACGCGGCCGGCGACCAGCACCGAGATGCGGTCGGCCAACTGGAACACCGCATCCATGTCATGCTCGATCAGCAGGATCGCAGTGCGGGCGCGCAAGCGACCGATCAGCGCCACCATCTGTAGCGAATCTTCCGGCCCCATGCCGGCCATCGGCTCGTCGAGCAACAGCAGCTTGGGGCGCGCCGCCAGCGCCAGCGCGACGTCGAGCTTGCGCTGGGCGCCGTGCGGCAGCGTGCCGGCGATGCGGCCGAGCACGTCGTCGAGGCCGACGGTTTGCGCCAGCTCATGCGCGGTGGAGAGGAGCGCGGCCTCCTTGTCGCGCTGCCCAAGGCAATGGAAACTGGAGCCGGCATGCGCCTGCGCCGCCAGCAGCAGGTTGTCGAGCACGGTATCGCGGGCAAACACGCTGGTCACCTGGAAGCAGCGCGACAGGCCGGCGCGCACGCGGCGGTGCGGCGGCATGCCGGTGAGGTCGACGCCATCCAGCATCAGGCTGCCGGCGTCGGGCGACAGCATGCCGGAGATCAGGTTGACCAGCGTGGACTTGCCGGCGCCGTTGGGGCCGATCAGCGCATGGATCTCGCCGGGCTCGACGGTGAGGTCGACATCACCGGTGGCGACCAGCCCGCCGAAACGCTTCACCAGCCCTTTGGCCAGGAACAGACTCATCGTGCTTTCCCCTTGCCTGCAAACAGCGCGGCAACGCCGCGCGGCGCGTAAAACACGATCAGCAGCAGCAACACGCCCATCGGCCAGTGCCAGTATTCCGTATACAGCTTGAGCACCTCCGCCAGCGTCATCCAGATGACGACGCCCAGCGGCGCGCCCCAGCGGCGGCCGGGGCCGCCCAGCACCACCATCACCAGCAGCGTGGCCGATTCGGTCCAGTGCATCATCGAAGGGCTGACGAAATTGTTATGGCTGGCCAGCATCGCGCCCGCCAGTCCGGCCACGGCGCCGGCACCGGTGAAAGCTGCCAGCTTGAGGCGGTACACCGGGTAGCCGAGCGCGGCCATGCGCGTCTCGTTGTCGCGGATACCTGTCAACGCGTGGCCGAAGCGCGATACCGGCAAGCGGCTGGCGAAGGCGAAGGTCAGCGCGGCGGCGGCCAGCACCGCCCAGTAAAAGACATCGGCATGCAGGCTGTCGAGCCACGCGCCGAACGACAGCGGCGTGTAGATGCCATAGCCGTCATCGCCGCCCCAGGTGTTCAGCGATACCGCCAGGTAGTACAGCATCTGGGCGAAAGCCAGGGTAATCATCAGGAAGTACACGCCGCGGGTGCGCAGCGAAACGGCGCCGATCATCGCCGCGAACAGCGCGCCGACCCCGAGGGCTGCCGCCCAGGCGCCCCACGCCGAGCTGAAACCGGCATCGACCAGCGCCACCACCGTGTAGGCGCCGACGCCGACGAAGCCGGCATGGCCGAGCGCCGCCATGCCGCCGTAACCAAGGATGACGTTCAGGCTGGCGGCAGCAATCACCATGATCAGCAGCCGCCGCACGAAGCCGACGTAGTAATCGAGGCCGAACTGCGGCGCCAGCAGCGGAAAGGCCGCCAGCGCCAGCAGCAGCACCCATGGCAGCAGCCTTGCCGCAAGCAGATGGCCGCGGCGCCCGGCCGGCGCAGCGGCGAAAATGGAAAGGTCGTTGGTCTGATGCATGGCAATCCTCATGCGCGCGCGGGAAACAGTCCCGCGGGTTTGAGCGCCAGCACCAGCGCCATCAGCACGTACATGGCGATGCCGGCCAGCGCCGGGCCCAGGTCGGCGGCCAGCGAGGGCGGCAGCATGGCGCGCAGCAGCAGCGGCAGGAAAGCGCGGCCGGCGGTATCGACCATGCCGACCAGCAGCGCGGCGACAAAAGCGCCGCGCACCGAACCGATGCCGCCGATGACGATCACCACCAGCGCCGGGATCAGGATCTGCTCGCCCATGCCGATTTGCACCGCGCTGATCGGCCCCATTAGTGCCCCGGCGAGCGCAGCCAGTCCGGCGCCCAGCGCAAACACGAAAGAGAATACTCGCCCCACCCGCACGCCCATGAACTCGGCCATCGCGCGGTTGGAAGCGCCGGCGCGCACCAGCATGCCGATGCGGGTATGGCTCACCAGCAGGTAGAGGCCGAGCGCCACCACGCAACCGACGCCGAGCAGCATCAGGCGGTAGGCCGGATAAGGCAGTCCTTCGAACAGCTGCACCGGGCCGGCGAGCGCGGCGGGCGTCGGCGCCAGGATCGGCGACGGCCCCCAGATCATCTTGACGATATCGTCGGCAATATAAATGAGGCCGAAAGTGGCGAGCACCTGGGCCAGATGATCGCGCCGGTAAATCCGGCGGAACACCAGTGCTTCCAGCAGCGCGGCAACCAGGATGGTGGCCAGCACCGCAATCAGTACGGCGCCGATGAAGGAACCGCTGGCTTCGTGCACCCTGGCGGCGATGTACGCACCGGCCATGTACAGCGAGCCGTGGGCCAGGTTCATGGTGTCCATGATGCCGAACACCAGCGTCAGGCCGGCGGCAAGCAGGAACAGCATCAGGCCATAGCCCAGGCCGTTGAGCAGCTGCTCGAATATGAAAATGGCGTCCATCGGGAGTCAGGGTACCTGGTGCGGAAAAGGCATGGCAGGGAGAGCGGTGGCCGCCCTCCCCTTACTGCGGCTTGAGGATCAGCGGACGCATTCCCCGACGTAGGCGTCCTGGTGCTTTTCCAGCACGGTGCCGACCAGCTTGTTGGTGAGCTTGCCGGCTGCATCCTTGCCCACCACGCGCAGATAATAGTTCTGCACCGGGTAATGGTTGACGCCATAGACGAACTCGCCGCGCACCGACTTGAAGCTCGGCTTGGCCAGCGCCTTGACGAGAGCTTCGCGGTTATCGGCCTTGCCGCCGGCATCGCGCACCGCGGCATCCATCGCCATGATAGTGTCGTACGCCATGGCGGCATATACGGTCGGATAGCGGCCATCGTATTTCTTGCGGAAGGCGCTGACAAATTCCTTGTTGGCCGGCACTGGCAGATCGTGCGCCCAGTGCGCGGTGTTGGACAAGCCGATCATCGGCTCGCCGACAGCCTGGATGACGTCCTGGTCGGCCGAGAAGCCGGGGGCGATCAGGGGGATCTCCTTCAAGCCGCCGCCGACATACTGCTTGACGAAATTGATGCCCATTGCGCCAGGCAGGAAGAAGAATACGGCGTCCGGCTTGAGGGTGCGGATGCGGGCGATCTCGGCAGCGTAATCGATTTGGCCGACCTTGGTATAGATTTCGTCCTTGAGCGCACCCTTGTACAGGCGCTTGAAGCCATTCAGGTGGTCCTTGCCGGCCGGGTAGTTCGGCGCCACCAGCACGACATTCTTGTAGCCCTTTTCGTTGGCGATCTTGCCGGCGGCTTCATCGTAGGTGTCGTTCTGGTACTGGCCGAAGAAGTATGGGTTGCACTGCTTGCCGGCATACTGGCTGGGGCCGGGATTATTGGAGATGAAAGGCACCTTGGCAGCGAACAGGGCCGGGCCGACCGCCAGTGCGGCATTGGACGGGATCGGTCCGGTGAAGAAGGTGATCTTGTCGCGCTGCAGGTAACGGTTCACCAGCTCGGTTGCCTGCTGCGGATTGCCGGCGTAATCCGTCTGCAGGAATTCCGCCGGCTGGCCGCCGAGCTTGCCGCCGAGTTTTTCGATCGCCAGGTTGAAACCATCGCGGGCTTCGGTGCCGAGGGCGGAAAAGGGGCCGGAAATGTCGAGCGCGATGCCGACCTTGATCGGCTCGGCCTGGGCGCCGATGGCGCAGCCCATCGCCATGGCGAAGATGGCGGATTTTATTTTTGTCATGAATTCTCCTGAACTGGGGTTGCTGGGTTTGCGGTTGACTGAACGGAAAAAGGCGCAGGAAGCTCGCCGCGCAGGCGGGGCTTTGCACCAGGTGACTGGCCGCGATGGCGGCGTCGGGTCGCGCAGTTTTTCAGGATATTACTTTAATATGGCGTGGCTGGCGACGCCGGCTGGCGAGCAGATCGCAAAATTGCGCCTGCAAGCCAGACTTGCCGTTGCCCAGCGCGCAGGACAATTCGAGCACATCATAGAATTCGGTCAGCGAGATCCCGCTCGGCAGCCTGGTATGCCCCGGGTCCAGCAGCTTCTGGGCCAGCGCGCGCAGCAAGGCATCCCAGGAACTGCCGTCAGCCGTTGTGCCATAGCGATTGATGCCATTGCCGACCAGGAGCGCCACATTGGATCGCTGACGATGAAGAAGATCCTTGAAGTCCATGGAGGAGGGAAGGGAAAAGATTGCGTGCGGCCTAGCAGATTTGCTTCATCAATACTCATCAATTAACTGGATTGCAATAAAATCCTTGTTTTTGAACATCCCCCAGTTTCTTCGCTGCCGGAACGCCAGACGCCATGAAAAAATCATCCATATTCATTCGCTGCATGGCATTCATCGCCATCTCCGTCATTGCGCCAGCGACCGTGGCCGATCCGGCACAACCTGCGCCTGCCATATTCGACAACATCCTGGGCATGAGATTCACCCTGGTGCCGGCCGGTGAATTCATGATGGGCAGCGAGGAATCGCCGCAAACCCTTGCCGTCGCCTATCCGCAACTTGAATACAAACGTTTTCTCGACTTGGCCGACGAAGCGCCAGTGCACCGAGTGCGCATCACCAGGCCGTTCTACCTGGGCCAGCACGAAGTGACGGTCGGCCAGTTCCGGCGCTTCCTGCAAGCCTCCGGCTACCGGCCCGAATCGGAAGCCGACGGCACCGGCGGCTATGGCTACAACCCCGAATATGATCCCGCCAAGTCCGTGCGCGGCGACGCCTTCGAAGGGCGCGACCGGCGCTATTCCTGGCGCAATCCCGGCTTTCCGCAGACTGACGATCATCCGGTCGTCAACGTCAGCTGGAACGACGCCGTGGCGATGGCGAAATGGCTGAGCGAACAGGAAGGCGCAACTTACCGCCTGCCGACCGAAGCCGAATGGGAATATGCCGCGCGCGCCGGCACGCGCACGCGCTACCACAGCGGCGACGATCCGCAATCGCTATTGAAGACGGCGAATGTCTTCGATGCCGATGCAGCGGGCAACTGGCCGAAATGGAAAAACCAGGCGCTGAACGTGCGGGATGGCTACGCCTTCACCGCCCCGGCCGGCAGCTTCGCGCCGAATGCCTTCGGCCTGTACGACATGCATGGCAACGTATGGGAATGGTGCAGCGACTGGCATGCCGAGGATTACTACGCGCGCTCGCCGGTCGATGACCCCGCCGGGCCGGCCGACGGCACGGTGCATGTGCGGCGTGGCGGCTCCTGGCATACCTGGCCGTTCTATGCGCGCGCGTCTTACCGCAACTGGAACTCGGCGCAGACGCGTTACACCCTGGTTGGCTTCAGGCTGGTGCGCGAAAACGGGACTGCGAAGCGCTGAGCGTCTCCGCTTGCCATGTGCCGGCATTGACGCCGCTGGGGCTGCATCCATGGCGAGCTGCCGCGATGATGAATGCCAATGTTCAGCGCCGGCTGAAAAACTCCCACAGCCTGGCTGCGCAGCTTACGCCGCCTTCGGTTTCTGCAGCAAAGCCTTCAGGTTCGCCAGCCGGTCCTGCGGCGTCAGGATTTCCTCTTCCTTCGGCACCGCGTCGCCCTCGTCCAGTCGCATCTCCGGGATGAAGCGCGACATGTCGCAGCTGACCGTTTCGCGCGCGCGCTTCCTGCGCTTGCACCAGCTGATCGTCAGGCTGCGCTGCGCCCGCGTGATCCCCACGTACATCAGGCGCCGCTCCTCCTCGATGCGCGCCGCCAGCGTCTCGTTCGGCGCATCCGGGTCACCCTTGTGCGGCAGGATGCCCTCTTCCACGCCAACCAGAAACACATGCGGATATTCCAGGCCCTTGGAGGCATGCAGGGTCGACATGCGCACCGCATCCGGCTCTTCATCCTTGCCGTCCAGCATAGTCATCAGCGCCACCATCTGCGTCAGCTCCAGCAGGCTCTTTTCCGCATCGGCGCCATCCCTGCCGCCCTTGGCCTTGTCCTTCAGCCAGTTGGTGAAGTCGAGCGCGTTCTGCCACTTGCTTTGCGCGGCACGGTCGTCGAAATTGTCGTACAGGTAGGCTTCGTAGTTAATCTCTTTCATCATGTCGTCCAGCAGCTCGGCGGCATTCTCGCCGCGCCTGGAGGCGCGGGCTTCCAGCTGGTTGATGAAGTTGCAGAATTCGCGCAGCGGATGCAGCTGGCGATCCGCCAGTTTCGCCTCGATGCCGCCCTTGAACACCGCCTCGAACAACGAGCATTGCCACTGTCCGGCGAAAGAGCCTAAAGCCTCCAGCGTCGACTGGCCGACGCCGCGCTTGGGCGTGGTGACCGCGCGGATGAAAGCCGGGTCGTCGTCGGCATTGGCGACCAGGCGCAGGTAGCTGATGATGTCCTTGATCTCGGCGCGGTCGAAAAAGCTCTGGCCGCCGGAAATCGTGTAGGGAATACGTTCCTTCCTCAGCGCCTGTTCGATGATGCGCGCCTGGTGGTTGCCGCGATAGAGAACCGCATAATCGGAAAACTTGGCGCGCCGCTCGAACTTGTGCGCCGACAGCATGATCGCCACCTGCTCGGCCTCGTGCTCGTCGTCGTTCATGGCCATGACCTTGATCGGGTCGCCCAGGCCGTGCTCCGACCACAGCGACTTCTCGAACAGCTTGGGGTTGTTGCCGATGACCGCGTTGGCGGCTTGCAGGATGCGCGTGGTGGAACGGTAATTCTGTTCCAGTTTGATCACCCTGAGGTCGGGAAAATCCACCTGCAGGGTCTTCAGGTTTTCGATGGTGGCGCCGCGCCAGGCATAGATCGCCTGGTCGTCGTCGCCCACTGCGGTAAACAACGGCTTCTTGCCGATGCCCGTCACCAGCAGCTTCACCAGTTCATACTGACAGGTATTGGTATCCTGGTATTCATCCACCAGCAGGTAGCGCAGCTTCCTTTGCCAGCGGTCGCGCACCGCTTCATTGTCGCGGAACAGTTCCACCGGCAGGCGGATCAGGTCGTCGAAATCCACCGCCTGGTAAGCCGCCAGGGTGGCGACGTAATTGCGGTAGATGCGCGCGGCCTGCGCCTCTTCCTCGGTGACGGCATTTTTCAGCGCGACGTCGGGATCGACCAGGCCATTCTTCCACAGCGACATGGCGGTCTGGATGCGCCGCACTTCCTGCTTGTCGGTGGTGATGGCCAGATCCTGCACCAGTGAAAAGCAGTCGTCGCTGTCCATGATGGAAAAGCGATCCTTCAGGCCCAGCTCACGCGCTTCGCGGCGCAGGATGTTCACGCCCAGCGAGTGGAAGGTCGACACCGTCAGCTGCTTGGCCTGGCGCGGCTCCTTCAGCATCTTGGCCAGGCGCTCCTGCATTTCGGTGGCGGCCTTGTTAGTGAAGGTGAGCGCGGCGATGTTGCGGGCGTCGTAGCCGCAATTCTCGATCAGGTGAGTGATTTTTTGCGTGATTACGCGCGTCTTGCCGGAGCCGGCGCCAGCCAGCACCAGGCAGGGGCCGTCGAGATATTTGACCGCTTCGCTTTGCGGAGCATTCAAACCGAAAGAAGGAGAAGGAGGCGGGGAATGGGACATGCGGCAAACCGGAAGAGCGACAAGCGTCTCATTGTAGCAGCGCAGCGCCGGCGTCGCGGTTGCATGGACAATACAAATTCCGCCGCGCCCGAAAATCGGCCATTCAATTGGCAAGCGCTGCCCGCACCTGCTTGCGCAGCTCGGGCAACACTTGCTCATCGAACCAGGGGTTGCGGCTTTGCCAGAAACGGTTGCGCGGGCTCGGGTGCGGCAATGGAAAGTAGCGAGGCAGGAAATCGGCGTAGCGCGCCACCGTTGCGGTGAGAGTCACGCCTTTCGGCAGCTGCAGGTAATGGCGTTGCGCGTAACTGCCGATCAGCAGGGTCAGCCGGATCTCCGTCATGAATTCCAGCAGCCGGGCATGCCATGTCGGCGCACACTCGGGGCGCGGCGGCAGGTCGCCGCTGTTGCCCTTGCCCGGATAGCAGAATCCCATCGGCATGATGGCAACCCTGCCCGCATCGTAAAATTCATCAGGACTCATGTCGAGCCAGTTGCGCAGCTGGGCGCCGGAGGCATCGTTCCAGGGTATCCCGGTTTCATGCACCTTGCGCCCGGGCGCCTGGCCGATGATCAGGAGGCGCGCGGTGCTACTCGCCTGCACGACCGGGCGCGGCCCCAAAGGCAGGTGGTCGGCGCACAAACTGCAGTTGTCGATTTCCCGGTGAATCGGTATGCGAGGGTAGCCGGCCATGCCCTACTTTACCGTAATCGGCCGCTCTTTACTTGGCCGGGGGAGCGAAGGGCTTGTTCTTCTCAACCACATATACGGCCAGCACCTTGGCGGCTGCCGTGCCGGTGGCTTTTGCATTGTGTGCCACGCCGGGCTCGATGGAGAAGGTGTCGCCGGCCTTCAGCGCCCTTGCCGGCTTGCCGTCGATGTGAAGGATCAAGTTGCCTTCCTCCACATACCCCCTTTCCTCGCCGGGATGCGTGTGCTTGCCTGTTTCCATGCCGGCGCCGATTTCCGCATGTCCCATTACCGCATCATGCCCCTGCACCGACAATGCGTGCTTCATCAACACAGTGCGTTTGATGCCGCTCTGCTGCGCATGTACCGCACCGATGCCGAATGCGCCGATCAGGATGCCGGCTGCAAGGCTGATGCAGGTTTTGACGATGGCGTTTCGCATGACAGGTCTCCAGTAGATATTTGCCGGGGCGGATCATCGGCAATTATCACACCAACTCGCGGCGCTGCTCAAGTACGGCAATACGGCAGGCCGTATTGTGCAAGCCACCTGCCCGCTTCATGGAGGGCAAGGATGATGCGCAAGCTTACCTGCCGCGTTGCCTGACGCTGACCGAAGCAGTGGCAGCGTTGTCGATATGCAGCGCGGCGGCCCTCACGAGACGCAACTGCACCGGCTCTTCCTGGCGCAGATTGAGGTTGGCGCGCACCCAGCGCTTGTGCTGCTCCTTCCAGCCGCGCAAGAGCTCGGCCGGATAATGCACGCCCTTGTTGCGACTGGTGGTGTCGGCGCATTTGACGCATAAAAATATCGCGTTATCGATTGCCTTGCGCTGGTTGCCGTTCATGCCGGCATCATGACGCGGGCCACCTTCCGGGCCACAGATCGCCACTGCCCTGCCCCGGTAATGCACCTTGCTGGCATCGTCACCAACCAGGTTCAGCGTCAGACAGCGGCAATCGGGATTGGCGCACACATACCCGGCGCGATGCGCCAGCGCAGTTTTGACGGATTTGGAAAAGTCGATGGCTGTCATGTTGCGTCCAAGAAGAATGCGCTTGCCTCTTTCTAAATTCGGGTCTGCAGCGATATTCCGAATATTTCCTTCCATGCCTTGATTCTGTGCAGAACTTCAAAGGGCATTGCTGATTAATATTCGAGAAGAAAGACTGCCTGATACTGAAACGAATGGTAGCGCCGCACCTTGTCGACGCGCATCCCATAAATATGGGAGAAAACGAAAAAAATTGACACGGCCAAGATATGGAAAAATTAGCCCCAGTGGGCATTCGCACGGATGATTCTGCGCAAAACATTCTGCTTGAACTAGGTCGAGCCTTACTTCTCGGCACCTCTTGGGAAAACGTCTTCAACGACCCGCTCTGGACTTGGCGACCTCTGTATATCGCCTACACGCATGACAAGCTGGGTACGCCGGATCAGGTTGAGGACATCTTTTTCGAGCAGGATGAAGCCGAAATCCTGGTAGATCGAATTGCACGCGAGCATCTTCGCAATCACCCTTCACAACAGCCTTTCTACAGATTCAAGGTCATCAACTGGCCGTTGGGCGCCTTGGCGATCCGCGATGCGCGCGACGGCTTCCATCGCAGCGTCGTCAGTCATCTGGTGAAAATGATCAAGCAGGCGCTGCAACAGCACGGCAAATTGCCGCCTGGCGTGACTGCTGTCACGGTAGGATCCATCACCGGGCGCGATGAGACGGTGCTGCCCGCCTATATTGATCATGCCGGGCATCGCATTGTCTTATGGGAAGATTGCGGCAGCATCGCCAGCCGCGAGGAGTCCATTGTCTTCAGCACACGCGGCACGCCGCCCTTGCACGGGTTAATGAAGAGCTGTGGCGAGATTCTCATTCCGGCAGCTTTTCACAAGATAGCGCCCTTGCGGGAAGGCCTGGCAGTGGCATTGCATCGTGGAAAATACGGTTATATCGATGCCAGCGGCTGCGTGGTGGTTCCTTTTCAGTATGAGGAGGCTGTCGACTGCTCCCGGAGCGTTTTGCTCGTCAAGCGCAATGGCTTGTGGGGAGCGCTTGACCGCAACGGTCAGGAAGTGATCGCGCCGCGCTTTACCATGCTGAAGCACGATATCGGCAATGAAGCATTGCGCGCCACGCTGAACGGCCGGCATGGCTATCTGTCGCTGTCCGGCGAATTGCTGGTCGGATTTTCCGAGCGCCCGCTATCTTTGGCCAAGCAGGCTTTTGTCCGTGAGCGCGCAGCTTTCATTGCCCGCACGAATAAATCCGATGGCATTCCAGTTGCCGGCAATACCGCCGCACAGGCGGGCGCAGCGGCGCGCAAGGTGCTGGTCGACGTGCTTGGCCAGCCATGCGCTCCGCATGGTTTTGCCGCCATCACCTACGGCGGGCATGATGAAGGATTGTTATGCGCCAGCGCGCCGCAAGGTGAGGAAATCCGCCACGGCTATATCAGCCAGCATGGCCAGGTCGTCATCGATTTCCGCTATGCCGCCGCGGAAAATTTTTCCGAAGGGCTGGCGGCCGTCACCGACCCGGCCGCTCCATCGTGTTACGGCTATATCGACCGGCGCGGCAGCTGGGTCATTACGCCACGCTTCGATTACGCCGGCGAGTTCCGCCACGGCCTGGCGGTGGCGAGCGCCAGTACGGCAGCATCCCGCCCCGGCTGGCGTCAGCGCGCCCAGGCATTTTTGCGGCGAACCCGCACTCCGGGCTGGAACACGCGCCAGGCCAAACCCTTGCATGCCGAATCCACCCGGCGTTATGGCTACGTCGACCGCAACGGCGCATGGGCAATCGAGCCTCGCTACCTCGAAGCCAAGCCTTTCAGCGAGGGGCTCGCTCCAGTGCGCACCGAAAATGGCTGGGGCTATATCGACACCTGCGGCGTCGCCGTGACATCCGACCATTACCAGGAAGCCGGTCCCTTCAAGCGGGGAGTGGCGCGCATCGGTCGCCGCTTCGACGGGCCGGTACGCTATGGACTGGTGGATAGCAGCGGACGGGAAATTATCTCGCCGCGCTACGATCGCCTGTCATATCCGCAGCGTGGCCTGATTACCGCACGCGACGAGTTCGGCCTCTGGGGCTGCCTCTCCCTGTACGGCAACATCGCCGTGCCTTTCATGTACCGCGAAGCAGAAGACCTGGAGATGGCGCTGGCCGCACGCAGCCAGCCGCCGCATCACCTGGGCTGAGCCAGCTCCATGGTCCAGTAATAACGATAGCTCGAAGCATCGTTCTTCACACATGCCACGCCCACCTCGGTGAAGTTTTTGTTCATCAGGTTGGCGCAATGGCCGGGGCTGTTAACCCAGGCAGTCATCACCTGCGCCACGCTGGTCTGGCCGGCGGCGATATTTTCACCGGCGGCACGCCAGTCATAGCCGGCATTGGTAATGCGCTGGCTGAAGCTGCGCCCATCCAGGCTGGTATGCGAGAAATAATTTTTCGCAGCCATATCGGCCGAATGCCCGGCAGCGGCATTAAACAACTTGTCATTCCATTTCAACGGCGGTGCTGCAGCATAGGTGAGCGACCCGCAGGCACGCGCAGTGGCACGGATCTGGTTGATCCGGCTGATCACCTCTTGCTGAAAATTAGGCAAGCCGCAAGTTTGCGCTGCCGGCAAGGCGGTGCCGGCTGCCAGCGTCGTGCTCGGCGTGCTGGCCATGGTGGTTGTGGTGGCTAGCCTTGAAGTCGTGGTGGTGGCCGCCGCAGTCGTCGTCGTTGCCAGCCGGGTGGTCGTGGTGGCCGCGGCCGTGGTAGTCGTGCTATACGTGCGATTAAACCGGCTGTAGAAATCGCTCCAGCTGAAGGCATGGGCTTGGCTGGCACCCGCGGCGAACAGCACGCCCAGCAAGGCTAAGGCACAGGTATTACGTTTCAAAGGAATCTCCCTGAACAAACATGGATAAGTTTGCATGCCTTGATGACATGCACGGTCTTCTTACTTGAGGAATCAGCCAAAGGAGGCAAACCCATGACACTGACATTTCTGGTTACCAACAAGTTCCATTGGGAAACTAGTTAAAACGCATATTCCTCTTGTTCCGCTTTCTATCCGGTTTGCTATGCTGTCTAATTCCTGATCCGAGTTCCTGAGCCCCACCCCTTTCTCGCACCGATTGCTTTACACTTGCTCAATTCTCTTTTTCGCAAGCTTCCCATGAAATTCCATCATTTGATTGAAATCAACGATTTACTCAACCCCTTGGCTGAATTTTTAACGCGAGAGCAACTTTGGCACGGACTGGTCTTGCGTGCGGAAGCACCGACCTTGTTCATGCCTCATCTCGACCAGTGCACGATCCTTGAACAGACGGACAGCAGTGTGGCGCGGGAATTGCGTTTTGGTAGCGTGGTCATCCGCGACCGTGTCAGCTTCACGCCACAGCAGGAAGTCCTGTATGAAGTGCCGGCTCAGGGCGACATTGCCGCCTCGCGCATGACCATGCGCATCGAAGAACCGCAACCGGAGGCGCTGTTCGTTCGCTTCGACTATGAAGAAGGATCTTCGGAAGCGAGCGGTGGGATGGATGATTTCTATAATGAATTTCGGCGTTCAGCCTATTACGAAGCCGACGTCGATACCATCACCACCATTCGCCGCCTGGCAGAGGAAGGGCGACTCGACCAATTGCCGAGTTAAAGACAGGTGTGCATTGCCCCGGCACAGGGCGATGCGGGAAGCGGATCATCCACACAGCGGAATACCCGGGTCACGCTTGCGCGCATAAAAATGGGGCAGTCCGGTCATCCGGCCTGCCCCTTTTCATTGCCAATCGTGCTAAGGCATTTACTAAAAAGAATTAGCGTGTCGCTTTTTCCCAGCCATAACGCACTGCATTCTTGGCCTTTTCCCACGGTGTGGCTGAACCATGACGGGATTCCCAATCCGCATGCACATCCTCTTCAGACTCGTCCCAGTTATGCCCGCGGAAGCGCTCGTCGGCGGCTACGGTCGAGCCGTAACGATAGGCCGGCTCGTAATCTTCGAAGCGATCGGAAGTGGTGCCGTATGCCGTCTGGAAATGCCGGCGGAAATCCTCGTCGCTCGCCAGCGCGCTGGTGGTTTCACGACCTGAAGCGCCCAACTGTTCCACTTCAACATCGGTACGCCGCACCTTTTCATGGATCTCCTGGGTACGCTCGCTGGCATCCTTGCTGACCACAACTTCTTCAACGATGCGGGCGGTTTTGCCGACCACCGCCTCTTCCGCCGTTTCGCGTATCTCGAACGAAGTTTCCTTCAACCCGCTCAAGTCGGCGCTGCTTGCCGGCCGATCCACCGGATGCCGCTCGACGTGCACATGTTCCTCATGCAGCCGCACTGATTCATCCACCGGAGTTTCCCTGATATGCTGATAGACGCGCACACCGCCACGATCGACTTCCCGCTTGCCGATTTGCAGCTCTTCCTGAATCACAGGAATGGTTGCGTTTTCGGGAGTAGTGCTTGCAGTTGTCTTCCTCGACCTTTCAGTGCTTGCAGCGATGTCAGCCCGGGATGTTTCAGGACTGACTTTGTCAGACCTGAAGGTGTCGCTTGCGATGGTCGCATCGCTTGCGCTGCGGCCAGCAGCGGCAGATCCCATGGCGCCAGCGCCGGCCGGGATCGTCGTAGACGGCCCCGTTGAATAATAGCGGCGCTCTTCTTCAATTTCAGAATCGCTCATTGCCGGCGCAGCCTCATCATACGTCGACCATCCGCGGCTCTTCCATTGCGTGGCGCGCTCGTCGATATCGATCGGTTGGAAACGATTCATGACCTGGGTTGCCTGGAGTCTTTCCTCGTCATTGTCAGCATGCACAGTCACCAGGTAATTTCCGCGGCGCACTGCTTCGGCATACACATCGGCATGCTCACGGTATTCATCGTTTCCACTGAAAAGATTATGAAAGAAATTGCGGATACCCGATCCAAACGATTGATCAGTACTCTCCCCGGTCGTGCCCGCCGTATTCAGTGCCACTTGCCGAGCATCGCTCGACTCGTCCGAAGGTGAGAGCTGCAAATCACTGCGGTCGAATCCACTTGAAATCAATTCGTCATAAGCGCCTTGCGCCTGACTGAATCTGTCATACACACCTACCAGAGTATTAGCCATGATGCTCTCCTGTAATCATCTTTACCTGGCGGGTTTGCCAGGATTATTCGTATCTTCCTTAGGGTTGTTTGACAATGGCGTAGTTCCGCGAGATTCCAGCTTTTCATCGAAGTGTTCGACGCTCACCTCCTGCGACTTCAATACGACTGTTTGTGGTGCATGCACTTCATGTTTATGCCTGGTAATGTGAAGTTCTTCCTTTAAACGCCACTGCCGTTCAACAACCAGGACTTCTTCCAGCACCGGCACGATAAACGTTTCGCCTTCCTGGCGCGGCACAGGCAAATCGTCCGGATCAACTGCCCTGCCTACCGGAATCCGGGTAAGTTCGAGCACATCCTGACGCAGCGGTTCATCCACCACTTCGGTACGCTCAACGATTTTCCGATGCACCCGTATGCCGCGGCCGGTATCGATCATGCGTTTGCCGACATGTACTTCCTCCTGGATCACTGGAACCACATAGCTCTCCTTGCTGGAGGTTGCTGCTTCTTCAATCGCGGAGAAAGCAAAAGGCACCAGGTAGCTGCCATCTTCACGCAGCGTCAGCAATTGCCGCGACAAGCGCAACTGCTTTCCATGCGGACCTTGCATGATTACTTGTGTCGCGCCGTTGCGCAGTTCTTCGCTAGCGACAATGTGCGCCTGCTTCCCTGCAGCATCGAATACCAGGCTGCCTGTCACTACTGCGTGAGGCCGGGTCGGTTCATTGCTTTCCATACGCCTTTGGCATTGCCGCTTCAGGAATAATTCCTTCAATATGCAATTACCAGGCCGGTAGAATGCGCATCTCTCCTGCCCGATGACCTGGCTGTTGCGTATGCAGTTGTTTTTACCTGGCCGGCGTAAAACTTACCGATATCGTCAACCTTACTTTACGATTGTCATTGCCGAACTAAATGCCTGGGTGATGCTCTTATCCTTCTGGAATCCTTGTCTGTTTTTCGAGGAGTTCGTCATGAGCAATATCATTGCCGGTCGCTTCGACCAACAAACTTCAGCAGAACAGGCGCGTGCCGAACTGCTTCGCGCCGGCTTTGCCGAAGAGCAGGTCTCCACCTTTTATGTCAGTCCACCAGGCCAGCATGACCTGACGCCGCTGGGTGGCGATGAAATGAAGTCGCATGGTGCCGAACACAGTGGGCGGGGCATTGCCGAAGGCGGCTTGGCCGGAGGCGCCATGGGCGCGACGATAGGCGCTGCGACCATTCCGGTCATCGGCCCGATCGGACCAATCGTGGGGGCCCTGGTTGGCGCGCATGTCGGCGACCTGGCCGGCTCGCTTTCCGAAACTGCGGACGACGGCGACACCAATACCTTGCCATATCGCCGTTCCGGCATGATGCTGGCGATTTCCGCCGCCAGCGAGGATGAAGAGGAGCGTGCCGTCCGCGTGCTGCGCGCGCTCAATGCGCAGGATATCGAACGAGCGGAAGGAACCATCGCCAATGGCGACTGGGAAGATTTCGACCCCTTGCAGCCACCGCGCCTGGTGAACTTGCACTAGCGGCACGGATATTTTCAGATATCGAGAGGATCGACTTCCAACGACCATTTGATGCGCGGCTTGATCTCGCGCAGCAATGGCAGCCAGGCTTTCAAAAAGGCTTGCAGGGCTGGGCGCGATTCCGATTCGACCAGCAATTGCGCCCGCTCGACATTGGCGACCCGCGTCATTGCCATCGGGATTGGATCATGCATGATGATGCCATGCAGTTCGATGCATAGCCGCGCAGCTTCAAGAAAATCCAGCGCCATTTGCAGTTCGCGCCCTTCGGCGCGCAACAAGGCTTGATAGATAAACGGCGGCAAGCCCGCCTGCCCGCGCTCTTCGAGCTGGCCTTGAGCAAAGCGTTCGTAATCGTGCGCCATCAGCGCCGCATACAAGGGATGCTGCGGATAGCGCGTCTGAATCCAGACCTCGCTAGGGCTGCCCGCCTCCTTTTGAGCGCGCCGTCCGGCACGTCCGGCCACCTGCATCAGCTGCGCGAACAGGCGCTCGGCGGCGCGGTAATCCTGGGAAAACAGCGCGGTATCCGGATTGAGCACGCCGACCAGGGTAAGGTTTTGGAAATCATGCCCTTTGGCCACCATTTGCGTACCGATCAGGATATCCACCTCGCCCTGGTGCACGGCGCCGAATGCCGCCTGGGCGCTGCCCTTCAGGCGTGTCGAATCAGCGTCGATGCGCAAAATGCGCGCTGCTGGAAATAGTTGCTGCAAGCCTTCTTCGACTCGCTGAGTGCCGCGTCCGAGCGGTTGCAGGTCGATGTTGCCGCAAGTAGGGCAATGACGCGGGATGCGCATCTCGCTGCTGCAGTGGTGGCAGCGCAGGCGCCGGTCCAGCTTGTGCAAGACCATGAAGGCGCTGCACTGAGTGCAGTTGCTGATCCAGCCGCAAGCCTCGCAGGCGATCACCGGCGCATAGCCGCGCCGGTTCAGGAACAGCAAGGATTGCTCACCGCGCTCCAGGCGCAGCTTCAATCCCTTGACCAGGGTCGAGGTGAGGCCGCCCGCCGGCTTGTCGCGTTCCATGTCGATCACACGCACCTTGGGCAGCACTGCGTCGGGCACCGCGCGCTCGCGCAATTCAAGCTTGCGGTAGCGCCCGGAGTGCACATGCTGCCAGGATTCCAGCGATGGCGTGGCCGAGCCGAGCACGACAGGAATGCCCAACTGGTGCGCGCGCCACACCGCCAGATCGCGCGCCGAATAACGCAAGCCTTCCTGCTGCTTGTAGGAGGGGTCATGCTCTTCGTCGACCACGATCAGCTTCAGGTGCGGCAGCGACGCCAGGATCGCCAGGCGCGTGCCCAGCACGATTTGCGCTCGGCCATGGTGCGCCGCCAGCCAGTGCGCCAGCCGCTCGCCTTCCGCCAGGCCGCTGTGCAGCAGCGCAATGGCCAATTGCGGAAAGCGTGCCTGCACATTCGCCAGCCATTGCGGCGTCAGATTAATCTCCGGCACCAGGATCAACACTTGCGGCAGCGGCTCCTGTGGCTGCGCGTGCGCCAGGATACGCGCCGCCGCTTGCAGATACACCTCGGTCTTGCCGCTGCCGGTGACACCGAACAAAAGGAAAGGCACAAAGCCGGCGGCGCCGGCAATGGCCGCAACTGCCTGCTCCTGCGCCGGATTCAAGGGTGGCGCAGCAAGCGCTACGGCTGGTGCGCCGCTCGTCTCTTCCAGCACGGGCGTTTCGTCAGCCGTGGAGGTATCCGCTTGGTCGCGCGCATCCGCTGCTATCGATGCTTCCTCTGCCGCCATTGCCGTCCGCGCTTTCGCTGCCTTTGCGCGCGCCGGCGCGATAGCCTGTAGCGGCTTGTGCAGTTTTTTCAGCGCCTTGTCCAGCGCGGTAGTCTTGGTGGTGCGGAGATTTTTCGGCAAACCGGGGACCGCCACTTCTCCCAGCGGGCGGTGATAATACTCCGCGGCGAACTGGCACAAGTCGAGCCAGGCGCGCGACAGCGGCGGAAGCTGCGCATGCACTGCCAAAGCATCCTTGAGCTTTTCCGGCGGCACGTCGCTATGCCCGCCAACCCCGACGACGATTCCCACCACCTCGCGACGGCCAAAGGGGACGATGGCCAAGTGCCCCACTTGCGGCAGGCAAGCTTCACCCTCTGGAAGTTTCCAGCGGTAATCAAAATGGTTGTCAAGCGGGGTATCCAGCGCGACTTTCAGGATGCAGTGTTCCACGCAGTTAAAGTAATTCTTTAATAACCAAGCTAACTGTTGATTTCATAAGCGTTTTTTCAACTATCCACAGTTGTTGTGGATAACTTTGTGGACAAAGCCCACTTGACAGCCGCAGATGCCAGTATTTATGCGGGTTTCAATAAAATGCTCATTCGAAGGGCAAATAAATACTCCTTAAAAATCAAGGACTTGTTTTATCGAGTTTGATACTGGAAATTATTTTCGGCATAAAATTTATATTGCCTTGCGACACTACTACTTTGTGAATAAGTTGCGTCGGCCGCACTTTTTTGGAGGATTTGAGGAACAATAAATGTTCTTATCGTCAAGTAGTGCTTTGCTTTATTTATCTACTTCCCTGCTCAGGTAAAACCTTAATTATTTAGCTAAGTGTCCGTTCCATAAGGGGTTTTTCCTAATGTCCACATTGTCTGTGGATAACTTTGTGGACAAAACCCTCTTGACAGCCTGAAACCCTTATATCCACGCGGCTTTTAGGAAATTTCCTACAATACAGGGCAAAAGTAAGCCCTTTATAAATCAATGACTTACAAATATTGCCTTGAGAAAAATCATTTAGCAAAATAAATTTTTTTCATACGGAAATTTGCACGCTTTTTGTGAATAAGTGCTTGCCCTTCATCAAAAAAGGCTTGCACTTAATATTTTGCAGGCAACTTTATCGCGGCTTAGCCCTGCCCACGCAATGTCCGGCTTTGCTTATGCACGGCCTCCACCAGCACCGATACCGCCTCGGGCGGCGTGAATTGCGAAATGCCATGACCGAGGTTAAATACATGACCGAGGCCTGGTGCACCAAAGGATTGGAGAAGTTTGCCGACTTCCGCTTCGATTTGCTCCGGCTTGGCAAACAGCACATTCGGGTCGAGGTTACCCTGCAAGGCCACTTTGTGCCCGACCCTGGCGCGCGCCTCGCCCAGATTGACGGTCCAGTCCAGTCCGACTGCATCGGCGCCGATGTCGGCGATCTGTTCCAGCCACAGGCCGCCGCCCTTGGTGAAGACGATGGCCGGAACGCGCACGCCATCCTTGTCGCGTTTCAGCTGCGACATCACTTCGCGCATGTAAGCCAGTGAAAACGCCTGGTACGCGCCATCGGCCAGCACGCCGCCCCAGGTATCGAAGATCATCACGGCCTGCGCGCCGGCATCGATCTGCGCATTCAGGTAAGCCGCCACAGCCGCCGCATTGGTCTTGAGGATGTGGTGCATCAACTCGGGGCGCTGGTACAGCATGGTCTTGACGGTGCGGAAATCGTCCGAGCCGCCGCCTTCGACCATGTAGCAGGCCAGCGTCCACGGGCTGCCGGA
>DPRS01000015.1 GCA_003537575.1 Oxalobacteraceae bacterium
ATCGTGCGCCCGAATACCGAGTTCCGCGGCCGCGCTGTCGATAACATCATTTCCGGCAACACTGTGCTGTACGGTGCGATCGCCGGTGAAGCTTACTTCAATGGCGTGACCGGCGAACGTTTTGCGGTGCGCAATTCGGGCGCCGTCACCGTGGTGGAAGGCACTGGCGACCATGGCTGCGAATACATGACCGGCGGCACTGTGATCGTGCTGGGAGCCACCGGCCGTAACTTCGCCGCCGGCATGTCGGGCGGTGTCGCTTTCGTGTACGACCCTGACGGCGATTTCGGCGGCAAGTGCAACATGGCGATGGTGGCGCTGGAAACTGTCCTGCCTTCAGCCGAGCAGGAAGCCAGGATCGATCGCGCCCTCTGGCACAGTCTGCAGCGCAACGGCGACAAGCAGACCGACGAAGCGATCCTGAAGGGATTGATCGAGCGTCATTTCAAGTACACCGGCAGCACGCGTGCGCGCAATCTGCTGGATGACTGGAACAATGCCCGCACCAGGTTCGTCAAGGTATTCCCGACCGAGTACAAGCGAGCCCTGGGCGAAATGCATGCCGCACAAGCCAAGGAAAAGGTCGCCGCCTGAGGTGCGAACCTGCAGGCGAGGGCGCAAGCCCTCGCCCACTACGGGCATGCCAAGACATCGCGTGCCCCACGAATGAATCATTGAAGGAAGAACATGGGAAAAGTAACCGGTTTTCTGGAATACCAGCGCTTGCAGGAAGCAAGCGAAGCGCCCAAGTCGCGCATGAAGCATTACAAGGAATTTGTCGTTCACCTGTCCGACGCCGATGCCAAGATTCAGGGCGCGCGCTGCATGGATTGCGGCATTCCTTTCTGTAACAACGGCTGTCCGGTCAATAACATCATCCCCGACTGGAACGACCTGGTCTACCATGGCAATTACCGTCAGGCCTTGGATACCTTGCATTCGACCAACAACTTCCCGGAATTTACCGGCCGCATCTGCCCGGCTCCCTGCGAAGCGGCGTGCACTTTGGGCATCAACAGCGATCCGGTGGGCATCAAGTCGATCGAGCATTTCATCATCGACAAAGGTTGGGAAAACGGCTGGGTGACACCGCAGCCTGCTGCCGTCAAGACCGGCAAGAAGGTCGCCGTGGTCGGCTCCGGCCCTGCCGGCCTGGCCGCTGCGCAGCAACTGGCGCGCGCCGGCCACGACGTCACCGTCTTTGAAAAGAATGACCGTATCGGCGGCTTGCTGCGCTACGGCATTCCTGACTTCAAAATGGAAAAGTCGCACATCGACCGCCGCGTCGAGCAGATGAAGGGTGAGGGCGTGACCTTCCGCACCAGCGTATTGGTCGGCAAGGATTTTCCTGCCAATGTCACTAACTGGGCCAAGGAAACCATTTCGCCCGAACAGCTGGACAAGGAATTCGACGCTGTCGTGATCGCTGGCGGCGCCGAGAATCCGCGCGACCTGCCGGTGCCCGGCCGGGAATTGAAGGGCGTGCACTTCGCCATGGACTTCCTGCCGCTGCAAAACAAGGTCAATGCCGGTGACAAGTTGAAAGACCAGATTCTCGCCACCGGCAAGCATGTAATCGTGATCGGCGGCGGCGATACCGGTTCCGACTGCGTCGGTACCTCCAACCGTCACGGCGCCGCCCAGGTAACCCAGTTCGAATTGATGCCGACCCCTCCAGAAAGCGAAAACAAGCCGCTGGTGTGGCCATACTGGCCGTACAAACTGCGCACTTCTTCCTCGCACGAGGAAGGTTGCGAACGCGACTGGGCGGTGACCACCAAGCGCCTGGAAGGCAAGAATGGCAAGCTGGAAAAGCTGATCGCCGCCCGCGTTGAATGGAAAGACGGCAAGATGACGGAAGTGCCGGGCTCCGAATTCGAGATCAAGGCCGACCTGGTGCTGCTGGCCATGGGCTTCGTTTCGCCGGTAGCCCAGGTGCTCGACGCCTTCGGCGTAGACAAGGATGCGCGCGGCAATGCCAAGGCCACAACCGAGGGTGAAGGCTGCTACCAGACTTCCGTGCCCAAAGTCTTCGCTGCAGGCGACATGCGCCGCGGCCAGTCACTGGTAGTCTGGGCGATCCGCGAAGGCCGCCAATGTGCCCGCGCGGTGGATGAATTCTTGATGGGAAGCTCGGTTCTGCCACGGTGATTTAAATAAATTGTATGCTTTGGCTGCCAGGCTGAAGCTGTATGCGCAGTCTGGAACGCCCACTCGAGAGTGGGCGTTTTTGTCAGCTTGCCAAGAAAGCTCATATTTTTAAGGCAATGCTGATACAAATCACAAGAAAAGCGCTGTAATCCGTGTTGTATCGCCAACCAGTACTCAGCCAGAGAAATGGTTTCTGCTCTACAATCTCGTTGTTAACCAATTTGTCATTAATTTATTCGTGTCTGATCTCGTAGAAATTCGCGATATCCATTTTGCCTATGGGGAGCGGAGTATTCTCTCCGGTCTCAATATGGCTTTTCCGCGCGGTAAGGTCGTGGCGGTCATGGGCGGTTCCGGTTCGGGCAAAACCACGATCCTGCGCCTGATCGGCGGCCAATTGCAGCCGAAATCGGGAACGGTCACGGTCGATGGCCAGCAAGTGCATGCACTGGATACTGCCGGTCTGTACGCGTTGCGCCGCAAGATGGGCATGCTGTTCCAGCATGGCGCCCTGTTTACCGATTTGTCGGTGCTGGAAAATGTCGCTTTCCCCTTGCGCGAAAATACCGACTTGCCGGAAGAGCTGATCCATGATCTGGTGTTGCTGAAATTGCATGCGGTGGGCCTGCGCAATGCCGCCGGCCTGAAGCCGGGCGAGATTTCCGGCGGCATGGCACGTCGCGTGGCATTGGCGCGGGCGATTGCGCTCGATCCGCAGTTGATCATGTATGACGAACCCTTTGCCGGTCTTGACCCGATTTCGATGGGGGTTACCGCCAACCTGATTCGCTCGCTCAACGATGCCCTGGGCTCCACCTCGATCGTGGTGTCGCATGATGTGCATGAATCATTTGCCATTGCCGATTACATCTATTTCCTGTCGAATGGCGCCATCGTGGCGCAAGGCACGCCGGATGAAATGCGCGCCTCCTCCGACCCGTACGTGAAGCAGTTTGTGAACGCCGAAGCCGATGGGCCGGTGCCATTCCATTATCCAGGCAAGTCGCTCGCGGCCTCGCTGGGACTGGAACGTGGCCAATGATCCTCGATCTGATCAGAGCCCTGGGCCGTATCATCCGTGTCTATGTCGGCAACCTCGGCTATGCGACACGCCTGTTCTTCGCCACGCTGGGCGCCTCGCTGCGCTTGTGGCGGCGTCCGGGCCTGGTGATCAGCCAGCTTTATTTCATCGGCAACCACTCGATGCTGATCATTGGCGTGTCGGGCTTGTTCGTCGGCTTTGTGCTGGGTTTGCAGGGTTATTACATCCTCAATCGCTATGGCTCCGAGCAGGCGCTCGGCGTGCTGGTTGCGCTGTCGCTGATCCGCGAACTGGGTCCGGTGGTCGCCGCGCTGCTGTTCGCGGGGCGGGCCGGCACTTCCCTGACGGCGGAAATCGGCTTGATGAAAGCCGGCGAACAGCTGGCGGCGATGGAGATGATGGCAGTGAACCCACTGCATCGTGTGATCGCCCCGCGTTTTGTTGCCGGCGTTATTGCCATGCCGCTGCTGGCAGCGATTTTCAGCGCCGTCGGCATCATCGGCGGCTATATCGTCGGCGTGCAATTGATTGGCGTCGACCCTGGCGCATTCTGGTCGCAGATGCAGGAAGGCGTGGATGTCTGGAACGATGTCCTGAATGGCGCCATCAAGAGCCTCGTGTTCGGCTTTGCGGTCACTTTCATCGCTCTGTACCAGGGGTATGAAGCGCAGGCGACGCCGGAGGGGGTGGCGCGTGCTACCACGCGTACCGTCGTGACTGCCTCGCTGACCGTGTTATGGCTCGATTTCCTGATGACTGCGCTGATGTTCAACTGAACGCCCGGTTGTCGCGGAAAATTCGATCAAAAAACGGAATTGCTTATCTAAGATAGTGTGATCATCATGCAAAAAAAATCTCTGGACCTGTGGGTCGGCTTGTTTGTTCTGGTGGGCGCGTTGGCATTGTTGTTCCTTGCTTTGAAAGCAGGCAACATGAGCACGCTTTCCTTTGAAAAAACCTATACCGTCATTACCAAATTCGACAATATCGGCGGCCTGAAGTCGCGCGCGCCGGTCAAGAGTGCTGGCGTGGTGGTGGGGCGCGTGGCCGATATCAGGTTTGACGACAAAAGCTATCAGGCTGCTGTGACGCTGGAGCTGGAAAGCCGTTATCAGTTTCCCAAGGATAGTTCCGCCAAGATCCTGACTTCCGGCCTGCTGGGCGAACAATATATCGGCCTGGAACCCGGCGGCGATACCGCCAATCTGGCGGCGGGCGACAACATCAAGATGACGCAATCAGCAATCGTCCTGGAAAACCTGATCAGTCAGTTCTTGTTCAGCAAAGCTGCTGAAGGAGATAGCGAAAAATGATGAAAAAATTTCCCCGGGTGCTAGGCGCGGTTGCCGTAAGTATCACCTTGACCGGTTGCGCCAGCACCAGTCCGCATGATCCTCTGGAAGGATTCAACCGGACAATGTTCGAATTTAACGACACGCTGGACAAGGCTGCACTGAAGCCGGCTGCTGAAGCTTATCAAAGTGTCTTGCCTTCTTTCGTGCAAACCGGGATTGGCAATTTCTTTGGCAACCTTGGTGATGTCTGGACTGCGGTAAATAATTTCCTGCAAGGCAAAATTGAGGCTGGTGCCCTTGATGTCGTTCGCGTTACCGCGAACAGCACGCTGGGCGTGCTGGGCCTGTTCGACATTGCCTCCGATTCCGGCGTGCCCAAGCATCAGGAAGATTTCGGCCAGACCCTGGGATACTGGGGCGTTCCATCCGGGCCATTTGTGGTGCTGCCTTTCTTCGGCCCTTCGACCGTGCGCGACACCACAGCATTGCCGCTGGATATATATGGCAACCCCTGGGCATACAAGGAGCCGACTCGCTGGCGCAATGTCGGCACGGTGGTGCGCGTAATTGATAAGCGTGCCGCCTTGCTGGATGCTTCCAATTTGCTGGAAGATGCGGCGCTGGACCGTTATCAGTTCGTCCGGGATGCCTATATGCAAAGGCGTTTGAGCCAGGTATACGATGGTGATCCGCCACCGATGGAAACCACGGAAGACCAGGACGCCAACGGCAGTAACGGCGACAAGGAATAACCGCCCACGCAATTGCATGGACAGCATGTCCGAGCGGCATGGGGCATAATAGACAGGTTGCTGTTTGAACTGCACAAAGTGAAAGTGGATGACGATGCTTAAAAAAATACTGACGACCATTCTGGCCTGCGGCGTGCTGGCATTTGCCGGCGCCGCTGCTGCCCAGGAAGCTCCGGATGCGCTGGTCAAGCGCATCAGCAATGAAGTGATGGACGCTGCCAAGACTGACAAGGAAATCCAGGCGGGCAACCAGAAAAAAATCCTGGAAATGGTTGAGGCGAAGGTTCTTCCTTACGTGGATTCACAGCGCATGACCGCGCTGGCGGCCGGCCGTCATTGGCGTGAAGCAAGTCCTGAACAGAAACAACGTCTGTCTGAAGAATTCCGCGACCTGCTGGTGTACACCTATTCCGGCGCCATCTCGCAAGTGCGCGATCAAAAGCTGGAGTTCAAGCCTTTCCGGGCCGATCCGGCGGATACCGAAGTGGAAGTGCGTTCGCAGGTGATTCAGCCGCGTGGCGAGCCGATCCAGCTCAACTACCGCCTTGCAAAAGAAGGCAATAGCTGGAAAATCTATGACGTCAATGTCATGGGCGCCTGGCTGGTGGCCTCGTACAAAAACAGCTTTGCCACTGAAATCAGCAAGAACGGCATCGATGGCTTGATCAAGGTATTGAGTGACAAGAACAAACGTCTGGCTACGGCTGCCGCCAAGCCAAGCAAGGCTTCCTGATTGTCGAGTCCGCATGTTCCGTCCCGTTTCTCCTTTTAACGCCAGCACCGCCAAATCTCTTTATGAAGCGGGGCTGGCGGCTATTCGCGCGGGGCAAGTCAGTATCGATCTGGCGGACTTGGCCGTTGCCGATTCCAGCGCGATCGCGGCGCTGGTCGGCTGGCGCCGGGCTGCCTTGCAGCAAGGCGGCACGCTAGCCTTCACCAACGTGCCGGCCAATTTGCACAGCCTGGCTATCCTGTACGGTGTGGCCGAATTGCTGCAGGATGTTCCCGGCGCCGACGGGATGGCGGGCGCGCGCGCCGATCTTCCTCATCATTGACTGCCAGTCAGCTTGCTTATTAGCAGCAGTATCCGGCTCTCGAGCCGGAAATCCCCTATAATCAAGGGTTTCGCCAAAGAATTCGCCGCTGTCGGCAATTCGCCGGCGCCCAATGCAAAATACGCATCCAGCCATCATGGCGGCCATTCAGATTACCAATGTTGAAAAACGCTACAAGTCCCTGCAGGCACTGGGTGGCGTTTCGCTGTCGATCGGACAGGGCGAGTTTTTCGGCTTGCTGGGCCCGAACGGCGCCGGCAAGACCACGCTGATTTCCATCATCGCCGGGCTGAGCCGCGCCGATGGCGGCAAGGTGGCTATCCATGGCCATGACGTGGTCACCGATTACCGCCAGGCGCGCCGCATGCTCGGCGTGGTGCCGCAAGAGCTGGTGTTCGATCCCTTCTTCACGGTGCGCGAGATCCTGCGCATGCAATCAGGCTACTTCGGCCTGAAGAACAACGATGCCTGGATCGATGAGGTCATGCACAACCTCGACCTCACCAACAAGGCCGATGCCAACATGCGCGCGCTGTCCGGCGGCATGAAGCGGCGCGTGCTGGTGGCGCAGGCGCTTGTGCACAAGCCGCCGGTGATCGTGCTGGACGAGCCGACCGCCGGCGTCGATGTGGAATTGCGCCAGACCTTGTGGCAATTCATCGGCCGGCTCAATCGCGAAGGCCATACCGTGGTATTGACAACCCATTACCTGGAAGAGGCGCAAACGCTGTGCAATCGCATCGCCATGCTCAAGGGCGGCAAGGTCGTGGCGCTGGACACCACTGCGGCCCTGATCAGGCGCATTTCCGGTTCCTCGCAACTGGTGGTGTGCCTGTCGCAAGGCGCTTTGCCCGACAGCCTGAAGCCGCTGGTGATCCATCCGGAAGAGCTGTTGCGCGGTAAGAAATACTCCCTGCGCGTCAACGATTATGCCGAAGTCGAGCCGATCCTGGCGCGCCTGCGCGAAGCCGGGGCGCAGATCGAAGACCTGCAGCTGCAGCAGGCCGATCTGGAAGATGTTTTTATCCAGATCATGGGGAATGAAAAATGATCGGTTTCCGGACCCTGTTTTACAAGGAGTTGTTGCGCTTCTGGAAAGTAGCGACGCAGACCATTACCGCGCCTATCCTGACCGCCATGCTGTACCTGCTGATCTTCGGCCATGTGCTTGAAGAGCATGTGCAAGTGTACGATCGCGTCAGCTATACGGCTTTCCTGGTCCCGGGGCTGGTGATGATGAGCGTGTTGCAAAACTCTTTCGCCAATTCATCGTCCTCGCTGAT
Organism: Oxalobacteraceae bacterium; assembly: GCA_003537575.1. Classification (GTDB taxonomy): domain Bacteria; phylum Pseudomonadota; class Gammaproteobacteria; order Burkholderiales; family Burkholderiaceae_D; genus Paucimonas. The sequence goes on from DPRS01000015.1 coordinate 7,579, forward strand.
CCAGTCCAAGATTACCGGCAACCTGGTATTTGTCCTGCTGCCGCCGCTGTCGCACTGGGAATTGTTCAGCGCCTACGTGCTGGCTGCTGCGGTGCGCGGCCTGACTGTCGGCGCCGGCGTGTTTGTCATTACGGCCTGGTTCGCCGATCTTTCCTTCGTCGCGCCTGCATGGATCATCCTGTTTGCCTTGCTTGGCGCCGCCATTCTTGGCACCATGGGCCTGGTGGCGGGCATCTGGGCGGAAAAGTTCGACCAGCTGGCGGCATTCCAGAATTTCCTGATCATGCCGGCGACTTTCCTCGCCGGCGTGTTCTATTCGATCCATTCGCTGCCGCCATTCTGGCAAACCGTGTCGCGCTTCAACCCGTTCTTTTACATGATCGACGGGTTCCGCTACGGTTTTTTCGGCCAGTCGGACGTCAATCCGCTGACCAGTTTCACCATTGTGGCGATATTTTTCGTGGCACTGGCCGGTTTTGCCATCCACTTGCTGAAAATCGGCTATAAATTGCGCCATTGACCAAGTTGGTTTTGCGTCTATTTTGAACTGTTAATCTGTACCGGCAATCGCGCCACCGTTGATACCATTATTTGTGCCCAATTTGTGCCATCAGGCACAGCAACTTGAGGAATCCTGAATCATGCTGCCTACCCCGGAACTGGTAAAGAGCTATATCGCCGCAGGCCTCGACTGCACCCATGTGGAAGTCGAAGGCGACGGCCAGCATTTCACTGCCATCATTGTTTCCGATGCCTTCGCCGGCAAGCGGCCGATCCAGCGCCATCAGCTGGTGTACGCCGCCCTGGGCGAGCGCATGAGGGCGGAAATCCATGCCCTGTCGATGAAGACCATGACGCCGGAAGAATACAAGAACAATGGATAAATTACTGATCACGGGCGGCAAGCGCCTGGCCGGCGAAATCGCCATTTCCGGCGCCAAGAATGCCGCGCTGCCGATCCTGTGCGCGGGCTTGCTTACCGCCGATACGGTGCAGCTGTCCAACGTGCCGCACCTGCAGGATGTGTCCACCATGCTCAAGCTCCTGCGCCAGATGGGCCTGGGTATCGAGCAGGACGGCGACCGCCTGGCCCTGAACGGCAAGGCCGTCGACAAGCTGGAAGCGCCCTACGAAATGGTGAAAACCATGCGCGCCTCGATCCTGGTACTGGGTCCCTTGCTGGCGCGTTTCGGCGAAGCGAAAGTATCGCTGCCGGGCGGCTGCGCGATCGGCTCGCGCCCGGTGGACCAGCACATCAAGGGCTTGCAGGCGATGGGAGCGGAAATCACCATCGAAGCCGGTTACATCCATGCCCGCGCCAAGAAACTCAGGGGCGCGCGCATCACCACCGACATGATCACCGTCACCGGCACGGAGAACCTGCTGATGGCGGCCACCCTGGCCGAAGGCGAGACCGTGCTGGAAAACGCCGCGCGCGAACCCGAGGTGACCGACCTGGCCAATCTGCTGGTGGCCATGGGCGCGAAGATCGAGGGCATCGGCAGCGAACGCCTGGTGATCCAGGGCGTCGATAAATTGCATGGCGCCAGCCACGCCGTTATCGCCGACCGCATCGAGACCGGCACCTTCCTGTGCGCGGTGGCGGCTGCTGGCGGCGACATCACGCTGACCAATACCCGTGCCGACATTCTCGACGTGGTGCTGGAACGCCTGCGCGAGGCCGGCGTGGTGCTGACTTCCGGACCCGACTGGATCCGCGCACAAATGGCGGCGCGGCCAAAGCCCGTCAGCTTCCGCACCACCGAGTATCCGGGTTTCCCGACCGACATGCAGGCGCAGTTCATGGCGCTCGATTGCATTGCCGACGGCGTCAGCCGCATTAGCGAGACGATTTTCGAAAACCGCTTCATGCACGTGCAGGAACTGAACCGCCTGGGTGCGTCCATCGAGATCGACGGCCATACCGCGATGGTTAAGGGCGTCGAGCGGCTGATCGGCGCGCCGGTGATGGCAACCGACTTGCGCGCCTCGGCTTCGCTGGTGATCGCCGCGCTGGCGGCGCAAGGACAGACCCTGGTGGACCGCATCTACCACCTGGATCGCGGCTACGACCGCATGGAAGTCAAACTGTCTGCTGTGGGCGCGGATATCGTGAGGGTGAAATAATGGAGCGGCAACTGACGCTGGCCTTGTCCAAGGGCCGCATTTTCGAGGAAACCTTGCCGCTATTGCAGGCTGCCGGCATTACGGTGACGGAAGACCCGGAAAGCTCGCGCAAGCTGATCTTGCCGACCAACGATCCGCAGGTGCGCGTGATCATCGTGCGCGCTTCCGACGTGCCGACCTATGTGCAGTATGGCGCCGCCGATTTTGGCGTGGCCGGCAAGGACGTCCTTCTGGAACATGGCGGCGAAGGCCTGTACCAGCCGATCGACCTGAACATCGCCAAGTGCCGCATGTCGGTGGCGGTGCAGGCCGGCTTTGATTACGCCAGCGCGGTACGCCACGGCGCCCGTCTGCGCGTGGCCACCAAGTACGTGCAATGCGCGCGCGAGCACTTCGCCGCCAAGGGCGTGCACGTCGACCTGATCAAGCTGTACGGTTCGATGGAACTGGCGCCGCTGGTCGGTCTGTCGGATGCCATCGTCGACCTGGTCAGCAGCGGCGGTACCCTGCGCGCCAACAACCTGGTCGAGGTCGAGCACATCATGCCGATTTCCTCGCGCCTGGTGGTCAACCAGGCTGCCCTGAAACTCAAGCGCGAGCGCCTGCAGCCGATCCTGGCCGCCTTCGAGCGCGCCGCGCAAGCCAACAATTAACGGAGCAAGCAAGGGCGCAAGCCGCGCTGCGCCGGAAAGCGACAAGCCATGACCATCCAGATCCGTACCCTTGATTCCGCACAGGCCAATTTCAGGCAGCAACTGGCGCACGTGCTGGCTTTCGAGGCGACCGAGGACGAGGCGATCGACCGCGCCGCCGCTGCCATCCTGGCTGCGGTCAAGCAGCGCGGCGACGCCGCCGTACTCGAATACACCAACAAGTTCGACCGCCTGCAGGCGACCGAAGTGGCGGCGCTGGAGATCCCGCGCGCCGAACTGCTGGCGGCGTTGAATGACTTGCCGGCGCCGCGCCGCGCCGCGCTGCAAACCGCGGCCGACCGCGTGCGCGCCTATCATGAGCGGCAAAAGCTCGAATGCGGCTCAGCCGGCTTCACCTATACCGAAGCAGACGGCACCGTGCTGGGGCAGAAGGTCACGCCGCTGGACCGCGTCGGCATTTACGTGCCGGGTGGCAAGGCGGCCTATCCCTCTTCGGTATTGATGAACGCCATCCCCGCCAAGGTCGCGGGCGTGGCCGAAGTCATCATGGTGGTGCCGACGCCGGACGGCGTGAAGAACGAGCTGGTGCTGGCCGCCGCCGCGATTGCCGGTGTCGACCGCGTATTTACCATCGGCGGCGCGCAAGCCGTCGGCGCGCTGGCCTACGGCACGGATACCATTCCGGCGGTGGACAAGATCGTCGGCCCGGGCAACGCCTACGTCGCCGCCGCCAAGCGCCGCGTCTTCGGCGTGGTGGGCATCGACATGATCGCCGGTCCTTCCGAAATCCTGGTGCTGTGCGACGGTTCCACCGACCCGGACTGGATCGCCATGGACCTGTTCTCGCAGGCCGAGCATGACGAACTGGCGCAATCCATCCTGCTGTGCCCGGATGCGGCTTATCTTGCCCGCGTGCAGGCCGGCATCGACAGGCTGATCGGCGAGATGCCGCGCCAGGAAACGATTCGCACTTCGCTGACCAACCGTGGCGCCCTAGTCAAGGTGCGCGACATGGAAGAGGCTTGCGAGATCGCCAATTTCATCGCCGCCGAACACCTGGAAATTTCTGCTGCCGAGCCGCAGCGTTGGGCCGATCTGATCCGCCATGCCGGCGCCATGTTCCTCGGCCGTTTCTCATCCGAATCGCTGGGCGACTATTGCGCTGGCCCCAACCACGTGTTGCCGACCTCGCGCACCGCGCGCTTTTCCTCGCCGCTGGGCGTGTACGACTTCCAGAAGCGTTCCAGCATCATCCAGGTCAGCGAAGCCGGTGCGCAGACGCTCGGCAAGGTGGCTGCCGAGCTGGCCTACGGCGAAGGCTTGCAGGCGCATGCGCGCTCGGCGGAGTACCGCCTGAAATGATGGATTTGCGCGCCAGGAAAATTGCATGAGCGAGTGGCTCAACCGCATCTATTGCGAGGATGCGCTGGCGGGCATGGCGCGCCTCGAAGATGCCTCGGTAGATTTGATCATCGCCGATCCGCCGTATGGTCTCGGCAAGGATTACGGCAACGACTCCGACAAGCTGGATACCGACGCCTATCTGGCGTGGATGCAGCAATGGATCGACATTGCCTTGCCCAAGCTGAAGGCTTCCGGCAGTCTGTACATATTCCTGACCTGGCGTTATTCGCCGGAAGTGTTCGTGATGCTAAAAGCACGCATGACCATGGTGAATGAAATCATCTGGGACCGCCGCGTGCCGTCGATGGGCGGCAGCACCCGGCGATTTTCATCGGTGCATGACACCGTCGGTTTTTTTGCCAAATCCAGGGATTATCATTTCGATCTCGATGCCGTGCGCATTCCCTACGATGAGCAGACCAAGAAGGCGCGCACGCGCTCGATCTTCGTCGGCGCCAAGTGGCTGGAACTGGGCTACAACCCCAAGGATGTCTGGAGCGTGTCGCGCCTGCACCGCGAACATCGCGAGCGTGCCGACCATCCGACCCAGAAACCGCTGGAAATCATCGAGCGCATGGTCAAGGCATCCTGCCCGCCGGGCGGGGTGGTGCTGGACCCGTTCATGGGCAGCGGCACCACGGCGGTGGCGGCGCGGCGCTGCGGGCGCAGCTTCGTCGGCTTTGAATTGAACCCGGCATATTGTGAGCTTATCCAACAAAGATTGGCCGAATTGCCGGCAGCGCCGACGGCGCCGGAAACCGTGTCGTGACGAACCAGACACCTGAATTTTTGTTGTCGTACATGCAATACTGGGCGGGCAATTTCGGCGCGAATCATGTCGAAGAAGGCGCGCGCGGAATTCCGGCCGAAAATATGGGTAAAATGCAGGCATTATTACGAAATGGCCCTCGGCTACGAGTCGCGGCACCAGGCTAAAAATTTATTGTCTCTTACCAAAGACCATGTCCATGCAACGCAGTGCGGAAGTCACGCGCAACACCAACGAGACGCAAATCCGCGTTGCCATCAATCTCGATGGCACCGGCCGGCAAAAGCTGAATACCGGCGTGCCTTTTCTCGACCACATGCTCGACCAAATCGCGCGCCACGGCCTGATCGACCTGGAAATCGAAGCCAACGGTGACCTGCATATCGACGCCCACCATACGGTCGAGGACGTCGGCATCACGCTCGGCCAGGCGTTCGCCAAGGCCATCGGCGACAAGAAAGGCATCCGCCGCTATGGCCATGCCTACGTGCCGCTGGACGAAGCGCTGACGCGCGTGGTGGTGGATTTTTCCGGCCGCCCCGGCCTGGAATTTCATGTGCCTTTCAAGCGTGCGATGATCGGCGCTTTCGATGTCGACCTGACCCATGAATTTTTCCAGGGCTTCGTCAACCATGCCCTGGTGACACTGCATATCGATAACCTGCGCGGCGAGAATGCCCATCACCAGTGCGAAACGGTGTTCAAGGCGTTCGGTCGCGCACTGCGCATGGCTGCCGAACTCGATGCGCGCGCTGCCGGCACCATTCCTTCGACCAAAGGCAGTTTGTAGGAAAAATTGACGGTTTCCGCCCTTGGACAGACGATCAAGGGTGATCGACTTTGCAAGCGTTATCATGAACAAAATAGTGGTGGTGGATTACGGCATGGGCAACTTGCGCTCGGTAGCGCAAGCCTTGCGCCATGCCGCACCCGAGGCCGATGTGCGGATCTCGGGCGAAGCAGCGGATATTCGCAGCGCCGACCGGGTGGTATTGCCGGGGCAGGGCGCGATGCCCGATTGCATGCGCAGCCTGCGCGAATCGGGCGTGCAGGAAGCCGTGCTGGAAGCGGCGCGCAGCAAGCCGCTGTTCGGCGTGTGCGTCGGCGAGCAGATGCTGTTCGACTGGAGCGAGGAGGGCGATACGCCTGGCCTTGGCCTGCTGCCGGGCAAAGTGGTGCGCTTTCAGCTCGATGGCCGCCTGCAGGCGGATGGCTCGCGCTACAAGGTGCCGCAAATGGGCTGGAATCAGGTCAGTCAAACCCGCTCGCACCCGCTGTGGCAAGGCATTGACGACGACAGCTATTTCTATTTCGTGCACAGCTACTATGCTGTGCCCGAGGCGGCCGGCGATGTCGCCGGGCAGACCGAATACGGCCAGCTGTTCACCTGTGCCGTGGCGCGGGAAAATATTTTTGCAACGCAGTTCCACCCCGAGAAAAGTGCTGCTGCAGGTTTGCGCCTGTATAAGAACTTCGTCGACTGGAACCCGTAAATTCCATTATTACCAACATTCATTCATCAACAACAATCTACCGCTAGCCATGCTGCTCATACCCGCTATCGATCTCAAGGACGGTCAATGCGTTCGCTTAAAACAAGGCGACATGGACCAGGCCACCGTATTTTCCAAAGATCCCGCCCAAATGGCGCGGCACTGGCTGGAACAGGGCGCCCGACGCCTGCACTTGGTGGACCTGAACGGCGCCTTTGCCGGCGCACCCAAGAATGCCGCCGCGGTCAAATCGATCATCCTTGCGGTGCAGGATTTCGCCGCTGAAAACGATGTCGAGGAAATCCCGGTGCAACTGGGCGGCGGCATCCGCGATCTCGACACCATCGAGCGCTACCTGGACGGCGGCCTGTCCTACGTCATCATCGGCACCGCGGCGGTGAAGAGCCCCGGCTTCCTGCATGACGCCTGCAGCGCCTTCCCGGGCCAGATCATCGTCGGCCTGGATGCCAGGGATGGCAAGGTGGCCACCGATGGCTGGAGCAAGCTGACCGGGCATGAAGTGATCGACCTGGCGAAGAAATTCGAGGATTACGGCGTCGAATCCATCATCTACACCGACATTGGCCGCGACGGCATGATGGGCGGCGTGAATGTCGAAGCGACCGTGAAGCTGGCGCAGAGCATGACGATCCCCGTCATCGCTTCCGGCGGCGTGCACAGCATCAAGGATGTCGAAGCGCTGTGCGCCGTCGAGCACGAGGGCATCGAAGGCGTCATCTGCGGCCGCTCCATCTACGAAGGCACGCTCGACTTGCGCAGCGCCCAGGAGCGCGCCGACGAGCTGGGCGACGCCGAATAATCACAGCAACACGCAACAGATACGACTCAAGGTTAAACGAAGCACATATGGCGCTGGCTAAACGCATCATTCCCTGTCTCGACGTCACGGCGGGCCGGGTCGTCAAGGGCATCAACTTCGTCGAACTGCGCGATGCCGGCGACCCCGTCGAGATCGCGCGCCGTTACGACGAGCAGGGCGCCGACGAAATCACATTTCTCGACATCACCGCGACTTCCGACGAACGTGACCTGATTTTGCATATCATCGAAGCGGTGGCTTCGCAGGTTTTCATCCCGCTGACGGTGGGCGGCGGCGTGCGCGCAGTCGAAGATGTGCGGCGCCTGCTCAACGCCGGCGCCGACAAGGTCAGCATGAATAGCGCGGCGGTCACCAATCCCCAGTTGGTCTACGAGTCCGCGCAGAAATACGGCTCGCAATGCATCGTGGTGGCGATCGACGCCAAGCAGACTACGCCAGGGCGCTGGGAAGTGTTCACGCATGGCGGCCGCAAGGCCACCGGCATCGACGCCGTCGAGTGGGCCAAAAAGATGGAACAGCTTGGCGTGGGTGAATTGTTACTGACCAGTATGGATCGCGACGGCACCAAGAGCGGCTTCGACCTGGCGCTGACGCGCGCGGTGTCGGACGCCGTCAACGTGCCGGTGATCGCTTCGGGCGGCGTCGGCGGCTTGCAAGACCTGGCTGACGGCGTTACCAAGGGACATGCCGATGCCGTGCTGGCCGCCAGCATATTCCATTACGGTCAGCATACCGTCGGCGAGGCCAAGCGCTTCATGGCCGAGCAGGGCATTCCAGTGAGGCTGGCATGAGCATCAATGCCAAATGGCTCAACCACGTCAAGTGGGACGAGCAGGGCCTGGTGCCGGTGATTGCCCAGGAAGTCGGCAGCAATGACATCCTGATGTTCGCCTGGATGAACCGCGAAGCTTTGGCTAAAACGGTGGAACTGGGCGAGGCGGTGTACTGGAGCCGCTCGCGCAAGAAGCTGTGGCACAAGGGCGAGGAATCCGGCCACACGCAAAAAGTCCATGAGATCCGCCTCGACTGCGATCAGGATGTGGTGCTGCTCAAAGTTGTGCAGGTGGGCAGCATTGCCTGCCACACCGGCCGCCATTCCTGTTTCTTTGAAAAATTCGATGGCGAGGAATGGCGCGCAGTCGAGCCGGTCTTGAAAGACCCGCACAGCATCTACAAACAAGAACCCTGATATCATGAGCGATACCCTGAACCGCCTGGCTGCCGTCATCGAATCGCGCAAGCTGGCCAATGGCGGCGACCCTGAGAAATCCTATGTGTCGCGCCTGTTTTCCAAGGGCGACGATGCGATCCTGAAAAAGGTTGGCGAAGAGGCTACCGAAACCGTGATGGCCGCCAAGGATGTGCGTGCCGGCGCGGATCCTTCCAAGCTGCTGTATGAGTGCGCCGATCTGTGGTTCCATTCGATGGTCCTGCTGGCGCAGTTCAAGCTTACGCCGCAGGATGTACTCGACGAGCTGGCGCGTCGCGAGGGCATTTCCGGCATCGAGGAAAAAGCCAATCGCAAGCTCAAGATGCGTGAACCGGATGAACGCCAGGATTAATAATCATCAATCATCATCGACAAGGAGCAGGCATGGACAACTGTATTTTCTGCAAGATTGCAGCCAAACAACTTCCGTCGAAAACGATTTATGAGGACGACGATGTCATTGCATTTCATGACATTAATCCCGCCGCACCTGTTCATTTTCTCATCATCCCGAAACAACACGTCGCAACTTTAGCGGAGTGCGACGAGAACCATGCCGCATTGTTGGGTAAAATGATGCTGCTGGCGCCGAAGCTTGCGGAGCAGCAGGGATGCGGCTACACGCCGGCAGCCGAGGGTCCGGGAGAGGGCGGTTTTCGCACCCAGTTCCATATCGGACCGGATGGCGGGCAGGAGGTGTACCATCTCCATCTGCACGTGCTTGGCGGGCCACGTCCCTGGCGCGGATTGCGCTAGGTGGTTAAGAGTAATTGATATTGGAGCGCTAGGCGTTCCGCAAGGAGAAGCAACATGGGTTCACTGAGTATCTGGCACTGGCTGATCGTCCTGGTGGTGGTCATGCTGATTTTCGGCACCAAAAAGCTGGGCAATGTCGGTTCCGATCTGGGCAAGGCAGTCAAGGGTTTCAAGGATGGCGTCAAGGGCGAGGATGAAAAGTCCGGCGCGCCGGCGCAAGTTGCCGACAAGAGCACCATTGACGTCGAAGCCCGCGAAAAGAACAAGGCCTGATGACGCGTTTTACTGAAGCCGGCCGTCAGCAATGATCGCTCATAGTTATGATCGCTCATTCATGAGCGCGCATTTATGATTGTTCATTTATGATCGATATAGGACTGACCAAGATTGCCCTGATCGGCGTGGTGGCGCTGGTCGTGATCGGGCCGGAAAAATTGCCGCAGGTGGCGCGCTTGGCCGGCACCCTGTTCGGCCGGGCGCAACGCTACATGAACCAGGTCAAGGCTGAAGTCGGCCGCGAAATGGAGCTGGAAGAGTTGCGCAAGATGCAGCAGGAAATGCAGCAAACCGCCAGCGAAGTCCAGCAAGACATAGACGAAGCGAGCCGCACCATCAATGCTGCCGTGAGCGAAGCGGCCGAAGCGGCGCTGGATCATTCCGACAGTTCCTCCTTCGATGCGCCGAGGCATGAGCATCTGGCGGAAAAAGCCAAGACTTTTCGCAAGAAAAAGCTGCTGCGTTCTTCCTCCATCCCTTCCTGGTACAAGCGGCAAAACGGCCACAAGACGCGCGTGCTGTCGGCGGCGGGACGCGTGGCCAAATACCGGCCGGCATCCGCCGCGCGCAAATCCCAGGCTTTTTTCCACTGATGCAGGCCGCCGCCGTGCAGCCGCAAGCTCATGACTGAAAATCAAGAATTCGCCGAAGCCAAAGATTCGTTCATTTCACATCTGATCGAGCTGCGCAATCGCATCATGAAGGCATCGGCCGGCGTGCTGGTCATCTTCGGCATCCTGATGCTCATGCCGGGGCCGGGCGCAATTTACGATTTCCTGGCGCAACCCATGATTTCAGCATTGCCGCCAGGCTCGAAGCTGATCGCCACCGGCGTCATCACGCCTTTCCTGGTGCCAATGAAAATCACCTTGCTGGCGGCTTTCATCGTCGCGCTGCCGTGGGTGCTGTACCAGGCCTGGGCTTTCATCGCGCCCGGCCTGTACGCGCATGAGAAACGGCTGGTGGCGCCACTGGTGATTTCCACTTCCTTGCTATTCCTGATCGGCGTGGCATTCTGCTATTTCCTGGTGTTCGGGCAGGTTTTCAGGTTCATCTACGATTTCGCGCCGCAATCGATTACCTTTGCGCCGGATATCGAGAACTATCTCGATTTCGTCATGGCCATGTGCCTGTCTTTCGGCCTCACCTTCGAAGTGCCGGTGGTGGTGATCGTGCTGGTGCGGATGGGACTCGTGTCGATCGAAAAATTGAAGTCCATCCGACCTTACGTCATCGTCGGCGCCTTCGTGGTGGCGGCGATTGTTACGCCACCTGATGTGATGAGCCAGCTGTTCCTGGCGGTGCCATTGTGTCTGCTGTATGAACTGGGCCTGTTGCTGGCGCCCATGTTCGTGCGCGTCACGCAAAAGCCGGAAGAAGCCGAGAAGCCGGAAGGCACTGCTTAAAAAAACGGCAGTGCGTTCCTTACGCCAGCGGTACCTGGCGCAGCCAGGCGACCAGCGGATAGGCATCGCGGAAATTCGCCAGCAATTCCTTCTTTAAATCCGCCGGGATGTTTTTGCGGATGTCGCTTTCTTTCCAGACGATAAAGCTTTTCAGCTTGATGGCTTCGATGTGCGGGCTGTCGATATCAAACCCCTTGGGCGGTCGCACCAGCTTGTCTTCTTCTTGCAAGCCGCCGAAACCTTGCAAGAGTTTCCGGTTCTTCAGCAGCTTGCCGAAACCTGCAGCGTCTTCGACCACTTGCTGGCGGATCGCCCGCAAGCGATGCGGCGGCGGCAAGTATTCGCCACCAGCCACCAGCAGCACGCCATCGGCATTGATATGGAAGTAATACGCCGGTCCACCGCCCTGGCTGGGTTTTTTCAAGCCGCTGGCGGTAATCGATGCGGCAAAATGGGTCTTGTACGGACTCTTGTCGCGCGCAAAGCGCAAGTCGCGATTGACTCGGAACAAGGCTTTTTTCGGATTGCAGCCGGCGACTGCAGGGTCGAATTTGGCGATGCCTGCAATGAGCTCGGTGACGAGTTCGAGGAATTCAGCGCGCAGGATATCGTAGCGCGGCTTGTTCATCACGAACCACGCGCGATTATTGTTTTCCGCTAATTCGGCCAGAAACTGGGTCAAATCGCGCACATGCATGGCTTTATCTCTTCCAGTTGCGCTGCTTATTCAGCTTAATGGGCTTATTCGGCTTCCGTGCGGCGGATCATCGGGCGCTTGCCGATCAGCACTTCCAATTCGGCTTGCTCATTCTTGCGCAAGATTGTCATCCTGGCTTTCTTGCCGGGTTGGAGCTGGGCGATCAGGTTCAGCATTTCCGTAGTGTCGCCAATGGTCTTGCCATCGACGGCGATCAGGATATCTCCCGGGCGAATGCCGGCGCGGTCGGCCGGGCCGTCGCGCAACACGCCGGCGATGATGGCGCCGGTCTTTTGGCTCAGGCCGAAGCTTTCGGCCAGCTCCGGCGTGATGTCCTGCGGCTCGACGCCGATCCAGCCTCGGACCACCTGGCCGGTGCTGATGATCGAATCCATCACGGTTTTCACCGTGCTGACGGGAATCGCAAAGCCAATGCCGAGCGAACCGCCCGAGCGTGAATAGATTGCCGTGTTAATCCCCAGCAGGTTGCCATTGGTGTCGATCAGCGCGCCGCCGGAATTGCCGGGATTGATGGCGGCGTCGGTCTGAATGAAATTTTCAAAGGTATTGATACCCAGGTGGCTGCGTCCCAGCGCGGAAACAATGCCCATGGTGACAGTCTGGCCGACGCCGAAGGGGTTGCCGATGGCCAGCACGACATCGCCGACTTTCAACTGGTCGGCGCGGCCCAGGGTAATCGACGGTACTTTTTCCAAGTTGATCTTGATAACCGCCAGATCAGTTTCCGCATCGGTGCCGACTACTTTGCCGGCGGCCTTGCGGCCATCGGCCAGTGCGACCTCGATTTCGTCGGCGGCTTCGACCACGTGGTTGTTGGTAAGGATATAGCCCTGCGGGCTGACGATCACGCCGGAGCCCAGGCTGAATTGCTTGTCATCCTGTTCTTCCAGGCGGTCGCCGAAAAACCTGCGAAACAGTGGATCGTCCAGCATCGGATTGCGCTCGCGCGATGCCTTGGAGGTGTAGATATTGACCACTGACGGCATCGCCATCCTGGCGGCGTCGCGGTAGGAGCCCTGCGTGGCAGCCATACCGGCCGGGGCTTCCTGCACCGGCACGGTAGACCAGTTGAGGTTGACCTTTTCAGAGGTGCCCAGCATGCGGCCCGCCCATTCGGGCTTGAGGCTCGCTACAATAAACCAGAGCGCCAAACCAACCGTAACGGTTTGGGCAAACAATAACCAATAACGTCGCATAGAAAGCAGGAAGTATGGACCAGCAGACAGTGGAAAGAGGTGAAATCGAAGTTTATTTGGCGCAAACACTAAATATCGCACGTTTTCGCGATTATTGCCCAAATGGCTTGCAGGTGGAAGGGCGCGCCAGGATCGGCACCATCGTCAGCGGCGTCACCGCCAGCCTTGCTCTGGTCGAGGCGGCCATCGAAACTGGCGCCGATGCCATCCTGGTGCACCACGGTTACTTCTGGCGCGGCGAGGATGCGCGCATCATTGGCGTCAAGCAGCGCCGCATCGCCCGCCTGCTGGCGCATGAACTTAACCTGTTTGCCTATCATCTGCCGCTGGACATGCATCCCGAGCTTGGCAATAACGCGCAACTGGCGCACCGGCTCGGTTTGCAGGCCGATGGCCGCTTCGGTGAAGACGACTTGGGCTGGCTGGGCCGGGCAACAGACGGCGTCAACACGGTTGGCGACCTGGCGCGTGCGCTTGAAACGGCGCTGGGCCGCGCGCCGCAAGTGATCGGCGATCCGGCGCAGGCGCTTGGCCGCATCGGTTGGTGCACCGGTGCCGCTCAAAATTTGCTGAACGAGGCCGTTGCCGCCGGCGCAACCGCTTACCTGAGTGGAGAGATTTCCGAGCCGACAGTACACCTGGCGCGAGAGACTGGCGTTGCCTATCTTGCTTGCGGCCACCATGCCACCGAGCGCTACGGCGTGCAAGCCCTCGGCGAGCATCTGGCGCAACGCTTCGGCATCAGGCATCGCTTCATCGACATTCCCAACCCGGTGTAGTCCGTTAGAAAATTTACTTCTTTAGTGAGTCGCGGATTTCACGCAAGAGCTGAATTTCTTCCGGAGGCGCGACTGGTGCCTCTGGCGCTGGCGGCGTCGTCCTTCTGGCTTTGTTCAACAAGCGCACCATCAGGAAAATGATAAAAGCCAGGATGACAAAGTTGAGCAAAATGGTCAGGAAATTACCATAGGCAAATACTGCTCCCGCCTTTTTCGCTTCTGTCAAGGCCAGTTGCGTTCCCTGGTTATTCAGGGGAAGGTAATAATTGGAAAAATCCAGGCCTCCCACCACCTTGCCTACCAGCGGCATGATTAAATCCTGCACGACAGAGTCAACGATTCTGCCGAATGCGGCACCGATGATCACAGCAACCGCGAGATCCACGACATTGCCCTTGACGGCAAATTCTCTAAATTCCTTCATCATTCCCATGTAAGTTCCTCCGGTGTTTTCAAGATTCAAAGCATTTTACGCATGATTTGAAGAAAATTAATCAGCTAATCAGCGATGGAATGAGCCGAATGATGCCTGCCAACAGAACGCAGAAAGGTGAATGAGGGCAGAAAAGCCTTGGTTAAAGCTTCCGAAAATGCCTCGCGGGAATGGATTTTCTTTGAAAGGCGGCATGACTCCGTTATAATTTAATGTTGCTAGAAGTTTCGTGCAAGTTTCGCAATTTGACTAAATCGGGGTAGGTATGAGTAACGAAAAGCAGGTCGATTCAGGCCGTCGCGGCTTGCTCGTCGCCACATGTGCGGCGGGCGGGGTGGCGGGTCTGGCCACGGCTGGAGCCTTTGTGTCCACCTTTCAGCCGTCCGAGCGCGCCAAAGCCGCCGGCGCGCCAGTGGAAGTGGATATTTCGGACTTGGCGCCGGGACAAATGAAAACCGTGGAATGGCGCGGCAAGCCCGTCTGGATCCTGAAGCGCACACCGGAAATGGTCGGGACCTTGCCCAAGCTGGATGACAAGCTGGTCGATCCCAATTCGGAGCGCAATCCGGAAGAATTCACACCGGAATATGCGCGCAACGAGCATCGTTCCATCAAGCCGGAGATCCTGGTTGTCGTAGGTATCTGTACGCACCTGGGCTGCTCGCCGACCACCAAGCTGCAGTCGGGGCCGCAACCCTCGCTGCCGGATGACTGGATGGGTGGCTTCCTGTGCCCCTGCCATGGCTCGATCTTCGACGTTGCTGGCCGCGTCTACAAGAACGTTCCCGCACCGGACAATCTGCCGGTGCCGCGCCACATGTATCTCTCCGACACCAAGCTGGTGATCGGTCAGGATGAGAAAGGGGAAGCGTAACCATGGCTTTCGTAGAAAAAAAACTGCCGGCTGATGCTCCTGCCGCGGCCAAGGCATTGAACTGGGTGGATTCCCGTTTCCCGCTGTCCAAGCTGTGGTATGACCAGTGGGGCCGTTATTACGCGCCGAAGAACTTCAACTACTGGTACATCTTCGGTTCG
This sequence comes from Oxalobacteraceae bacterium, assembly GCA_003537575.1. GTDB lineage: Bacteria > Pseudomonadota > Gammaproteobacteria > Burkholderiales > Burkholderiaceae_D > Paucimonas. Next base: position 22,675 of record DPRS01000015.1, read on the forward strand.
CTGGCCATGCTGGTGCTGGTGATCCAGATTGTTAGCGGTATTTTCCTTGTGATGCACTACAAGCCGGACGCCAACCTGGCGTTCGCCTCGGTCGAGTACATCATGCGCGACGTGCCTTGGGGCTGGCTGGTGCGCTACATGCACTCCACCGGCGCTTCCGCCTTTTTCATCGTGGTCTACCTGCACATGACCCGCGGCCTCCTGTACGGTTCCTACCGCAAGCCGCGCGAGCTGATCTGGCTGTTCGGCGTCGGCATCTTCCTGATGCTGATGGCGGAAGCCTTCATGGGCTACCTGCTGCCTTGGGGCCAGATGTCGTACTGGGGTGCCCAGGTGATCGTCAACCTGTTCGGTGCGATCCCCTTCATCGGCCCGGACCTGTCGCTGTGGATCCGCGGCGACTACGTGGTGTCGGATGCCACCCTGAACCGCTTCTTCTCGTTCCACGTGATCGCGGTTCCGCTGGTGCTGCTCGGCCTGGTGGCTGCCCACCTGATCGCGCTGCACGAAGTGGGTTCGAACAATCCGGACGGCATCGAAGTCAAGGATACCCTGGGCGCGGACGGTTATCCGGTCGATGCGATTCCTTCGCATCCGTACTACACGGTGCATGACGTCTTCGGCGTGGCGGTGTTCCTGACGATTTTCAGCGCAGTGGTATTCTTTGCGCCGGAAATGGGCGGCTACTTCCTGGAGTACAACAACTTCATCCCGGCCGATCCGCTCAAGACTCCGCCGCACATCGCGCCGGTCTGGTACTTCACGCCGTTCTACTCGGTCCTGCGTGCCACCACGACACAATTCATGTATGCGCTGGAAATCGGCGTGGTCGCCTACGTCGTGCTGGTCATGCTGCGCACCAAGCTGCCTTCGAAGGTCAAGGGTGGCATCGCTATCGTGGCGCTGGTTGCGCTGGCGGGCATGTTCGTGTTTGACGCGAAATTCTGGGGCGTGGTGCTGATGGGCGTGTCGGTGCTGATCCTGGCCGGCTTGCCGTGGCTGGATCGTTCGCCGGTCAAGTCGATCCGCTATCGTCCGACCTGGCACAAGTATGTGTTCGCGGTATTCGGCATTGCCTTCCTGATCCTGGGCTATCTCGGTGTGCAGCCGCCCACCGCCGGCCGTACCCTGGTTTCGCAGATCTGCACCTTCATCTATTTCGGCTTCTTCATGCTGATGCCGTGGTGGAGCGCAATGGGCCAGTTCAAGCCGGTGCCCAAGCGCGTGACTTTCCATCCGCACTAAGCTGAAAAGGATAAAACAACATGAAATTGCTGAAAAAACTGATTGCAGCCGTGGCCTTTGTGCCGGCCATGGCGATGGCGGCAGGCGGCGGTTTTCCGCTGGATGCGGCGCCGGACCATACCCGTGACCTGGCTTCGCTGCAAAACGGTGCCAAGCTGTTCGTCAACTATTGCCTGAACTGCCATGCCGCTTCCAGCATGCGCTACAACCGCATGCGGGATATCGGCCTCTCCGATGAGCAGATCAAGGATAATCTGCTGTTCGCCGGCAACAAGGTGGGCGATCTGATGACCGTGACGCTGTCGGCCAAGGATGCCAAGGAATGGTTCGGCGCCGTGCCGCCGGATCTGTCGGTGATCGCGCGCGCCAAGGCTTCCGCCGACGGCAGCGGTCCGGACTGGCTGTACACTTACCTGCGCACCTTCTACAAGGATGACACTCGCCCGACCGGCTGGAACAACATGGTGTTCCCGGCTGTCGGCATGCCGCATGCCTTGTGGGAACTGCAAGGTGTCCGCACTGCCAAGTTCGTCGACGCCAAGGATCCGCACGATCCCAGCAAGACCGTGCAACACTTCGAAGGTTTTGAACAGGTCAAACCGGGCAAGCTGGATAACGTGGAATATGACCGTCAGGTCGCCGATCTGGTCGGTTTCATGACCTGGATGGGCGAGCCGGTGCAAGATACCCGCCGCCGCCTCGGGGTATGGGTGTTCATGTTCCTTGCGGTGTTCGCCTTCCTTGCCTGGCTGCTGAACCGTTCGTACTGGAAAGAAGTCAAATAACTTAAAGCCCCTTCCGGGCAGTTGATTCGGGGTGAGTCGTTCAACGTCTCACCCCTTTGTTTCTAAGGAACTGCAAAAATGATGGTTCTCTACTCGGGCACGACTTGCCCATTTTCCCAACGCTGCCGTCTCGTCCTGTTTGAAAAGGGCATGGACTTCGAAGTGCGCGATGTCGACCTGTTCAACAAGCCGGAAGATATTTCGGTGATGAATCCCTACGGCCAGGTGCCGATCCTGGTCGAACGCGATCTGATCCTGTACGAATCGAATATCATCAACGAATACATCGATGAGCGTTTTCCGCATCCGCAACTGATGCCGGCAGACCCGCTGATGCGTGCCCGTGCCCGTTTGATGCTGTTCAATTTCGAAAAGGAATTGTTCATCCACGTGCATACGCTGGAAAACGACAAAGGTAAGAGTGGCGAGAAGGCGCTGGAGAAGGCGCGCGTCGAAATCCGTGATCGCCTGACCGAGCTGGCGCCTCTGTTCCTGAAGAACAAGTACATGCTGGGCGACGAATTCTCCATGCTCGACGTGGCGATTGCACCGCTGCTGTGGCGCCTCGACCATTACGGTATCGAACTGTCGAAGACGGCAGCGCCGCTGATGAAGTATGCTGAGCGGATCTTCTCCCGCCCCGCTTACATCGAAGCCTTGACCCCGTCCGAGAAGGTGATGCGCCGCTAACAGGCGGCATCCATTTGATAGCGATTGTTTAGCATGTCCGAAACTTCGACCAAACCCTACCTGTTGCGCGCCATTTACGAATGGTGCACCGACAATGGCTATACGCCTTATCTGGCGGTGATGGTCGATGGCCGCACGCGCGTGCCGATGCAATTCGTCAAAAATGGCGAGATCGTGCTCAATGTCAGCTTCGATGCCACCAGCGGCTTGAGGATGGATAACGATTTCATCCACTTCAATGCGCGCTTCGGCGGCGTGTCGCGGGATATCATCATCCCGGTGGAAAACGTGATTGCGATCTATGCGCGCGAGAACGGACAAGGGATGGCATTCGATGTCGCCAAGCCCTCCGCCGAGGATATCCAGGCGATGGAAGACCAGATCGACGGCGCGGCGCGCACGGAACCGGCCAGTCTGTCTTCCGTGCCGGCGACGTCTGCCGACAAGGCCGAGGGCACCGCCTCCGATGGAAATGACGAGCCGCCTAAAAAAGGTGGGCGTCCGACGCTGACCCGCATCAAATAATCCAGTACAATACGCGGTCTTCAAGTTTCGCCGGCTTAGCTCATCTGGTAGAGCACCTGACTTGTAATCAGGGGGTGGCGGGTTCAAGTCCTGCAGCCGGCACCAATAAAAAAGCTTACGTTCCCATGCGGGACGTAAGCTTTTTTCATATCCGGGCGATAGGTGCGCTGATCAGCTTTGCCGCACGCGAGATGCAGATGCGGCGAAGGCAAAACGTCCACGCAACCGGAAAGTCGCTTCCACCGCCTTGAGCGCGGTCCAGGCGATCATCAGCACCAGCGCAATGTTCTTGCCACCTTCAAGCGGTATGCCGGCATGGATGGCAAAAGTAATGCCGGCATTTGCCAGCGCATAGAGCAACAGCACGGCCGCGGCAACCCGGCTTTTCCAGTACAGCAGACTCAGGCCGCCCACAGCCAGGATCAGCGCGTGGATCAGCAGGGAAGGGCCGTACTTGAAGGAGAAGGCAGTTTGCACCACTGCCCAGAACAGTATCGCTATCGCGCATTCGCGTGCCATGCTGCTGGCCGTTTCGCGGTCGGGGATTTTTGCCAGCCAGGCGCCGAATTTTTTATCCGTCATAGAGTCTTTTCTGAGGAAAGTTCGGACTGTCAGGCTTCGCCTGCGCGCATGCCTTGCCAGCGTGGCGCCAGTGCGTGTTCAATGCTGAATAAATCCAGTACGCGGGCCAGGGTATGGTCGACCATGTCTTCGATGCTTTGCGGTTTTTGATAAAACCCTGGCAGTGGCGGGAAAACGATGCCACCCATTTCGGTGACGGCAGTCATGTTGCGCAAATGCGCAAGATTGAAGGGGGTTTCCCGCACCATTAACACCAGCCGGCGGCGTTCCTTCAGGACCACGTCGGCGGCGCGGGTGATGAGATTGTCGGACAGGCCATGCGCCACCGCCGCCAGGGTCCTCATGGAGCAGGGCGCGATGACCATGCCATCCGACTGGAACGAGCCGCTGGCAATCGAAGCGCCGACATCACGCACGTTATGCGCGACATGCGCCAGCGTTTCGACTTCCTTGCGGCCCAGTCCCAGTTCCTGGTGCAGGTTCAGCACGCCGGCTTCGGACACCAGCAGGTGGGTTTCGATAGCCGGAATGGCACGCAGGATCTGCAGCAGTCGCACGCCGTACACCGCGCCGGTGGCGCCGGTGATGGCGACGATCAGCCGCCGCGGCCTAGCTGCGCCGGCTGACAGAGGCACTTCAGCCCTTCAGGAGGGTCTGCAGCTCACCGGATTCGAACATCTCGGACATGATGTCCGAGCCGCCGATGAATTCACCCTTGACGTACAGTTGCGGGATGGTCGGCCAGTTGGAATAGTCCTTGATGCCCTGGCGGACATCCGGATTTTCCAGCACGTTGACGGTGACGAGGTCATCGGCGCCGGCGGCCTTCAGCAATTGCACCGCGCGGCTGGAAAAGCCGCATTGCGGAAACTGCGCAGTGCCTTTCATGAACAGCACCACCGGGTGCTGCGTCAGGGTTTCCTTGATCCAGTTTTGTACTTCGCTCATGGCAGCCTCTCTAAAGTTAATCTCGCCATTATAAAAGCTTCCCGGCTGCGCTGCAGCTTTACGACTTCAGCTTGGCAAAGGCCGCTGCCATGGCGCTGTTGACCGCCGGTTCGCGCGCATTCTGATGCTGCGCCAGCCGCTTGGCGTCGTTGCGGTCGCCGCGCGGGGACGGCTTGGCGCCAGCTTGTGGCGGGGCATCCGACAGTCGCATGGTCAAGGCGATGCGTTTCCTCTTTTCATCGACTTCCAGCACTTTGACCTTCACCACCTGGCCGGCCTTGACCACCGTGTGCGGGTCTTTCACAAAGGTGTTGGACAGGGCGGAGATATGCACCAGGCCATCCTGGTGCACGCCGATGTCGACAAAGGCGCCAAAGGCGGCCACGTTGGTCACCACGCCTTCGAGAATCATGTCCGGGCGCAAGTCTCTGATCTCCTCGACACCTTCCTTGAAGGTCGCCGTGGTGAACTCGGGGCGCGGATCGCGACCGGGCTTTTCCAGTTCCCTCAGGATGTCGGTGATGGTCGGTACGCCGAACTTGTCGTCGGCATACCTGGCTGGCTGGACGGATTTCAGCAAGCCGGCTTCGCCGATCACGCTTTTCACATCCTTTTTGATATCAGCGAGGATTTTTTCCACGAGAGGATAGGATTCCGGATGGACCGCCGAGGCATCCAGCGGATTATCGCCGCCCATGATGCGCAGGAAGCCGGCGGCTTGCTCGAAAGTCTTGTCACCCAGGCGCGGCACGCCGCGCAGGTCGGCGCGCGAGCGGAACATGCCCTTCATGTCGCGGAAGCTGACGATACTATGCGCCACGCTGGAGTTGAGGCCGGACACCCGCGCCAGCAAGGGGGCGGAGGCGGTATTCACATCGACGCCGACGGCATTGACGCAATCCTCCACCACGGCGTCGAGCGAACGCGCCAGCTGCGACTGGCTGACGTCATGCTGGTATTGGCCGACGCCAATCGACTTCGGATCGATCTTGACCAGCTCCGCCAAGGGATCCTGCAGGCGGCGCGCAATCGATACAGCGCCGCGCAGCGACACGTCCAGTTCGGGCAATTCCTTCGAAGCGAATTCGGAAGCCGAATACACGGAGGCGCCTGCTTCGGATACGACGATCTTGGTGAGTTTCAGTTCCGGTCGCAGCTTGATCAGGTCTTGTGCCAGCTTGTCGGTTTCGCGCGAGGCGGTGCCGTTGCCGATCGAGATCAGCGCCACCTTGTGCTTTTCGGCGAGCTGCGACAACGTGTGCAGGGATCCGTGCCAGTCGTTGCGCGGCTGGTGCGGGTAGATGGTGGCGGTATCGACCACCTTGCCGGTGGCATCCACCACCGCGACCTTGACGCCGGTGCGCAGGCCCGGGTCCAGGCCCATGGTGGCGCGCGGGCCGGCAGGCGCCGCCAGCAGCAAGTCCTTCAGGTTGCGCGCGAAGACGTTGATCGCCTCGGTTTCCGCCTGTTCGCGCAGCCTGGTCATCAGCTCGGTTTCCAGGTGCATGAAGACCTTCACGCGCCAGGCCCAGCGCACGGTGTCCGAGAGCCACTTGTCGGCCGGGCGGCCTTCATTGCGCACGCCGAACTGCCTGGCGATGCGCCCTTCGCAGGGGTTGTGCGGGGCATCCCATTTCGGCTTTTCTTCTTCGGAATCCAGGCGCAATGACACATTCAGGACTTCTTCGCGGCGGCCGCGGAACAGCGCCAGCGCGCGGTGAGAAGGGATGGTGCCGAGGGTTTCGGAGTAATCGAAGTAATCGGCGAATTTTTCGCCGGCATCCTGCTTGCCTTCCACTACTTTCGATTCGACCACGCCATGCTCGGTCAGATAGTCGCGCAGCGCTTGCAGCAGCGCCGCATCTTCGGCGAAGCGCTCCATCAGGATTTGCCGGGCGCCGTCCAGTGCCGCCTTGACATCAGCCACGCCGGGATTGTCGCCATTGTCAGTGGTGAAAGCCGGCTTGATGTATTTGGCAGCCTCCTCTTCCGGGTTCAGGCCTGGATTGGCCAGCAGGGCATCGGCCAGCTCGGTGAGGCCGGCTTCGGCGGCGATCTGCGCCTTGGTGCGGCGCTTGGGCTTGTACGGCAGGTACAGGTCTTCCAGACGGGTCTTATCTTCGGCGTGGGTAATGGCGTCCAGCAGGACCGGCGTCATCTTGCCCTGTTCTTCGATCGAGGCGATTACGGCGGCGCGGCGGTCTTCCAGTTCGCGCAGGTAGCGCAGGCGTTCTTCCAGCAGGCGCAACTGGATATCGTCCAGGCCGCCGGTGGCTTCCTTGCGGTAGCGGGCGATGAAGGGGACAGTGGCGCCTTCGTCCAGCAGGGCGACGGCGGCGGCGACCTGGGCCGGCTTGGCGGCAAGTTCGAGGGCGAGGCGTTGTTCGATCGAGGGCAGCATGGGTTGTTACGAGTTAATGAAACAAGCTGGTCATCATACGCAAATCGTGTGATTGCGCCAGTCTTGACAAGAAAAGACTTGCAGAGTCAGATTGAGCCGGTAATAGGCATTGACGGATGGGGGATAGCCTTGCAGCCTGTCGCGATTCAATCAAATCGGCGGCAATGGCTAATCTATTAATTTATTGGGGGTGCTTTTTTTTGGCGATGCATGAATGGTAACGCGCATGACAGGTGTTTAGCTTTGTGTGCGGCAATTTCACCTATGCAGACATCCGCCCGACACCCGCTCGATTCCCGCCAGATCCTGCCAGCTCTGCACCTGCGCAAATCCTTGCGAGTGCAGCAGGGCGCGCACCGCTTCCGCCTGGTCGTACCCATGCTCCATCAGCAGCCAGCCGCCTTCGACCAGGTGCCTGGCGGCACCGGCGACAATGATGCGCAAGTCCGATAAGCCATCGGCATGATCGGTGAGCGCATCCGCCGGTTCGAAGCGCAAGTCGCCCTGCGACAGGTGGGGATCGTTTTTTTCGATGTAGGGCGGATTGGAAACGATGATGTCGAAGCGCTCCTCGGCGAGCGCGGCATACCAGTCGCTGTGGAGGAATTGCACCCCGGCATGATTATGTTCGGCATTTTTGCGGGCGATTACCAGCGCATCTGCGCTGGCGTCCAACGCTGTCACACTGGCGTCCGGCCGCTGGTGCGCGATCGCCACCGCGATGGCGCCGGAGCCGGTGCCCAGGTCCAGCACGCGCCCGTCCTGCGGCAGGCGTTCCAGCGCCAGTTCCACCAGCAGTTCCGTTTCCGGCCGCGGGATCAGCACGGCGGACGAGACGATAAAAGGCAAGCCAAAGAATTCCCGCTGCCCGACGATGTAGGCAATCGGTTCGCCTGCCAGGCGACGCCGGATGAGCTCGGCCAAGCTTTGCGCTTCTTCTGCGCTCAAGGGACGCTCGGACTGGGTGATCAATTGCACCCGCGTGAGTCCCAGCGCATGGCTGGCCAGGATGCGGATCTCCAGCGCCGGCAGCGGTGCGTTTCGCAAGAGGGCCGCCAGCGTGTCGCCGGCGATGAGGGTGAAACCGGAGTGCGATTCTTGCGGCACGGCGAGTGGCTTAACGCTGGCGCCTGAATGCGGTCCAGCCCAGCACGACAGCGAAGATGGCGAACCAGACCACCGACCACTGCGCCACCGACAGGCCAAGCAGGGGCGGATATTGGGTGCTGCACAAGCCGTCGGCCCTGAACAGTGCCGGCAGCAAGTCGGCCAGGAAGATTTTGTTGAGCGATGTTTCCATCGGATCGATGCCGCAGGAAACGCTCGGATTGGCCTGCACCCAGAGGAGCCAGCCGCCGGCGCCTATGCCGCCCAGCGACACCAGGAAGCCCAGTCCGGCGCCGGCACGCCGCAAGCCTTGCGGCAGAAAGGCTGCCACCAGGCAGATCAGCGCAATGGCGGCGAAGATGTAGCGCTGGATGATGCACCAGGGGCAAGGAAGCATGTCTTTGCTGAGCTGCAGGTACAGTGCCGCGCCGATCAGGGCGATAGCGACGGCGGCGACGCCGATCAGGGTGAGTCTGGTCTGTTTCATCGTTGCTCCGTTGTTGTGGTGTCGGATTCGGTGCAGCGCGCTTATGCGCCTTCCCCCAGCTCCGCCAGCAATTCCGCCTGATGCTCGGCGGCCAGCGCCGTCGTCAAATCCTCCAGGTCGCCATCCATGATGAAGTCGAGCTTGTAGAGGGTCAGGTTGATGCGGTGGTCGGTCATGCGTCCTTGCGGGAAATTATACGTGCGAATCCGTTCGCTGCGATCGCCCGAGCCGACCAGCGACTTGCGCGTGGCGGCTTCCTTGGCCTGCTGTTCGCGCAGCTGCACGTCCTTGATCCGTGCCGCCAGCACCTTCATGGCCTGCGCCTTATTCTTGTGCTGGCTGCGGTCATCCTGGCATTCGACCACGATGCCGCTCGGCAGGTGGGTGATGCGCACGGCCGAGTCGGTCTTGTTGATGTGCTGTCCGCCGGCGCCGGAGGCGCGGAAGGTATCGATGCGCAAGTCGGCCGGGTTGATGTTGACGTCTTCGACCTCGTCGGCTTCCGGCATCACGGCCACCGTGCAGGCAGAGGTATGGATGCGGCCCTGCGTTTCGGTGGCAGGCACCCGTTGCACGCGGTGGCCGCCCGATTCGAATTTCAGCTTGGAATAGGCGCCGTGGCCGACCAGGCGCACGATCACTTCCTTGTAGCCGCCCAGCTCGGACGCCGACTCGGAAATCAGCTCGACCTGCCAGCGGTTGCGTTCGGCAAAGCGCGTGTACATGCGCAAGAGGTCGCCGGCGAAGAGGGCGGCTTCATCGCCGCCGGTGCCGGCGCGGATTTCCAGGAAAATGTTGCGCTCGTCATTCGGGTCTTTCGGCAGCAGCATTTTCTGCAGATCGACTTCCAGCTGCTCCATGCGCGCTTTCGCCGCAGCGATTTCTTCCTGGGCAAATTCCTTCATGTCCGGATCGGCCAGTAATTCCTGTGCGGTCTGGACATCCTGGTCGGCTTGCACGTACGCCTGGTACAGCTCCACCAGCGGCCCCAGTTCGGCGTGCTCGCGCGTGAGCTTGCGGTAATTGTCCATGTCGGCGGTGGCGTTTTCCTGCGTGAGCAGGTCGCCCACTTCCGCCAGACGGTGGGTCAGTTGGTCGAGCTTGGCAAGCAGCGAAGGTTTCATCGGCGTAGTCGGTCTGGAATCCTGGGTGGGGCGCGAAGTTGCTGGAAATGGGAGCGCGCCGGCTGAGCGCGGTTCCCGATGGGCCGCGGCCGGATGGCGCCCGGGGAGCGCAGCTAGCGCTTGGTGCGGAACAGTTGCGGCAACAGGGCCGCCAGGTGCGCGCGTTCATCGCCTTGCGCCTTGTGCAAGGCTTGCTGCGGGCCGTGCAGGAATTTGGCGGTCAAGCCTTTCGACAAAGCTTCCAGCACGATTTCAATATCCTCGCCCTTGGCCAGCAGCTTGCGCGCACGCTCAAGTTCGGCCAGCCGCAAGGCTTCGCTGGTTTCATGCAAGTCCTGGATCAGCGGCACGACCGCGCGGCTGTCGACCCAGTGCATGAAGGATTGCACCCGGGTTTCGATGATCGCTTCTGCCTGCGCCACCGCTGCCTGGCGGTTTTCCATGCCTGTCTGCACCGCCGTGGCAAGGTCGTCCACGGTGTAGAGGAACACATCGTTCAGGCGACCGACTTCGGGTTCGATATCGCGCGGCACGGCCAGGTCGACCATGAACATTGGCTTGTGGCGGCGCGCCTTGATGGCGCGCTCGACCAGGCCCAGGCCAAGGATCGGCAGGGTCGATGCGGTGGATGACACCACGATGTCAAACTTGGCAAGTTGCTCAGGCAGGTCGGCCAGGCGAATGGCGCGACCATCGAAGCGATGCGCCAGCGCTTCGCCGCGTTCCAGCGTGCGGTTGGCAATGGTCAGCGATTTCGGTGACTGGGCAGCGAAGTGGGTGGCGCACAACTCGATCATTTCACCGGCGCCGATGAACAGGACATTCTGCTCGGAGATGGTGTCGAAAATCCGCTGCGACAGACGCACCGCGGCAGCGGCCATCGACACGCTGTGGGCGCCGATGGCGGTGGTGCTGCGCACTTCCTTGGCGACGGCGAAGGTGCGCTGGAACATCTGGTGCAGGTAGGTGCCCAGCCCGCCGGCCGCTTCGGCGTAGCGAACCGCATCCTTCATTTGCCCGAGGATCTGTGCCTCGCCCAGCACCATCGAGTCCAGCCCGGAGGCGACGCGGAAAGCATGGCGCACCGCGTTATCCTGCGGCAGGGTGTACAAGTAGGGACGCAATTCCGAGTACGGCAGCTTGTGGTAATGCGCCAGAAAATGGGCCGTAGCATCGATTGCCTCTTCAACACCGCCTGCCACGCGACCGGCGGCATACAGCTCGGTACGGTTGCAGGTAGAAAGAATGGCAGCTTCCTTGCCGACATCCGCTGTGCCATCGCGTCCGAACCAGGCACGTGCGGAAGCGACCGCTTGTCCTATCTGATCGACAGGAAAAGCGACTTTCTCACGCAGGGAAACAGGCGCGGTGGTGTGATTGAGGCCGACGGCAAGAAATTGCATTTCGGGCTAGAAATTGCGGCGAAAGATAATGCTGCATTATAGCCTCTTGTGCGTTGGCATGAGGAGAGGAAACTCAATACTCGCAAAGAGTGATCAAAGCGTCAACTTTGTATCGTGAGCGGACATAGGGAAATGCCGCGGGTTTCCATATGCCTCAAGCCGGCAGCGCGCTGGGCAAGGCGATCGTAAATGTGGTGCCTTCCCCGACCTTGCTGGTGAAGCGAATTTCGCCCAGGTGGCGTTCGACCACCGTCTTGACGAAGACCAGCCCCAGGCCGATGCCCTCGTGGCGCGGCTGGTTCGGTAATTCCAGCCGCTGGAAACGACGGAACAGCTTCAATTGGTCGTGCGGGGCAATGCCATAGCCCTGGTCGGCGATGTGGCACAGCACATGCGGGCCTTCCAGGGTGGATTGCAGCCGCACTGCGCAGGTCACACGGGTACCGGACGGGCTGTAATTGATGGCGTTCGAAATCAGGTTGACCAGTGCGCGCGTCATCAGCGCGCGGTCGGCGCGCACCGGATAATCGCCATCCTCGATATCGGTGACCAGTTCGATCTGCTTGCTCTTGGCCAGCGACCACATCTCGTCGGTGGCGTCGTACAGCATTTCCTGGAAATCGACTTCTTCCAGGCGGTATTCATGCGATTCGGCGCGCGCCAGTTGCACGAAATTGTCGGCCAGTCCGAGCGTCTTGCGGCTGGCTTTCTCGATCCGCGCGAACAATTCCTCCTGCGGCAGGGCCGAGGCCGGATCATCCTGCAATTCCAGCAGCGCCAGGATCGACGCCTGCGGCGCGCGCATGTCGTGCGATAGGAAGCGCAGGGTTTCGTCGCGGCTGCGCTCGGCGGCGCGGATCGGCGAAATGTCGATCACGCTGACGATCCAGCCGGACAGCTCGTTGCTGGCCGAGTGACAGGGCGCGCTCTTGACCAGCAGATCGCGCCCTTGCGGATCCTGCGTGCTGACGCCGTCGGCCAAAAGCGGCGCATATTGAAGATCCAGCAGTTGCCACCAGTCGAAGCGCGTGCTGATGGTCTGGTTGACCGGCTCCGGCGCAGCCAGCGAGGAAAACAGGTAGGGCAGCAGGGCGCCCTGGACATCCTGGTGGCCGGCCAGCGCGAAGTACTGATTAGCGTGCTTGTTGGCCAGCAGGATATGGCCGTCGACCGTGGTCACCAGGGTCGCGTCGGGCAAGCTGTCGAGATTGTCCGAAATGAACTGACGCAGATCGCGCACCCTTCGTGCCGCATTTTCCATGGCGTTCATGCGGCGCTCCAGCACGTCTTCGATGATGGTGTCGCTGCTGGCGAGCTCAGGCAGCACGTGCGGCTCCTGGTCCAGGCGCATGAATTCCTTGCCGAGGTAATCGATCGCGGCTTCGAGCCGGCGCCAGCTCCATAACGGATAGGCAATCAGCAGGGTCATCAGGGCTGCGGCCGGGGCGAACCAGATTCCCAGACTCAGCGCGAAATAGCTGACTGCCAGCGTCAGCAACAGCATGCCGATGTTGAGCAGCAGCGCCAGGCGCGGCGACAGCAAAAAGTAGCCGAACAGCGCCATCAGCACCGGCAGAATCGAGAACAGTGCCGTCTGCCAGGGCTTGGCGATAGCGATCGCTTCGTTGTCGAGCAGGCTGGCAAGAATGTTGGCGTTGATTTCGATGCCCGCCATGGCGCCGGCGCCGCCGGATACCGGGGTGGGGTAGGAGTCGGTCATGCCGATGGCGGTGGCGCCGATCAGCACATATTTGTCGGTAAAGAATTGCGGCGGGACTTCGCCGCGCAATACCGAAACATAGGGAATCGAGCGGAAATGGCCATTGTTGCCTGCGTACGGAATATGCAGTAGGCGGCTGCGCTGCCAGTGCCCGAACTTGATCGATTCCCCCGTGACCGGCGCCGCGGGCTGCATGCTGGTACGGTGCAGGCCGGCGTTCTGCGTCTGTGCATTGGCCATCTGCAGCAAAGCGAGGGAAAAATGCGGCCACCAGACGCCATGCTGACCTTCATAGAGATAGGCGCTGCGCACCACGCCGTCGTTGTCGTGCTCCAGGTTGATGTGGCCAAAGGCGCGCGCACCTTTGGCGATGTCCGCCGCCGGCAAGGCTGCGCTCAACCCCGCGCCGGCATTGGCCATCACCACCGGCAGTACTGTGAGCTGGTTCCGCTGCAGCACATCGGCCAGCGCCAGGTCGCCGGGACGGCTGCCATCGGCTTGCGCCGCTTCCGGCTCGGTCATGATCACGTCCAGGCCGATGGCGCGCGGCTTGGCGGCGGCGATCTGGGAAATCAGTTCGGCGTGCAGCGTGCGCGGCCAGGGCCAGCGGCCCAGCTGCGCCAGGCTGTAGTCATCGATGGCGACGATGAGAATATCGTCGCGTGCAGGCCGTCCGCTCTTGGACAGGAACTGGTCGTACAGGGTCTGGTCCAGCCTTCCCAGTCCGTTTTGCCAGCCGAGGCAGCCCGCCAGCAGCACCATCGCGCCCAGGATCGATAGCCATTCACGTACTGCGAGGCGCCGTACCAGTGGGGAAAGCCAGTTCGATTTCATGGGACAGGATTGTAGACGTTTAGCATTCGCCGAGATAGTGGCGGCGCCGCGCTGCTGTCTCGCCATTCATCATGACTGGACAGCAGCCAATCGAGCAGCAGCCGGTTCAACTTCCGGTTTGCAGATCAGCGTGCCGCGGCGTTTTTGGCGCCAACCGGACTGCCGTCATGAATGATCCACTGGTCGGTGACCACGAACGGCTGAGCCAGGGAATACGGGCTGGCGCTGCCATCAGGGTTGATGAGCTGTACCCGCGCGTAATAGGTGCCGAACGGTGGACGCGGGAAGCGGGCTTCCGGAACCGCAGTCTTGGTGGTGTAGATCAGCCAGGAAAACGACGGATCGCGCGCCACCTGGACGGTGAACTGCTGCCCGGGCGAGCCGTTCCAGCGCAGCGCCAGCTGGCGGGATTCGCCGGCTTCGACCGTAGGGGCGCCGGGCGTCGGACCGCTCGTGGCCGGCCGGGCGGAGCCAAGCGTGAAGGCATGGGTGCTGGCCGGACCTTCCAGGCCCAGCCTGTCGATTGCCGAAACGCGCGCGTAATAACTGCCGTTGGGCAGGCCGTCGAGCTGCAGGCGCGTATTCCTGGCATGGCCTTCCAGCAGGATGTTTTTCGCTTCCTGATCGGTGGCGACCTGGACATGGTAGCCCTGGGCGCCGGCAACCGGAGTCAGCGTGAATTGCGCGCCGTTCTGGTCCTGGCGAAGCGGCGCGCCGGCCAGCTGCGGCGTCGGCAGCAGGTCGACCGGCTTGCCGATCGATTTGGCATTAGTGATATTGCCCTGGCCGGCGTTCAGGTGCTGGCTATCGCGGCCATTGGGACGGGCCACCTCGACCTTGCCGGACAAGACTTCGGTGGCCATGCCATTGGCGCCGATGCCGACGCGGAACTGCGTGCCGCGCACGCCCGCCACCGCCATCGGCGTGCGGACTTCGAAGCGCCCCTTGTTCTGTTCCAGCGGCGCGACTCTGGATTCGACCTTGCCGTTCAGGAGCAGAATTTCGGTACGCGGGCTCTTGGTGTAGCGCGCCATGCGCAGTTTCGCAACGCGAATCCGGCTGTTCGAGGGCAGTGAAATGCGCGACTGGTCCGGCAGTTCCAGTGTCAGGAAGCTGTTGTTGCCGGTATCGATCTGCATGCCCTCGGTGATTTTTGCGCCCAGGCCGAGCAGCAGCGGCTGGCCTTCCTGCGAGCTGGCACTGATGCTGCCGGATAGCGCAATTACCCTGGCTTCGCTGGCCTCATCCTGCAGCAGGTCGGCCGGAATCGTGATCGGCGTACCGACCGGGATCGCGGTATCGCTGCCGATATTGTTGATTTTGCTAAGGGCTTGCCAGTTGTCGATCCGGGTCGTAAAGCGTTCGGCAATCAACATCAGCGTGTCGCCGGCGCGCGTGGCATAAACGATACTGGCCCGATTGACCGTGACTTGTTCGGTGCCGGGCGGGTTGCCCGGGGCGGCTGCTGCCGGCAAACCACTTGCCAGAAACAGCATCAGGAAAAATTGAAGGACGACGGTGCGCATGCTGGCTCCCCCTGTGCATGCTTGTAAACTCGCCAGGCTTGTGGCCTGGGCGTGTTCAGTCAGCGCTGTTATTCGGTTATCTGTTCCAGACGATAACCATAACTATACACTGGCGCCAGCCGAAATCCATTTTCTGGGCGCAACTGTAGCTTGCTGCGCACACGCGAGACATGGGTATCCATGGTGCGTGAAGGAATGTCAACGTCGCGCGACCACACTGCTTCGAGGATGTAGGCGCGCGACAGCGGCCGGCCGAGGTTACGGAAAAACAGCAGCGCCAGGTCGAATTCTTTTTGCGTGACCTCGATCGGCTGGCCGTTGACGCTCAGCCGTCCCGTGCGCGGCTCGAACACATACTGGCCGAACTGGATCTGTTCGGCGCTGGTCTGGTGCGGATAGGCGCGCCGCAGCAATGCCTGCACGCGAGCGGTCAATTCGCCACGGCGGATCGGCTTGATCATGTAATCGTCGGCGCCGGCCGCAAGGCCTGCGACAATGTCATCCTCGCCCGAGCGACTGGTCATGAACAGCACCGGCAGATTGGGAGTGAGCTTTTCACGCGCCCATTGCAATACCTCCGGGCCGCTCAGGTCCGGCACTTGCCAATCAATGATCAGCAAGTCGAAGCTTTCGCGGCGTAACTGGTTCAGCATTTCCTTACCGCTTTGGAAAGGATAGCAAGTATGGCCGGCCGCTTTCAATACCTGGCATACCAGGTCGGTCTGGCTGTGATCATCATCCAGCACTGCAATACGCATAACTGATTGCCCCCGATATTCATTTTTCAATCTTGGAATGCTTCTAATCTACCAAGAATTACCTGAACAGGGAATTTGTTAATTTATTCGTTGACAATCTTTAACACGTTTCCACAACAACTTGCTGGAACCCTTCAATTTGATTCGAATTTGATAATAATTTCCTGGGAGGCCCCGGGAGCGATCGCATCCGTCGGCCAAAGATCCAAATCCACAGGCCGTTGTGATCCATGCGCAGCAATGTAGTTGATCGCCCGGATCACGCCGGCATGGGTTATCCAGACAGCCTGTCCATCGGCGCCCAGAGCAGCACGCAAGTCCGCGATGGCTTGCCCGACGCGGTCAATTACGCATTGAGTGCTTTCGACGCCGCCGAAACGGTGGTGAGTGAATGCCTTGACCCATTCCTCAACGGCGGCATGCGGAATGGCGTCCCAGGCCTGCAGTTCCCAGCACCCAAAATCCATTTCATTCAGGCGGGAATCGATGCGCAAAGGGGCGAGGTCGGGCCTTTGCGCCTGCAGCGCATGGGCAAGCTGCTGGGCCCGCCGCAAGCCCGATACCCATACCGGCAGATCGGCGGGCAGGCGGGCCGTCGCTGCTTGGGCCGCTTGCCGGGTCAGCGCCTCATCGGCCGGCACGTCGCTTGCGCCGTAGCACAGGCCTGGCGGCAGCAGGACCGGGGCATGGCGCAGCAGCCAGAGTTTCATGCTACTTGAGCCGGAACGGCAAGCAATAATCCAAGATAGAAAAGAATTTCGCTGAGCTGCTGGGTCGCGCCCAGGGCGTCGCCCGTGAACCCACCCAGCCGGCGCCGCAACAGCCGCCACATCCACGCCAGCCCGGCCAGCGCACCGAGCACGCCCGCCAGCCACCACACGCTCGGCGCCAGCCAGGCTGCCAGCGCCAGCGCCGGCAAAGTCCACAGCAGCGCTGCCAGCAGGCTGCTGGTGGTTATCTGCTCGGCCAGTGGCTTGGATTTGGAGCGGGCGGTGTCGCCTACATGCGGCATGGTCCTGACGATGAACAGCGGCATCAGCCGCGAAGTGACATGCGCGGCGAACAAGGCCGTCGCCGCCAATGTGATTCCGCACTGGGCCAGCAGCACCAGCAGGCTGGTCTTCGCCAGCAAGGCCAGCACCAGCGCCAGCGTGCCGTAACTGCCAATGCGCGAATCCTTCATGATGTCCAGCGCGCGTTCGCGGTCCGCGCTGCCGCCCAGGCCGTCGGCAAGGTCGGCCAGGCCATCTTCATGAAAAGCGCCCGTGAGCAGCACGCTGAAGATCGAGCTGGCTATTGCTGCAACCCAGGGAGCTGCGGGCAAGGGCGGCAGAGCATGCATGGCCAGGAAAAACACCGTGGCGGTCAAGGCACCGACCAGCCAGCCGACGCCGGGAAAATGCGCG
This sequence comes from Oxalobacteraceae bacterium, assembly GCA_003537575.1. Lineage (GTDB taxonomy): Bacteria > Pseudomonadota > Gammaproteobacteria > Burkholderiales > Burkholderiaceae_D > Paucimonas. The sequence continues at coordinate 40,216 of DPRS01000015.1, forward strand.
GCGCTGGCACGCAGCATCGCCGGGCTGAAACCGACCCAATCCGCCAGCGCACCAGTGACCGGGATACGCGTGAAAAACTGCACTGCCAGGAAGAAATTGCGCACTGCATTCATCGCCATGTCCGTGATTGTCAATGTTATGCGCTTTGCGCTACGCCCGCCGAGGCGAAACTCGCCATCTCGCGCAGAATCAGGCAGGCCGACTGCAGCAGCGGGAATGCCAGCGCGGCGCCGGATCCTTCGCCCAGCCGCAGTCCCAGGTCGAGCAGGGGCTCTGCGCCGAGCAATTCCAGCATTTTGCCATGCGCCTGTTCGCCGGAGCGATGCGCGAACACGCAGCGCTCAGTGACAGCGGACTGCAGGCGCTGCGCCACCATCACTGCCGCGCAGGTAATGAAGCCATCGGCCACAATCACGCGGTTGTCGGACGCCGCCTGCAGCACGGCGCCGACCATGGTCGCGATTTCAAAGCCGCCCATCGCCGCCAGGGCGTCGAGCGGCGTCACGGCCGTCTCATGCTTGCGCAGCACGGCACGCAGCACCTCAGTCTTGTGCTGCACTGCCGCCGCGTCGAGCCCGGTGCCGGCGCCGGTGCAATCGGCAATGTCGAGCGAGCCCATGCGGGCTAGCAGCAAGGATGCCGCCGAGGTATTGCCGATGCCCATTTCGCCCAGCAGGACCACATTGCCCGGCATTTCGCGCACGATCGCCATGCCTTGCGCGATCGCCTGTTCGCACTGCGCCATCGTCATCGCCGGCCCTGCGAGCGCATCGGCAGTGCCCGGCCCGAGCTTGCGGATCAGGAGGCCTTCGCGCGGTGCGAATTGATGCCGCACGCCGCAGTCCACCACGGTCATTTGCAGATTGTGCTGGCGCGCCAGTACGCTGACTGCTGCGCCACCGGCGAGGAAGTTTTCGACCATCTGCCAGGTGACGTCACTCGGGTAGGCAGAAACCCCGCGGGCAGCCAGCCCGTGATCGGCGGCGCAGACCAGCATCTGCGGCGCGTCCAGCACCGGCGCTTCGCTGCCGAGGATCAGGCCAAGCTGCAGCGCCAGCGCCTCGAGCCGGCCGAGCGAACCAAGCGGCTTGGTCTTCTGGTCGAGCTTGTGCTGCAAATGTCGAGCAAGTTCGGTCCGTGCCAGCGGCGGCACCAGGGGAATGGTGAAAGTCATGTTGGTTGCTTCTTTCATGGGTTCGGGTGATTCAGGAGGCCAGGTCATGCAAGACCCGGGCAGGTAGATGGCGGCCGAGGAAATCGGCCAGGCTGTCGAACACGGTTTCGAGCGTCGGCGCCGTCGCGCCGAACAGCGCGCGCAGCACGGCAGGATTTTCAAACAGGCCGTGCAGGTAACAGCCGAGCACGTTGCCGGAGTGATTTTGCCATGCGAGATCACCGGACATGACCTCGCGCACGGCCGGCGCTTCGTGTGCTATATCTCGCGCCAAACCGGGCAGCGGCCTGGTCTGGCCGTGGTGTATCTCGTAACCCTCCACCACGATCCCGGACAGCGCAGCCCAGGGACCATCGAGCGCGCTCCAGGCGGCTGAGGTGCGCAGCACGGTCTTGGCCGGCTCGAACACGGTCGCCAGTGCCAGCAAGCCGAGTCCTGGCGCATCGCCGTCGATACCGTGCGGGTCGACGAGGGTGGCGCCGAGCATCTGCAAACCGCCGCAAATGCCCAGCACCGGTCGTCCCTGCGCGGCATGCGCCATCACCGTGGCATCGAGTCCTTGGGTGCGTAGCCAGGCGAGGTCGCTGCTGGTGTGCTTGCTGCCGGGAAGAATGAGGCAATCGGCGCCGATGCAGTCGGCCGGCGTGCGTGCCCAGATCAGGCGTACGCCGGGTACGTTGCGCAAAGGCTGGAATTCATCGAGATTGCTAATGCGCGGATAGGCGATCACCGCGATCGTGAGGACTGCGGCGTTTCTCCCTGTGTTGCCGTTGCGCCAATCGGAAAAGGCGCGCCCGGCGTCATCCGCGGCGCCGGCGCCCTGTGTCGTGCTCATGTCGAACACGCCATCCTCTTCCGGCAAGCCGTGTTGCCGCAGCATCGGCAGCGTCCCGACCACCGGAATACCGGTCAGCTCCAGCAGCTTCTGCGGTGCCGGCGCCAGCAGGGATGGATCGCCGCGGAACTTGTTGAGCACGAAGCCGCGGATCAGCGCGCGCTCCTCTTCCAGCAACAGTGCCCAGGTGCCATAGAGATGGGCGAAGGCACCGCCGCGGTCGATGTCGGTGACGAGCAGACAGCGGGCGCCGGCATGGCGCGCCACGCGCATGTTGACTACGTCGCTGTCGTGCAGGTTGATCTCGGCCGGCGATCCGGCGCCCTCGATGACAACGACGTCGTGGTCGGCGCGCAAGTCGTCGAGCGCGCGCGCCAGCACCGGCCAGACGCTGGCGCTGCGGCCGCGCCATGCCATGCGCGACAGTTCCTCGTCGACCTGGCCGAGCAGCACGACCTGGCTCGCGGTGTCTTTTTCGGGCTTGAGCAGCAGCGGATTCATGCGCACGTCGGGTTGCGCACCTGCCGCCAGCGCCTGGAAATACTGGGCGCTGCCGATTTCCCCGCCTGCCACCACGCGCGCATTGTTGCTCATGTTTTGCGCCTTGAACGGCGCCACTTTCAAGCCCTGCCGGGCATACCAGCGGCACAGCGCCGTCGCCAGCCAGCTCTTGCCGGCGCCGCTGGTGGTGCCCAGCACCATCACGCAGCGCGCGCTCATGCGTGCACCCCTTCGACGATCTCTTGCAAGGCTGCCTGCGCATCGGGACCCTGCACGCTCATGCGCAGCCAGCCCGGGCAGCCCAGTGAGGCGGCGTCCCGCAGCTTCAGGTCGTAGGCGCGATAGGCTTGCAGTCGCGCGGCGCGTGCCGCGGCATCGTTGCTGCCGGGCCAGCTCACAAGATAGAAAGGCGTGACGCTGGGCTGGCAAGTCCAGCCCAGCCGTTCGCACAAGGCGAGCTGCTGCAGTTTCCATGCGCGCAAGCTCGTCAGGCTTTCCGCCACCCAGTGCTGCGTTTCGGTGTCAGCCCAGGCCTGCAGCATCGCCGCACCCTGCGATCCCAGTACCCAGGAGGGCGCCAGCGCCTGCAGCCGTTGCGCCAGGGCGTGGCCCTCTGGCGTGTCCGGTGCGATCGCGTATGCGCCGCGCACGCCGGTCAGGCCCAGCGCCTTGTTGGGCGACCACATTTGCCACACCTGCTGCAGCGCGTCGGCGCCGAAGCTGCTGCGGCCCTCCAGGCGCAACGGCTCGTACGCGCGGTCCAGCACCACCACGCCGCCATGCTGCTCCCAGTCCAGCGCTTCGCACGCCATGGGATCGGCGCCGCCCTGCGGGCTCGATGGTTCGCACAGCCAGGCCAGATCCGCCTGCGCAGCTTGCGTTGCCAGCGGCAGGCCCCAGGCCCGGGCCGCATGTTCATAATCGCCGTATGCCAGGCGTGGCCGCCAGACATGCCGGCCGCCATCCAGCTTCACGGCGGCGGTGATGCGCATGATGAATTCGCTGGCGCTGGCCGCGATCACGATGCGCGCGTCGCTGATGCCATGGAAGGCGGCGAGCGCTGCGCGCAGCCTTGTATAGGTCGGGTCCGGATAGCGGGTCGGATCGGCTTGCCGCAGCGCGGCCAGCGCCACCGGACATGGGCCGGCAGCGTTAGCATTGGTTGAAAAATCCCAGGCCGCCGCGCCCAGTGCATCCGTTCCCCCGTGCTGGGTCATCATCCTCTTGCTCCTTGTATGATTACGGCGGCGATGAATGCCGCCAGCGCTGCCCATGCCAGCGCGCTGACCGCGCGGCTTGCTATGCGCAAGGCTTGCGCTGTGTCGTCCGCTGCCGGGCAGCGGCCCGCCGCATGCAACGTGTAGACGTCCGGCTTGCCCAGGCGAATGTCCAGCTGCAGCGCCATCGCGGCCATGGGCCAGCCGCTGTTGGGCGACGGCGTCAGGCGTGCCTCGGCCGCGACGCGGCGCAGCCCGCCCGCCTTGCCGGCCAGGCACAGCAGGACGGCAGTGAGGCGCGCCGGCGCCCAGCACAGCACGTCGTCCGCGCGTGCCGCCCACTTGCCGGCCCAGGTCCAGTGGCGCCCCTGGCGCATGCCGCGGTAGCCCCACATGGCGTCGGCGGTATTGGCGAAACGATAGAGGGCGGCGCCCGGCAGACCGGCGACGGCAAACCAAAACAGTGGCGCAATCACCGAGTCATTGAGATTCTCGGCCAGCGACTCGATCGCACTTTCGCGCACCTGGCCGGCGTCGAGCGCGGCGACGTCGCGGCTGACCAGCCATGCCAGGCGTGCGCGGCCGGCTGCGAGCGAATCTCCCAGCGCATCTTCCACCGCCTTCACTTCGGCATGCAGCATGCGCCAGGCGAGCAGTGGCTTGAGCAGGAATCCCATGGCCAGCGCCTGCGCGGACCAATGCAGCGGCGCAAGCAGGGCGCAGGCCGCCAGCGCCGCCAGGGCCGCGAGCAGCGCGCCGGCAGACCAGGCCAATGCGCCCAGGATGAACGTCCGCGCGGCTGCCGCGCCATGCACGGGAGCTGGCGGTGCCACGAGCTTGCCCGCGGCGCCAAGATAACGCCCCATCCACACTACCGGGTGCCAGGCTGCAGGCGGTTCGCCCCACAGCCGGTCGATTGCCAGCGCCAGCAGCACGGCCAAGGCCATGGCGGGCGGCGCGATGGAGCATGCCAGGTCCATCGCCTCGCTCAATCCTCGATGCCGCGCTGCGCCGGGATGCCGGCGTTGAATGCATGCTTGATCTTGGTCATTTCCGTCACAGTATCGGCCAGCTCGATGATCTCCTGCGGACAGCGGCGGCCGGTCAGGCACACGTGCACGTGGCCGGGCCGGGTGCGCAAGGTCTGCAGCACATCATCCAGCGGTATCCATCCATAGATCAGTGGATAGGTCAGCTCGTCCAGCACGATCAGAAAATGTTCGCCGGCCAGTATGGTGGCCTTGGCCTTCTGCCAGCCGTCCAGCGCTAGTTGCGCCGAATGCTCGAGGTCGCGGCTTTTCCAGCTGAAACCGTCGCCCAGGCCCTCGACCGGCAGGCCGATCTGTTCGAACATGCGATGTTCTCCAAAGCGCGCCGTCGGCACTTTCATGAACTGGTAAATCTTCACGGCCTTGCCGCGTCCGTGCGCGCGCAGCGCCAGGCCGAAGGCTGCCGTGCTCTTGCCCTTGCCGTCGCCGGTGTTGACGATGATCAGACCGCGGCGCTCGCCCTCGGCCTTCTCGTAGCGTTTTTCGGTGGGTGGTGTTTCGATCTGCATAGGGATGTCTTTCAAAAAGTAGTATGACGTTGTTGGCAGGCTTGCCAGGCGGCGCCGCCGCCGACCAGCGCGGCCATGAGCAACAGTAGGAGCACGCGCAGCAACTGCTCGGCCGCCGGCTGGGTAGTGGATGCCACTGCGGGCTCGTCGGCCTGGCGCTGCAGCAGGATGCCGGGTGCGGACATAGCCGCGGGCGGCGGCAGGGCAGCCGGCCCGGCAATGGCGAGTCCCTTCGCTGCGGGCGCCGGTGTGGTTGCAGCGTTCAGGGCATCTTCGATCCAGCGCCGCACCGCGGGCAGTTCGGCGGTCAGTGGGGTATTGGTAGTCAGCTCGTCGTACAGCCGGGCCAGCGCGCGCCGGGTCGCCGTATCCGGCTGCCAGTGGCCGTGCCGCTGGGCCTGCACAAGCCGCTCCAGTGCCTGGGCATAGGCCTGCGGATGGCTGCGCAGCCACTGCGGCAGACCCAGCCGGTGCCGGTCCTCGACCAGCACTTCATAAAAGCTTTGCCAATGGTCTGGGCGCACCGTGTCAGGCGCGACGGACTGCCAGCCCCAGGCGTACTGCACGGCTTTGAGCACCTGCAGCGTGCCCGCGTAGCCTTCGGCCTGTTGCGCCTGCAGCCAGCCAGGATGCAGGTAGCGCGATTGCATTTCCCGCGCGATGCTGCGCTGCGCGGTCTCGGTGGTCGCCTCGCTCGTGTCCTGCAACTGGCTCGCATAGAGAGCCAGAGGCGCGGCCTTGCCGGCGCTGCGCGCTGCCGCAGCCAGGCCGCCGAGGTACTGGAACGGGTCGTCTGAGCTGATCATGGCGTACAGGTGCGAGCTGCGGGACATGATGGCGGCATCGGTGCGGCGCAGGTGAGCCCCCAGGGCCTGTGCTGCTGCACCGGGCGCAAGACCCGTCAGCGGCTGGCCGCCAAGGTAGGGCTGGCTCATGCGCTGCAGAAACAGCTCGCCCAGCCGTGCGTCGTCGCGGCGCAGGCGCTCATCCTGCACGGATTGGGACAGGCCGGTGCCGTAATCGCCGGCGGCGTTGCCGAAGCTGCGCGCCTGCGCCAGCGCGTCGGCCTGGGCCGCCGACAGGCCGCGTCGGCCTGGGCCGCCGACAGGCCGCGTCGGCGCAGTTCGGCGGCAATCTGGATCGTGTGTCGCGCCACGACGTTATCCGGCTCGGCTTGTCTGGCCAAGGCGACAGCCTGGTCCAGCAGCGCCATCAGCGCCGGAAACTGGTCGCGGTAGGAGCCGGTCACGCTCAGCAGCACATCCACGCGCGGCCGTCCCAGCTCGGGTGCCGGGATTAGCTGCAGCTGCGTGGGCCGCCCGCTGTCGTCCCAGATCGGGCGCACGCCCAGGGCCACCAGCGCCTGCGCTTCCATGATGCCCTGGTGGCGCAGCGTTTCACCGGCCCACAGCGACAGGGCCAGGCGCGCCGGCATGGCGCCGCCCTGGCTTGCGCGCCAGCCGCGGAGCCAGTCGTCGAACAGAGTCTGGGCCACGGCATAGGCTTGCCGTGTCGGCAAGCGGCTCGGGTCCAGCCCGGTCAGGTTGCGTCCGGTCGGCAGGCTCTCGGGATTGCGGATCGGGTCGCCGCCGTACGCGGCGGGGATGAAGCGCCCGGCCAGCGCCGCCAGCAGGCCGGGCATCTCGCCTTCGGTGGCGAGCAGTTGTTCCAGCGCCTGGGCGCGCTCGGCCAGCTGCAGCAACGCGGCGCTGTCGATCGGCTGGCGCGCGGCACGGTTGGGCACGAAGCCGTCGGCGCGGGCCAGTCCGTCTGGACGGCTTGCTGGTGGCTGCGGCGGGCGCAAGTCGAGCACGCTGGCCGCCTTCGCGTCGCGCAGCGCGAGCTCCAGCCAGCGCGCCGGGCGTGAATTGGCGACCGTGTCGTGGCGGATCAGGAAGGCTTCGTCGATATCCTCGCCCAACGCCGCGATCAACGGCTTGCGCAGCGCCTGCAGGATGGTCTGACGGCGCAGCGCCTCGTCCGGCACGCGGCCGAAAACGGCCAGACCCTGAGGTTGCGAACTTTGCGCCAGTTGATCCAGGTAGGGATGCAGCTGTTCGAGGAAGCCCGCGAAGTTCGCGGCGATCTCTGCTGCAGTCCAGCCGAGGTCGCGGTGTAGCTGGTGCTCCACGAATTGCGCAACCAGTTGTTTCTCCAGCGCTAGTTTGGTCGGCCCGGCATCCACCGTTTCCCATTCGTGCATTATCTCGTGCATCCGCGCCATGCGTGCCTCGAAGCCGGCCGGCGAGAACACCGGCGTGCGGTGGCTGACCATCACTGCGCGGCCGCGCCGCTTGGCGGTCAGCGCTTCGCCGAGGTTATCGACGATGTAGGGATAGACCACCGGCACGTCGTCCAGCGGCAGCAGCGCGTCATCCCACACGTCCAGGCCGCGCGCCTTGCCGGGCGCCCATTCCTGCGTGCCGTGGGTGCCGAAGTGGATCAGCGCGTCGGCCTGCCGTGCCCAGAGGTAAACCGCGAGGTAATGGTGCGACAGTGGCGCCTTGCTGCGGTGCATGAAGGGGTTCTGGCCTCGGTGCAGGGTTTCCTCGCGCGGCGGCTGCGGTAGCACGCTCAGCTGGCCAACTTTCAGGCGCGGGATAACGAACACCGGCTCGCCATGCCAGTTCAGCACGTAGCGGCTGGTCTCGGGCGCGCCCCAGTGCGCCTCGATGCGCTGGCGCTGGGCGGCAGGCAGCGTGGCCCACCAGGCGCGGTAGCGGGACAGCGGCAGTGCTTCGGCTTGGTCGCTGACTAGCAGGGCACGCAGGTCGGCGCCGGGATAGTAGGCCGCCAGCAGCGGCTGCAGGCCCGCGATCCATTGCGCCTCGGGCAGCGCCCGAGTGGCGTAGCCGGCCTGAGTCAAGCTGCCGGAGACCTGCTCCAGGCTGCGCGGCACGTTGAGGAAGGAGGCACCGAAATTGCTGCCACCGGGCGGGTAATTGTAGACCATGGCGACCAGGCGTTTCTGCGCTACCGGCAAGTCTTGCAGCGCGATCAGCCGGCGCGCCTTGGCGACCACGGCCTCGGCTTGGCGGACGATCAGCTCGGGCTCACCCTGGGCACTCTGCGCCGCGACCAGTATGGGGTCGATGGTGCCGGCGGCCTCGGGTTGGGCCAAGTAGGGCGGCACGTCCCCGAGCCCCAGGCCGACCTCGTCCTGCATCCAGGCGGCGGCGTCGCCGCGCCGGTAGATTTGGGTCGACAGGACCGGCGCGTCCCAGCCGGCGAACAGCGGCTGCAGCGCGCCGGCCTGGGGCAGCAACTGGTGCGTCACGATCAGCCGCGCATGCAGCCGTCGCTCGCCATTCGTGCCCGGCACTTCCAGCAGCGCGCGCAGGACCGCAGCATCGCCCCGTTGGCCGAACACCGCGTAGGCGACCAAGCCTTGGCGCTCGAACAGGCGGAGCCAGTTATCGAGCCAGCCGGTGGCGCCATTGACGAAGTGATGGCGGTGCACCAGCACTGCCACGGCCGGCCGCGTGCGCAGCGCCGGCTGCTGCTCCTGCCAGGCCGCAAAGGCGGCGGCATCGGGCAGCAGTTCGGGCGCCTGCGGATGGTAGACGCCGCGCGCCGGCCAGGTATGCGGCTCGGGCAGCTCCGGCAGCGCGTTTGCTTCTACCACGGCCCTGGCCAAGCTCAGGGCATTGCGCAGGTTGCGTTCGCCGCCGGCCTGCAGGTAGGCGGCCATGCGCTCGCCCGGTGAAGCCTGGGGCGACAGAGGCCGGCTTGCGCCGGCCGGCAGCCAGACCACGCGGCCCGGCCGGCGGGCCGCAAAGTCCGCCAGGGGGCCTGCCAACAGGCTTGCCAGTCGTGCGTGGATGCTGGCATGCGGCACGTCGAGCCAGACCAGCTCGGCTTCGCGCAATGCGGCCCGTAGCGTGACCTCTTGCGCCGAGCTGAGCGCAGGCGCGCCGCGCAGTTCATAGTCGATATGCCGCACTGACAATCCGGCTGCTGCGCCCAGGCGTTGCACCATGGCCGTGCGTGCGGCAGGCGTGATGTCGCCGGTGATCCACAGCAGCCGATCACCGGCCGCGGCGCCACTCCAGGCGCTCAGCAGCCCGGTCAGCAGCGCCAGATGCCGCAGCCAGTTCACCGCCCAGCCTCCTGCGGTGCTGCAGGCCCACCGGCCTCGGGCACGTAGACGATGTTGCCGTCGGGCAGGCGGTAGGCGACGCCGGCGCGCACGCCCTGTCCCTGGCTGGCGCTGCCGGCGCCCTTGAAGCGCACTTCGCGCCCTTGTTCGCGCACGATCACTTCCATCTCGGGCTTGCCGGCATGGCGGATGATCGTCACATCGTCCTGCTGGTTGCGCTGGGTCTGCGCTGCGACCGCAATCAGCAGTGCGACCACGAGCACCAGGAACACGTCGACCAGGTTGACGGCCGAGAGCATCGGGTCGTCGTCGTCTTCGGCCAGCAGATTCAGGCTGTGATGCTTCATGCCTTCGCCTCCCGCTGCCGGCGGATCTGCAGCAATTCGGCCAGCAGCCAGCGCCGGCGCACCGAGTAGACGATCAGGCCGATCGACGCCGCCGCCAGCGCCAGCACCACGCCGGCAAATGCGCCGCTGAATACCGACAACGCCTGCTGGCCCTGTCCCGCCGCAACGCTCTGCAGCGCCGGGCCGAGCGGGATCATGGTGGCGATCAGGCCCAGCATGGGGCTGAGCCGGCTGAGCAGGCGCAGCGGCTCGATCTGGCGCAGCACCAGCATTTCCAGCTCCTCCATCGAAAGGCCGGCTGGGTCCGGCAGTGCCGCATGACCGGGGCGGCGCCAGCGCTGCCAGGCTTCCATCAGTGCCATGCCGCCGACCCATAGCGCATAGCCGAAGGCTAGCGCGACGAGCACCAGCACTGGCCACAGCAGGGCCTGCGCTACTTGGGAAAAGCCAGATTCGAGCCACATGGGAAATTCTCTTTCAATCAGGGTAGATGCAGCGCCACCCATTGCCCGGCCAGCGGGTGGATGGCGATGCGGTTGTCAAATACCTGCTCCAGCACACGATGGGCGGGCGGATCCGCGCAGGGGCCGTAGTGCCGGATGCGGCCCTGCTGCATCACGACCAGGTCGTCGGCATGCAGGGCAACCGAAATCTCGTGCAGCACGCTGATCACGGTCCGGCCTGCTGCCACCAGGTCGCGCACCAGCGCCAGCCAGTCGGCCTGATGCGGCGGGTCCAGATTGGCCAGCGGTTCGTCCATCAGCAGCACCTGGGCTTGCACCGCCAGCGCCCGCGCCAGCAGCACGCGCTGCCGTTCGCCGCCCGACAGCGCGCCGAGCGCACGTTCGCGCCAGCTCCATGCCTGGGTGGCGCGCAGCGCTTCCTCTACCGCCAGGCGGTCGGCGTCGCTGGGCGGCGCCAGCCATGGCTGATGCGGCAGGCGGCCGAGCATGGCGACGTCGTAGACGGTCAGGTCATCCGCCGCGGTTTCGCCCTGTCCCAGCCAGGACATGGCGCGGGCACGTTCGGCGCGCGGCCACTTATGCAGGGGGCGGCCCAGCAGGTGGACCTGGCCATGGCAAGGCAGGATGCCCGCCAGGATCTTCAGCAGTGTCGATTTGCCGGCGCCATTGGGACCGACGATGCTGGTCCAGCGGCCCGCTGCCAGCGCCAGATCGATGCCTTCGAGGATGGCCGCGCCGCCCAGGGTAACGCTCAGGCCACGCGCTTCCAGCGCCGGGGCATTCATAGCGTGCCTCCGGCATTGGCGCCGCGGGTGCGCCGATGCATCAGCCAGAGCAGATAACCGCCGCCCAGCGCAGCGGTCAGCACGCCGACCGGCAATTCCTGCGGCGCGATCAGCCAGCGCGCCAGCAGATCGGCCGCGGCCAGCAGGGTTGCGCCCATCATGCTGGCCAGCCACATCTGCTGCCGGTAAGGCGCCTTCAGGACGGCGCGCACCAGATGCGGGGCCGCCAGTCCGACGAAAGCGATCAGACCGGTCTGCGCCACTGCCGTGCCGGTGGACAGGGCCAGCACCGCCACCAACGTGCCGCGCAGCGGCGCCAGCGGCAGGCCGAGGCTGACGGCTGTCGATTCGCCCAGGCTCAGTCCATCCAGCGCGCGCGACAGCGCCCAGGCCGACACGCCGCACAGCAGCCAGACGGCGAACATCAGGATGCACGAAGCCCAGCCGACGAAGCCGGTCGAGCCGAGCATGAAGGCTTGCATGGCTTGCAACGAGTCGGGCGAAAACAGCAATACCAGTGAGGTCATCGCGCCCAGCACCACGCCGACGATCACGCCGGCCAGCAGCAGGCGCAGCGTGTGCCCGGCGCCGCGCGCCAGGGAAACAGTCAGCAGCACCGCCAGCACGGCGCCGGCAAAGGCGGCGCCGGTCAGCCCGAGGCGCACCCACAGGCTGCCGGAAAAAATACTGAGGGAGGCGCTATTCATCATGCTGCCGCCGACCATGCCGGCACCGCCGCCCACCGCGGCCAGCGCCGCCGCCACGCCCAGCGAGGCGCCCGAGGCGCTGCCGAGCAGGTAGGGGTCCGCCAGCGGGTTGCGGAACAGCCCTTGCGCCACAGCGCCGGCCAGTCCCAGCAGCGCGCCGGCGGACCAGGCTCCCAGGGTGCGCGGCAGGCGGATTTCCCAGACGATGCGCCACGCCATGTCGCGTTCCGCCGGGTCGCCCTGCGTGTCGAGCAGGGAGCGGAACAGGTTCTCGAAACCCGCGCTACCGATGCATACGCCCGCCGCGACCAGCAGCAGGCCGGCGACGATCAGCGTCCCGCCCAGCAGCCAGGCGCGCCGCGTGTTCAAGATCCGGCTCCCGGCTTAGCGGCAGATTTCGGCGCTTTTTCAGCCAGGCAGCGCGCCATCAGCCGGGCCGCATCGGCCATGCGCGGCCCCGGGCGTACCAGGACATCGGATTCCTCGGGCGGAAAGATGCAGACGCGTCCTTCGCGGATGGCCCGTATGGTGTGCCATCCCGGTCGTTGCATCAGCGCTTCGGCGTTGCGCTCGCCGATCATGATCACGTCCGGGTTGGCGCGCACGATGTATTCCGGGTTTAGCTTCGGAAATGGCCCCAGGCTGGCCGGCAGGATGTTGCCTGCGCCCAGCCGGGATAGCGTTTCGCCGATGAACGAGCTGGCACCGGCGCCGTAGGGCCCGCGGTTGACCTCGAAGTAAACCCGGGTCTTGCGCACATCCGGCGGCAGCGATTGCGCCGCGGCCGATACCCCGGCATCGATTTCGCGCCAGATTTTTTGCGCATCGCTGACGCCCAGCACCAGGCCGATCTTGTCCAGCACGCGACGCACATCCGCATGGGTCTTGGGTTCCAGCGCGACTACCGGAATGCCCAGCGCCAGCAGGCGGTCGGCTGCACGCTGCTTGGTTGCCGTCAGCACGACGTCAGGCCGCAAGGCGACGATCGCCTCGATGCTCGGATCCTGCCCGCCGCCGACGCGCGGCAATTGCGCGATGCTGGCCGGCCAGGTGGAATAGCGGTCGACGCCGACCAGACGATTGCATTGCCCGAGCTTGCAGACCATTTCGGTCAGCGAAGGCAAGAGACTGACGATGCGCTGCGGCGCCTGCGGCAGGTTTACCGGGCGCCCGAGGTCGTCGTTCAGCTGCACCGCCGGGGCAAGGCCGCACCAGCAGAGCAGGAGCAGCCAGAAGTATTTGTATTTCATGATTCATCCTTGAGAGTCAGCGGCAATCCCGCCACCATCAGCGTCACGCGCCGGCAGCTTGCCGCCACTGCCTGATTGAGGCGGCCCAGCGCATCCACGAAGGCACGCACCTCGCTGCCGAGCGGGATCACGCCAAGGCCGATTTCGTTACCTACCAGGACAATCGGGCTGGCTGCGCCCTCGATGGCCCGGATCAGGCCTGCGATGGCATCCGTCAGCGCAGCAGGGCTGTCGCCGCTGCCTTGCGCCGGCATCATCCGGTTGGTCAGCCACAAGGTAAGGCAGTCGACCACCAGCAGGGTGCCGGCATCGTCATGTTGGCGGAGCGCTTCGGCCAGCCGGCAAGGCTCTTCGACCGTGACCAGGCCTGGCGCCCGGCGCGCCCGATCTTCCTGGTGACGCGCGATGCGCGCGCGCATTTCCTCATCCCAGGCCTGTCCGGTCGCCAGAAGCATGGCCCGGTTGCCCGGAGACTGGGCAATCCAGTGTTGCGCCAGCAGTTCCGCGCGGCGCGACTTGCCGCTCTTCTGACCGCCCAGGATCAGCTCCGAGCGGGCGATGCTCCATGCGCTCATGTCGCGCTCCTCATGAACAGGCTGGCTGCCGCGCGCGGGCTGGAGGGAAACCAGGCGTGAAAATAACTCGCCTGCGCCGCGCCGAAGCGGTACAGCGCTTCCCCGGCATCGGGCGAAGCCGTAGTGCGCGGGCGCGAAGTGCGCGCGACCACCGGTGCGTTGCTTGCCGTCGTCGAGTAGTGGAAGGTATGGCCGCGCAATGTGCCGGATTCCAGCGCCAGCTGCTGCGGCCCCAGCGCCGCCAGTCGTTTCCCCATGGTGGCCGTGCCGGGCATCACGCCCCACATCGGATACGCTGCACCGTCGGCGGTGACAAGCAGATCCAGCAGCGCCATCATGCCGCCGCACTCTGCCCACACCGGTTTGCCCGCGGCCACGTGTGCATGCACGCTGGCGCGCATGCCGCGGTTGCCGGCGAGGGCCTCGGCATGAAGTTCGGGATAACCGCCGGGAAGCCACAAGGCATCGCAGGGCGGCAGCCCATCGTCCGCCAGCGGAGAAAAGAAAGCCAGCTCGGCCCCCAGTACACGCAGCGTATCGAGATTGGCCTGATAGATAAAGCAGAATGCAGCATCGCGCGCCACGGCCACCTTCAATCCCTCCAGCAGCGGCGGCATTGCCTCGGCGACTTCAGGGGCAGGGAAGGGCACGGCCCAGCGCTGCAGGGCGGCGTCATCCATTTGCCCCAGCGGGGTCGTCTGCAAGGCATCCGCAGCGGCATCGAGTCGCGCCATGGCGTCGGACAGTTCGGTCGCCACTGTCAGGCCCAGATGCCGCTCCGGCAGGCTCAGCGCCGGATTGCGCAGCAGCGCGCCCAGCCAGTGGGCCGGATCCGCCACGCCGGCGGCGAGCATGCCGGCATGGCGTTCGCTTGCCGCCCGGTTCGCCAGCACGCCGGCCCAGGGCAATCCCGGGCGGTAATGTTGCAGGCCGTACGCCAGCGCGCCGAAAGTCCCGGCCATGGCCGAGGCGTCGATCACCGCCATCACCGGCAGGCCGAATCGCTGCGCCAGGTCGGCCGCGCTCGGCTCGCCGTCGAACAGGCCCATCACGCCTTCGATCAGGATGAGGTCCGCTTCGCGCGCGGCATCGTGCAGCCGCGCGCGCGCATCTTCCTCTCCCGTCATCCACAGGTCGAGCTGGTATACGGGAGCGCCGCTGGCCAGCTGGTGCCAGTACGGGTCGAGGAAATCGGGCCCGCACTTGAATACCCGCACCCGCCGTCCCTGGCGGGTATGGAGGCGGGCCAGCGCGGCCGTGATGGTGGTCTTGCCCTGGCCGGAGGCCGGGGCGGCAATCAGCAGCGCTGGACGAGAGATCGTGTCGGACATGGGGGTGAGGGGCTGAATTATCTGGGAGTCCATTTCAAGCCGATGAACGCCGTGCGGCCTGGCGTTGCATAGTTCAGCACCGACGTGTAGTTGCGGTCGGCGACGTTGTCGATGCGCGCAAGCAGCGACCAATCCTGGCCGAGATGCGTGCTGGCGTAAAGATTCAGCAACCCATATCCGCCCAGCTTCACGGTGTTGTTGGCATCGTTGTAACGCTTCCCGCTCAGGCTGACCTCGCCGCCCAGCGTCCAGCTGCCGACGCTGGTATCCGCGCCGATGTTGGCATGCCGGCGCGCGCGCAATTTCAGCAGCTTGCCGGTGTCCAGGTCGCGCGGTTTTTGCCAGTCAAACGAGGCGCGCAGGTTGATTCGGCTCACCCTTGTCGATCCCGACAGCGTCGCACCCTCCAGTTGCGCGCGCGCCGTGCTCTGATACCTGTTGGCGGGAATGTCGAAAAAGATCAGGTTGTCCAGCCGGTTCTGGTAAACGGTGAGCCCGCCGCTGCTTGTCTTGTTGTCGAACTTGATGCCCACTTCCTTGTTGAACGCGGTTTCCGGGCGCAATGCGGCATTCCCGTAAGTCGGATGAAAACGCTGGTACAAGGTCGGCGCCCGGAATGCCGAGCCCAGAGATGCGGTGGCGCGCCATTGCGGCGTCAGGGCATAGGCATAGGCGATGCTGCCGGTGCTCTTGCCGCCGAATTCGCTATCCTGGTCGTGCCGGGCATTGAGCTGCAGCGTGTGGCTGTCGCGCTTGAGACCATAACCCAGGCCAACGGCGTTTTGCGAGCGACGCTTGGACAGCGGCGGCGTCGACATGCTGTCCAGTTCGTCCTCGCGGCGCTCGAGCGCTGCCGTCAGCAGGCTGGCGCCGATGCGCAGTTCATTGTTCAGGAGATAGCTGCGCACCTTGGTCTCGGAAAGGGAATTGCTTACGCGATCGGCCTGGGTTTCGTAACGATCCCTGCCTTCCGAGACCGTCAGCTGGGTGCTGTAGGCGGCGTTCCATTTGGCTTGCCAATTCAGCGCCGCGGTCCGCAGACGGCGCAAGGCATGGTCATCCTTGCGGTTGGCGTTGTTCCTGGCGCTGGTGCTGCTGTCGTACTGGGTGTCAGTGCGGCTCTCTAGCAGCGTGGCTTCCAGCCGATGGTCGGCGTTGAGCTTCAGGCCAAGCCGCGCATTGGCCGACTCGAGCCGGTAGCCGTCAATGTCACGGTTGTGGCCGGCATCGGTACGGGCATCGTAGCCATCGCTCTTTTCATGCGCATAGCCGATCGAATAATCCCAGGCGCCGTTCTTGCCGCTGAAGCCCGAATCGACTTTCCGGGTCTCATGGCTGCCGTAGCCGATGCCGGCATGTGGCGCAAATCCGCCCTCGCCCTTGCGGGTGAAGATATGCACTACGCCGGCCACGGCATCGGAGCCGTAGATGGCGCCGGCCGGGCCGCGCAGAACTTCGACGCGTTCCACCTGCGCCAGCGGCAGCGCTGCCCAGGAAGCCCCGCCGCTGCCCGATTGCGAATCGACGCGCACGCCGTCGATGAATACCGCCGTAAAGCGCGTGTCGGCGCCGCGCAGGTAAAACTCGGTGTTCGCGCCCGGTCCGCCCTGCCGGGAAAATTCGATGCCGGGGACACGGGCCAGCACGTCTGCCAGGGCGCCGGCGCCGCTGCGCTCGATCGTATCGCGGTCGATGATCGTGATGTCGGCGACGACGTCGGTCAATGGTTGTTGTACCCGCGCTGCCGTCACCACCGTAGCAGCGAGCGTCGATTCGGCAAGGGAGTCAGAACTCGATCGTGCCAGCGCGGATGTCGGCAGGATAAATGAAGTAGAGAGCGCACACGCGGCAGTGAGCGTGCACGGAAGCGCGGCAAGCCTTGCGCAAATGACCTGGGTTTTCATGGGAGATAAAGCTTCGACAGATGTCCTCGCTGGCTTCCCCGCCAGTGCATGGACGATACGGCGACGCCTTGGCAGGCGCAGCCACTTTGTCGGCCGGTATCCGGGCTGGCAGATGCAACCTTCATCACCTTCCCGGCGCTCCAGTGAAGAGCAGCCAGTGGTTATGCTGATGAAAGCTGAGCCGAAAGGCTCGTCTGCTTACCGTTGCGGGGGCAGCTCAGGTTGGACATGCCGCATGGGCGCATCTTCCTGATTCCCGTTTAACTGCGGACCAGAAAGGGACCGCGAGCACCAACGAAATTTAAGTGTATCAGGAAATTGGCAATGCAGCATTCTTTCGGCAAGGCAGAGCCTTCCCGGCAAATGTGGTCATGCAGCGCGGTTGCGCAGGCGCCTGGGGTGGAATAGCATGATCGCTGCCACGGAATTTGCCGTGGCAGTTTTTCCAGGTGCCCGCAAGGGAGAATCGGGAAGGCGGTGCGACTCCGCTACGTGCCCAACGCTGTGAGGAGGATGTCCGGAGCAAAATGCCACTGATGAATATCGGGAAGGCGCTACGGACGGATGAATCCGAGTCAGAAGACCGGCCTGGAGAAAGTCAAAGGGCTGCAAGGCCAGGCAGCCTTTTACTTTCCAAAAGGGGACTACATGGAAAATCAAGCCAATTCAAGTGAACACCAATTTTCCGAGGCTGATCGCGCTGCGGTTTATCAAGCCATTTTCAGCCGCCGCGACGTACGCGGCCAGTTTCAAGCCCGCGCCATTCCCGATGAAGTCCTGGGGCGAATTATCATGGCCGCTCACCATGCCCCGTCGGTCGGGTTCATGCAGCCCTGGAATTTTCTCGTGGTGCGTTCGCAGCAGGTCAAGCAGCGGGTACATGACGTATTCAGGAAAGCCAGTAGCGAAGCCGCGCAGATGTTCGACGGCAGCCGGCGCGAAATCTATAGCCGCCTGAAGCTGGAAGGCATTCTCGAGTCGCCGGTGAACCTTTGCATCACCTGCGACCGCGAGCGCACCGGCCCGGTGGTATTGGGCCGCACGCACATGAAGACGATGGATGTGTACAGCAGCGTCTGCGCCGCGCAAAACCTGTGGCTGGCGGCCCGGGCGGAGGGCGTAGGTGTAGGCTGGGTCAGCATCTTCAACGAGCGCGAATTGCAGGATGCCCTGGGCATCCCTCATCACATCGTGCCGGTGGCCTATCTCTGCATCGGCTACGTCAGCCATTTTCATGACAAGCCGGAACTGGAAAAAGCAGGCTGGCTGGCGCGCTTGCCAGTGGACGAGTTGGTGTATTTCGATCAGTGGGCGCAGGGTCCTGGCGGGGGAGAGGCATTGGCGGAGCAACTTCGCCTCCAGCAGGCAAGCATACGGGAGCGAGGCTTTAAAGCTTAGCTATTTGCCTTGATTTGCCTTGTTCTGCATGGCGATCGCATAGCCCTGCATGCAACGATTTCTGAGAGGAGTGATCAGCGATAGGCGTTCACCCTGACTTGCTGGCACATTTTCAGTGTCCGGCAGGGGATGTATCTGCTCTATGCACCGGCTGCTCCAGGGCGGGGCATCGGCATTTTCGTTTAGGCAATCGAAAATAGACGAAAAGGAAATTTTCCGAGGGAATCCATTCGGCTCGATTTGAAGCTCCGAGGGGTGCTAGCCGCTTTCAGAAACGCAAAAGGGCTTAGCCGAAGCTAAGCCCTTGAATTTCTTGGTGGCCCGGGGCGGAATCGAACCACCGACACAAGGATTTTCAATCCTCTGCTCTACCGACTGAGCTACCAGGCCAAGACGCGCAAGTATAGCAAAACTATTTGTTTCCGCAAAGAGTGGAATGAAAAAATGGGTGCGAAAAACCTCTGCCGCTATAATTGAGGCGAAGACTGTATCACTTTGACTACTCTTGACGGCATATAAATTCATGCAATTGCAATCCGACGTTTGTATTATTGGCAACGGGGCTATCGGCAAGGTTGCCGCCCTCGGGTTGGCGCAAATCGGCCTGCGGGTCACCCTTTTATGCGGCACGGCGTCACCGGCGTCGGGCGCGGCTGATGCATCCTGGGATGTGCGCGTGTTTGCCATCAACCATGTTGCCCATGCCTTGCTGTCGTCCGTAAAAGTATGGGAAGCCATGCATGCGGAACGGATCGCTGCGGTCGATGCCATGGATATCAAGGGCGATGGCGCCGAGCAGGCCGGGCATCTGGTGTTCGATTCGTATGGCGCGCGGACAGGCGAGCTGGCCTGGATCGTCGAGGATGCCAACCTCAACCAGGCGCTGGATGCAGCGCTGAAATTCGCCTCGAATGTGCAAATGGTGCATGGCCGTGCGGCGCGCCTGCGCACCGATGCCGACAGCGCCCAAGTGACCCTCGAGAACGGCGACACGCTGAAGGCTGCACTGGTGGTCGGCGCCGACGGCGCCCATTCCTGGGTGCGCCACCAATGCGAAATCGGCATGGATTACCGTTCCTACGGCCAGCGCGCGATCGTCACCAATTTCTCCTGCGAAAAGCCGCATCGCGGCGTGGCTTATCAATGGTTCACTGCGGAAGAGGGCATCGTCGCCCTGCTGCCCTTGCCTGGAGAGCGGGTGTCACTGGTGTGGTCGGCGCCGGAAGTGCTGGCGCAGCGCCTGCTGGCCGAGCCGCTGGAACAGTTGGCGCAGCGCCTGGACCATTACTGCGCCGGCCCGCTCGGCCGCCTGACGCCCCTGCAGCCGGAAGCGGTCAAGTCCTTCCCGCTGGCGCTGATTCGCCCACATGCGATCACCGCGCCGCGCGTGGCCCTGATGGGCGATGCCGCACATGTCGTCCATCCGCTGGCCGGACATGGCATGAATCTGGGCTTCGGCGACGTGGCTTCACTGTTGAAAATCCTTGCCGAACGCGAGCCCCAGTGCGATTGCGGCGATGCCCGCGTGCTGGGGCGCTATGCGCGCGCGCGAAAAGAAGACATCCTGCTCATGCAACTAGCCACCGACGGCCTGCATCGTTTGTTTTCCAGCGATTTCACTCCGCTGCGCGTCGCGCGCAATCTTGGATTAAACTTGGTGAACCGCTTGCCGGTCATAAAAAGACAGTTAATTTCCCATGCACTGGGCCGCCAGTCTTAACGGCAGTGCAACCAACTGGATCAGGAACTCATGAAAAGTATCAAACTGGCAGCAATTGGCTTGCTCAGCCTCGCCTGCACATCAGCACTCGGACAAAGCGCGGAAGAGAAAGCGGTCAAAAAACTGATCGAGCCACGCTTGGGCGAGCGGGCCAAGGTCGTGTCGGTCACCCGGACGCCGTATTCCGGCCTGTTTGAAGTCCGCACCGACAGCAACGACATCCTGTACACCGACAAGAAGGCGCAATATCTGTTCGTCGGCAACATCATCGATACTGCCACTTACGAAAACCATACCAAGGCGCGCGTCGACGAGATCAGCAAGGTCAAGTTTTCCGAGCTGCCTTTCGATTCCGCGCTCAAGATGGTCAAGGGCAACGGCAAGCGCGTCATCGCCATCTTCGAAGATCCGAATTGCGGCTATTGCAAGCGCTTCCGCCATACCTTGAAGGACATGGATAACGTGACGGTCTACACCTTCATGTACAACATCCTGTCGCCAGATTCCGCGGTCAAGTCGAAAAATGTCTGGTGCAGCGCCGACCGCCAGAAAGCCTGGGATGACTGGATGCTGAACAACAAGGAACCGGCGCCGGCCGCCGATAATTGCCTGTCCAATCCGAACGAAAAGATTTTCGCGCTTGGCCAAAAGCTGAAAATCACCGGCACGCCCACCATCTTCTTTACCGATGGCTCAAGGATTCCGGGCGCGGTCGATCTGAAGACAGTCGAGGCCAAGCTCGCTTCCATCAAATAAGCGCTTTCGCAAGGAGTGCAGGCCGCATGCCGTGCCACCCTTGCACTGGAATGCTCGCCGCCATGGCGCCCGGAACACCGCTTCCGTGCCATGGCGGTTTTTTATTGGAATGCCTGAAATGAAAAAAAACATCTGTTACACCATTACCGCCCATGACCTGGCGGCCCATTTGTTTGAAGTCACGCTGACGGTCGCCGCGCCGGACGCGGCAGGGCAGGTGTTTTCCCTGCCGGCCTGGATCCCGGGCAGCTACATGATCCGCGAATTCGCCCGCAACATCGTGCACATCCGCGCCGAAGCGCAAGGCGAAGCGGTCGCCCTGAAAAAAATCGACAAGCACACCTGGCAGGCCGCGCCTTGCCAGGGTCCGCTGACGCTGCGCTACGAAGTGTATGCCTGGGACTTGTCGGTGCGCGCCGCCCACCTGGACCAGACCCATGGCTTCTTCAACGGCACCAGCGTCTTCCTGCGCGCCGACGGACAAGAAGACTTGCCCCACGTGGTTGATATCCGGCGCCCCGACGAAGAAGCCTGCCGCAGCTGGCGCGTGGCCACCGCACTGCCCGAACTGAAGGCGAAGCGTTACGGTTTTGGCACCTATGTCGCGGCAGATTACGATGAGCTCATCGACCATCCGGTAGAGATGGGCAATTTCGCCCTGGCGACATTCACCGCGCATGGCGTGCCGCACGATATCGTCATCACCGGCCGCGTGCCCAATCTCGACATGCCGCGCCTGGCGGCTGATCTGAAAAAGGTTTGCGAAGCGCAGATTGCCCTGTTCGAGCCAAAAAGCCGGCATGCGCCGATGCGGCGCTACGTCTTCATGACGCTGGCGGTCGGCGACGGCTATGGCGGCCTCGAACACCGGGCCTCGACTGCGTTGATCTGTTCGCGCAACGACTTGCCGGTAATCGGCAAGAAGGAGATGAGCGATGGCTACCGCACTTATCTCGGCTTGTGCAGCCATGAATATTTCCATACATGGAACGTCAAGCGCATCAAACCAGAAGTGTTTGCACCCTATGACCTGAGAGTGGAAAGCTACACCACGCTGCTGTGGCTGTTCGAGGGATTCACCAGCTACTACGACGACCTGATGCTGGTGCGCGCCGGCCTGATCGATGAAAAGGAATATTTCAGGCTGCTGACGAAAACCATCAACGGCGTCTTGCGCGGTAGCGGTCGCAGCAGGCAAAGCGTGGCCGAATCCAGCTTCGATGCCTGGGTCAAATACTACCGCCAGGACGAGAATGCGCCGAACGCCATCGTCAGCTATTACACCAAGGGTTCGCTGGTCGGCCTGGCGCTCGACCTCACCATCCGGAGTCAGACCAAGGGAAAGAAATCCCTCGACGACGTCATGCGTGCGCTGTGGCAGCGCTATGGCTGCGATTTCTATGGCAACGGCGAGGAAGCCGGGCGCGGCGTCACCGAAGCCGGAGTCGAAGCGATCTTCGACGAAGTCACCGGACTGTCGATGAAACGCACGCTGCGCCGCTTCGTGCACGGCACCGAAGACCTGCCGCTGGTGAAATTGCTGGCGCCGTTCGGGAT
Source organism: Oxalobacteraceae bacterium (assembly GCA_003537575.1). GTDB lineage: Bacteria > Pseudomonadota > Gammaproteobacteria > Burkholderiales > Burkholderiaceae_D > Paucimonas. Next base: position 62,394 of record DPRS01000015.1, read on the forward strand.
TGCGCTTGCCGATGGCCACAAGGATGCCAAACCGGCGCTGGGCGCGCGTGTCACGAAAGACGGCAACGATTGCAAGCTGGCCAATGTCTATGCAGGCGGCGTCGCCCATCGTGCCGGCCTGTCGGCCGGCGATGTGCTGGTGGCCATCGATGGATTACGGGTCACGGCAGGTAACCTCGATGCCTTGCTGGGACGGCTGCGCATCGGCGACACCGTCACCATCCATGCCTTCCGGCGCGATGAATTGTTCAGCGTGGAAGCGACCCTGGCCGCCGATGATGCGCCGCAGGCAAGCCTGACGGCGGAAACGAAGCCGGCCGCCGCCGCCCGCTTGCGCACGGGCTGGCTCGGCCGGTAAGGGATTCGCAGACTGGCGACCAGGGCGGCGCCAATGTGCGGCGCCTGAGAGTCAGGAAGAACTCAGCCGAACAGCCGGCTCAGTTCCAACCCTGGATCGGGCGCACGCACGAATGCCTCACCCACCAGGAAGGCGTGCACATCGGCGTCGCGCATGCGCTTGACGTCATCCGGGCCGAGGATGCCCGACTCGGTCACCACCAGTTTGTCGGCCGGAATGCGCGGCAGGAAATCGATGGTGGTCTGCAGCGAAGTCTCGAAGGTGCGCAGGTTGCGGTTGTTGATGCCCAGCAGGGCGGTCTTCAGCTTCAGCGCCGCCTCCAGCTCGGCGCCGTCATGCACCTCCACCAGCACGCTCATGCCAAGTTCGTGCGCGCAGGCCTCCATTTCCGCCATCAGGCCATGGTCGAGCGCGGCAACGATCAGCAGGATACAATCGGCGCCGAGGGCGCGCGCCTGATACACATGATAGGTATCGACCAGAAAATCCTTGCGCATGGCCGGCAGGGCGCAAGCCTTGCGCGCCTGCTGCAGGAATTCCGGCTTGCCGTGGAAGAATTGTTCATCGGTCAGCACCGATAGGCAAGCCGCGCCATGCTGCGCATAGCTGGCGGCGATTTCAGCCGGATCGAAGTTGGCGCGCAGGATGCCCTTGGAAGGAGACGCCTTTTTCACTTCGGCGATCACGGCGGCGCGGCCGGCGGCAATCTTGGCGCGCAAGGCCGCCTCGAAGCCGCGCAAATCGGCGCGCAGTTCCGGGTTGTTTTCGACTTCGCGGCGCAGGCTGGCGAAGTCCTGGTACTTCTTGGCGGCGGCGACTTCTTCCGTCTTGACCGCCAGGATTTTATTCAGAATGTCGGACATGTTGGTACGTTAAAAGCGAGCGGAGCGCTCGGGTTGCAATCAGGCTGTGCGGCCCAGTTCTTGGGTGACCTTGACGAATTCTTCCATCTTGGCGCGCGCCGCGCCGGAAGCCAGGGCTTCCTGCGCTTTGACAAGGCCTTCGGCAATCGAAGCCGCCACGCCGCCGGCGTACAGCGCGGTGCCGGCGTTCAGGGCGACGATGTCGCGCGCCGCGCCCGGCTTGTTGTCCAGTGCCTCCAGCATCTTCACCTTCGATTCGGCCGAGCTCGACACCTTCAGATTGCGTGTCGCCGCCATCTGCAGGCCGAAATCTTCCGGATGAATTTCGTACTCGCGGATTTCGCCATCGATCAGCTCGCCAACCAGGGTGCCTGCGCCCAGCGTGACTTCATCAAGGTTGTCGCGGCCCCACACCACCATCGCGCGCTTGGCGCCCAGGCGTTGCAGCACGCGCACCTGGATGCCGACCANNGTCCGGATGGAACACACCCATCAGGATATTCTCGGCGCCGGCCGGATTGGTCAGCGGCCCGAGGATATTGAAAATGGTGCGCACGCCCAATTCCTTGCGCACCGGCGCGGCATGCTTCATCGCCGCATGGTGGTTGGGCGCGAACATGAAGCCGATGCCGGTCCGATCGATCGACCGAGCCACCAGTTCCGGCTGCAGATTGATGTGCACGCCGAGCGCTTCCATGGCATCGGCGCTGCCGGATGAGGAAGAAACGCTGCGCCCGCCATGCTTGGCGACCTGGCCGCCGGCGGCAGCCACCGCGAACAGGGCCGTGGTGGAAATGTTGAAGGTGTTGGCGCCGTCGCCGCCGGTGCCGACGATATCGAGGAGCTTGTCCGGGTTGGCGACCTCGACCTTGGTGGCGAATTCGCGCATCACCTGGGCGGCGGCAGCGATCTCACCGATGGTTTCCTTCTTCACCCGCAAGCCCATCGTCAGCGCGGCGATCATAATCGGCGACATCTCGCCGCTCATGATCTTGCGGAACAGCGACAGCATCTCGTCATGGAAAATCTCGCGATGGTCGATACAGCGCGACAGTGCTTCTTGCGGGGTGATGGACATGGCTACTCCTGATAAAAGTGTCTGGTAGATCAATGCGCCGCGCGATCAGCCGCTGCGGCGCGCTTATTGCATGAAGCGCGCCAGTTCCGCGCCATGCGCTTCGTTCATGTCGGCGATGCAGGCGCTGCGCTCCAGCGGGCTGCCATGCTTGCGGCACAAGGAATTGCGTTCGCGTACGTGGCGTGCCTCCATCCGGCGGTATGCGCGCATCCGGCCCGAACGTTCGCCATTGCGGGCTTCGTCGGCGACTGCCGCGCGCGTTGTCGCGCTCAGCTTGCGCAACTGGTTGGTCGAGCGCAGCTCTGCGGTTTCGACGCATAACTGGATTTCCGCTTCCGCCTGCTTCTGCTTCAGGCAGTTTTCCAGCGCGCCGGCGCCGACAGCATTCGCTGCCAGCGTCAGGGCACAGAAAAGCAGGAAGCGCATCTCAGGCTGTCAGAAAATTCTTCAGCAGCGCGTGGCCGTACTCGGAGAGGATCGATTCCGGGTGGAATTGCACCCCCTCGATGGCGAACTGCTTGTGCCGCACGCCCATGATTTCACCATCTTCGGTCCAGGCGGTCACTTCCAGGCAATCCGGCAGCGAGGCGCGCTCGATCGCCAGGGAATGGTAACGAATGACGGTAAACGGATTCGGCAAATCCTTGAACACGCCGATGCCGGTATGTTCGATGGCAGAGGTCTTACCATGCATGACTTGCTGGGCGCGCACCACCTTGCCGCCGAACGCCGCGCCGATGCTCTGGTGCCCCAGGCACACGCCCAGGATCGGCAGCTTGCCGGCGAAATGCTGCAGCACCGGCACCGAAATGCCCGCCTCGTGCGGCGTGCAGGGGCCCGGTGAAACGCAGATGCGCGCCGGGTTCAGCTTTTCGATATCTTCCAGCGTGATCTCATCGTTGCGGAAGGTGCGCACGTCCTCGCCCAGTTCGCCGAAATACTGCACCAGGTTATAGGTGAAGGAATCGTAGTTGTCGATCATTAGCAGCATTTCAGTTCCCTCCATCCAGGCCGTCTTGCACTTGCTCGGCCGCGCGCAATACCGCACGCGCCTTGTTCTCCGTCTCCTGCCACTCCATCTCGGGCATGGAATCCGCCACCACGCCGGCGGCGGCCTGCGCATACAGCATGCCATCCTTGATCACACCAGTGCGGATCGCGATCGCCAGGTCCATTTCGCCGCCGAACGACAGGTAGCCGCAGGCGCCGCCATAGATGCCGCGCTTGACCGGCTCCAGCTCGTCGATCAGCTCCATCGCCCGTACTTTCGGCGCGCCCGACAGGGTGCCGGCCGGGAAGGTGGCGCGCAGCACATCCAGGTTCGACATGCCATCCTTCAGCGTGCCTTCAACGTTCGATACGATGTGCTGCACGTGTGAATATTTTTCGATCACGAACTTGTCGGTGACCTTGACGCTGCCGATTTCTGCGATGCGGCCGATATCGTTGCGCGCCAGGTCGATCAGCATCACATGTTCGGCGATTTCCTTCGGGTCGGCCAGCAATTCCCTGGCCAGCTGCTGATCGAGCTCCGGCGTCGCGCCGCGTGGGCGGGTGCCGGCCAGCGGACGGATCGTGACTTTCTTCTTGCCATCCGGCGTGGCTTCGTTGCGCACCAGGATTTCCGGCGAAGCGCCGACGATCTGCATGTCGCCGAAGTTGTAAAAGTACATATACGGCGAGGGATTCAGCGAACGCAGCGCGCGGTACAGCGACAGCGGTGAATCCACATACGGCTTCTTGATGCGCTGGCCGACCTGCACCTGCATCAGGTCGCCAGCCATGATGTATTCCTTGGCCTTGGCCACCGCCTTGAGAAAATCTTCCTTGGCGAAATCGCGAATCGCTTCGGTACGCACCGAAGCCGAAGTCACCGGCGCGTCGACCGCGCGGCGCAGCATGGCGCGCAAGTCTTTCAGGCGCTGCTGCGCCTTGCTGTAGGCTTCCGGGCGCGACGGGTCGGCATACACGATCAGGTACAGCTTGCCCGACAAATTATCGATGACAGCCAGCTCTTCCGTGACCAGCAACTGGATTTCCGGCAAGCCGAGATCATCCGGCGGCGCGCTGTTTTCCAGTCGCTTCTCGATGTAGCGTACCGCGTCGTAGCCGAAATAACCGGCCAGGCCGCCGCAGAAACGCGGCATGCCGGGCCTGACTGCCACTTTGTAACGCGACTGGAACTGCACGATGAAATCGAGCGGGTTGCCCTCGTGAGTCTCCACCACTTCGCCGTTCTTCACCACTTCGATGCGCTTGCCGAAGCTGCGCAGCAGGGTGGTTGCCGGCAAACCGATGAAGGAATAGCGGCCAAAGCGCTCGCCGCCCACCACCGATTCGAGGAGAAAGGAATTTTTGCCGGCCTGCTGGGGTTGCGCCAGTTTCAGGTAAAGCGTCAGCGGCGTTTCCAGGTCGGCGAAAGCCTCGGCGATCAGCGGAATGCGGTTATAGCCTTGCGTGGCCAGCGATTTGAATTCGAGTTCAGTCATGTTCCTCTCCAGGCGCTATTGTAAAACGGACAGGCAATAGCGCGGGAAATACGTCAAAAAACGTTGTCAACCATGCAAATGGTGGACGGCAAACGGCTTACAGGGCCCGGGATTGCCAGCGTCGCCATAGCCAGGCCTCAAAGGTGCCGGGCGATGCGATGTCACGTTTTTTAACGAGGAACATGCTGTGTTTAATCTGGATTAATTCAAGCGGAAATCAGATGGGATGCTTCAAGTAGCGAGGAAACTATACCATCCGAATCGACTTCCTGTACAGGCTGTCCATGATTGTACCCATACGGCACGTTCAATACCCGGCAACCTGCAGCGCGCGCCGCCTGGGCATCGTTGGACGAATCGCCGATAGCGACCACCTGCGCCGGCGCCAGGCTGAAATCCGCGCACACCTGCAGCAGAGGCACCGGGTCCGGTTTCTTCTTCGGCAAGGAATCGCCGCCGTACACTACCTCGAAAAAGGGCCGCAAACCAGTCTTGTCCAGCAGCGGCAAGGCAAAGGCGACCGGCTTGTTGGTGACGCACGCCAGCCGCAGGCCCTTGCCGCGCAGTGCTTCCAGACCCTCATGAACTTCCGGATAAATGCTGCTGTAATCGCCGTTGATGGCAAGGTAATGCCGCTGATAAGAGGCCAGCGCTGCGGGAAAATGCCCTTCAACTTCGTCGGCAGCGTAATCGACTGCCAGCACCCGCCGCATCAGGTTTTCCGTGCCCTTGCCGACGAAATTCTTGATAGTCTCGATATCGAGCGGCGCCAGCGCCAGATCGGCCCGCATGCGATTGATGGCGACATGGAAATCCGGCGCCGTATCGACCATGGTGCCATCCAGGTCAATGATGGCGGCGCGGATGCCGGTCAGCAGCAGGGGTTCGCGCGCCGTCATACGGAAGCCAGTTCCTTGCGCATGGCGTCGATCACGCCCTTGTAATCCGGCTTGCCGAAAATGGCCGAGCCGGCCACGAAGGTGTCAGCGCCGGCACGCGCGGCTTCGGCGATATTCTCGGTTTTGATGCCGCCATCGACTTCCAGCATGATGTTGCGGCCAGATTCGTCGATCATGCGGCGCACCGCAGCGATTTTCTTCAAGGTGTGCGGAATGAAGGATTGGCCGCCGAAGCCTGGATTCACCGACATGAGCAGAATGATATCGAGCTTGTCCATCACGTGATCGAGGTAATGCAGCGGCGTGGCCGGGTTGAACACCAGGCCGGCCTTGCAGCCCTGGTCGCGGATCAGCTGCAGGCTGCGGTCGATATGTTCCGAAGCTTCCGGATGAAAGGTAATGATGTTGGCGCCAGCCTTGGCGAAGTCGGGAATGATGCGGTCCACCGGCTTGACCATCAGGTGCACGTCGATCGGCACTTCCACATGCGGACGGATCGCCTGGCAGACCAGCGGGCCCACCGTCAGGTTCGGCACGTAATGGTTGTCCATCACGTCGAAATGGATGATGTCGGCGCCGGCGGCGACGACATTGCGGACTTCCTCGCCCAGGCGGGCGAAGTCGGCGGAGAGGATGCTGGGAGCGATACGGTAGTTAGGCATGATCAGGATCTTTCAGTGAATCGGCTATTTTACCGCCCGGCTTGCGATAATTCCTTGCATCGTCGCGGGATTTGGTGTGCAATCGTTCACTTCTATTGCAAGAAGTGCGTCTGGCGCGAAACATTGGGGAATGTATGGCAGCATATGAATTGACGGTATCGGTACGCACGCGCTACCTGGAAGAGCAGTCCGAGCCGGACCGTTCGAAATACGCGTTCGCGTACACCATTACGATCCGCAATACAGGGAAGGTGGCATCCCAGCTAATTTCCCGCCACTGGATCATCACCGATGCCACCAACCATGTCGAGGAAGTGCGGGGACTCGGCGTGGTCGGCCAGCAGCCACTGCTGCAACCGGGCGAGCAATTCGAATATACCAGCGGCGCCACTCTCAAGACCCCGCAAGGCTCGATGACGGGTGAATTTTTCTGCGTGGCGGAAGACGGTGAGCAATTTGTCGCCAAGATCCCCGAATTTGTTTTATCCTTGCCGCGCACCTTGCACTGATCAGGGTTCCCGATCGTTCGGCGGCGGCAGTTCTTCCCGTGCTTGCGCGGGCGGGGATGGCTTTTTCCCCGATGGCATGGTCCACCATACGATAAACACCAGCAGAAACAAGGCCACGCCGGCCTCCAGCAGCAATAGCCACATCGTCTTGACCCGTCATGAAAAGTAATCGCCTCAGTTTACTCGCTTCCACCATCTGCGTCGCTTTCGGCATGCTGGCATGCACCACCGTCCCGCCCGAGACCCGTCCGGCGCCGGCGGAGCCGCCCGCGAAACCGGCGCAGCCGCCAAAGCCTGTCGAAACGCTCAAGCCGGTGTCGTTCGCCGATTTGCCCGGCTGGCAGCAGGATGATTTGCGCCAGGCCTGGCCAGCCTTCCTGGCTTCGTGCCAGGTGATGGTGAAGAAGCCCGACTGGCAAGAGCCTTGCGAAGTGGCGCGCGATGTCAATCCAGCTGATCCCAATACTATCCGCGTTTTTCTGGAAAGTTTCTTTACTCCGCACCGGGTTGCCAATGTCGACGGCAGCGAGCAGGGCATGGTGACTGGTTATTACGAACCCCTGTTGCGCGGCGCCCGCAAGCGCGGCGGCCCTTACCAGACGCCCTTGCATGGCGTGCCCGATGATTTGCTGGTGATCGATTTGAGTAGCGTTTATCCAGAATTGAAGAATATGCGTCTGCGCGGCAAGGTGGTCGGACGCAAGGTGATGCCTTATCTTTCGCGCGGCGACATGGAGGAAGCCAATTCCCTCTCCGGCAAAGAATTGCTTTGGGTGGATGATCCAGTGGAAGCTTTCTTTCTCCAGGTGCAGGGATCGGGCCGCGTGCAATTGACCGATACCAGGGAGACAGTGCGGCTTGCCTATGCCGATCAAAACGGCCATCCCTACAAATCGATTGGCCGCTACCTGATCGACAAGGGAGAAATGAGCCTGAGCCAGGCATCGGCGCAAAGCATCAAGGCCTGGGTGGCCGCCAACCCGGCGCGCCGGCAGGAAGTGCTGAACGCCAACCCCAGCTATGTCTTTTTCAGGGAAGAGAAATTGCCCGATCCAAGGGTTGGGCCGAAAGGATCGCTCGGCGTGCCTTTGACATCCGAGCGATCGATTGCGGTGGATACCCAATTCATCCCCCTCGGTGCGCCGGTATTTCTTGCCACAACCCAGCCCAATTCCGAGCGCCCGCTTCAGCGATTGATGCTGGCCCAGGATACGGGAGGCGCAATCCGTGGTGCGGTGCGGGCCGATTTCTTTTGGGGCTTTGGCGCTGTAGCGGGAGAGCACGCCGGGAAAATGAAGCAGGCCGGCCGGATGTGGGTACTGTTGCCTAAATTACCTGCCATGCTACGCACCGCGCGCTGATCTGGCGCCCGCGCGTTACTGATTTTTCAGGTAAGCGCGGCAACGCGTAATTCCCGCGCGAGCGCACTATCCATGGTGGATGCATGAAAATGCAGCCATTCCGGCAAGAGGTTTTCAATGATGTTGCGCGCGAATTGGGTATTGCCTCCCGCCAGATGCGAACAGCCCTGATACAAAGTATCCAATATGCTGGCATGCTGCTCGCGATGGTGTCTCAGCTCCGGAAAATCGATTTCTTCCATCCATCGTTCTTCCGCACGAAAAATACGTTCCAGTTTGCGCAAAAGAATTTCATAGCTTTCATGAAATTCAGCATCTATGACAGTCGGAAGCCGAATTAACGCTTTAGCAACATCATGGTGAAGGGCATCCATGTAAGTTGCTCCGTCTGAAATTCTGGATAGCCAAAAATGGAATGGCATGTAAAAGCCGTATAGGTTATTTTTTTAACCAATGTGTGCGTGCCTATATTAGGGGTTTTGCGTGAATCACTCTTGAGCAGTCGCAAATGAAGCGAACCCGTATAGACCCTTGTTCTTGGCAAAAAAACGATTCCATTCGCACAAAAAGTCTACAATTCTGCAATTCACTTTTATTAAGCAAAGAAGGGGACCGATGGACTACGCCAATATTCTCGTGGAAGTACAAGGCAGGGTTGGATTGATTCGCTTGAATCGTCCGAAAGCCTTGAATGCAATTAACGACGATCTGATGAATGAGCTTGGCCAGGCTTTGCTGGACTTTGATGCTGATGACGCAATCGGCTGTATCGTGCTGACCGGCAGCGAGAAGGCATTTGCCGCCGGCGCCGATATCGCCGCCATGGCCAACTACAGCTACATGGAAGCCTACCAGGGAAATTACATCACCCGTAACTGGGAAACCATTCGCCGCGTGCGCAAGCCGGTGATTGCGGCCGTCGCGGGCTATGCCCTGGGTGGCGGTTGCGAACTGGCCATGATGTGCGATTTCATCATTGCCGCCGACAATGCCAAATTCGGGCAGCCGGAAATCAAGATCGGCACGGTCCCCGGCGCGGGCGGCACGCAGCGCTTGCCGCGTGCGGTTTCGAAAGCAAAGGCGATGGATATGTGCCTGACGGCACGCATGATGGATGCGCAGGAAGCGGAACGGGCGGGCCTGGTGTCGCGGATTGTCGCTGCAGATAAGCTCCTTGATGAAGCGATGGAGGCGGCTACCGTTATTGCCGGTATGTCGTTGCCGATCGTCATGATGGTCAAGGAATCCGTCAACCGTGCCTATGAAACCACCTTGTCCGAGGGGGTGCAGTTCGAACGACGAGTATTTCACGCAACTTTCGCCACTGACGACCAGAAAGAAGGCATGCGCGCTTTTCTTGAAAAACGTGCCCCAACATTCGCGCATAAGTAGTACAATAGCGGGCTCTGCACACGAGTCCTCTGGCTGGTGTGCAGGACGAGAAGTCTCAAGTAGGAATCCAGAAATTAGGGGTTGACGAAAACGAGACAGTGCCTCATAATCTCGTTTCTCTGCTGCTGACGAACA
>DPRS01000025.1 GCA_003537575.1 Oxalobacteraceae bacterium
GATCTGGTTGATGAAGATCACCAGGGTATTGGTGCGGTTGATCGAACCGGTCAGCTTGCGCAAGGCTTGCGACATCAGGCGCGCTTGCAGGCCCGGCAGCGAATCGCCCATCTCCCCTTCGATTTCGGCACGCGGCGTCAATGCCGCCACCGAGTCGACCACGATCAGGTCGACGCCGCCCGAGCGCACCAGCGCATCGGTGATTTCCAGGGCTTGCTCGCCGGTATCCGGCTGCGATATCAGCAAATCCGACAGGTTGACACCCAGCTTTTGGGCATAGGTAACATCAAGCGCATGCTCGGCATCGATGAAGGCACAGGTGCCACCCAGCTTTTGCATTTCAGCGATGGCTTGCAGCGTCAGCGTGGTCTTGCCGGACGATTCCGGACCGTAGATTTCCACCACGCGGCCGCGCGGCAGGCCGCCGACGCCGAGGGCGATATCCAGGCCGAGCGAACCGGTCGAAACCACTTGCACTTCCTCGGCGACGGCGCCGTCTTCCATGCGCATTACGGAACCCTTGCCGAACTGCTTTTCGATCTGCGCCAAGGCGGCGGCGAGGGCCTTGCTCTTATCCAGGTTGGGTACTAGCTTTTTGTCGTCCATAGGTCTCTTTCGAAAATGGCTGGCAATAAATCGGGGTTGTCAAAAGTGAAGCGGTTCTGCGGCTTGCTTAAACAGATAAGGACTGAAGGCAATGACAGTATGGCATTTCGCGTTTTCGACTACTGAACCGGTACTGTATAAACAAACAGTGATTTATGCAAGCGGAATTTACAGGTCGCCTCAAATATTTTCGGTTGATGAGAGGAAAATCAATTACTTAAATCCGGAGCCATTTTCGGACAAACTCAAGCTTTTTGCTGGGCATGTTATTCATTAACTCGACGGAGAGAAAATGACAGGGCGGACCAAGTTCCAGCATTTGATGGGAGGTGCCGTCGCGTGTAGAGTTAACAAGTCTGCATTGACCGAGGCCCAGGGCCTGGCCAGATGGACAGCGGCGCAAAACGCGACTATTCCAAACATACGCAGCCATTGCAAGTAAGCCTCAGGCTGGCCGGCCTGCTCTGCCAGAAAGCCTGGTGCGACAGCCGGGACTCGAGCGCTTATTGGCTCATTAAAAATTAACAGCTGCGCGCGTCTACGCGCAGCATTATCTTGCAATCGGCGCAGGCACAAAACTGCCGTGCCCGCAGCCTTCGGTCACTTGGCGGCAGAAAGCGTGCCGGTAAAGCTCAGATCAGCCAATTCCTTCTCGCCTTCCGCGGCATTGACCAGCTCCGGAATGATGCGCCCCACCAAGGCGCCAAACGAAACCGAAGTTTTCACGTACTTGACTTCGCCTTTATCCAGCGTAAAGGTCAGTTTCTTCTCCACTTCGGTGCTGGTGCTGACTTCATGATTGCCAGCGTTGCTATCCACGAAGAAAAAACCGCCCGGTTTGGATTCCCCAACCACCTTCCCATCCAGCAGAATATTCGGCTGAATGGCCGCTCCGAACATGCTTGCGCTACGGTAGAAGTAGACTCTTCCCTTGTCGGATTGAAGCGCCGGAATGGAAGATTGCATGTCTTTATGCTTGACCCCAGAAGCGCAACCGGTCAGAACAACGGCAAGACTGAGAACCAGCATTTGGATGAATCGCATATATCCCTCTTTATCGTTTTTTAATTGAAATTAAGCCGGACTTTTTTTGCCAACAGCGAAAACCCCCGTTCGACAGGCAAATAAAAGCCAACCAGCTGACCCTCTGCGACAACCAGACAGGCCTCATGTATATGCGCTCCTTCGAGCGTAAACACATCCTTGTAGGGTTTGTAAACGTCCCCCTGCCTCACCGTGCCAATATGTACCCATTGGCTGCCAGCCTTGAGGGAGCGGCTGTACCCTGTATCCAGCTGGACATCCGCCGCGTGCGACAGCGTCTTCGTCTTCAATGATTGTTGGCCTGCTTGCGTCGAGGGAGTGAAATCCGCAGGCATATGCCTGACCTGGCTTGCACATCCTGTCAGGAAGGATGCGATAAGAAGGATTCCAAGCAAGGGAAAGGAAGAGATTGTCATTATTATTCGATCTTCAGGCTTAAGATGGGTCATTTAATCCCATCTGGCATCCCGCTCGCAATCCCATATTCGTGGTAGAAACAACAAAATAGCGCTGAAACAGGCAAAAAAAAACGGCAAGCCGCAGCTTGCCGTTTTTCCGTTCCTGGCCAATCACACCACGATGGTCTGCGCTTCCTCGCCCTGCCGCTCGCGGATCTCGCCGATGCGGAACACCGTTTCGCCGGCGGCCTGCAGCTGCGCCTGCGCAGCATCGGCATTTTCCTTCGAGACGATCACCGCCATGCCGATGCCGCAGTTGAACACGCGGTGCATTTCGGCGTCGGCCACGCCGCCATGCTGCTGCAGCCACTGGAACAGCGGCGGCATGGTCCAGGCATCGCGATGCAGCACCGCGGTCAGATTGTCGCGCAGGACGCGCGGCACGTTTTCCACCAGCCCGCCGCCGGTGATGTGCACCATGCCCTTGACTTCCATGGCTTCCATCAGCGCCAGCAGGGGCTTGACGTAGATGCGGGTCGGCTCCAGCAGCACATCGGCCAGGCGGCGGCCATGGAAGTCGGCGTTCAGGTCAGGCTGCGCCACCGAGATGATCTTGCGCACCAGAGAATAGCCGTTGGAGTGCGCGCCGGACGAAGCCAGGCCCAGCACCACGTCGCCCGGGACGATCTTGCTGCCGTCGATGAGCTTCGATTTTTCCACCGCGCCGACGGCAAAGCCGGCCAGATCGTATTCGCCATCCGGGTACATGGAAGGCATTTCAGCAGTTTCGCCGCCGATCAGGGCGCAGCCGGCCAGTTCGCAGCCCTTGGCGATTCCCTTGATGACGTCGGTGGCGGTGGCCACGTCCAGCTTGCCGCAGGCGAAATAATCCAGGAAGAACAGCGGCTCGGCGCCCTGCACCAGAATATCGTTGACGCTCATGGCGACCAGGTCGATGCCGACCGTGTCATGCTTGTTCAAGTGAAAAGCAAGCTTCAGCTTGGTGCCGACGCCGTCGGTGCCGGACACCAGCACCGGCTCCTTGAATTTCTTGCTGACCTCGAACAAGGCGCCAAAGCCGCCGATGCCGCCCATCACGCCTTCGCGCATGGTGCGCTTGGCAAAAGGCTTGATGGCTTCGACCAAGGCGTCGCCGGCGTCGATATCGACACCGGCATCACGGTAGGACAGGGAGACGGAAGAAGGGAAACTCATGATGTGATTGGTGGCAGAGGCGGTAAAATAGGGGATGATAGCCGTAAGAAACTGGCGGCAAACCGCTATTTTAACAAAATTGCCCCGTTAAATTGCCTCGTTTTCCGGTTTGCGGGTGGCGTTTCCCCTTTCCGGCGGCAGCGCCTGGGAGGCCGGCCCAGACTCCGGCGCCGTCACTGGTGCCTTGCCATGCTGGCAAAACCCAGGCAGACCGATTATCCTAGCGGCCGCTTGCATATTCTCTTTTGTTGATGAAACAGTTATTGCTGGACCTGAATGCACACGAACCCCCTGCCCTGGATACCTTCGTAACCGGGCAGAACGGCGAGTTGTTGGCCTTGCTGGAGCGCGTGGCGCGCGGTGCGGTCAGCGGCCTGGGCGAACGCTTTATTTACCTGTGGGGGGAAGCCGGCGCCGGCAAGACCCACCTGCTGCGCGCGCTCGGCCGCCTGGACGGCGCCATTTACCTGGACGGCGAGGCCGATGAGACAGCGCTGGACTTCCGGCCGGAACTGCGCCTGTATCTGCTGGACGATGTCGCCGACCTTTCGCCGCAAGCGCAGATCGCTGCCTTCAGTCTGTTCAACCAGGTGCGCGAGCAAGGCGGCGTGCTGGTGGCTGCCGGCCCGCAGCCGCCGGCCCTGCTCGCCGTGCGGGAAGATTTGCGCACCCGTCTGGGGTGGGGCCTGATCTACCAGCTGCACGGCCTGACCGACGACGAAAAGATCGCCGCGCTGGAACACGCCGCCGCCGCGCGCGGGCTGGCGCTTTCTGCCGGCGTGCTGCCCTACCTGATGACGCATTTCAAGCGCGACATGCCTTCCCTGACGGCGATGCTCGACGCGCTGGACCGCTACTCGCTCGAAACCAAGCGCCCGATCACGCTGCCCCTGCTGAAAGACCTGTTACTCCATGACGAACCTGGCTCTGTTTGATCTCGACCACACCCTGCTGCCGCTCGATTCGGATTTCGAGTGGGGACAATTCCTCGCGCGCACCGGCGCGGTGGATGCCAACGAAATGGAAAAACGCAATGCCGACTTTTACCGGCAATACCAGGCCGGCACGCTCGATCCGGTGCTGTACCTGGAATTTGTCTTCGGCATCCTGTCGCAATTCCCGCGCACCCAGCTGGATGCCTGGCACCGGCAATTCATGGAAGAAGTGATTACGCCGGCAATTACCCCGGCGGCGCGCGGCCTGGTCAAAAGACACCAGGATGCCGGCGACCTGGTGGCCATCATCACCGCCACCAACCGCTTCGTCACCGCGCCGATCGCCAGGGAATTCGGCGTCGAGCACCTGATCGCCGCCGAACCGGAACTGGCGGCCAACGGCGACCTCACCGGCCGCGTGCTCGGCACGCCTCCCTACGGCGCCGGCAAGGTGGTCAATGCGCGCGCCTGGCTGGCAGGCCTGGGCAAAACCCTGGAGGGCTTCGAGCGCAGCCACTTCTACAGCGATTCGCAAAACGATATCCCCCTGCTATCCCTGGTCACCGATCCGGTCGTGACCAATCCGAACGCCAGACTTGCGGCCCATGCGCAAGTTCAGGGCTGGCCTACCTTACAATTGTTCCATGATTAAAAAATTCATTCGCCGCATCCTCGGCGTCAAGAACAAGGCAACCGACCCGACCCAGCCAGCCGTGTTCGGCCCCAAGGAACACGGGATCGATCCCAAGCTGGTATCCCCGAACGCTATCCGGGTGACGCAAACCCTGCAAGAAGCCGGCTTCAAGGCTTTCCTGGTCGGCGGCGCCGTGCGCGACCTGCTGCTGGGCGTCAAGCCCAAGGATTTCGATGTCGCCACCAATGCCACGCCAGAACAGGTCAAGCGCCTGTTCCGGCGCGCCTTCATCATCGGCCGGCGCTTTCAGATCGTGCATGTGATGTTCGGCCAGGAATTGATCGAGGTAACCACTTTCCGCGGCCCTTCGGTGGAATCAGCGCCGAAGGATGAGTTCGGCCGCGTGTTGCGCGACAATACCTTCGGTGAGCAGCACGAGGATGCCGTGCGGCGCGACTTCACCATCAACGCCATGTATTACGACCCGGCGACCGAAGCCGTGCTCGATTACCATGAAGGCATGGCCGATATCCGCAGCAAGACCCTGCGCATGATCGGCATGCCGGAAGCGCGCTTCCGCGAAGACCCGGTGCGCATGCTGCGCGTGGTGCGCTTCGCCGCCAAGCTCGGCTTCAGCATCGACCCCGACACCAGCGAACCGATGGCGGTGATGGCGCCGCTGATCAACAATGTGCCGGCCGCGCGCCTGTACGATGAAATGTTGAAGCTCTTGATGAGCGGCCATGCGCTGGCCTGTCTCAAGCAATTGCGCAAGGAAGGCCTGCATCACGGCTTGCTGCCGCTCTTGGACGTGGTGCTGGAACAGCCGATGGGCAAGAAGTTCGTCAGCCTGGCGTTGAACAATACCGATGCCCGCATCCGCCAGGGCAAGCCGGTCTCGCCCGGCTTCCTGTTCGCCGCCCTGCTGTGGCACCAGGTCCTGGAAAAATGGCAAGCCTACCAGGCGGCCGGCGAATATCCAATCCCGGCGCTGCACCAGGCAGCCGACGACGTGCTGGAATCGCAGGCTGAAAAGCTCGCGCTGCAGCGCAAGACCACCTCGGACATGCGCGATCTGTGGGCCATGCAGCCGCGCTTCGAGCGCCGCACCGGCAAGTCGCCCTACAAGCTGCTGGAACATCCGCGCCTGCGCGCCGGCTACGACTTCATGCTGCTGCGCTGCGAGTCCGGCGAGCTCGATGCTGATCTTGGAAAATGGTGGACCGACTTCATGGAGGCCGACGGCTCCGGCCGCGAAACCTTGCTGCAGCAAAAATCGCGCGCCGAGGGTGAAACCGGCTCGGCAAAAAAACGCCGCCGGCGCGGTGGCCGCAGCCGCGGCAAGGGAGCAGGAGGCGGCGAAGCCGGCGGCGCAGCGGCAGCTACCGCCAATGGCGACGGTAACGGCGACAGCGGTGGCGCATGATGGCATCGCGGGTCACTGCCTACATCGGCATCGGCGCCAATCTCGGCGATGCGCGCGCGCAGGTCGAGCAGGCGCTCGACAGCCTCAAGCGGCTGCCGCAAAGCCGCTTGACGACGCAATCCAGCCTGTTCGCGACCGCCCCTGTCGACGCCGTCGGCGATGACTTCATCAACGCGGTGGCCTGCCTCGAGACTGAATTGCCGGCGCAAGCCTTGCTGGAACAATTGCAGGCGCTGGAGCTGGCAGCTGGCCGCGAACGCCCTTTTCGCAACGCGCCGCGCACGCTCGACCTGGATATCCTGCTGTATGGCGAGCAGCTGATCGACACGCCGAGCCTGACCGTGCCGCATCCGCGCCTGACCCAGCGCGCCTTCGTGCTGATCCCCCTGCTGCAGCTCGATCCTTTCATTGTCATCCCCGGCGCCGGCTCCGCGCATCAGTTCGCGCCCCGGGTAGCGGGCCAGGGCATCAGGAAACTCTGAAGTCATTTTTATGCAGATTCCCGTCGCCCTGCAGACTGTGGTCCTGCTGGCCCTGTCGAATATCTTCATGACCTTCGCCTGGTACGGCCACCTGAAAAACCTGGCGAGCAAACCGTGGTGGATCGCTGCGCTGGTGAGCTGGGGCATCGCCCTGTTCGAATACCTGCTGCAGGTGCCGGCCAACCGCATCGGCCACAGCGAAATGAGCCTGGCGCAGCTGAAGATCGTGCAGGAAGCGATCACGTTGACGGTGTTCGTGCCCTTCGCCATGCTGTACATGGATCAGCCGTTCAAGCTCGACTATGTCTGGGCTGGCTTGTGCCTGGTGGGCGCGGTGTATTTCATCTTCCGCGCATGAGCCGGCTCAACCTGATCTGAAAATCGGCCTGCGCTGAAAGTTGGCGGCATTTCTTTTATGATTACGTCGCCGAAGTTAAATAGAAATTTTTGCAATCAAAGGAACTGACATGGCCGGATACGCGCAAGACAAGCAGGATGAAGCACGACGCAAGACCGTCACCGTACCGGCATTGCAAGCCATGCGCGCGGCCGGCGAAAAGATCGCCATGCTGACCTGCTACGACGCCAGCTTCGCCGCCCTGATGGACCACTGCGGCGTGGATGTGCTGCTGGTCGGCGATTCGCTCGGCAATGTCTCCCAGGGTCAGAGTTCGACGCTGCCGGTGACGCTCGCCGACATGGCTTATCACACTGCCTGCGTCGCGCGCGGCAACAAGACTGCCCTACTGGTGACCGACATGCCTTTCGCCACCTACGCGACAAAGGAAAGCGCATTCGAGAACGCCGCCAAGCTGATGCAGGCCGGCGCCCACATGGTCAAGATCGAAGGCGGCGCCTGGCTGGCCGAGACCGTGCATTTTCTGGTCGAGCGCAGCATCCCCGTATGCGCTCACATCGGCCTGACGCCGCAATCGGTGCATGTATTGGGCGGCAACAAGGTGCAGGGCAAGACCGCTGCCGGCGCGGAAAAGCTGAAAGCCGACGCGCTGGCATTGCAGGCCGCCGGCGCCTCGCTGCTGGTGCTGGAAGCCATTCCCTCGGCGCTGGGCAAGGAAGTCACCGAGCTGCTGTCGATCCCGACCATCGGCATCGGCGCCGGCCCGGATTGCTCGGGCCAGGTGCTGGTCATGCACGACATGCTGGATGTCTTCCCGGGCAAAAAAGCCCGCTTCGTGAAAAACTTCATGCAGGGTCAGAACAGCATCGATGCCGCCTTCCGCGCCTACGTCGGCGCCGTCAGGGACAAGTCGTTTCCGGCGCCGGAACACTGCTTCTGATGCCGGCTTGCTGATGCCGCATTACTGATGCCGGCTTAATCCGGACAGTAATCCTCGTAGCGCGCATAGGCTTCCTGCAGCCGTTCGCCCAGTTTCTGCGGGCCGCCAATGGCGACGCCAAGGTCGCGCAGCAAGCCATCCTGCAAGCCGTAGATCCAGCCATGCACGGTGAGCGACTGACCGCGTTCCCAGGCATCCTGGACGATGGTGGTCTGGCAGACGTTGGCAACCTGCTCGATCACGTTCAGCTCGCAGAGGCGGTCCTGCTTTTCGCGCGTGGGCAGGACATCGCCCAGATAGCGCTCGTGCTTCTGGTGCACATCCTGCACATGGCGCAGCCAGTTGTCGGCCAGACCGATGCGGCGCTTCACCAGCGCCGCATGCACGCCGGAACAGCCGTAATGGCCGCAGACAATCACATGCTTGACCCCCAGGACTTCAATGGCGAATTGCAGCACCGAGAGGCAATTGAGATCGGTATGAACGACCACGTTGGCAATATTGCGGTGAACAAATAGCTCGCCCGGCGCCAGGCCGACGATTTCATTGGCCGGCACGCGGCTGTCCGAACAGCCGATCCACAGGTACTCCGGCGATTGCTGCGCCGCCAGCTTCTTGAAAAACTCAGCGTCACTTTCCACCCTGGACGCCGCCCATTCGCCGTTATTGTGAAACAGCGCTTCCAGGCCATCATGCTTTTGGGTTGTCATCGGCATTCCAATAATTTATTGAATGTACAAAAAAACCACACTCATGTTGCCAAAACGAAAAAGATAAATGATACATTAGCGAATAATTTAACATTCTCGCATGGCTGCGTCATTCACGCGCCAGCCTTGCATCATGCCAGAATTAAAGAAATGGCATGGTGCATCCATGCAAAGGAAGCACGATTGAAGTTATTGCCACGCATACTGGCATGCGCCCTCATTGCCTGCTTGACCTGGACCGTCGCTCCATCGGCGCTGGCCAGCCATGCCATTGGCCCTTCGCTGAGCTTTGGGGTTATCAATTTACGCAGTGCCTACATGACTGCGCAGTACTGGAATCCGATCCTGCGCTATGTCAGTCAGCGCAGCGGCGTGCCGCTCAAGCTCAGGATTGCTAAATCGGGGCCGGAGCATGCGGCAATGATCCGTCGCGGCGAACTGGATTTCATTTATTCGAACTATCAATTTGCGCCTGGTAACGATACCGTCGGCTATACGGCGATCGCCCGTCCGTTGGGTGAATCGATACGCAGCCTGATCATCGTTCCGGCCGGTTCAGCCATCGATTCGCTGGACCAGTTGCGCGGCCGCGTGGTCGCGTTTCCCTCGAAAGTCGCTTTTGCCGGCTACCATGTGCCGATGGACGCATTGCTACGCGCCGGCATCCAGATCAAGCCGCAATTCGTCGGCACCATCGAAGCCACGCTGGGACGAGTGCTGTCGGGACAGGTGCCTGCTGCGGCCGTCGGCGCCACGATCGCCAGAGATTATGCGGAACGCCAGCATGCCGCGTACCGCGTTTTGTGGAGTTCCGAAGAATATCCTGCCATACCGGTTGCCGCCCACCCCGCCGTGCCGAAAGATAAGGTCGAAGCGGTGCGCGCTGCGCTGCTGGCAATGGCCGATGACCCCAAGGGGCGGGAAATCCTCGCTTTCAGCGCCCCCCTGTTCGGATATCCTCCCAACACCGGTTTTGTCTCCGCCGGTGAGGTGGACTATGACCCAATGCGCCGTTTCTACAAGTATCGCCTGGCGCCGCAGGATACTCGCTAATCATGTCCATTTTCCATCTTTGCCGCAATCTCGGCCTGGCTGCCCGCATCAAGCTGGCATCCGGCACGCTGCTCGCCATCGTCGGCAGCACGTATTTCTCCGTTGACCTGCGCAATGACATCAGTTTCCAGCGCGACAAACTGGAAAAGGGCATGCATTATGAAATCGATTTCCTCGCCCCCGCGCTGGCCGAGCCCGTGCTCACCGGCGACCATGCCCTGATACAGCAGTTGCTGGACCAGGGAGCGAGACAGCCGGCGATACACAACATTATCTGGATCGACAGCAGCGGACACCGGATGCAAAATGCCGCCGACCCGAACGGTGATGCGGCGTTAAAGGCACCTGTCTGGTTTACGCGCTGGCTGGACTTTCCACGCTTTTCACAAGAAAAGGAAATCAGCGTCGGCGGCGAAAGCTACGGCCGGCTGCGGCTGGAAATGACGGCGACGCCGGCAATTAACCAGATCTGGCAGCAGATGCTCGGCAAGCTCGGCATTCTGTTGCTGGGTATCGGCGGTCTGTTCGCCGTGATCGGCAAGCTCGTCTCCAGCGGGCTGAGGCCGCTGTACGCGCTGCAGAAAGCCTCGCAGCAATTCGGCCAGGGCGATCACGCAGTGCGCCTGGCGCCCAGCGGGCCGCCGGAAATGCGAGCCTGCATCCATGCCTTCAATAACATGGCGACCAACATCGAGCGCCTGCTCGGTTCGCTGCACGACAGCGGTTCGCGCAATCGCCTGCTGGCGGTAATCGTCGAACAATCGAATGTGCCCATCATTACCACGGATTTGCAAGGCATCATCACCAGCTGGAACCCGGCGGCTTGCGCCCTGTATGGCTATACCGCCGAGGAAATCATCGGCCAGCCGTCCGGCATGCTGTACCAGCCGGAATCGGATCGTGAATTCAGGGAAGCCGTGGCGCGCATCAATACTGCGCAGCCGGCCAGTTTCGAAGCCCGCCGCCTGACCCGCGATGGCCGCGTCCTCGACATCTCGCTCAGCGTCTCGCCTCTGTACGATGAAAACAACCGCCACATCGGCGAAATCAGCCTCTCGCGCGACATCACCCGGCAAAAGCGCGCGGAAGAAGCGCTGTCCAAGGAAAAGGAACGCGCGCAAGTGACGCTGGCATCGATCGCCGACGCGGTAGTCACCACCGACACTGCCAGCAACATCGATTACCTGAACCCGGTCGCGGAAAGGCTGCTCGGCTGGCGCGCGGATGAAGCCTATGGCCATGCTCTCGGCGAGATTTTCCACTGCGTCGACAAGGACGGCGAGCCGATCGACAATCCGGCGGAACAAGCGCTGCATGGACAGCAAGGACTGGAAGTGCGGGGTGACGCCGTGCTGGTGTCGCGCCACGGCGTGCGCCTGCCGATCGAGCATTCGGCTGCGCCGATTTCCTGCCATGAAGGCGAAGTCATCGGCATGGTGCTGGTGTTCCGCGACGTCAGCGCTTCGCACAACATGGCTCGCCAGCTTTCCTGGCAAGCCAGCCATGACGCCCTCACCTCGCTGGCAAACCGCCGCGAATTCGAGCACCGCCTGGATGCCCTGATCGGCTCCGCACACGAGCATGGCCGCCAGCATGCCATGCTGTACATGGACCTGGACCAGTTCAAGGTCGTTAACGACACTTGCGGACACGGCGCCGGCGACGAATTGCTGCGCCAGCTGAGCGCGCTGCTCAGTGCCCGCGTCCGTGGTTCCGATACCCTGGCGCGCCTGGGGGGCGACGAATTCGGCGTCCTGCTGGCCGACTGCCCGCTGGACAAGGCGATGGATGTGGCCGAAGCGCTGCGCGAAACCGTTTCGAGCTTCCGCTTTGCCTGGCAGGACAAGACTTTTGCCATTGGCGCGTCGATCGGCGTGGTGCCGATCGCCGGCCAGCGCGAAGCCAATGCCGACATCATGGGCGTTGCCGATGCCGCTTGCTATGCCGCCAAGGACAAGGGCCGCAACCAGGTGCAGGCCAGCCCGAACACGCGCGAGCTGACCCAGCGGCGCGGTGAAATGCTGTGGGTCTCGCGCATCAACAGCGCCCTGGAGGAACACCGCTTCCTGCTGCACTACCAGCGCATCGTCCCGGTGCATGACGGCGAAGCCGGCCCCGCGCATTATGAAGCGCTGCTGCGCATGCTCGACCAGGACGGCAAGGTGGTGCCGCCGATGAGCTTCATCCCGGCCGCCGAACGCTACAACCTGATGCGCGCGCTGGACCGCCGGGTCGTGTCGCTGGCCTTCGAGGAATGCCGCGAACGCGCGCAATTGGCCGCGACTGCGACGGCGCCGGTCATCTCGATCAACCTGTCGGGCGATTCGCTGAGCGATCCGCTGCTGCTCGATTTCCTGAAAAGGCAGTTTGCCGAATATGCGGTTGATCCGCGCGGCATCTGCTTCGAGGTCACCGAGACAGCCGCCATCGCCAACCTGGAAACGGCGAATGTCCTGATACGGGAGCTCAAGAGCATGGGCTGCCGCTTCTCGCTGGACGATTTCGGCAGCGGCCTGTCTTCCTTCGGCTACCTGAAAAACCTGCCGGTCGATTACCTGAAGATCGACGGCAGCTTCGTGCGCGACATGGCGCGCGATCGCACCGATGCGGCGATGGTCGAAGCAATCAACAACATCGGCCATGTCATGGGCATCAAGACCATCGCCGAATGGGTAGAAAATGAGGAAACCCTGGCGGTGCTGCGGCGTATTGGCGTCGATTACGCGCAGGGCTATCTATTCGGCCGGCCGCAGCCGATGGCGGAGATTCCACCAGAAGAAAATTTTTCTCAGGCCAGCCCGCCGCGCCCTGCTCCGTCCCTGGAGAACGCGCGCCCGGATAGCTTGACTGACGACTCCAGCATCATGCCGGGATTTTGATTTAAAGCGCCTGTCAACATGAAAAATGCCGGCATGAAGCCGGCATTTTTACGGGCAGCCGGATCTCCGGCCTTCGCATAGGGATTATTCGAAAAATCCCTTGACCTTGTCCATCCAGGATTTCGATTGCGGGCTGTGCTTGGATCCGCCTTCGACCGTCAGGCGGTCCAGTTCGCGCAGCAAATCCTTCTGCTTTTCAGTCAGCTTGACCGGCGTCTCGATCACCACGTGGCAGAACAGGTCGCCCGGGTAACCGGAACGCACGCCCTTGATGCCCTTGCCGCGCAGGCGGAAGGTCTTGCCGGTCTGCGTGCCTTCCGGCAGCGTGAAGGATGCCTTGCCGCTCAGGGTCGGCACCTCGACTTCGCCGCCCAGCGCCGCCTTGGCAAAGGAAATCGGAATCTCGCAGTGCAGGTCGTCGCCGTCGCGCTGGAACACCGAATGCTGCTTGATATGGATCTCGACATACAGGTCGCCCGGCGGCCCGCCGTTCATGCCGGGCTCGCCATTGCCGGACGAGCGGATGCGCATGCCGTCGTCGATGCCGGCCGGGATCTTCACTTCCAGCGTCTTGTTGCGCTTGATGCGCCCTGCTCCACCGCAGGCGGCGCACGGCTCGGGAATAATCTTGCCGGTGCCGTGGCACTTCGGGCAGGTTTGCTGGATGCTGAAGAAACCCTGCTGCATGCGCACCTGGCCATGACCGCCGCAAGTCGGGCAGGTGGTCGGTTGCGTGCCCGGCTTGGCGCCGCTGCCGTGGCAGACGTCGCAGCCGTCCCACGAGGGCACGCGGATGGTGGTATCGAAGCCGTGTGCGGCCTGTTCCAGTGTGATGTCGAGGTTGTAGCGCAGGTCAGCGCCGCGATACACCTGCGGACCGCCGCCGCCGCGGCCACCGCGGGCATTGCCGAAGATGTCGCCGAAAATATCGCCGAAGGCATCGGCGAAGCCGCCCGCGCCGGCGCCGCCGAAGCCGCCCGCGCCCATGTTGGGATCGACTCCGGCATGGCCGTAACGGTCGTAGGCTTCCTTCTTCTGCGGATCGGACAACATCTCGTAGGCTTCCTTGGCCTCCTTGAATTTCTCTTCCGCGCCCTTGCTGTCCGGATTGCGGTCCGGATGGTATTTCATGGCGAGCTTGCGATACGCTTTCTTGATCTCGTCATCCGAAGCGTTCTTGCCCACTCCCAGTACTTCGTAAAAATCTCGCTTTGCCATGTTGTCGGCGCCTTGTTATTTCAAAACCTATTTCGTGAACCAGCCCGTGGGCAGGCTTCATGAAATCGACTCTGCCGGAACGGAAAACGCCGAGCCGAAGACCGCAATGGCCATATCGACTCGGCGCGCCGCCGCATGAAGGAAGAGCTCCCTCATACGGCTTGTGATGCTTACTTGTCCTTGACTTCCTTGAAGTCCGCATCCACCACGTCATCCTCGGCCGGCTTGGCCTGCTGTTGCGCACCGCTGTCGCCTTCCGCAGCACCAGCACCTGCCTCCGCACCGGCTGCCTGCGCCTGGGCGTCGGCATACATCTTCTCGCCGAGCTTTTGCGCCGCTGCCGACAGCGCCGCGACCTTGGCTTCAATGTCGGCCTTGTCGTTGCCCTTCAGGCTGGTTTCCAGGTCCTTGATGGCGGCCTCGATCTTTTCCTTCTCGCCGGCTTCGAGCTTGTCGCCGTACTCGCCCAGCGCCTTGCGGGTGGAGTGCACCAGTGCATCGCCCTGGTTGTGGGTCTCGGCCAGTTCCTTCAGGCGCTTGTCTTCCTCGGCATTGGCTTCGGCGTCGCGCACCATCTTCTGGATTTCATCTTCCGTCAGGCCGGAATTGGCCTTGATGGTGATCTTGTTTTCCTTGCCGGTGGCCTTGTCCTTGGCGCCGACATGCAGGATGCCGTTAGCGTCGATATCGAAGGTCACCTCGATCTGCGGGGTGCCGCGCGGCGACGGCGGGATACCTTCGAGGTTGAACTCGCCCAGCGCCTTGTTGCCGACAGCCATTTCACGCTCGCCCTGATAGACCTTGATGGTCACNNTTGGTCATCACGCCGCCCAGGGTTTCAATGCCCAGCGACAGCGGGGTCACGTCCAGCAGAAGCACGTCCTTGCGGTCGCCGGCCAGGACAGAACCCTGGATGGCGGCGCCGACAGCGACGGCCTCGTCCGGGTTAACGTCCTTGCGCGGATCCTTGCCGAAGAATTCCTTGACCTTTTCCTGCACCATCGGCATGCGGCTCTGGCCGCCGACCAGGATGATGTCGTCGATGTCGGACACCTTGACGCCGGCATCCTTGATGGCGGTGCGGCACGGCTCGATGGTGCGGGCAACCAGGTCCTCCACCAGCGATTCCAGCTTGGCGCGGGTGATCTTCAGGTTCAGGTGGACCGGCGCGCCATTGACCATGGCGATGTACGGCTCGTTGATTTCGGTCTGCTGCGACGACGACAGTTCGATCTTGGCGCGCTCGGCGGAAGCCTTGATGCGCTGCAGGGCGATCGCATCCTTGCCGAGGTCGAGGCCGTTGATCTTCTTGAATTCGTCGATGATGTAATCGATCAGGCGCTGGTCGAAGTCTTCGCCGCCAAGGAAAGTGTCGCCGTTGGTGGACAGCACCTCGAACTGCTTTTCGCCATCGACGTCGGCGATTTCGATGATCGAGACGTCGAAAGTGCCGCCACCGAGGTCATACACGGCGATCTTGCGGTCGCCCTTTTCGCTCTTGTCGAGGCCGAAGGCCAGCGCAGCTGCGGTCGGCTCGTTGATAATGCGCTTCACATCCAGGCCGGCGATGCGGCCGGCATCCTTGGTAGCCTGGCGCTGGGCATCGTTGAAGTAGGCCGGCACGGTCACCACGGCTTCGGTGACTTCTTCGCCGAGATAGTCTTCGGCAGTCTTTTTCATCTTGCGCAGAACTTCGGCGGAAATCTGCGGCGGCGCCAGCTTCTGGTCGCGCACCGTGACCCAGGCGTCGCCATTGTCGGCCTTGCTGATCTGGTACGGCATCAGGCTGATGTCCTTCTGCACTTCCTTTTCATCGAATTTGCGGCCGATCAGACGCTTGACGGCGTACAGCGTGTTCTTCGGGTTGGTGACGGCCTGGCGTTTCGCCGGCGCGCCGACCAGAATTTCGCCATCGTCCTGATAGGCGATGACGGAAGGCGTGGTACGCGCGCCTTCGGAGTTTTCAATGACCTTCGGCTGGCCGCCTTCCATGATGGAAACGCAGGAATTGGTGGTGCCCAGGTCGATACCGATAATCTTGCCCATGATTTTGTCCTTTTATAGCTGGATAACAGATTCTGATGTCGTCAATATGTGGTGGTAAGCGCTAGTTTCAAGCAGGATCAAGCGATTCGGCGCTATTTTTCCTGCGCCACCGTTACCAGCGCCGGGCGCAGCAGGCGGTCGGCGATGGTGTAGCCTTTCTGCAGCACGCTGACCACGGTATTGGCTTCCTGGTCGGCCGGCACCACTGAAATCGCCTGATGCTTCATCGGGTCGAGCTTGTCGCCAGGCTGGGGATTGACTTCGGCCAGACGCCCCCTGTCAAAGGCAGCGGTCAACTGTTTCAGGGTCATTTCGACGCCTTCCTTGAGGGATTCGACCGAGGGCGATTCCACTTTCAGCGCCATTTCCAGGCTATCCCTGACCGGCACCAGGGCTTCGGCGAAGCCTTCGATGGCGAATTTATGCGCCTTGGCAATGTCATCCTGGGCGCGCCGGCGAATGTTCTCGCCTTCAGCCTTGGCGCGCAGGAAGGCATCCTGCATTTCCACCGCCCTGGCTTCTGCAGCGGCCAGTTTTTCCATCAGCTCCGCTTGAGAAACGCCCGCTTCCGCAGCGCCTCCTGCTTCAGCGCCGACATTCGCGTCCGGATTTTCTTCTGCACCGGCATTCTGCGCGGCTTGCTTTTCCTGTTCTTGCATCAAAAAATCTCCAACAATCAATGACTTAATCAACAATTTTCATTACATGGGGATATTTGGCGGGATTTCAAGGGTAGCAAATCAACAAGCAAGCCAGCGGCATTTCTGCCCATGGCCTTGTTTCAGCAGCCTTTATTCCTTGGCGCCCAGTTGATGCGCACGCTGGCGACTGATCGCAAGCTCACGCTCCTGCGTCGCGCGCGCAGCGCCGTTGGACATGGTCGGCCACCCCATCAAATGCTCTTCAGCAACAGCAGTCAAAGCATGGATCCAGGCTGGATTTTCATTCAGGCAAGGAATGTAGTGAAATTCCTTGCCGCCGGCGGTCAGGAATTCCGTGCGCACTTCCATATCGATCTCTTCCAGGGTTTCCAGGCAATCGGCGACAAATCCCGGACACATTACATCGACCCGCCTGATGCCCTCTTGCCCCAATTGCCGCAAAGTTGCCGCGGTATAGGGCTGTAGCCATTCGGCCTTGCCGAAACGCGACTGGAACGTCACCAGATATTGCGCTTCCGACAGACCAAGCTGGGCAGCCAGCAGGCGCGCCGTCTTGTGGCATTCGCAGTGGTAAGGGTCGCCCAGCTCCAGAGTGCGCCTCGGCACGCCATGGAAACTCATCACCAGCTTGTCGGGCCGGCCATGCATTTCCCAATGCGACAGCACCGAGTGCTTGAGCGCGTCGATATAAGCTTCATGGTCATGGAAGTGCTTGACGGTGCGCAGTTCCGGCACATTGCGCTGGCGGGCGTAATGGGCGAACACGGCATCGCAGACCGAACCGGTGGTGCTGCCGGCATACTGCGGATAGGCTGGCAACACGAGGATGCGGCTGCAGCCCTGCTCCTGTAGTTGCTGCAAGACTTGCGGCACGGAAGGGGTGCCGTAGCGCATCGCATAGGCGACCTGCACATGATGGCCGCGCTCGCCGAGGTAGCCGCGCAGCAGGGTCGCCTGCTTTTCGGTATGGATCTTCAGCGGCGAGCCGTCGGTTTGCCAGATCGTCGCATACTTGGCGGCCGATTTGCCGGAACGGAAAGGCAGGATGATGCCATGCAGGATGGGCGCCCACGCCGCCCGGGGAATTTCCACCACGCGCGCGTCGGACAGGAATTCCTTCAGATAGCGCCGCACCGCGGCCGGGGTCGGGGCATCGGGCGTGCCGAGGTTCACCAGCAGAACCGCCGTCTGCGGCGCCGTGCCATGGGTATAAGGGGGTTCTTTACGAAAAAACATCGCTTCTCGATTCGGTAAATCAGGTCAATGAAAAGGTGCGTAGCGCGGCAAGCGTCGCCGCGCTGCTTTAGAGAGCGAGCAATTCCCTCGCGTGCTTGCGGGTAGTCGCGGTGATTTCGAGACCGCCCAGCATACGCGCGATTTCCTCGATGCGCGCGGCAGCGCCGAGCGCATCGATGCTGGAAAGCGTCTTGCCGCCGACATTGCGCTTGCTGACCTGAAAATGCTGGTTGGCCTGGCTGGCGACCTGCGGCAAGTGCGTCACGCACAGCACCTGGCGATCCTGCCCGAGGCGACGCAACAGGCGGCCGACCACTTCGGCGACGCCGCCACCGATGCCGGAATCGACTTCGTCGAAAATCAGGGTCGGCGTCGCGGTGGCGCTGGAGGTAATCACCGAGATGGCCAGCGAAATGCGCGCCAGCTCGCCGCCGGACGCCACCTTGGCCAGCGGCCGCGGCTGGGTGCCGGTATGGCCGGCCACCAGGAACTCGACTTGCTCCAGTCCATGCGCAGTCGGCTCACCGGCATTGAGCGCCACCTCGAAGCGGCCGCCCGCCATGCTCAGGTCCTGCATCGCCGTGGTGACCGTCTCGCCGAGGGACTTGGCCGCCTTGGTGCGCGCCTTCGTCAGTTTTTGCGCGGCGCTCAGGTAAGCCGCCCGCAGTTTTTCTTCCTGCGCCCTCAGGGCGTCGAGGTCGCTGGCATCGGCCAGTTGCCGCAATTGCGCCGACAGCGTCTCCATCTCGGCCGGCAAAGTCTCCGGCTCGACATGGAACTTGCGCGCGGCCATGTGCAATTCCCCCATGCGGGCCTCGACTTCCTGCAGGCGCTGCGGATCGAGCTCCAGGCGGCCCAGGTAATCGTTCAAGGCATACACCGCTTCCTGCAACTGGATGCGCGCCGGCTCCAGCACGTCCAGCACAGGCTTTAAGGCTTCGTCGATATCGGCCAGCCTGGCCAGCTTCTGGTTCAGCGCCGCCAGGCGCGCCAGCATCGGGTCATCCTCGGCTTCCGAAATGGCAGTCAATGCTTCCTGGGCGCCGTCGATCAGGGTGGCGGCATGCGACAGGCGGCTGTATTCATGATTGACCTCATCCCATTCGCCGGGGCGCGGCGCCAGCTTTTCCAGCTCGCCCACCTGCCACTCCAGCCGCTCGCGCTCGAGCAGGACATTGCGGGTATTGTTCTCGATTTCCTCGCGCTGCTTCGCCAGTGCGCGCCAGGCTTTCCAGGCAGCGGCCACCGCCCGCGCCTCATCCTGCAAACCTGCCTGATCGTCGAGCAGGCGACGCTGCGCCTCGGTCTTCAAGAGAGATTGATGGGCATGCTGGCCATGGATATCGACCAGCAATTCGCCGAGATCGCGCAACTGCGTGGCGGTAGCGGCAATGCCATTGATATAGGCCTTGGAGCGGCCGGCATTGTCGATCACACGGCGCAGCAGGACGGCGCCATCGTCGCCATCGAATTCATTGTCGGCCAGCCAGGCCGCCGCTTCCGGGCTGGCAACGAACTCGGCCGTGATATCGGCGCGGGTGGCGCCTTCGCGCACCACGCTGGCATCGCCGCGGCCGCCCAGCGCCAGCGCCAGGGCATCGATCAGGATCGATTTGCCGGCGCCGGTTTCGCCGGTAAACACGGTAAAACCGGCAGCCAGATCCAGCTCGATGGCATCGACAATGACGAAGTCGCGTATGGAAAGGGTGCGCAGCATGTAAGAAATCCAGGAATTAGATTGCCGGAAAGGGCAAGGACAAACCGCAACGGGCGCTCATTTTAACTTCCCTTCGGCCGAGGGGTATTCGTGCCAGTGAAGTTTTTCGCGCAGGGTATCGTAATAGCTCCATCCCAAGGGATGCAGGAAAGTGACGACATGGCGCGAGCGGCGCACGACCACGCGGTCGTGCAGTTGCACGCTGGCGAAAGTCTGCATGTCGAAATTGACGCTGATGTCGCGCCCGTTAACGATTTCGATCACGATTTCGCTATTATCGGACAGCACGATCGGCCGGTTCGACAAGGCGTGCGGCGCAATCGGCACCATGGCGATACCGCCCAGGCCTGGATGCAGCAGGGGCCCGCCGGCCGACAGGGCATACGCGGTGGAACCGGTCGGTGTCGCCACGATCAAGCCGTCGGAGCGCTGGTTATACATGAAGTGCCCGTCGACATCCACGCGCAACTCCACCATGCCGGCGCCGCTGCCGCGCGCCACCACGACATCGTTGAAGGCCACGCCCTGAAAAACGCAGGTGCCATCCCGCAGGACTTCCCCCTCCAGCAAGCTGCGCTGTTCCGATTCGATTTTGCCGGCCAGCATATCAGCCAGCACAGGCATCATGCGCTCGACCGGAATGTCCGTCATGAAACCGAGCCGTCCCTGGTTAATCCCGATCAGCGGCACGTTATAAGGCGCCAGTTGTCGGGCGATGCCCAGCATGGTGCCATCGCCGCCGACTACGATAGCAACGTCAGCTTGCTGTCCAATTTGCTCGGGAGAAAGCACCGTTGCATTATTCAGTATGACATTGCGGGCAGTTTCCGCTTCAAATGCGACTTTATATCCAGCCTGCACCAGAAAAGTGGCGATTTCCGCCAAAGAATCCCCGATGCCGACCGCCATTGGCTTGCCGACAATGGCGATTGTCTTGGTAGAAGAAGAAAAGATCTTGTTGGATGGCATGATGCGGATTAGACCATATTTATGATAACTCTTGAAAGATGCCCGACAAGAACCAATCTATGTCTTAATGATGCCAAACAGACTCTAGCTTAGCCGATAGGCGGTGGTTACAATACTCCCATGCAACTCGATAGCCGCGCACAAACTCTGCTGAAAGCCCTGGTCGAACGGTACATTGCCGATGGCCAGCCGGTCGGTTCACGCGCCCTGTCCAGGATTTCCGGGCTGGACCTGTCGCCGGCCACCATTCGCAACATCATGGCCGACCTCGAAGAGATGGGCTTTGTCTCCAGCCCGCACACTTCGGCCGGTCGGGTGCCGACGCCGCGCGGCTACCGGGTTTTCGTCGACACCCTGCTGACCGTGCAACCGATCGACGAATCGGCGCTGGAATCGAGAATGCAGCAGCGCCTGCAAAACCATTCCCAGCAAAAGCTGCTCTCCAATGCGGCGCAAATCCTGTCTTCCCTGTCGCAATTCGCCGGCATCGTGCTGACGCCGCGCCATGAATCCATCTTCCAGCAAATCGATTTCCTGCGCCTGTCGGAAAAACGCATCCTGCTGGTGATCGTCGCCCCGAACGGCGATGTGCAAAACCGCCTGCTGCTGACCGAGGCCGATTACACCCCGTCGCAGCTGACGCATGCCGCCAATTACATCAACCAGCACTACGGCGGCATGAGCTTCGACGATGTGCGCCTGCATCTCAAGGGCGAATTGCGCCAGTTGCGCGACGACATGACCCGGCTGATGGAAGCGGCCGTGGACGCCGGCAGCGATGCCATGGCCGATACCGGCGAAGGCGTGGTGATTTCGGGCGAACGCAACCTGCTGTCGGTGGCGGACCTTTCCTCCAACATGGCGGCCCTGCGCAAGCTGTTTGAAGTGTTCGAACAAAAGACCGGGCTGATGCAATTGCTGGATATTTCCAGCCAGGCCAACGGCGTGCAGATTTTCATTGGCGGCGAATCGCAGCTGGTGCCGATGGATGAGATGAGCGTGGTAACCGCCCCCTACGAAGCCAATGGCAAGATCATCGGCACCCTGGGCGTGATCGGGCCGACCAGGATGGCCTACGAGCGGGTGATTCCAATCGTCGACATCACCGCAAAGTTATTGTCAAACGCTTTAAGCCATCATTGACTACGGTGATTAGGAATCACGCCTTGCCCTGCATGGCAAGACCGCTCAGCCGGCACAGCGCATGCGCTGCGAAACCCCGGCCTCTCGTCCAATCGTCGACATCACTGCCAAGCTATTGGCCAACGCCCTGAGCCATCATTAACCGCCAGCGCGGCGACACGGCTTTCCGCGTCATCCTTGCCCGCGATGCGGGCAATTCACCTTGGTGCAATGGCCGTACAGCGCCAGCGCATGGTCGGAAATCTTGAAACCGCGCTCGTTGGCGATTTTCTGTTGCCGCTGTTCGATTTCATTGTCAAAGAATTCTTCGACCAGGCCGCAATCCAGGCAAACCAGATGGTCATGGTGAGAACCCTGGTTCAGTTCGAAAACAGCCTTGCCGGTTTCAAAATGATTGCGATGCAACAGCCCTGCCTGCTCGAATTGCGTCAGCACGCGATATACCGTCGCCAGGCCGACATCCATATTTTCGCCCAGCAGGACTTTATAGACATCTTCCGCGCTTAAATGACGCACCGAGCTATTCTGGAAAATTTCCAGGATTTTCAATCGCGGCAGGGTGGCCTTCAAGCCGCTGGCTTTCAAGTCGGAAGGATTGTTCGGCATGTTTATACTTGAGAGATGAGTTCTGCTTTATCATATAGTGTTTTTGCAAAAATTTCCTGACTTGATCAAGATGCCTATGCGCCTGCCGTTTACCGTATTCCCTTCCGCTTCGACGTTGACCCGTGCATGTTGCCTGCTTGCGGCAAGCGCCCTGGTCGGCTGCGCTACCAAGAACCCCCTGATGGAAGAACCGGTTGCGGCCGTGCCGGCGGCAAAGCCAGTACCGGCGGCAAAGCCGGCGCAAGCTGAAAAACCGGCAGCTGCGGCTATCGCTGCGACCACTCCGCCAGCTGTCCCGGCACCTGTCGCTTCGGCCGCCGGCTCTGCTCCTGCAGCCGCCAGCCCTGCAGCGCCGGCATCCCAGGCCGCGCAAAGCCAGCCGGCCAAGACACCCGGGCAAGCCGCAACGGGGGTGCAAACCACCCAGGCCAAGCGCCTGTTCGGCATTTTTTCGCCGTACCGGATCGATATCCAGCAAGGGAATTTCATCTCGCAGGAGCAACTGGAACAACTCAAGGTCGGCATGACGCCGGACCAGGTGAAGTTTGTGCTGGGTACGCCCTTACTGACCGATATATTCCATGCCAACCGCTGGGATTACGTGTTCCGCTTGCAGAAAGGCAGCGGCGAAGTTATCAGCAGCCGCATCGCCGTGCATTTCCAGGATAGCCGTGTCGCCAGGATCGATGCTGGCACCTTGCCGAGCGAGCACGATTATCTGTCTCTGATCGCAGGTCCGGCCCAGCAAGCGCCAAAAAAATAATGTTTTATTAACGAATTTTATCTGGCATTATGAATCCATTGAACATCGCCATCGCCGGCGCCTCCGGCCGCATGGGCCGCATGCTGATCGAGGCCGTGCAGGAAGCCGATGACGCCGTCCTCGCCGGCGCTCTTGACATTTCCGGTCCGAACGTTGGCACCGACGCCACCGCCTTCGCCGGCAAGCCTTGCGGCGTGGCCATCGAATCCGACCTTGCCAAGGGCCTGGCGAATGCCGAATACCTGATCGACTTCACCCGTCCCGAAGGCACCCTGAAGCACCTGGAATACTGCGCCGCGCACGGCATCAAGGTCATCATCGGCACCACCGGTTTCGACGAAGCCGGCAAGGCGGCCATTGCCGCCGCCGCACAAAAGACCGCGATCGTATTTGCCCCCAACATGAGCGTCGGCGTCAACGTCACCATGAAGCTGCTGGAAATGGCGGCCAAGAGCTTTGCCGAAGGCTATGACATCGAAATCATCGAGGCGCACCACCGCCACAAGGTCGATGCGCCGTCCGGCACCGCCCTGAAAATGGGCGAAGTGGTGGCCAGTGCGCTCGGCCGCGACCTCAAGGATGTCGGCGTGTTCGCGCGCGAAGGCGTCACCGGCCCGCGCGACCCGTCGTCGATCGGTTTTGCGACGATTCGCGGCGGCGACATCGTCGGCGACCATACCGTGCTGTTCGCCGGCATCGGCGAGCGCATCGAGATCACCCACAAGTCGTCCAGCCGGGTCACCTATGCGCACGGCAGCCTGCGCGCAGCGCGCTTCCTGGCCGACAAGAAAACCGGCCTGTACGACATGCAGGATGTACTTGGCCTGCGTTGAATAAACCAGGCATGACAGGCGAAAAAACAGGCGTTTTCTCCAACCAGCGAATCGGACCCGCATGAATCCAGCCACTCCCACCCTCGGTTTTGCGCATTACTGGGCACAGGGCGACGCCGTTTCCCATGCGGTCGCCTATGCCCTGCTGCTGATGTCGGTCGCCAGCTGGTATTACATCCTGTCCAAAGCCTGGATTTCCTGGCGCATCCGCAAAAGCGCCAAAAATCTCGACGCTTTCTGGAGCGCGCCCAGCCTGGACGACGCCATCGCCCTGATCCGCCGGACCGACCCGGAAAACGTCTACACGCCGCTGGCCGCGCAAAGCGCCCAGGCGGCCAACGTCAGCGCCCAGGCCGGCTCCCTGAATGCCCACACCGACCCGGGCGAACTGATCACTCGCACCCTGCGCCAGGAAATCAACCGTGTCGCCGCCCGCCTGGAAAACGGCCTGACCCTGCTGGCTTCGGTGGGTTCGACCGCGCCCTTCGTCGGCCTGTTCGGCACCGTCTGGGGAATCTACCACGCGCTGGTGGCGGTCTCGACCACCGGCACGGTGCAGATCGACAAGGTCGCCGGCCCGGTCGGCGAAGCGCTGATCATGACGGCGCTCGGCCTGGTGGTGGCGATTCCGGCAGTGCTGGCCTACAATGCCTTCACCCGGGTCAACCGCCTTACCCTGGCGGAACTGGATGGTTTTGCACATGACTTGCATGCCTACCTGACCACCGGCGCCCGCGTGGCAAAGCAAAACTGATTTCCAGGCATCGCGAGGTAAAAAATGGCCTTTGGCGGATTCAACCAGAACCAGCAGGCAGGGCCCATGGCGGACATCAATGTCACGCCAATGGTCGACGTAATGCTGGTGCTGCTGGTCATTTTCATCATTACCGCGCCGCTGTTTACCCATGCCATCAAGCTGGATTTGCCGACCGCGCAGTCCGAAGCCGCGCAGGAAAAGCCGGAAACCATTTCCCTGTCCATCAATGGCGAAGGGCAGATTTTCTGGGGCAATGACGCCATCAGCCAGCAAGACCTGGAAGCGCGCCTGGCCCAGGCAGGGCAGCAAAAGCCGCAGCCGGAACTGCACCTGCGCGCCGACAAGGCGACCCGCTACGAAATCATCGCCCAGGTCATGGCGGCGGCGCAGTCGAATGGCTTGACCAAGCTCGGCTTCGTGACGGAGCCCCAGCCTGGCGCAGCGCAACCCGCCCAGGTGAAATAAAACCATGGCCCATGTCCGCCTGGATGGCGCCGCCATCATCGACTGGCCCTCCTTCCATGCGCAATGCAAGGAAGCTTTCGGTTTTCCCGATTTTTATGGCAACAACCTGGATGCCTGGGTCGATTGCCTTTCCTATTTGCGCGACGATGACGGCATGACGCGCTTCCGCCTGGCCGAAAATGAAGTGCTCGAAATCGAGCTGGCGCAGTCCGACGCCTTGCGTCAGCATGCCCCCGAACTGCTGGAAGAAGTGGCCTTCTGCATCGAAGGCATCAACGAGCGCTATACCGATTACGGTGAAAAACCGGCCTTGAAACTGGTATTGCGCTGACCGATTGTGCCGTTTTACGGCAATTTCACGTTTTTTCGGCGGCAAGACGAGGTTTTGCCGGCTCGTAAGCCCCTGCCCGAAACAGTATAATGTCGGGTTCATATCCCATTTCCCTACCAACACCGTCATGCAAGACAAATACAGCCCCGCCGATGTCGAGAAATCGGCGCAAGACCATTGGCAAGCCATCGATGCCTACCGCGCCGTCGAGCACGCCAAAGACAAGAACGGCCAGGACAAGAAAAAATTCTATGCCTGCTCGATGCTGCCCTACCCGTCGGGCAAGCTGCATATGGGGCATGTGCGCAACTACACCATCAACGACATGCTCAGCCGCTTTTTGCGGATGAACGGTTACAACGTCCTGATGCCGATGGGCTGGGATGCCTTCGGCTTGCCGGCGGAAAACGCCGCGCTGAAGAACAAGGTGCCGCCGGCGAAGTGGACTTACGACAATATCGCCTACATGAAGAAGCAGATGCAGGCGATGGGCCTGGCGGTCGACTGGTCGCGTGAAATCGCCACCTGCGATCCCGCCTACTACAAGTGGAACCAGTGGTTGTTTCTGAAAATGCTGGACAAGGGCATCGCCTACCGCAAGACCCAGGTGGTGAACTGGGACCCGGTCGACCAGACNNATCGACGGCCGCGGCTGGCGCACCGGCGCGCTGGTGGAAAAGCGCGAAATCCCGGGCTATTACCTGAACATCACGGCCTATGCCGAGGAATTGCTCGACCACGTCGTCAACAAGCTGCCGGGCTGGCCCGAGCGCGTGCGCCTGATGCAGGAAAACTGGATCGGCAAGAGCGAGGGCGTGCGCTTCGCCTTCCCGCACGATATCGCTGACGCCAGCGGCCAGCTGATCCAGGATGGCAAGCTGTTCG
Source organism: Oxalobacteraceae bacterium (assembly GCA_003537575.1). Lineage (GTDB taxonomy): Bacteria > Pseudomonadota > Gammaproteobacteria > Burkholderiales > Burkholderiaceae_D > Paucimonas. The sequence continues at coordinate 26,312 of DPRS01000025.1, forward strand.
TCTTCACCACTCGCGCCGACACCATCATGGGCGTGACCTTCTGCGCTGTCGCGCCGGAGCACCCGCTGGCGTCGCATGCTGCCGCCTCCACCCCGAAGCTGGCTGCCTTCATCGAGGAATGCAAGAAAGGCGGCACGACGGAAGCCGAACTCGCGCTGCGCGAGAAGGAAGGCATGCCGACGGGCCTGTTCGTCACCCACCCGCTGACCGGCGACAAGGTCGAAGTCTGGGTCGGCAACTATGTCCTGATGAGCTACGGCGACGGTGCCGTGATGGGCGTGCCGGCGCATGACGAACGTGACTTCGCCTTTGCAAAAAAATACAATCTGCCGATCAAGCAAGTCGTTGCCGTCGAAGGCGAGACTTATTCAACCGACGCCTGGCAGGAATGGTATGGCGACAAGCAGCGCGGTGTGACAGTCAATTCCGGCGCCTACGATGGCCTCAATTACAAGGCCGCGGTCGACAAGATCGCCGCCGACCTCGCCACCAAGGGCAATGGCGAAAAGAAAACCACCTGGCGCCTGCGCGACTGGGGCATTTCGCGCCAGCGCTACTGGGGCACGCCGATCCCGATCATTCACTGCGAGGCCTGCGGCGCCGTGCCGGTGCCGGAAAAGGACTTGCCGGTGGTGCTGCCGCAGGATTGCGTGCCGGATGGCAGCGGCAACCCGCTCAACAAGCGCGAGGATTTCCTGAACGTAGCTTGCCCGTGCTGCGGCAAGCCGGCGCGACGCGAAACCGACACCATGGATACCTTCGTCGATTCGTCCTGGTATTTCATGCGCTATTGCGACGCCAAGAACAGCGACCAGATGGTCGCCGGCGGCGCCGATTACTGGATGCCGATGGACCAGTACATCGGCGGCATCGAGCATGCCATCCTGCACCTCTTGTACGCGCGCTTCTGGACCAAGGTCATGCGCGACCTCGGCCTGGTCAAGATCGAGGAGCCCTTCACCAACCTGCTCACGCAAGGCATGGTGCTGAAAGGCGCGTTCTTCCACAAGCCGGCCGACGCTGGCAAGAATTATTACTGGGAACATGAAGTCGACGTCATCACCAACGAGCAGGGCCAGATCATCGGCGGCAAGCTGAAGGCCGACGGCACCCCGGTCGAGTACGAGATGACGACCATGTCGAAGTCCAAGAACAACGGCGTCGACCCGCAGGAACTGATCGACCAGTACGGCGCCGACACCGCGCGCCTGTTCGTGATGTTCGCCTCGCCGCCGGAGCAGACGCTGGAATGGAACGATGCCGGCGTCGAAGGCGCGCACCGCTTCATCAAGCGCGTGTGGGCGTATGCGCATGCGCAGTCGGCGCGCGTGGCCGCGGCCGGCGCGCTGGATGCTGGCGCGCTGAACGATGCACAGAAGACCCTGCGGCGCGAAGCCTACAAGATCCTGCAGCAGGCCGAGCACGACTACAAGCGCCTGCAGTACAACACCGTAGTATCGGCCTGCATGAAGATGCTCAACACCATGGAAAGCGCGAAGCTGGACGATACGCCGGCGTCGAACGCGGTGATCGCCGAAGTGCTGGCCATCTTCCTGCGCATCCTTAACCCGGTGGCGCCGCATGTCACCCATGTGCTGTGGAGCGAACTGGGTTATAGCAAGAGCTTCGGCGACATTCTCGATGCGCCCTGGCCGCAGGTCGATGCGGCAGCGCTGGAACAGTCGGAAATCGAGCTGATGGTGCAGGTCAACGGCAAGCTGCGCGGCTCGGTCAAGGTGGCGAAGAATGCCGACAAGATGGCGATCGAAGCTGCTGCGCTGGCCAACGAGAATGTGCAGAAGTACGTCGAGGGCGCGCCGAAGAAAGTCATCGTCGTGCCCGGCAAGCTGGTCAACATCGTCGCGTAAGGAACAAGCGCATGAGCAATCCTCGCCGCACCGCCCTCGCCCTGCTGGCCAGCCTGGCAGGCGCCTCCGCCCTGACTGCCTGCGGCTTCCGGCTGCGCGGCGCGGCGCAGACCGATCTGCCGTTCAAGTCGATTTACCTGGGATTTGCCGAAAATTCGCCGCTCGGCGTGGAGTTGCGGCGCCACATCCGTGCCAGTGGCAATACCCGGATCGTCGAGAACCGCAAGGAAGCCGAGGCGGTGCTGGAGCCGCTGTCTGAAACACGCGAGGAATCTGTGCTGTCGATCAACAGCCAGGGCCGCATCCGCGAACTGTCGCTGTTCTACCGTTTCAGTTTCCGCGTCCTCGATGGCAGCGGCACGCAATTGGTGGAACCGACCAACCTCGTGCTCAAGCGCGACATGACTTTCAACGAAGCCGCGGTGCTGGCCAAGGAAGGTGAAAAAGCCATGCTGTACCGCGACATGCAATCCGATCTGGTGCAGCAGATCCTGCGCCGGCTGGCGGCGTTGCGAACAAGCTGAGTGGCATGCTGTCTTCAGCAAAGTAACGACATTGTGGGAAAGAGTGAAGGCTGACGGTACTCTGTCCCAACGAATTAACGGCATTGGGGAAAGAGTTAAGCGTAGCGGTACTCTGTTCCCGACAAATTAACGGCATTGGGGAAAGAGTTAAGCGCAGCGGTACTCTGTCCCCAACACTTTAGGAAAAGCAATGCAACTGCGGATAGACGCCCTGCAAGCGCATTTGGCCAAGCCGCTGGCGCCGCTGTACGTCATCACCAGCGACGAGCACCTGCTCGCGCTGGAAGCTGCCGACCAGATTCGCAAGGCGGCGCGCGCGCAGGGTTTTTCCGAACGCGAAGTGCTGGTGGTCGAGCGCAGCTTCAAATGGGGCGCGCTACTGGAAGCGAACCAGTCGCAATCGCTGTTCGGCGAACGCAAGCTGATCGAACTGCGCATTCCGACCGGCAAGCCGGGCAAGGAAGGCAGCCAGGCGCTGCAGAATTACGCCGCCAGCTTCTCCCCCGACAATGTGACGCTGGTGACGCTGCCAAAACTCGACTGGGCCACGCAAAAGGCGGCCTGGGTCGGCGCGCTGCAGCAGGCCGGCGTGTATATCGACATCCCGCTGGTGGAACGCAACCAGTTGCCTGGCTGGATAGGAGCGCGGCTGGCGGCGCACAAGCAGTCGGCTGACCGCCCGGGCATCGACTTCATCGCCGAACGGGTCGAGGGCAACCTGCTGGCCGCGCACCAGGAAATCCAGAAGCTGGCGCTGCTTTACCCCGAGGGCAAACTATCCTTCGAGCAGATCCAGGATGCGGTGCTGAATGTGGCGCGCTACGACGTCTTCAAGCTGAACGAAGCCATGCTGGCCGGCGACAGCGCACGCCTGACGCGCATGCTGGAAGGTCTGAAAGGTGAAGGCGAAGCCTTGCCGCTGGTGCTGTGGGCGGTGGCCGAGGAAATCCGCACACTGCTGAAGCTGAAAGCCGGCACGGCGCAGGGCCGCCCGCTCGGCATGCTGCTGAAGGAATACCGCATCTGGGGGCCGCGCGAGCGGCTGATGGAGCCGGCGCTGCGACGGCTGTCGCTGACGTCCCTGGAAGCGGCATTGCAGGAAGCAGCGCAAATCGACAAAATGGTAAAAGGCTTGCGGGCCAAGGCATTTGCCGGCGATCCCTGGGATGCGATGCTGCAACTGGGCCTGAAGGTGGCGTCCGGGCGCTGAATGCCCTGACGGAGTTTTGATTTTATTTTTCCGGATCCAACATCATGGATATCAAGCACTACATGAATGAAGTCGGCCAGCGCGCCCGCAACGCCTCGCGCGCCATGGCCCGTGCCGACACCGCCGCCAAGAACCGCGCGCTGGAGCTGATCGCCGCCGCCATCCGGCGCGACGCCGCCGACCTGCGCGCCGCCAACCAGCAAGACCTGGAAGCCGCGCGCGCCAATGGCATGGAAGCGGCCATGCTGGACCGCCTGACGCTGTCCGACAAGGCCATCGCCACCATGGCCGAAGGCCTGGAGCAGATCGTCGCCCTGCCCGATCCGATCGGTGAAATCTCCGGCATGAAATTCCGCCCGACCGGCATCCAGGTCGGCCAGATGCGCGTGCCGCTGGGCGTCATCGGCATCATTTACGAAGCGCGTCCGAACGTCACGGTGGATGCCGCCGGCCTGTGCATCAAGAGCGGCAATGCAACGATTTTGCGCGGCGGTTCCGAAGCGATCCATTGCAACCAGGCGCTGGCGAAACTGGTCAAGGAAGGCTTGCACGGCGCCGGCCTGCCGGCCGATGCGGTGCAGATCGTCGAGACCACCGACCGCGCCGCCGTCGGCGAGCTGATCACCATGCCGCAATACGTCGACGTGATCGTGCCGCGCGGCGGCAAGGGTTTGATCGAGCGCCTGATGCGCGAATCCAAAGTGCCGATGATCAAGCACCTGGATGGCATCTGCCACGTCTATATCGACGACAAGGCCGACATCGCCAAGGCCCTGCGCGTGGCCTTCAACGCCAAGTGCCATCGCTACGGCACCTGCAACACCATGGAAACCCTGCTGGTAGCGCGCGAGATCGCCCCGCGCGTCCTGCCCGAACTGGCCAAGCTGTACGAGCAGAAGGAAGTCGAGTTGCGCGGTGACGAGGAAGCGCGCGCCATCCTCAAGGGCTATCCGCACCTGGCGACGGCGACCGAAGAAGACTGGAAGACCGAATACCTGGCGGCGATCCTGGCGGTGAAGATCGTCCCCGGCATCGACGAGGCGATCGCCCACATCAACCTGTATTCGTCGCAGCATACCGACGCCATCATCACCGAGGATTACAGCCGCGCCATGCGTTTCGTCCGCGAAGTCGATTCGGCGTCGGTGATGGTGAACGCCTCGACGCGCTTTGCCGACGGCTTCGAATACGGCCTCGGCGCGGAAATTGGCATTTCCAACGACAAGCTGCATGCGCGCGGCCCGGTCGGACTGGAAGGCCTGACTTCGCTGAAATACGTGGTGTTCGGGCACGGCGAAGTGCGCGCCTAATTTATTTTCTTTAACAGGATCGTCTTCATGCTCTGGATCAAATCGCTGCACATCGTCTTCATCGCTTCGTGGTTCGCCGGCCTGTTCTATCTGCCGCGCATCTTCGTCAACCTGGCGCAGGTCAACGATACCGCCACCACCGAGCGCCTGCTGCTCATGTCACGCCGGCTGTACCGTTTCATGACGATGCTGGCGGTTCCCGCGCTGGCATTCGGCCTGTGGCTGTGGCTGGGTTACGGCATAGGCAAGGGTCCCGAAGGCAAAATAGCTGCGGGCTGGATGCATGCCAAGCTGGCGATCGTCGTGCTGCTGATCGGCTATCACCATGCCTGCGGCTCGCTGCTGAAGAAATTCGAACGCGGCGCCAACAAGCGCAGCCACACCTGGTACCGCTGGTTCAATGAAGTGCCGGTGATCGCCCTGCTGGCGGCAGTGGTGCTGGTGGTGGTCAAGCCGTTTTAATGAAACATGCGGTGCAGTATGATGCTGCCCGACTATCGAACCACAGTCATCTTGTCCGTCACGATGACTGTGGTCCGATAAAGCAACACCACTACGGATAAAGGGTTCCCCATGAATTACTCCTATTTCTGCCCATGCCCGCGCGGCATGGAAGGGCCGCTGGCCGAAGAGCTGAATGAAATCGCGCAGCAAAGCACGACGCTGAAAGTGCACAACCAGGTGCCGGGCGGCGTGCACTGTTCCGGCAAGCTGGCCGATGCCTGGCGCATCAACCTGCATTCGCGCATCGCCTCGCGCGTGCTGCTGCGCATCGCCCACGCCGGTTACCAGAATGAAAATGATATCTACGACCTGACCTTGGCGCAGCCCTGGGAAGACTGGTTCGACGTCGATCACACCATCCGTGTCGACCTCACCGCCATCAAGTCGCCGCTGAAGAGCCTGGAATTCACCACTCTGAAAATCAAGGATGGCGTGTGCGACCGCTTCCGCGACCAATTCGGCAAGCGCCCCTCGGTCAATACCCGCACGCCGGATATGCGCATCGCCGGCTTCCTCGACCAGCGCACCTTCACGCTGTACCTCGACACCTCGGGCGAGGCGCTGTTCAAGCGCGGCTGGCGCGAGGATACCGGCGATGCTCCCTTGCGCGAAAACCTGGCGGCGGGCCTGTTGCGGGTGGCCGGCTGGAAGCCCGGCATGGTGCTGTTCGACCCGATGTGCGGTTCCGGCACCATCCTCGCCGAAGCCGCGCAAATGTTGGCGGGCATTCCGCCCGGCGCGCGCCGCCGTTTCGCTTTCGAGAAATTCCATGAATTCGATGCCGAAGCCTGGCTGGCGATGAAGGGGGGATTCAAGCCCAATCCCCTGCCCGCCGCGCCGACCATTTTCGGCAGCGACATTTCCGGCGACATGATCGTCATGGCGCGCAACAATCTGCAGCGCGCCGGCATCCAGTTCGAAGTCCCGCTGAAACAGATCGAAGCGCAGGAGGTCAAGCCGCCGACCGAAACGCCCGGTATCCTGCTGACCAACCCGCCTTATGGAGAACGGATCGGCGTGCGCGGCGACAGCACGATCGCCACCGATGAAATGGCACAAGCCTTTTTCAGCGCCTTCGGCACTACTCTGAAACAGCGCTTCGCCGGCTGGGCGGTGTTCCTGTTTACCGCCGACCTCGGCGTGCCGAAACTGCTGCGCCTGAAAGAAGCGCGCAAGACGCCGTTTTTCAATGGCGCGCTGGAATGCCGCCTGTTCCGCTTCGACATGGTGGCGGGCTTCAACCGCCGCGAAGGCGCTTTACCGAAAGACACGCCGCCGCAGGGTCAATAGTCCGCAAGCGCAGGCATCGTACAATAAGAAAGGGAGCCGCGGCTCCCTTTCTTTATTCGTACATCATGCGCGGACAATGCCCGCGCGCCAATTACTGGCGCTTGGCTTTCAGCGGGCCGCTGTAGCCGCTGGCGCTCCAGGTGCCGCTCAGCTCATTGTCGCCTTTCAGGCTCAGCTTGATGGCATTGCTGGACTTGTTTTCGACCAGCGTGCCGTTTTTAACGACGGCACCTGCCAGCGGCGCCTTGGTGTCGCCGGCGGCAGTGCCATACCAGTTGGCGCTGCCTTTGACTTCCGTGCCGTTCACTTCGGTAACGATCAATTCAAACTTGCCGCCGCCATAACCGGGCAATTCCCAGCTGCCAATCCAGTTGCCCTTCAGCTTGGCGGCAACCGCGGCATCATTCGCGGCCGCAGCGGCGGCGGCTTCCTTGGAAACCGGCGCAGCAGGCTGCGATGCGCAACCAGCCAGCACGAGAGCAGCGGTCAAACCAGCAAGAGTCAGCATGGAACGGATCATATTTGTCGCCTCTGAATTTATAAAAGGATATTTAGTATATGCAATTTGCATAAAATCAACAAACAAAAAACCCTCTCCATTAGGAGAGTGTTTTGGATGGAAAAAAGGAGACTAAAAGCGGTAAGCCGCACTGGCGCCCGCGCTCCAGTTGCGCCCGGGCGCCGGCTCGTAGTAGCGGCCGTTGCTTTCGTTGATGATCGCCGCACCAGCGTACCGGCGGTCGAACAGGTTGTCGATGCGGGCAAATGCATCCAGCGTCCAGCGCTCGATCTGCCACAGGTAACCGGTATGCGCGGCAGAGGTGAAATAGCCCGGCGCCGCTTCGGCATTGCTGTCGTTGACATGGATTTTGCTCAGCCAGCGACCTTCCAGGCCGGCTCGCCAGCCTTGCGGCGGCGCCCAACCCAGCGAGGCGAACGCCATCTGGCGGGCGATGCCGGGAATGCGGTTACCGGCCGGAAAGCCAGAAAAGCCGTCACGGTAGGAGGCTTCGAGGTAAGTGTAAGCCGCCTGCACCTGCCAGTTGCGCGCGAATTCTCCATGCCACCCCAGTTCCATGCCATGGCGCCAGGTACGTCCGGCATTGCGGAACGTGGCGCGTCCGCCTGAACTGCCGGCGCTGACGATTTCATCCTCGGTGCGGGTCTGGAACCATGCCGCCGTCAGCATCCCGCGATCGAGCCTCGCCTTGGCGCCGGCTTCGACGCTGGTGTTGACCGAAGGCCGCAAGCTGAAATTCAGGCCGGGCAAATCGTCGCTACGGTAGGAAATTTCATTGAAGGTCGGCGTCTCGAAACCGCGGCCGACCGTCGCATACAGGCTCACATCAGGCGTGGGCTGATAGCGCAGCGCTGCCACCGGCAAGGACTGGCGATAGCGCGCCGCGCCGCTGTCATCGCCATTGACGCCGGCGATGTAATGGTCATCCGAGGAAAAGCGCACCGTGCTGTGGCGCAGCCCCGCATCCAGCGTCCAGCGCGCGGCGAATTGCCAGGAAGCCTGCAGATAGGGATCGATATTCCATACCTCGTTGCTTTCATCGCGCCGCAGCCTGCCTTGCACGCCCAGTTGGCGGTCCATGCCAGTGCCGATGAAGTTTTCATGGCCCTGACGCTGCTCTTCGAGCCTGTCCCAGGCAAGGCCGCCGACCACCGTCAGCGGGTGCCCTGCCAGCAGCAGGCGCGAGGTCCAGCGCGCGTCGATGCCGCCGTAGTCGCGTGTCAGCGAAATCACGCCGCCGGCATGGCGCGGGTCGGCCTGCACGGTTGGCGGAGGGCCGGGCGTGCCGGGCGGGATCGACTGGAACTGCATGGTCTCGCGCTGCCCATGATAAAACATCAGGCGCAGCTCGTTGCCGGCATCGATGCGGCGTTCGTACACCAGGCCGCCCTGGGTCTGCTGCACGGTCTTGCGTGTGTCGAACTGCCCGGCGACCGCGGCAACGCTGCGCGGATCGGTCCTGAACTGGGGCCAGGCGAGTCCGAGCGGATCCTGCGCCTTCAGGTCCACGCTGTTGAGGATCAGCGTCAGCTTGCCGTCATCGTCGAGCCGGATGCCGAGCTTGCCGTTCACAAGATTCTTGCTGGCCGCGCTATGTTCGCGGTAGCCATCGGTAGTGAAACGACTGAGGCTCAACAAATAATCGATGGCGCCAGCATCGCCGGAGGTGGCGCCGCCGGTCGCGCCGCCGGCCTTGATGCCGAAGCGGCGCAGACCATCGCTGCCGGAAGTGAAGCTGGGCGTCAGCGTCGGCGCACCTCTGCCCTCTTCGGTGAAAACCTGTATCACGCCGCCCGAGGAATTTCCGTACAGGGCAGAAAACGGCCCGCGCAAGACTTCCACGCGGTCGATGGAAGCGATATCGATGTTGGAACTCTGTCCCTGGCCATCCGGCAGCGTAGCCGGAATGCCGTCGACGTACAAGCGCACGCCGCGGATGCCGAAAGTGGAACGCGAGCCGAAGCCGCGCACGGCGATCTGCAAGTCTTGCGCATAATTTTGCCGATTCTGGATCAGCAGGCCAGGCACGCCGCCGAGACTCTCGGACAGATTGACCTGCGGCTGGCTGTGGCGCATTGCCGCGCCCTCGACCACATCAACCGAGGCCGGCGTGGCGAAGGGCGACACGCCGATGCGGGTACTGGTGACGATCACCGGTTTCAGGCTGGCCGCAATAGTGGGCGCGGCGGATGATGAAGATTGCGCGAAAACAGGGGGCCAGGCCGCCAGCACTGCCATCATCATGCCTTGACGGCATCCGGGACGGATGAAGCCGAAGCCGGCAGGACGCTGATTCTCGCGTAATTGGCCCTTGTGCCGCTGTCCAGCGCGCTGCTGTTCATTGCATAGCCTCTGTAATGCTGCACCGGGCCAGTTCGATATTCGTCTCATCAGCGCCACGTTCAATTTTGTATATGCAGCAGATTTGATGAAGGTTTTTTACAAATACGAATTGTACGCTGCCGGCTTTTTCCGTATTTGACGCATACTTAGGGACGCTGCGTTAAAAATCTCAAATCTTGTGGAGGAAAAATTGGACGAAATGATGCTGGCAACGCCCTATGCCGATTTGGTCACTTGCATGTCCGAAGCATTAATTTTTTCAGATAGACAGGGCATCATCCAGGCCTGGAATCCGGGTGCGCAATCCCTGTTCGGCTTCGATGCGGCCGAAACGATCGGCCAAAATCTGGACCTGATCATTCCTGAAAGCTTGCGCAAGGCGCACTGGGATGGTTACCACCAGGCGATCAGTCGCGGCGCCACTTTGCACTGTGGACGCTCGCGCATCACGCGGGCGCTGCACAAGAGCGGCAACCCGCTCTATGTCGATATGAGTTTCGCAGTGGTGAAGAACCAGGCCGGCGAAACGACGGGAGCGATGGCAGTCGCACGCGACGCCACGCAACGGTATCAGGAGGAAAAGCAGTTGCGCAAGCAGCTTGCCGCGTTGACGGAGAAACAGCCGCTTGAAAAATGACAGGGCACCGGCCTGGCCGGCCGGTGCTGGTGGAACGGAATTGTTTTGCCGTTCGCGTCTAATGAGGAATTCAAGCGCGGTTTAACGGGCGGCGATCACGCCGCAGGCAACGCGCCCACCGGAATTGCCAGTTGGCTGGGTCTTGAAGTCGTCGGGTGCGGCATGAACAATCACGCCGCGGCCAATGATGCCGGAATCCCCCTGAGTCAGGCTGATTCCAGACAATGTTGCCGTGAGACTTGCATTACCGCTGGCGTCGGCTTCCAGCATCGGCAGATCGCCCACATGATGGTCTTCATGCTGCGGATGTCCATGCTTTTTGCCTGCCGGATTGAAATGGCCACCGGCACTGGTGCCGTCCGGCGCGCTGCAATCGCCCTTTTCGTGGATATGGAAGCCATGGCCGCCGGGGGTCAATCCGCTGAACTTCGCCGCCATTACGACTTGATTACCTTGACGGGTGAAGCTCACCGTTCCGCGAGCATTGTTTCCCTTGGTCGGCTGCAATTCCGCTTGCGCGGCAGCGCCACCGGTCGGCATCGAAGAACAAGCCGTCAACGCCAATGTCATCAAGGAAGTGGCAATCAAAAATACTGCTTTCATTTCTTCTCCCGTGGAATTGTCTGATAAAAAATCGAGTAAATGAACGGCGCAGTTACTCCCCCGCTTCCGTTGTGATAACAGGCGACAATACGAAGCAATTTGTGCCGTTCGATATTTTATGTCAGTTCATCCAAGGAATTGCCAAAGACGCAACAGAAAATTAACTTTTTACAACAAACAACAAGGCGCAAATTCTCAAGAGAAGCTGGCCACCAGGCTTGGTACTGCACATTAGCTTTTGCACGTCAGCACAGCGAAAACAGGCGCAGCAGTTCAAGCGTATTGCCCGGCTCGAGCAACTTCATGAATGCCCAGCCGCCGATCAGCAGGTGAGCCGCCAGCAGCAATAAGCTTCCCAGGCTAAACCGTTTCATGATCTGCCTCATCAGGCCGTCCGCAGGCGCGCTACCTCGCGGTCGTCGATCGGCCAGTGCAGCGCTGCCGCCAGCAGGCCCAGCCCAATCGCGCCGAGCCACACCAGATCATACGAACCGGTAGTGTCAAACACCAGGCCGCCCAGCCATGCGCCCATGAATCCGCCGACCTGGTGGCCGACGAACACGAAACCGAACAGGGTGGTCAGGTACTTCACGCCGAACACTTGCGACACCAGCCCGTTGGTCAGGGGCGCGGTGCCCAGCCACAGCAAGCCCATGACGATGGAAAACGGATACAGCGTCCACTCGCTGAGCGGCAGCAGCACGAATGCCGCAATCACGCCCGAACGTATCAGGTAGTTATATGCCAGCAAATGCTTGCGCCGAAACTTCGTGCCGAGAATGCCGGAATAATAGGTGCCGGCGATATTGGTCAGCGCAATCAGCGACAGGGCGATCACCGCGCTGCGTCCGCTCATACCCTTGTCCATCAGGTAGGCCGGCAAGTGCCCGGCGATGAAGGCGAGCTGGAAGCCGCAGGCGAGAAAGCCAAGATTGAGCAGCCAGAATCCCTTGTGCGCAAATGCTTCGCCAAGCGCATGACGCAGTGACTGTCCATGCGTCCCTTCATGGGTAGCATGGGGCGCTTCCTGCAGCGCCGCAGACAAGGGCGCGGCCGCCAGCATCACGACAGCCAGGATCACCAGCGCCACCAGCCAGCCATATCCGCCGATGAAACCTTGCGTAGCCGGCACCAGGGCAAACTGCCCCAGGCCGCCGACCGCGCCCGCCAGGCCGAGCGCCCAGCCGCGCCGCTCAGGCGCCACCAGGCGACTCAAGGCGCCGTACACGGTGCCGAACGAGGTGGCCGACAAACCGGCGCCGATCATCAGGCCGCAGCTGAGCAGCAGTCCGGTGACGCTGGCCGAGTGCGCCATCAGATACACGCCGGCGGCATACATCAGGCAACCGCCGAGCAGCACCTTGGCGCTGCCGAACTTGTCGGCGATCATGCCGGTAAACGGCATCAACAAGCCCCACACCAGATTTTGCAGGGCGACGGCCAAGGCAAAATCCTGGCGCGTCCAGCCGCGTTCGGTCGTCATCGGCAGCAGGAACAAGCCTTGCACATGCCGCACGCCCAGCGACAGCCCCATGATGACGCCGCCGCAAACCACAATGGCCAGCGGGGTTCTCCAGGAACGCTTCATTGATACACTCCCTCAGTCAATTCCGCCCCGAACACTTTCGCATGACCAGAACTCATGCATTACAATGGGGCCCATGCCATGCAGTTTATCGATGCCATGGATGGACGCAAACGCAATTTACGCATGATTCACATGAACAAAACGCATGCAACAAGCCACATGGGCAATGAGCTCCTGGACCTGCCGCCGCTGGACGCGATCCGCGGTTTTGTCGCCGTCGCACGCCGCATGAGCATCACGCTGGCGGCGCAGGATCTGTGCCTGACGCAATCGGCGGTCAGTCGCCAGATACTGAGCCTGGAAGAGCATCTCGGTGCGCCGCTGCTGGTCCGCAAGCACCGCGCGATCGCTCTGACCGACGATGGCGAGCGCTTGTTTGCGCTAGCCTCGCCCTGGCTGGAACGGCTGGCCGGTTATGCCGAATCCGTGCGCGACGAGCGCCGCATGCATCCGGTCACCATCACCGCAGCGATCGGTTTCGCTTCCCTGTGGATTCTGCCCAGGCTGGGCAGCTTTCAAGACGCCCATCCGCATATCGACGTGCGGCTGGCCGCCAACAATCAGCTTCTGGATTTGCAGCGGGAAGGCATCGACCTGGCGGTTCGCTACGCCCGTGAAGCGGGGGCGCCACCCGGCGCGGAGCGCCTGTTCGGCGAAAAGGTGCTGCCGGTCGCCAGCAAATCAGTGGCGGCGCGCGCCTTCAAGAATCCGCAAGCGCTGCTAGGCGAAGCCTTGCTGGAACTGGACGAGCGCGCCCGCCCCTGGCTGCGCTGGTCGGATTGGCTGAGCGCCACCGGCATTGCCAATGCCAAGCCCAAGGCCTACCTTCACTTCAACCAGTACGACCAGTTGATCCATGCGGCGGTCGAAGGCCGCGGCGTGGCCCTGGGCAGGCTGCCGCTGGTGCGGCCGATGCTGCAGGACGGCAGGCTGGTGGCGCTGGCCGACGACGGACGCGGCCACAGCGATTATGCCTACTGGCTGATCGACGGACTCAGCGAACCGCGTCAGGAAGTCAAAGTGTTCCGGGAGTGGATCGTGCAGCAGGCGCAGCTTGCCGGCGACAGTTTGCCTGGCGCTGGGAAGGGAAACGCCAGGGCTTGAATTTGCATGGCGCCGCAATCCGGCAATCGCCGCATTTCCGCCTGAAATGGAATGGCCCGCCGAAGCGGGCCATGTTTTGCCGCCGCAGAGTCGGACATCAATCCCGGCGCGGATTGTCCGGCCGGCGGTCGTGACGATTGGCCACGCCGTCGCCATCGCGGTCGCGGTCCACGCGGTTGGGGACGCCGTCATGGTCGCGGTCGCCATGACCGCGATAACCCTGATGCTGATACTGATGCTGGCGATAGTCATGCCCGTAACCGCGCTGCCATCCGCCGCGATTCAGGCGCCAGCCGCCATGGTCCTGGCGCCACTCGGGACGCTGGTAGTAATAACCCTGACGAGCGCGTTCCCAATGGCCACCAACCCATACATGCCTTCTGCCATTCCAGTTCCAATAGCCAGGCGCCCATTCATATCCGCGACGCGGAGCGGGCACGACTTCATAGCGCGGCGGCGGCGGCGCATTGCCGATCACGATACTGAAATCCACTTGCGCGAATGCCTGGGTCGGGACAAAAGCGGCGGCGCCGAGAATGATGGCGGCAGTGGTACAAAGAATGCGTTTCATGGTGAGCTCCAGTCAGCGTTGTGATGGAATCACTTTATACGATTGCCCCTGCCGGACAATCGAATGACGCATTTTCTTACAAGTGATACATCTGGAAGCCCATCCGCCGGACCAGCGCTCCGGCACTGCGCCTTGCGCCTTGCGCCTTGCGCCTTGCGCCTTGCAGGAAAGCGTTGCGCCAGCTGCCGCGCTGGATCGGGGCGCGCGTCGGGCAGTCGATGCTGCGATAGCAGCGACTGCCCGATTACCGTCGATCTGCTAGAAGTTATAGCCGATATTCGCTCCTGCGCCCCAATCCGGGCTGCCATCGGCAAAGCCTTTGAGAGCATAAGCTTGCAGCTTATATCCGCCGCCCAGCTTTAGCATGTAAAAGGCAGTCAATTCGCGTTGAGCGGAGCCAGTGTCACTGGATCTGGTGCGCGCATCAAAGAGGGCGCCGATGCTGGCCATCTCGTTGACTTTATAGGCAGCACCGATATTCGCGCTGATGACGTTTTTCAGCTTCAGTAGCGGACTGTCTCCGAGCATGCCATACCCCACACCGCCCAGGTATGTGATGGAACCGATATTCTTGTAGGCGTCAGCCAACACCCAGTAGTCGTTCTCTCCGGTGCCTAATCCTTTCGCGCTGTCGGCAGTGCCAAGCTTGACTTTGCCTGTGACATCCAGGCCCATTCTTGCTTTAGCATCAAACCAAAGTGCCTTGGTGGCAGACAGCGAGACATCGCCCCATCCGGATGTCGTGCGGACACTGTCGTTGGCCCTAGACACTGCGCCTATGCCCGATATGACGTTGCTTGCACCGCTGATACGTACATAAGGCATGACGGCTTTGAAACTCCAGTCATCCTTTTCATAACTGGCGATAAAAGGAATGGAAGTAATTTCAGTGGTAGTGCTTGTGCCGTATTTACCACTGGAGTAATCGTAGCCTGTTTTTACTGTTACGCCATCGGCAAAAGCACTGTGGGAAAACAGGATGGCGGCAACAGTCACAGGAATGCCATGGAAAAATTTCATCTTCATATCCGACTAATGGTGTAAACAAAAGCCGGGCCAACTCTTACGCGTTAGCCCGGCTTAGGCAATCTTGCGTTTAACGGCGGACGCGCTCGACACGTTCCGGCCGCTCGATCTTCTCAGGACGTTCGATTTTTTCCGGGCGCTCAATTCTCTCAGGCCTTTCCGCTTTCTCCGGTCGTTCGACTTTTTGCGGCTTTTCCGCACGCTCAAGCTTGGCGGTAGCAGCGCGTTCTTGCGCAATACTTGCCGGCTCAGGCAGGACAACGGATGCACCTTTTCCCTTGCCAGTGGTTTTTACATTCGCCCCCTCTGGCACGGTAGTACCTGGCTTGAATACCGTGGCGCCTTTACCGTTGTTTTTCTTCACCGGTTGCGTTTCCGAGCTGGTCGGTGCAGTCGTAGGAGTAGTTTGCGATACAGTCGTGGGAGTGGTTTGCGATGCCGTCGTCGCAGTTGATGCAGTGGTTTGCGACGCCGTAGTTTGTGAAGTGGTTGGTGCAGGTGCGGCGGTAGTCTGCGATGTTGTTTGCGCCGGATCGGTAGCTGTTTGTGCAATTGCCCCGCCAAATGCAGTAATCATTGCCACTGCCAGCAGTCCACGCGTAAATGCTTTAGCCATATCGGTTTCCTCAGTAAAGTTGTTGCAAAGCGGAAACAGACTAGCATGCTGAAAATGTTAAAAAGGAAAACGTTACATTCTGCAACATTTCTTACGAATACAGTTGGATTAGCCGATCGCCTTCTTCAAAACGATATGTTCCAGGCTTGGTGCTGGTCCATGCCCGTAACTGGCCACATCCTCCATCCATTTCTTGTGTGGCAGAGTCACGCAACTTGGTAAGCACGCCGCGCCGATGCCACGGGATCAGCACTGGCAATGGCGTATTGCTCCGCAAATTCGACTACTGCCGGGGCATCATTTTGGGTGCCCAGGACATGCTTTGGCTTTCATGCCCCGGCACTCGAATCAAGGCGAATGCCGCTTTACTCTATATTGCATTAATCTTTCTTTAACCGTGAGACAGCAGCTAACTGACTTCTTCCATATTTAATAAAAAACGAAGCTGTTAGCTGCCGATATCGGCGCATGATGCGACCTTAGCGGAATTGTGCCCAGCAACGGCCCCATATCGACCTGGAAACGTCTTCCATCGTATAATTCACCCCTGTCGCGGGTGTAGCTCAATGGTAGAGCAGAAGCTTCCCAAGCTTACGACGAGGGTTCGATTCCCTTCACCCGCTCCAGAATTCATCAGGCACCGCAAGCCGGTGCCTTTTTGTTGGCACAACGCCCAATTTTGCCATTGCGACAACAGCATGTCCGACCTCCCCGAAAACACTGCCGGCAAGCCCCTCTTCTACGACCCGACCGAGCGCCGCATCCGTAGTTTCGTCACCCGCGCCGGCCGCCTGTCGACTGGCCAGGCGCGCGCGCTGGAGGAACTCGGTCCGCAGTTCTGCATCCCTTATCAAAAGAGCCTGCTGGATTTCGATGCCGCCTTCGGCCGCAAGGCGCCGGTCATCCTTGAAATCGGCTTCGGCATGGGCGACACCACGGCGACGATTGCCGCCGGCATGCCGGACAAGAATTTCGTCGGAGTGGAAGTGCATACCCCGGGCGTCGGCAGCCTGTTGAAACTGATCGGCGAACAGCGGCTGCAGAATCTGCGCATCCTCCAGCACGATGCAGTCGAAGTCGTCACCAACATGATTGCGCCCGAATCGCTGGCCGGCGTGCATGTGTTTTTCCCCGATCCCTGGCACAAGGCGCGCCACAACAAGCGCCGCCTGATCCAGCCGGCTTTCGTCAGCCTGCTGGCGTCGCGCATCGCCCCCGGCGGCTATCTGCATTGCGCCACCGACTGGCAAGAGTATGCGGAGCAGATGCTGGAAGTCCTGTCGGCCGAGCCGACCTTGCAGAATACCGCAGAGAGTTACGCCGAACGTCCCGCCTACCGGCCCAATACCAAGTTCGAGAAGCGTGGCATCAAGCTCGGCCACGGCGTCTGGGACCTGGTGTTCAGCAAGCGCTAGCCAGCTTGCTTTTGCTGCCTCGTCATTGGTTCGGATACTGCCGCAGCAGCCGCTCCACCAGCGTTTCCGGCGCATCGAAAACATCCAGCCGACAGCCGATTTCATCGGCCTGCAAGGGTTCCAGATCGCGCAACTGACTGTCGAGCAGCGCTGCCGGCATGAAGTGACCGGTGCGGCTCCGCATGCGCGAGGCAATCAGCGCACGCTCGCCATCCAGGTGCAAAAATGCGAGGCCGGCATCCGCTTCCCGTAACAGGTCGCGATAACGACGCTTGAGTGCGGAGCAGGCCAGGACCAGCGCTGTGTCCTCTTGCCTGGATTGTCGAATGCGATCCTGCAGCTTCAGTAGCCACCCTTGCCTGTCCTCGTCGGTGAGCGGCTGCCCGGCTGCCATCTTTTCGATATTCGCGCGTGGATGATCATCGTCTCCTTCAGCGTATTGTGCCCCTAGCCGGCTGGCCAGAATTCTGCCGACCGTGGTTTTGCCGGAGCCGCTCACGCCCATGACGACCCAGCGCCTGGGCAAGGTGTCTGGAAGCCGCGGTGATGTAGACATGACACTTTCCTTCGGGCGTGACTCAACGCTTGGATTCTGAATTTCGCTATTTTTATCGCGGCATAGGTAAGAAAACACATACCGCCATCAAAAAGATGACCCGGCTGTTGCAAAAAACTTTAACAAACAAGAAACATCGTAAATCGATAGCAATTTTTTGGCCAAAAATCGCTATGATGGCAGCATGCTAAATTTCCAATCCATAAAATTTCGCCTGGTTGCGCTCGGCGTCGGGCTTACCTTGATCGGTATTCTGGTGCGCTATTTTTTGGCATTGCCGCTGGTCCGGGAGCATGCGCACGAACTGGCCGCCACGCAGCAGCTTTCCATCGCTACTTATATTGCCCGCGACATCGACCACGGCATAACGTCGCGTCAAGCATTAATCGAACGGCTTGCCGCTGACTTGCCGCCCGAGCTTGCAGGACAACCGGAAAAATTGACTGGCTGGCTCAAGGAACGCCTGGATATCAATCCACTGTTTAACAAGGGCTTGCTGGCAGTCCGGCCGGATGGACACGGCCTGCTGGGCGAACACCCGGCCATTGCCAACCGCAGCCAGCTCGACTATGCAGCGGCGGACTGGTTCCTGGCCGCTGTGCGCACCAAAAAGCCTGCCATCGGCAAGCCTATGCGCGGACGCGTAAGCGGCGATCCGCTTATCATTTTCTCCGCGCCGGTACGCGACTCCGCCGGCAACATCGTCACAGTGTTGGCCGGCGTGGCGCAACTCAATGCGCCCGGCTTTCTGGACCGCCTGCAGGAAACCCAGTTGGGCGCAACCGGTGGCTTTTTACTAGTGTCGCCTGCAGATCGTCTGTTTGTCGCGTCCAGCGATCCGGCCATGATCCTGCAACCGACGCCGCGCCCCGGCGTGAATTTACTGCATGACCGCGCCATGGCCGGCTACCGTGGCACCGGCATCACCATCAATGCCATCGGCGTGGAAGAGTTTTCCGCGATGGCAAGCGTGCCCAGCACCGGCTGGTTCGTGGTAGCGCGCATGCCGACCAAAGAGGCGTTCCGCCTGGTCGAAGCACTGGGCGACTTCATGACAAAGTCCATTCCAGCTTTGATCATCACAGTGCTGACGCTGCTGCTGCTCGCATTGCCACGCATCCTGCGTCCGCTTACCGACACCGCCCGGGCAATGCGCAATATGGCAGACGGCAAAATCAGGTTGGCGCCGCTTCCGGTTATCCGTGACGACGAGGTTGGCGAAGTGGTGAAAGGCTTCAATTTCCTGGTCGAGCGGTTGCACAAGGAAGAAGCGGCGCGCGAGGCCAGCGAAACGCGGCTGAAGTACCTCGCGCATCACGACTCGCTAACCGGCCTGTACAACCGCGCCATGCTGGAAGAGCGTCTGATGCAGGCGCTGGCGTGCGCCCAACGCGACGGCTCGCAAATCGCCCTGCTGTTTTGCGACCTGGATGGCTTCAAACCGGTCAACGACCAGCACGGGCACGATGCCGGCGATGAAGTGCTGCGCCAGGTTGCGCATCGCCTGATCGATGGGCGACGCCGGATCGACACTGTGGCACGCCTGGGCGGCGATGAATTCGTGGTCCTGCTTACAGGCTTGAAGGATGCCCGTAGCGGCGCGGCCGCCGTCGCCCGGCAATGCCTGGATGCCATTGCAGAGCCATTCGAGGTGGAGGGAAAATCCTTTACGCTTGGCATGTCGATCGGCATCGCGCTGCACGCCGGCGTCGCCGTGGCGCCTTCCTATTTGATGGCGCAGGCGGACATTGCCATGTATCGGGCCAAGCGCGAAGGCAAGGGAAATTGTTTTTACATGGAAGAGGCGGTCGTTGCCGAAACCGGGCATCTGTCTGGCTGATGCCTGCGCCGGCAGTGAAACGGCATGCATCCCGCGGCGGGGCCAAAGCCGCCGGCGCCTACCTGGCAGTCTTTGCCGCGCCGAGCTTGGGTTTTTTCGGCTTCTTGGGCTTTTTCAGCACCTGGCCGCGCGCATCCGTCATGGGTACGCGATGTTCCGGCGCAAAGCCCGGCTCCTCCATCCGCGGCAGGGTCTGGCGGATCAGGGTTTCGATGGCAGCCAGTAATTGCACTTCGTCCGCACAAATCAGCGAGACTGCCGCGCCGGTCGCGCCAGCGCGGCCGGTGCGGCCGATGCGGTGAATGTAGTCCTCGGCAACGATGGGCAAGTCGAAATTGACCACTTGCGGCAAAGCGTCGATATCCAGCCCGCGTGCAGCGACGTCGGTTGCCACCAGCACCTGCACCTCGGCTATCTTGAACCGTTCCAGCGCGCGCAGGCGGCCCGGCTGCGGCTTGTCGCCGTGGATCGAATCGGCGCTGATGCCCTGCGCCAGCAGGGTCTCGACCAATTCATCGACACCCTTGCGGGTCTTGGCGAACACCAGCACCTGGCCCCAGCGGTTTTTTTTCAGCAAATGCAGAAACAGCGCAGTTTTGCGTTTTTTATCGACAGGCACCAGCCATTGCCTGACGCTTTGGGCCGCCGTATTGCGCGGGCTGACCTCGATACTGACCGGGTTATCCAACAAGCCCCCTGCCAGCGTGCGGATGGCATCGGAAAAAGTCGCGGAAAAAAGCAGCGTCTGCCGGCGTTTTGGCAGCGCCGCGAACACCGCATTCAATTCACGTGAAAATCCGAGATCGAGCATCCGATCGGCTTCGTCGAGCACCAGCGTCTGCAGCTGCGTGAACCTGACTGCGTTCTGCCGGTGCAGGTCGAGCAGGCGCCCGGGCGTGGCCACCAGGACGTCAACACCTTTCCGCAGCTTCATCATCTGCGGATTGATGCTTACTCCGCCATAGGCCACGGCCATGCGCAATGGCAGGTGCGCGCCGTATTGGCGAAAACTTTCGAACACTTGTTCGGCAAGTTCGCGCGTCGGCACCAGCACCAGGGCGCGCACGGAATTGCTGGCCACCTGTGGCCCTTCCATCATCAGCCGCTGCAGCAGCGGCAGCGCAAAGCCAGCGGTTTTGCCGGTGCCGGTTTGCGCGGCGGCCATCAGGTCGCGCCCGGCCAGCACCGCCGGGATTGCCTGTGCCTGCACCGGCGTGGGCGATTGGTAACCGAGGGTGTCGAGCGCCCGCAGCAGCGGGTCAATCAGACCGAAGGAAGCAAAGGTCACTGGCATACCTGAAAAGTATAGAGTTCAGTAAAGTATCGGCAGGTCGGTCGGCATCATGCCGCATGAATCCTGATGGTGCGGGCTTTCTGGGCGTTGGCGCGCGCGCGCAACTGGCCGCAGCCGCCATCCACATCCTGCGCTGCCGAATCGCGCAGCTTGGCCAGCACGCCGCGCTGGTGCAAGGCTTTCACGATCGCGCGGGCGCGCTCCCAGGACGGGCGCCGGAATTGCAGGTCCGGGATAGTGTTGTAGGGAATCATGTTCAGCACCGCATACCTGCCCTTCAGCAGATCGGCGAGCGCGTCCAGCTCATCATCGCCATCGTTGATCCCTTCCAGCAAGGTCCACTGGTATTGCACCGGATAGGCGGTGGCACGACCGTATTGATCGGCCAAGTCCACCAGTTCCCGCGGCGTCAGGCTCGGCGCGCGCGGCAACAGCTTTGCGCGCAAGGCCGGCCTGGTGGTATGCAGGGACAAGGCCAGCGCCGGTTTGACTGCACTGGCGGACAGGCGTTCGAATACGCGGGCATCGCCCACGGTCGACAGCACCAGGTTCTTGTGGCCGATATTGCCTTCGATGCCCAGCAACTCGATGGCGGCCATCACGTTATCCAGGTTGTGGGCAGGTTCGCCCATCCCCATGAACACGACTTTTTTGACCGGGCGCTGCTGGCGCGCCAACACCACCTGGGCCAGGATCTCGCCGCTGCTCAGCTGGCGGATCAGGCCGCTGCGCCCGGTCATGCAAAACTGGCAGCCGACCGCGCAGCCGACCTGGCTGGAAACGCACAGTCCATCGCGCGGCAGCAGCACGCTCTCGACGGTCTGGCCATCGCTGAGGCCGACCAGCAGGCGCGCCGAGCCATCTTCGGTGCGGTGCGAAGAAAGCAGGCGCGCAATTCCGCCCAATTCGGCATCCAGCATGGGACGCGCCTCGCGCAGCGTGGCCGGCAAATAGTCTTTCGGGCGGCGGCGCCCCTGGTCATGCGGACGCCCCTGCAGCCAGTCCCGCAGCACGCGTCGTTCGTGTTCCGGTTTGGCGCCCAGCGCGCGCAGCCGCTGGCGAAAGATTTCAATTTCCATAGCAAGGGATAGGGCAAAGCCGGCAGATGGGCAGATGGGCAAATGGGCAAATGTTAAGCCAGCTCGGCCATCAGCGCGATGATTTCCGCGCCATAGGTTTCCAGCTTCTTCTCGCCGACCCCCGACACATGGCGCAGATCGTCCAGCGAAGCAGGCCGAGCCTTGGCGATTTCGCGCATGGTGGCGTCATGGAAGATGACATAAGCCGGGACGTTATGCTTGCGCGCGGTTTCCACCCGCCACCAGCGTAGCTTGTCGAACACCGTCTGCTCCTGCGCCGACAGGTCGCTTTCCACATAGCCTTTCGGCTTGACGCCTTTTTTGCGCTGGCTGACCGGTTTCTGGTATTCGCGCAGCAGGATTTTCCGCTCGCCGCGCAACACCGGCCGCGCTTCCTCAGTGAGCTTTAAGGCATTGAAGCCGTCGTGGTCGACTGCCACCAAGCCCATGGCGATGGCCTGGCGCAGGATGGCGCGCCACTCCGCTTCGCCGCGGTCGGCGCCGACGCCGAATACCGTCAACTGGTCATGCTGCCATTGCCTGATCTTGTCGGATTCCACGCCGCGCAACACGTCCAGCACGTGCATGGCGCCGAAGCGCTGCTCGACCCGGTAGATAGCCGAGAGCAGCTTTTGCACCGGCACCGTGGCGTCGAAGGAAACCGGCGGCTGCAGGCAGGTGTCGCAATTGCCGCAAGGCGTAGCAGCCTGGCCAAAATATTCCAGCAGGCGCACGCGCCGGCACGATAGCGTCTCGCACAGGCCCAGCATGGCATCCAGCTTGGCGCTCTGCACCCGCTTGAACGCCTCGTCGGCCTCGGATTCCTCGATCATGCGACGCTGCTGCACCACGTCCTGCAAGCCGTAAGCCATCCAGGCGCTGGCAGGAGCGCCGTCGCGGCCGCCGCGGCCGGTTTCCTGGTAATAGCCCTCGATGCTTTTCGGCAGGTCGAGATGGCAGACGAAGCGCACGTCCGGCTTATCGATACCCATGCCGAAGGCGATTGTCGCCACCATCACGATGGCATCCTCGCGCAAAAAGCGCGACTGGTTGGCGCTGCGCTTCGCGGTCTCCATGCCGGCGTGATACGGCAGCGCGTTGATGCCGCTGGCGTTGAGGAATTCCGCGACTTCCTCGACCTTCTTGCGCGACAGGCAATACACGATGCCGGCGTCGCCGCTGTGCTCGCTTTCGATGAAGTCCAGCAGCTGCTTGCGGGCGTTGGCCTTTTCGACGATCTGGTAACGGATGTTGGGACGATCGAAGGAAGAAACGAATTGCGCCGCCTCCTGCAACTGCAGGCGCTCGATGATTTCCTCGCGCGTCTGGTGGTCGGCGGTGGCGGTCAGGGCAATGCGCGGCACGGCGGGAAAGCGCTCGTGCAGGATCGACAGCTTGATGTATTCCGGGCGGAAGTCATGCCCCCATTGGGACACGCAGTGCGCCTCGTCGATGGCAAACAGGGCGATCTTCGAGGCTTCCAGCAATTCCAGGCAGCGCGGCGTCATCAGGCGCTCCGGCGCCACGTACACCAGGTCCAGTTCGCCACGGCGCAGCTTGCGCTCGGTCTGCACCATCTCGTCGAAGCTTTGCGTCGAATTCAGGAAGGCGGCGCGCACGCCGACCTCGGCCAGCGCATCGACCTGGTCCTGCATCAACGCAATCAGCGGCGACACTACCACGCCCACGCCGTCGCGCAGCAGGGCCGGGATCTGGTAGCACAGCGACTTGCCGCCGCCGGTGGGCATCAGCACCAGCGCATCCCCACCCAGCGCAACTTGCCGCACGATCTCGGCTTGCTGGCCGCGGAAAGCCGGGTAGCCGAAAACGCTTTCGAGGATATGCTGCGCGCGGGAGGTAATGTCCAGCTGTTCCATCAATGCGACCAGTTCACCCATCCCTGGGTTGCCGTCACCAGGATCACCACGCCGAACACGATGCGGTACCAGGCGAAGAAGGTGAAGTCATGCGTGCTGATGTAGCGCAGCAGCCAGCGCACGCACAGGAATGCCGACGCCAGCGCGGCGATGCTGCCGATGCCGAACAGCGGCAGGTCGGCCGCCGACAGCAGCGCGCGCTCCTTGTACAGCGAGTAGACGCCGGCGCCGAACAGGGTCGGCATCGCCAGGAAAAACGAAAACTCGGTGGCAGCCTTGCGCGACATGCCGAACAGCATGCCGCCGATGATGCTGGCGCCTGAGCGGGACGTGCCGGGAATCAGGGCGAAAGCCTGGGCGCAACCGACCTTGAAGGCATCCAGCAGGCTCATGTCATCCACCGTTTCTATCCGCGCCGTCACCGGGTTGAGGCGGTGGCGCCGCTCGACCCACAGGATGACGAAAGCGCCGACGATGAAGGCAATGGCGACCGGCACCGGATGAAACAGGGCGGCGGTGATGGCCTTATTGAAGAGCAAAGCCAGGATGACGGCGGGCAGGAAACCCACCAGCACGTTCAAGACAAATTTTTGCGATTTGGCGTCGGAAAACAGTCCGGACAGCACGCCGGCGATGCGCATCCGATATTCCCACACCACCGCCAGCATGGCGCCGGACTGGATGGCGATTTCGAATACCTTGACCTTGTCGCTGCTGATGTCGCTGCTGAAATCAAGCAGGCTGCCGGCCAGAATCAAATGGCCAGTCGAGGAGATCGGCAGGAATTCCGTCAAGCCTTCGACAATGCCCATGATCAGGGCCTTGAATGCAATCATTAAATCCATTGCGGTGCGTAAAGAATATGTAAAAGGTCAATAAAAAACCCGCGGGGGCATCGCTGCGCGGGCTCTGGAGAGGGCCAGAAGAGGACAATAAAGCGCTATTTTACCGGCTCAAAGCTTACCACGAGCCCATCACGGTACGTGTTGATTTTTGTGGGGAAGAAAGTTGTTCCGCCATAACGAAAATCCTCCGGTTGAAACGTGTACAAGGGCATGCCGCGAAAGACTTCTTCCGCCAGCAAGCTGCCGATTTTAACGAGCTGCCTGGCATATTTATCATCCAGACCATTTATGTTCAGGGTTTCCACGCGCGGGTCTGTCAACACAACCGCATTCCAGGCCGGATCGATCGCCAGCACGCCGGACAAGGCGAAATTGCCTTGCCAGGAACGTTTCAGCCAACCAGGCGCGATCGAGGCATCGAAACTGGCAAGCATGCGGTTGCCGTCCGGTTGCAATGCCAAGCGCGGGGAAGTCAGCTGGATATCGAACAATTCCAGGTAGCGGCTGTTGAAGGGAAAGCGTTTCTCCAGCGATGCCTGCAGCTTGGAAAGCGGCACTTCGACGTCGCGCAGCCCCATCATGCTGGCGCAGGCGGCCAGAAAGAGTGCAAGCAGCACGGCGAAAAAACGGACAATCGCTCGTGTCATGGAATTCCTCCGAAAAACAAGTTCAGGCGGCTGTCGCCTTTTCAAGGCTTGCCAGATAGACCAGGGCCTGCTCCGCCGTGGCGCCGCACATCTCGAGAGAAGGCTGCAGGCTGGCGCATACGGGCGGACGGCGCGGGTCGCCAAAAATACGGCAACGGTTCTGTTCATCCAGCTGCACGCATCGAACGCCGGCCGGCTTACCCAGTGGCATGCCGGGGATCGGCGAGGAAATGGAGGGAGCAATGCAGCAGGCGCCGCAAGCGCTGCGGCAGGAAAATGCAGTCATGATGAAAAATACCCAAAAGCGCTTATCAAGCCGGTTCGCCGCGTACGATAATATTGCAATAGACAACAGCAAATCCGGCAATTCACGGCAAATGCACGGCGCCGCAAACTATAACACTGACTTCATGTAGCGAGGACGACTCCCCAATGCAGCCCAATCTCCTGAACATTGTACGCGCACTGGCGCTCCTGCTCATCAGTGCCGATACGCTTGCAGCCGCACCGCAGCCCGGCAGCTGGAACAAGAATGAACAGAATTACGGCTTGTCCAGCCTGCAGATTTATTTGCCTCAGCAAAGCCGGCCCAGGCTTGGCAAACAGCGCGCGCTGATGGTGGTCCTGCACGGTTGCAAGCAAACCGTGTTCGGCGACATCATGGACAAGCGCGCCGGCTGGGAAGGCGTCGCCGAGCAATACGGCATGGTGGTGGCCGCGCCCGACGTTCCTGAAACCAATACGCCGGGCTCACGGTTGTTTGCCGGCTGCTGGGACTGGTTCGGCACCGCGCATCAGCGCGGCGAACGCGACATCGGCCCGTTGGCGGACATGATCAAGGGCTTGCAGGTCCGCCCTGATCTGAACATCGATCCGAAGCAGGTCTACGTGGTCGGCCTGTCTTCCGGCGGCGCCATGGCGCAGGTCCTGGCCTGCGCTCATCCGGAGCTGGTGGCCGGCGTCGGCCTGCATTCAGCGCCGGCGATGGGATCCAACATCCCGCATATGTTCACCGTGCCGCAAATCGAAGCCGATAGCATCGTCGAAAATTGCCGGCGCTACGCCGACGGCGAGCAAGCCGCCTTCGCCACCCAGCTTGCCAGCGTGATTCACGGAAGCGAAGACCGCATGGCCCATCCAGCACACGCCGAACGTAACCGCGAAGCGCTGCAGATTCTGTATGGCGCATCCCGGGAGGCCGGAAAAATTGCTGAGACCAATCGCAGTAATGGCAAGCTGTACAAGGATGACAAGGGCCAGGCGCGGCTGGCGCATATCGAGGTGGAAGGCCTGGGACATGCTTTTTCAGCCGGCGATGGCGGCAGCGGCGGCGGCACCTACGGCAGCATGTTCCATGACTACAGCCATATCAATTACCCAGCCTGGGTGACACGCTTCTTTTTCGATAACAACCTGCGGGTGAAGCGCTAGCCGGCCACGGCCTACTCGTAGCGTAGCGCCTGGATCGGCAGCAGCTTCGACGCCTTGTGCGCCGGATAAAAACCGAAGAAGATCCCGATCGCCGCCGAAAAGCCCACCGCCAGCACGATGGATTCGGGCGACAGCCTGGTGGCCCAGCCGGCGAATTCGCCCACCATCCAGGAAGCCAGCACGCCCAGCACGATGCCGATGAAGCCGCCGATCAGCGACAGCGTGATCGACTCCACCAGGAATTGCTTCAGGATATCCTGACCACGCGCGCCGACCGCCATGCGCAAGCCGATTTCGCGGGTTCGCTCGGTCACCGACACCAGCATGATGTTCATGATGCCGATGCCGCCGACCAGCAGCGACACCGAGGCCACCGCCGCCAGCAGGATGGTCATGATGCGCGAGGATTCTTCCTGGGTCGCCAGGATTTCGGAAAGATTGCGAATGGTGAAGGCATCCTCCTGCCCGGGCTGGGTGCGCTGGCGCTGGCGCAGCAGCTGGCGGATGCCCTCTTCCGCCGCCTTCATGTCGGCGCCTTCCCGCACCTTGACCTGGATGGAGCCGACCCGGCGCAACTTGCCCTGGGTGTTGCCGACCAGGCGGTTGCGCGCGGTCGATAGCGGCACCATTGCCACATCATCCTGGTCCTGCCCCATCATGCTCTGGCCTTTCCGGCTCAGGACGCCGACCACGGTAAACGGCACATTCTTGATGCGCAAGGTCTGGTCCACCGGATCGAGGTCGCCAAACAACTGGCTCGCCACGGTCTGCCCGAGGATCACCACCTTGGCCGAGCCGGACACTTCATTCGCCTCGAACATGCGGCCGGATGCCAGCGGCCACTCGCGCACTTCGAAGTAATCCGGCGTGGCGCCATAAATCTGCGTCGACCAGTTGCTGCCGGCAGCGATCAATTGCGCGGAGCTGCGGATCGACGGCGCCGCCGCCTGCACTTCCGGGATTTCGCGGGCAATCGCGATCGCATCGTCTTCTGTCAGGTTCTGGTTGGCGCCGGCGCCCAGGCGCACCCCGGAAGCGGTGGTCGAGCCAGGCATGATGATCATCAGGTTGGAGCCGAGACTCTTGATCTGATCCTGAATGCGCGCCTGCGCGCCGGCGCCGACCGCGATCATGGCAATCACCGCTGCGACGCCGATGATGATTCCCAGCATGGTCAGCATCGAGCGCAGCTTGTTGACTCTCAGGGCGTTAAGGGCAATGCGAAAAGTCGCCAGCAGATTCATGGCATCGCCTCCTGCGCCGCAGTGCGAGCGGACTCGGCGGCGTCCAGCGCCGCCAGTTCAGCTTGCGCGTCCTGCGATGCATTGGCGGCATCACCGACTACCTTGCCGTCGCGGAAAGTGATGATGCGCGTGGCAAAGGCGGCGATGTCCGCCTCATGGGTCACCAGCACGATAGTCATGCCTTCCCGGCTCAGTTTCTGGAATAGCGCCATGATTTCGATGCTGGTGCGCGAATCGAGCGCGCCGGTCGGCTCATCGGCCAGGATCAGCGCCGGATTGTTGACCAGGGCGCGGGCGATCGCCACGCGTTGCTGCTGGCCGCCGGACAATTGCGCCGGATGGTGATCCATGCGCTGCTCCAGGCCAACTTCAACCAGGCGCTGGTGGGCACGACGGTGGCGCTCTTCCGGCGGCACGGACGAATACAGCAGCGGCAGCTCGACATTGTCGAGGGCGCTGGTGCGCGGCAACAGGTTGAACTGCTGGAAGACGAAACCGATGCGGCGATTGCGAATCGCCGCCAACTGGTCGCTGCTCATGTCGGAAATCCGCTCGCCGGCCAGGTAATACTCGCCGGAGGTCGGCCGGTCGAGACAGCCGAGCATGTTCATGAAGGTCGACTTGCCGGAGCCCGATGCGCCCATGATGGCGACGAACTCGCCCTCGGCGATCCTCAGAGAGACATCGCGCAGAGCAACCACGTGATTATTGCCCATCACGTAATCCTTGACCAGCTTGCGCGTTTCGATCAGCTCAGCCATCGCTTTACCTTCAGAACATGCGCGGGCCGCGCGCTGCCGTCGGTTTTTCCTGCTGCTGCGAACGCACGGCACCGGTGACCACGGCCATGCCGGGCTTCAGGTCGGGCGCTGCCACCTCGGTCATGCTGCCGTCGGTCAGGCCGACGCGCACCTGGATTTCGCGGGTCTGGCCATTTTCATCCAGCGCATAGAGGCGGCCGGATGAATAAGTGCCGCGCCGGCTGCCTTGCTCCGCGCTGATTTCCTCGTACTTGCGTTTCTGTTCGGGCGTGAGGATTTCCATGATTTGCGCGCGCATCTCGCTGCGGCTGCGTTCCATGAATTTTTGCCGCTGTTCTTCCGGCGCTTCGCGCGCCGCCATCATCTTGTCGCGCAGGCTGGCGAAAATCGGCTCGAGCTTGCCCTTTTGCTCTTCATTGAGCTGCAATTCCTTTTCCAGGCGCGCGCGCATCGCCGCCCCCTGCCCGCGGCCCTGGCTTTGCCCCTGGGCTGCCTGGCCGTCGCCGCCATTGCCGGCAGCGTCCCCGCGCTGTGCGGATGCCCCCGCCGGACGGAAGCGCAAGGCGGCGTTCGGCACTTTCAGCACGTCGTTGCGGGTATCAGTGACGATGCGGACATTCGCCGTCATCCCCGGCAACAATTCCTTGCGCGGATTGGCCGCATCCACTTCGACCATGTAAGTCACCACGTTGGAGACATTCTGTGCCGACTTGCGGATCTGATTGACGCGGCCTTCGAAGGTGCGCCCCGGATAGGCATCGACCGTGAAACTGGCTTGCTGGCCGGTGCGGATGCGGCCGATCTCGGATTCGTCGATGGCGGTATCGACGCGCATGTCAGCCAGGTTTTCGGCGATGATGAACAGCTCCGGCGCCTGCAGGCTGGCCGCCACTGTCTGTCCCTGTTCGACGCTGCGCTTGATCACCACGCCATTGACCGGCGCCTTGATCGCGGTGCGCTCCAGTTCGATCCTGGCTTGCGCCAGCGCCGCTTCGCGCTGCTTGACGGCGGCCTGGGCATTGCCGCTGCCTGCTTGCGCCACCCGCACCTGGGCGCGCGCCGCATTGGCCTGTTCGACCTGAGCATGATAGACGGCGCGGGCCTTGTCGCGCTCGGCGGCGGATATGAAGCCTTTTTCCACCAGTTGCTGTTTCTGATCGAAGTCGCGCTTGGCTTCGGCCAGGTTGACCTCGGCTTGCGCCGCCTGCGCCTGCTGGGCGGCAATCTGCGCCTGCTGCGTCAAGACTTGTGCGCGCGCGGCCTCGAGGTCGGCCTGCGCCTGTCGCACCCGGTATTCAAAGGTTTCCGGGTCGATGCGGGCAATCAGTTGACCCTGCCTGACCTCGCTATTGAAGTCGACATAGAGTTCCTTGATCTGGCCCGACACTTGCGAACCGACTTGCACCGACACCACCGGGCTCAGGGTGCCGGAGGCTGACACGCTGGCCGTGATCGCCCCCTGCTCGACCTTGCCGGTCTTGTACTGCGGCTCGGCGCCATTGCTGGTCCACGCCCGGTAAGCGGCGCCTGCCAGGACAAGCGTCAGCAAAAGAACTACCCAAACCCACCATTTACGCAAGCGATTCATAATCCGCCACTGATAGAAATCAACTAGTCGAATTTTACCGGTGCTTCGGTGCCGCAGGGATTTTTGCTTTGTAACGTCATGTTTCAATTGAAAGTGAATGTGCGGATGGCTTGACGCTAAGGGAAATGCCAACTACATTACTGACTCGTCAGTAAGTTATTGTGTTTTCAATTATGCAATGCCCTTTGAAAAAACGTTGGGAACGCCGCAAGGAAGCCCGTCCGCAGGAATTGCTGGCGGCTGCACTCGATTTGTTTGTCGAGCGCGGCTTTGCTGCCACCCGGCTTGACGATGTCGCATCCCGCGCCGGTGTTTCCAAGGGCACCCTGTATCTGTATTTCGCCAACAAGGAAGAGTTATTCAAGGCGGTCGTCCGGGAAAACATGTTGCCGGCACTGGATGAAGCCGAAGATTTCATCCAGCAGTATCAAGGAAACAGCGCATCCCTGTTCGAGGAAATCATGCTGGGCTGGTGGGAGCGCGTCGGCAGCGCCAAAGTGGCCGGCATCACCAAATTAATCATGGCGGAATCCGGGAATTTCCCGGAAGTGGCACGTTTTTATTACGAAGAAGTGATTTCCCGCGTCAACGGCATGGTGGTCAGCATGCTGGAACACGGCATTGCCCGCGGCGAATTCCGCCCGATCGACGCTGCGCAGGCGATGCGGGTGGTAGTGGCGCCGATGGTCATGCTGATGATGTGGAACCAATCCTTCGGCGCCTGCAGCATCGAGCCGATTTCGCCGCAGGATTACCTGCGCACCTATATCGACATTTACCTGCACGGCCTGCTGCAAGACCCGGCNNCAGGCGACGCCGGCTAAGGCGCCGTCCAGCCTGGAATTCCTGCCCGGCGACGTGACCCGGGTGCAAGCGGGCGAATTACGCCAGGTGCTGCAACTGTCGGGCGCAATCCGCGCCGTCAACCAGGCCCAGGTCAAGGCTAAGGTCGCCGGCGAAGTGCGCGAAGTGCTGGTGCGCGAAGGCGAAACGGTCAAGGCCGGCCAGGTAGTGGCGAAAATCGATGCCAGCGAATACCAGGCGCGGCTGGACCAGGCCCGCGGCAGCCTGCAGGCCGCGCGGGCGCAACTGGCGATCGCCGCCAAGTCACGCGACAACAACCAGGCGCTGGTGGCCAAGGGATTCATTTCGCAAAACGCCTTCGACAATGCCTCCAGCCAGTACGACATCGCCCGCGGCAACGTCGAATCGGCGCAGGGCGCGCTGGACGTGGCGCAAAAAGCCCTGAACGATACCGTGATCCGCGCGCCGATCGCCGGCCTGGTGGCCAGCCGCACGGTGCAGCCGGGGGAAAAGGTTTCGGTCGACTTCCGCCTGCTGGACCTGGTCGATCTGCGCCAGATGGAGCTGGAAGCGGCGGTGCCCACCACCGACATCCTGCAGCTCGCCCCCGGACAGGAAGCCGCGGTCAGGCTGGAAGGCCTGGCCACCCCGCTGGCCGGCCGCATCGTCCGCATCAACCCGGCCACCCAGGCCGGATCGCGTTCGGTGCTGACCTATATCCAGATCGACAACCCGCAAGGCTTGCTCAAGGTCGGCATGTTCGGCCAGGCGCAAGTGACCCTGGCCAGCAAGACCGGTGTGCTCGCCGTGCCGCAAGCCGCCATCCAGGATCAGGCCGGCACGCCGATCGTGTATGCGATCGACAATGGCACGCTGCGGCAGCAGGCGGTCAGGCTCGGCATGCGCGGCCATGACGGCAGCGGCAGCGGCGAGGCGGTGGAAATTCTCGACGGCCTTGCGCCCGGCGCGCTGATCGTCAGGAACAACCTCGGCAAGCTGCCCGCCGGCGCCAAGGTTCGCCTCGCGCAAGCCGCTCCGGCGGCTTTCCCCGCCCCGCATGCCGTCACCACCGCCGCCAGCGTGGCGCCGGCGGCGGCGCGCTGACTTCAATGAAAGCCTGAACCGCCATGTGGTTTACCCGCATCAGCATCGGCAACCCGGTCCTGGCCACCATGATGATGATGGCCTTCGTGGTGCTCGGACTGTTTTCCTACCACCGCCTGCCGGTGGACCAGTTCCCGGACGTCACCTTCCCGGTGGTGGTGGTGCAAACCGATTATCCGGGCGCATCCCCCGAGACGGTGGAGTCGGACGTCACGCGCAAGGTGGAAGAAGCGGTCAACACCATCAACGGCATCAACAACCTGACCTCGCGCTCCTACGAGGGAGCGTCGGTGGTCATCATCGAATTCGTGCTGACGGTCGATCCGGCGCAGGCCGCGCAGGATGTGCGCGAAAAGGTGGCACTGGTGAAGGCGGCGTTCCGCGACGAGGTCGAGGAACCGCGCGTGACGCGCTTCGACCCGGCCGACCGGCCAATATATTCGGTGTCGGTGGCCAACGACGCCAGCGCCAGCCCGCGCAGCATGCGCGAGCTGACCGTGATCGCCGACCAGGTGGTCAAGAAGCGCCTGGAAAACGTCCGCGGCGTCGGCTCGGTGACGCTGGTCGGCGGCGTCATGCGCGAAATTAACATCTACATCAAGCCGACCGAAATGGAAGCGCTCGGCATCGGCGTCGACCAGGTGATCCAGGCGCTGCGCAATGAGAACCAGGAATTGCCGGCCGGCGCGGTGCGCACGCTGACCAATGAAAACGTCGTGCAGATCCAGGGCAGGATCAGGAATCCGGCCGACTTCAACCGGCTGATCGTCGCCCGCCGCGGCGGCCAGCCGGTGCTGCTGTCGCAGATCGCCTCCGTGGTCGACGGCCAGCAGGAACAGGAAAGCCTGGCGCTGTATAACGGCCAGCGCACGCTGGCGCTCGACATCCTCAAGGCGCAGGGGCAAAACACCATCGAGGTCGCAGATGGTTTGAGCGCTGCGCTGAAGGAACTGGAACCGACCCTCAAGGCGCTCCATCCCGGCGTCAAGCTCGAGGTCATCAAGGATAGCTCGCGGCAGATCCGCGTCGGCGTGGAAAACGTCCGCAAAACCCTGCTCGAAGGCGCGGCGCTGACCATCCTGATCGTGTTCCTGTTCCTGAATTCCTGGCGCTCGACCGTGATCACCGGCCTGACGCTGCCGGTGGCGCTGATCGGCACCTTTCTATTCATGTACATGTTCGGCTTCACCATCAACATGATCACCCTGATGGCGCTGTCCCTGTGCGTGGGTCTCTTGATCGACGACGCCATCGTGGTGCGCGAAAACATCGTGCGGCACGCCGGCATGAAGGTCAACGGCCGCTACAAGAGCCACCGCACCGCCGCCCTGGAGGGCACGGCGGAAATCGGCCTGGCGGTGCTGGCCACCACCTTCTCGATCGTCGCGGTGTTCCTGCCGGTCGGCTTCATGGGCGGCATCATCGGCCGCTTCTTCCACCAGTTCGGCATCACCGTCACTGCCGCCGTGCTGATCTCGATGTTCGTCTCCTTCACGCTGGACCCGATGCTTTCCTCGATCTGGCCGGATCCCGCAGTGCACGGCAGCCAGCGCCGGGGCGAGCGCCGCGGCTGGTATGCCAACTCCATCGGCCGGGTGCTGGAGCAGTTCGAGCGCCTGGTGCAATGGCTGTCGGCTACTTACCAGGTCTTGCTGAAATGGTCCCTCAGGCATCGCAAGGCAACCCTGGCGATCGCCGTCGCCACCTTCTTCGGCGGCTTCCTGATCCCTGCCACCGGACTGATCGGCTCGGAATTCGTGCCGCAGGCGGATTATTCGGAAACCGGCGTGACTTTCCATACCCCGGTCGGTTCCTCGCTGGAGTTCACCGAAAGCAAGGCGCGCCAGGTCGAGGCGGTCCTGCGCGAATTCCCCGAAGTGCGCGACTTGTATACCACCGTGAATACCGGCAGCTCTCAAGGGAAGAATTACGCCACCGTATTCGTGCGGCTGACGCCGCGCAGCGAGCGCAGCCGCAGCGCGATCCAGATGGCCGCGCCCCTGCGCGAGCGGCTCTCCCAGGTGGCAGGCATCACCGTCACGCATATCGGCACGCTGGACGGCGTCGGCGGCGACAACAAGCAGATGCGCCTGTCCATCCTTGGTTCCGACCTGACGCAGCTGGCGCGCCTGTCGGAGCAGGTGCAGAAAAAGATGCAGGCGATCCCCGGCGTGGTCGATCTCGATTCGAGCCTGAAAGCGCAAAAACCGACCATCTCGGTGGTTCCCCGGCGCGAAATCGGCGCCGATCTGGGCGTCGGCGTGGCGCAGATCGGCGCGGCATTGCGGCCGCTGCTGGCGGGCGAAGCGGCCAGCAGCTGGCGCGCGCCGGACGAAGAGAATTACGACGTCAACGTGCGCCTCGCGCCCGCCGAGCGCCAAGGCATCGACGACCTGTCGCGCCTGATGCTGAGCAGCTCGCAAACCAACGCCGACGGCACGCCGAAAATGGTGCCGCTGCGTCAGGTGGCGGACATTACGCCCGCGCTGGGCGCCAACCAGATCAACCGGCGCGACCTGAATCGCGAAGTCGAGCTGTCGGCCAACGTGGTCGGCCGCTCCGCCGGCCAGGCCAGCGCCGACGTGAAAGCAGCGCTGGACAGCCTGGCATGGCCGCCCGGCTACCGCTACCAGATCGGCGGCGCCACCAA
The DNA here is from genome assembly GCA_003537575.1 of Oxalobacteraceae bacterium. Taxonomy (GTDB): domain Bacteria; phylum Pseudomonadota; class Gammaproteobacteria; order Burkholderiales; family Burkholderiaceae_D; genus Paucimonas. The sequence continues at coordinate 61,161 of DPRS01000025.1, forward strand.
GAGCATGCAGGAATCCTTCGGCTACGCGCTGGCCGCCCTGCTGCTGGCGGTGATCTTCATTTACATGATCCTGGCCTCGCAGTTCGCCAGCTTCCTGCAGCCGGTGGCCATCATGTCCTCGCTGCCGCTGACCCTGATCGGCGTATTCCTGGCGCTGATGCTGTTCCGCTCGACGCTGAACATGTTTTCCATCATCGGTTTCATCATGCTGATGGGACTGGTGACCAAGAATGCCATCCTGCTGGTCGATTTCGCCAACCAGGCCCGCAAGCAGGGCATGGAGCGCGGCGCCGCGCTGCTGGAAGCCGCCCATGTGCGCCTGCGGCCGATCCTGATGACTACGCTGGCGATGGTGTTCGGCATGGTGCCGCTGGCTTTCGGCATGGCCGAAGGTTCCGAGCAGCGCGCGCCGATGGGCCAGGCGGTTATCGGCGGCATCATCACGTCCTCGCTGCTGACTTTGGTGGTGGTGCCGGTGATTTATACTTACCTGGATGACTTCGCCGTCTGGGCCAGGGCCAGGCTGGGGGTGCGCCAGAATGCCGGAGCCAGCGTGCAAACCGTGCCGCAATCGCGCCATGAGGACCCCATTTGATAAAATGAGGTGCTTTTCAGCAAGCACCCCTTTCATTTCTTTGCAGTGAGCCAATACCATGAACATTGAACAAGCCCGCTTTAACATGATCGAACAGCAGATCCGCCCCTGGGATGTGCTGGACCAGGAAGTTCTCGATTTACTGCAGGTCGCCAAGCGCGAAAATTTCGTCCCGGCAGAGCACCGCAATCTGGCGTTCATGGATACCGAAATCCCCCTGCCGTGCGGGCAAAACATGTTCACGCCCAAGCTGGAAGCGCGCATCCTGCAGGAAGTCGCGCCAAAAAAGCATGAAAACGTGCTCGAAATCGGCGCCGGCTCCGGCTACATGGCGGCACTGCTGGCGCACAAGTCGCGCCACGTCACCAGCGTCGAGATCGAGCCGGAACTGAAGGCGCTGGCGGAAAAGAACCTGGCCGCCAACGGCATCGCCAATGTCAAGGTCGAGCTGGGCGACGGCGCCCGCGGCTGGGCCGGCGCCGGCAGCGAGAGCGCGCCCTACGACGTGATCGTGATTTCCGGCGGACTGCCGGTATTGCCTGAAGCCTTCCTGCAGCAGGTCAAGATCGGCGGCCGCATCCTGGCCATCGTCGGCGCAGCGCCGGTCATGTCGGCAGAACTGGTGACGCGCGTTTCCGACACGGCCTACAACACCGTCAAGCTGTTCGAAACCAGCGTCAAGCTGCTGAAGAACGCGGCCGCGCCTTCCCAATTCCGCTTCTAGGACAGACGGCATGCAGCATCTCACCGCTCCCGAACTGGCTGCCTGGCTGGCGGACGCCTCGCGCGAGGCGCCGCTGCTGCTGGACGTGCGCGAACCGAACGAGTTCGCCTATTGCAGCATTTCGGGCGCGGTGCCGATGCCGATGCAAACCGTGCCGGCACGAATGGGGGAGCTGGACGAAGAGGCGACCATCGTCTGCATCTGCCACCACGGCATGCGCAGCATGCAGGTCGCGCGCTTCCTCGAACAGCATGGCTATGCCGACGTCATCAACCTGACCGGCGGCGTCCATGCCTGGGCGCAGCAGGTCGACCCCGATATGCCCACGTATTAACCCGGATAGTCCGACGGAGAATGGAATGCGCCCACCCCTGATCGCCACGCTGCTTGCCGGCAGTTTCCTGTCATTGAACGCCCATGCGCTGGACCTGCTGCAGGTATACCAGCAGGCGCTGGCCAATGACCCGGCCTATGCCAGCGCGCGAGCCTCGCTGGCCGCCGGCCAGGAAAAGTCCCCCCAGGGACTTTCAGGGCTGCTGCCGCAAGTGGTGGCATCCGGCGCGCGCTCGCGTATCGAGGTGTCGCCGTCCGCCAGCATCTACAACAAGAATTACGGCGTGTCGCTGTCGCAGCCGCTGTTCAACTGGGCCAGCTGGAAGCAGTACCAGCAGGGCAAACTCGCCAGCGCGGCCAGCGAGGCGCAATTCGCCCAGGCGCAGCAGGACCTGATCGTGCGCGTCTCGCAAGCCTATTTCGACGTGCTGGCGGCGCAGGATACCCTGGCCTCGCTGCAGGCGCAAAAAACCGCCATCACCGAGCAGCTGGCCTCGGCCAAGCGTAATTTCGAGGTCGGCACCGCCACCATCACCGACACCCATGAGGCGCAGGCGCGCTACGACCTGGCCATCGCCCAGGAATTCGCCGCGCAAAACGACCTCGACATCAAGCGCAACGCGCTGCAACAGATCATCGGCAAGCCTGCTGGAGAACTGGCTGGGCTGCGTCCGGGCGTGCAGATCAATCCCCCGGCGCCGGCGCAAATCGACAAGTGGGTGGGAAGTGCCGAGGAGCAGAATTTCGGCGTGGTCGGGCAAAAGCTGGCCCTGGAAAGCGCCCGCGAGGAAATCGGCAGGAATCGCGCCGGGCACATGCCCACCGTCACGCTGACGGCAGGCCGCAACTACAGCGAGCGCGCCACCACCGTCACCAATCCTTCAGGTTTTTCCAACTCGGCGCAAATCAGCGTCAACATGCCGCTGTTTTCCGGCTTCGGCACCACCAGCCGCGTGCGCGAAGCGATTGCACTGGAAGACAAGGCCAGAAACGACCTGGAAACCACCCGCCGTGCCGCGGCCCAGGGCGCGCGCCAGGCTTTTCTCGGCGTCAACAGTGGACTGGCCCAAGTGAAGGCGCTGGAAGCGGCGGAACGCTCGAGTCAGCTGGCGCTGGAGTCGAATCGCCTCGGCTACCAGGTCGGCGTGCGCATCAATATCGACGTGCTCAACGCCCAGCAGCAGCTTTACACCACCCGCCAGAACCTGGCGAAGGCGCGCTACGACACCATCGTCAACGGGCTGAAGCTGAAATCGGCGGCCGGCACGCTAAAGGAAGAAGACCTGGCAACAGTGAATACGCTGCTGCAGCCCTGATCCATCCCGGGCAAGCGGCGTTCCCTACCTGCGCCGCAGCGACGGCGCCTGGCGCAGGCTATCCATGCAGGCATCGACGAACCGTTCGGCATCCTGCGCCAGATCGAAGCTTTCCGGCGATATCAGCCAGTTGCTGAGCAGGCCGCGCCAGCTTGCCTGAAACAGGATGGCTGCCAGCCTGGTATCCAGATCTGCCGGCAACTGACCGCGCGCGATGGCATTTTCCAGGATCCGTTCGATATTGCGCGCCCCGGTGTTCAGCGTTTCCTGCTGCAGCGCGACGAAGCCCTGGGTGGCATCGATGTATTCGCAGCGATGGAACAGGATGCCGAATACCTTTCGCGCATGCGGATTGTTCGCGGTTTCGCGGAATACGAACAGGCAGGTCGCCCGTAACTGCCCCAGGGGGTCATCGCCCTTTCCTTCCGCGCTCTCCCGCACCATTTCCACCATGGGCAAACGCACCCGCTCGCACATGGCGTCGAACAGTTCCAGCTTGTTCTTGAAGTGCCAGTAAATCGCGCCGCGAGTAACGTGCGCCGCTTCGGCGATATCCGCCAGCGAGGTGCGTGCCACGCCCTGCCGGTGGAATACATCTTCGGCCGCATCGAGAATCCGGTTACGCGTTTCCTGCGCTTCTTCCTTGGTTGCTCTTGCCATATCGATTGTCTGTCCGGTACCCCTAACATGCGCCATTGGATCGCTTACAACACCGGCGGGGGAAATATACATACACATATGAATGTAAATATATAATACCGCCACGCCAGTCATTACCCCAAAAATCTTATCTGGCCCATTTCAGCTGCATTGTCCTGCCGCCCGGCGACCATGCCCGGCGGTTCCATCATCATTGTACGAGCTAGCCATGAACTCATCAGGCCGTTTCACCCCGTTCGCGATCGTTGCTGCCACCGTCATGTTGAGCGCCTGCGTCGATCAGGCCGGCGCCGCCAAAAGCCCCGCCAGCCCGCCGCCCGCGGAAGTGGCGGTGATTACCGTGGCGCCGCAGCGCGTGGCGCTCAGCATCGATCTGCCGGGCAGGCTGGAAGCAGCGCGCATCGCCCAGGTCCGCGCCCGCGTGCCGGGCATCGTACTGCAGCGGGCATTCCGCGAAGGCAGCGACGTCAAGGCTGGCGAGGTGCTGTTCCGCATCGACGATGCGCCGTTTCAGGCAAGCTTTCAAAGCGCCCAGGCGGCGCTAGCAAAGGCCGAGGCCAACCACGCGCAAATCTCGCTGAAGGCGCAGCGCTATGCGGCGCTGGTCGACTCCAATGCGATCAGCAAGCAGGAATACGACGATGTCAACGCAGCACAAAAGCAGGCAGCCGCCGATGTCGCCACCGCCCGTGCTGCGCTGGCCACGGCAGGCCTGAACCTCGGGTATGCGACCGTGACCGCGCCGATCACCGGGCGCATCGGCCGCGCCCAGGTCACCGAAGGCGCGCTGGTTGGGCAAAACGAGGCCACCCCGCTGGCCACCATCCAGCAACTCGATCCGATCTACGTCAACCTGACCCAGTCCAGCGCCGAGGTCCTGCAGTTGCGCCATGCGCTGGCCGCCGGACAGCTCAAGGGAGTCGGCCGCGACGAGGCCAGGGTCAACCTGCTGATGGAAGACGGCCGTCCGTATCCTCACACGGGCAAGCTGCTTTTTTCCGACATGGCAGTCGATGAAAGCACCGGCGCGGTGGTCTTGCGCGCGGTCTTCCCGAACCCCGAGCGCCTGCTGATGCCCGGACTGTTCGTGCGCGCGCGACTGGAGCAGGCCATCAACGAGAACGCCATTGTCGTGCCGCAGCAGGCGGTGCAGCGCAGCGCCGAAGGCGCCAGGGTGATGCTGGTCGACGTCAGCAATAATGTCGTCGCCAGGCCGGTCAAGGCGGACCGCAGTCAGGGCGACGCCTGGATCGTCAGCGAAGGCCTGAAAGCAGGCGACCGCGTCATCGTCGAAGGCTTGCAAAAGGCCAAACCAGGTGTGCCGGTCAAAGCAGTCGCCTGGGCCGGTGCACCCGGCAAGGCGCCCCAGGATGCCAAGCCGGAAGCCCTGAACGTCAAGGCTCGCTAAAGCAACTGCACGCAAGCTCACGCAACCGCGCACAAGCGCACAGGAATCGACAATGGCAAAATTCTTTATCGACCGCCCGGTCTTCGCCTGGGTAATCGCGCTGTTCATCATGCTCGCCGGCTTGCTGGCGATCCGCGCGCTGCCGGTGGCGCAATACCCCACCATCGCGCCGCCCTCGATTGTCATTGCCGCCACCTATCCCGGCGCCACCGCGAAAATCCTCGACGAAAGCGTGACCAGCCTGATCGAACAGGAAATGAACGGCGCCGAAGGCTTGCAGTACATCGAGTCGGAAAGCCAGTCCAATGGCGTGGCGCAGATCACGGTGACCTTCGTGCCCGGCACCAATCCGGATCTGGCCGCCGTCGACGTGCAAAACCGCATCAAGCGTGTCGAACCGCGCCTGCCGCAGGCGGTGCTGCAGCAGGGCGTGCAGGTCAACAAGGCGCGCAGCAACTTCCTGCTGATGATTAGCCTGACCACCACCGACGGCAGCCTCAGCCCGGTGGCGCTGGGCGACTACCTGTCGCGCAACGTCCTCAACGAAATCAAGCGCGTGCCCGGCGTCGGACAGGCGCAACTGTTCGGCACCGAACGCGCCATGCGCGTCTGGATCGACCCGGCCAAGCTGGCGGGACTGAAGCTGACGCCGGGCGATGTCAGCAACGCCATCCGCGCGCAGAACGCGCAAGTCTCGGGCGGCACCCTGGGCGACTTGCCCAGTCCCGGCACGCAGCCGATCGCCGCCAGCGTGGTGGTGCGAGGCCAGCTTGCCAGCGCCGAGGAATTCGGCAAGATCGCCCTGCGCGCCAATCCGGACGGCTCGGTGGTGCGCCTGGCCGATGTCGCCAATATCGAGATCGGCGGGCAGAGCTACGCCACCTCCGCCCGCACCGATGGCAGCCCCAGCGCGGCGATCGGCGTGCAGCTCTCGCCCACTGCGAATGCGCTCGGCACCGCCACCGCAATCCGCGCCAAGATGGAAGAGCTCAAGCGCTATTTCCCGGCCGGCGTCAAATACGAAATCCCCTATGACACCTCGCTGTTCGTCAAGATCTCCATCGAGGAAGTGGTGAAGACCCTGGCCGAGGCGGTGCTGCTGGTGTTCCTGGTAATGTACCTGTTCCTGCAGAATATCCGCTATACCCTGATCCCCACTATCGTGGTGCCGGTGGCGCTGCTGGGCACGCTGGCGACCATGCTGGCTTTCGGCTTCTCGATCAACGTGCTGACCATGTTCGGCATGGTGCTGGCGATCGGCATCCTGGTCGACGACGCCATCGTGGTGGTGGAGAACGTCGAGCGCATCATGAGCGAGGAAGGCCTGTCGCCGCGCGACGCCACCAGGAAAGCGATGGGCCAGATCACCGGCGCCATCGTCGGCATCACGCTGGTGCTGATCGCCGTGTTCATCCCGATGGCCTTCTTCGGCGGCGCGGTCGGCGCCATCTACCGCCAGTTCTCGCTGTCGATGGTGGCGTCGATGGTGTTTTCCGCCCTGATGGCGCTGACCCTCACACCGGCCCTGTGCGCCACCATCCTGAAGCCGGTCGAGGCCGGCCATCACCATGAAAAATCCGGCTTCTTCGGCTGGTTCAACCGCGTCTTCCATCGCACCTCGGTCCGCTACCAGGGCATGGTCGGCAACATGCTCGGCAAGACCCTGCGCTACATGCTGATCTATGCGGCGATTATCGGCTGCGTGGCCCTGCTGTACGCGCGCCTGCCTTCGTCCTTCCTGCCGAGCGAAGACCAGGGCTTCCTGATCACCAATATCCAGCTGCCGCCAGGCGCATCGACTCACCGCACACTGGAAGTGGTCAAGCAGGTCGAGGACTATTACATGAAACAGCCCGGCGTGGAGCATGTCATCGCCGTGCTCGGCTTCAGCTTTTCCGGCCGCGGTCAGAATGCTGGCCTGGCCTTCGTGCCGCTGAAGGACTGGAAAGAGCGCGGTCAGGAGGATTCGGTTTTTTCAATCGTCGACCGCGCCAAGGCAGCACTGTCGAAAATTCGCGACGCCATCATTTTCCCGGTCAACCCGCCGCCGATCCGCGAGCTCGGCAACGCCACCGGCTTCACTTTCCGGCTGCAGGACCGCGGCGGCCAGGGCCAGCCGGCGCTGCTGGCGGCGCGCAACCAGCTGCTCGAGCTGGCGGCGAAAAGCCCGGTACTCAAAGGCGTGCGTCCCGAGGGCCTGGAAGACACGCCGCAGCTGCAACTGAGCATCGACCGCGACAAGGCCAGCGCGCTCGGCCTCAGTTTCTCCGACATCAATACGACCCTGTCAACCGCGATCGGCACCAGCTATGTCAACGACTTTCCCAACCAGGGACGGCAACAGCGCGTGATCGTGCAAGTCGATGCACCGCAGCGGCTGCGCCCGGAAGACTTGCTGCAGCTGTACGTGCGCAACAACAAGGGAGCGATGGTGCCTTTCTCATCCTTCGCCTCTTCGCGCTGGACCACCGGTCCGGTGCAACTGGTGCGCTTCAACGGTTATCCGGCTTTCCGCATCTCCGGCGAAGCGGCGCCCGGCCGCAGCACCGGCGAGGCGATGGCGGAAATGGAGCGGCTGGCAGCGCAACTGCCGGCCGGCTTCGGCTATGAATGGACCGGCCAGTCGTTTGAAGAAAAGACTTCCGGTTCGCAGGCACCGGCACTGTTCGCGCTGTCGCTCCTGGCGGTGTTCCTGGTGCTGGCGGCCCTGTACGAAAGCACCTCGATCCCGCTGGCGGTGATGCTGGTGGTCCCGCTCGGCATTCTCGGCTCGCTGCTGGGTGCCAACATGCGCGACTTGCCCAACGACGTGTACTTCAAGGTCGGCCTGATCGCCATCATCGGCCTGTCGGCCAAGAACGCGATCCTGATCATCGAGTTTGCCAAGGACTTGCATGCGCAAGGCAAGGGGCTGATCGAAGCCACTCTGGAAGCGGCGCAGCTGCGCTTCCGTCCCATCGTCATGACTTCGCTGGCCTTCATCCTGGGCGTCCTGCCGCTGGTGGTCGCCTCCGGCGCCGGCTCGGCCAGCCAGCGTGCCATCGGCACCGGCGTCATGGGCGGCATGATCACCGCCACCGTGCTGGCGGTGTTCCTGGTGCCGGTGTTCTTTGTCGTGGTCAGGAGGATTTTCAAGGGCAGCGAACGCCAGCGCCGCATGTATGCTGCGCACCTCGAACAAAAGGAAGGAGAACCGGCATGATCAAACCCGCCTTTTCGTTGCCCCTGTATCTGCTGACTGCAGGCTTGGTGGCCGGCTGCACGCTGGCGCCGCGCTACGAACGGCCGGCGGCGCCGGTAGCGGCGAATTATCCGGCCGCTCGGGCTGACGCCACCGGCACGGCGCGCAGGGCCGGCGAACTGGGCTGGCGAGAGTTCTTCACCGACGCCCGCCTGCAAGTCCTGATCGCCACCGCCCTCGACAACAACCGCGACCTACGCATGGCGGCGCTGCGCATTGAAGAGGCGCGCGCGCTCTACAACATCCAGTCGGCCGACCTGCTGCCGAACCTGAACGGACTGGCATCCGGCTCGCGCTCGCGCGTATCGGCAGCACTCTCCCCCGGCGGCGCCTCGACGGTCAATCGCAGCTACCAGGTTGGCCTCTCGCTGGCCTCCTTCGAACTGGATTTCTTCGGCCGGGTAAGGAGCCTGAATGATGCCGCGCTGGCGCAATATCTGGCCACAACGGAAGCGCGCCAGGCAGCCCACATCAGCCTGGTGGCCGAGGTGGCCAAGACTTACCTCGCCGAGCGCGCTTTCGACGAGCAATATGCGCTGACGAAAAAGACCCTGGAAGGCCGTGAGGAAGCCTATCGGCTGTCGAAGCAGCGCTTCGAAGTCGGCGCCTCGTCCGCGCTCGACTTGCGCCTGAACGAAACCCTGGTCGGTTCGGCGCGGGTGGCGCTGGCGACCCTGGCGCGCCAGCGCGCGCAGGCAGGCAATGCTCTGGCGCTGCTGACAGGCACACCCTTACGCGATTTGCCGCCTGTCCAGCCGCTGGCATCGCAAGACATCGTGACGGAATTGTCGGCCGGACTGCCTTCGGACTTATTGACGCAGCGTCCCGATATCCGCGCCGCCGAGCAGCGCCTGCTGGCCGCCAATGCCAGCATCGGTGCTGCCCGCGCCGCCTTCTTCCCGCGCATTTCCCTGACCGCAGGCCTGGGCACCGCCAGCAACACGCTGTCCGGCCTGTTCGACGCCGGCTCGCGCACCTGGTCTTTCACGCCACAACTGGTCTTGCCGATCTTTGACGCCGGTCGCAATAGCGGCAATCTTGATCTGACGCACGTCCGCAAGAATATCGCCGTGGCCGATTACGAAAAATCGATCCAGGCAGCGTTTCGTGAAGTCGCCGATGCGCTGGCGGCGCGCGCTACCCTGAACGAACAACTGGAGGCGCAACAATCCGTCACCACTGCGCAAGCCGAACGCCTGAAGCTGGCCGACCTGCGCTTCAAGAATGGCGTGGCCAATTCGCTGGAAGTGCTGGATGCGCAGCGCGAATTGTTCAGCGCGGAGCAAGCCCTGGTGCAGACCCGCTTGCTGCGGCTGACCAACGCGATTGACCTGTACCGGGCGCTGGGTGGAGGTTTGCAGCAAAACGCCGCAACCGCAGCGAAGTAAGCCTGGCTCAAAGCCGGAACGGAAATTGGTCGTGAATTGAAANNCGCTACAGCCACCCCGAGCCACCCCAGACCGCCCAAGATGGCCGCGATGCGATAGCCTAGTCGATCAGGGTCTTGAGCAAAGCCATGGTCCTGGCCGTGGCGCCGCGGTGCTGTTCCGCAAAGGCCTTGGCCTTGGCCCCCATGACGATGCGCTCGACATCAGATTGCAGCAGATGCCGCGCCTGCTGCAGTATGGCGGGGGCGTCGGGCACGCGGATGGCGGCGCCGGCGTTGACCGCATCGGCGCTGATGCCGAGAAAGTTATGCGTGTGCGGGCCGATCAACACTGGCTTGCCGAGCGCGCAGGCCTCGATCAGATTCTGTCCTCCCAAAGGCAACAGACTGCCGCCGATGAAAGCGACGTCGCAGGCGGCATAGTAGGCGAACATCTCTCCCATCGAATCGCCCAGCATCACCCGCACCTCCGGGCCGACCCAGGCGGTGCCCAGTTCCGACCTGCGGCACAGCATGATGTTGCGCGTGGCAATCATGCGCGCCACCTCGTCGAAACGCTGAGGATGGCGCGGCACGATGATGACGAGGGTCTGCTGCATGTCGGATTGCGCCAGCGCATCCAGGATCAGTTGCTCTTCGCCGTCACGCGTGCTGGCGCATAGCAATACCGGGCGGCTGCCGATCTGGCCTCGCAGCGCGGCGCCGCGGATCAGGATTTCCTGCGGCGGCGTGACATCGAACTTGATGCTGCCGGTGACATGCACGTTGGCAGCGCCCATTTGCCGCAGGCGCGCGGCGTCGGCTTCAGTCTGGGCGGCAATGCAGGCGATGCCGCTGGCGGCTTCCTGCATCAGGCCCGACATGCGTTGCGCCCTGGCCAGCGAACGCTCCGACAGGCGGGCGTTGAGCAATGCCACCGGAACCTGGTGGCGCACACATCCGGCAATCAGGTTCGGCCACACTTCGGTTTCCATCAGCATGCAGATACGCGGCTGGAAATGCGCAAGAAAGCGCCGCACCATCCAGCCGGTGTCATAAGGCGAATAGGCTTGCATGACACGGTACCCATGCTTGCCGAACAAGGCCTTGCCGGTGGCGCGGCCGGTCGGCGTCATGTGGGTCAGCAATACGTCGGCGTCCGGGTAAGCCGCGAGCAGGCTGTCGATCAGGGGTTCGGCGGCACGCGTCTCGCCGACCGAGACGGCATGCACCCACAACAGGGAGTGCTGCCGGTCACGCGCAAAGCCGTGGTAAAAGCCAAGCCGCTCGGCGATATGCTGCCGGTAGCCGGCCTCGCTGCGGCCGCGCCACCATAGCCGCAGCAGCACCAGCGGCAAGGCAAGCCACCAGGCGCAGGAATACAGCCGGCGCATCAGGGACGGACACGGCCGGCAGGCCGCCTGAAAGAAGGCTTTGCCGGTGCGGCAAAGCTGGAGAGGAAATGCATGCTTGTCATCGGCCGTATTATGCCGCTTGCCTGCCGGTCTTGCTGGCCTTTTGCGCTGCCGGCTTCCTCATCAGAACGGCAGGGCAGCGTCGGATTTTGCAGCCAGGATCACGCGCCTGAATTCGTTCTGGATGCGTTGCAGCGCCTCCTGCGATTCTGCTTCGAAACGCATGACGATCACCGGCGTGGTATTGGACGAGCGCGCCAGGCCGAAACCATCCGGGTATTCCACGCGCAAGCCGTCGATGGTGATGATCTGGTCGGCGCCGGGGAAACGCGCTTCGCCCTGCAGCTTGCCGATCAGCGCGAAATTTTCTCCTTCCTGCAATTGCAACTGCAATTCCGGCGTGGAAGCCGATTGCGGCAATGCATTCAGAATCGCCGAAGCATCCTTCACGCGGCTCAGCAGTTCCAGCAGGCGCGCGCCGGCATACAGGCCATCGTCGAAACCGTACCAGCGGTCCTTGAAAAAGATATGCCCGCTCATTTCGCCGCCCAGCGGCGCGCCGGTCTCGCGCATCTTGGCCTTGACCAGCGAATGTCCGGTCTTCCACATCAGCGGCTGGCCGCCGCGCTGGGTAATCCAGGGCGCCAGGTGGCGCGTGCATTTGACGTCATAGAGGATTTGCTGTCCCGGATTGCGCGACAGAACCTCTTCGGCGAACAGCATCAATTGACGGTCCGGATAAATGATCTGGCCATCCTTGGTCACCACGCCCAGGCGGTCGCCATCGCCGTCAAAGGCCAGGCCGATTTCCGCATCGCCCTGCTGCAGGCAGCGGATCAGGTCCTGCAAGTTCTCAGGGTGGGCCGGATCCGGGTGGTGGTTGGGGAAATTGCCGTCGACTTCGCAAAACAGTTCGGTGACTTCGCAGCCCATGGCGCGATACAGGTCGCCGGCAAAGGCGCCAGCCACGCCATTGCCGCAATCGACCGCAATCTTCATCGGCCGCGCCAGCTTGACGTCGCCGACGATACGCTGCAGGTAGGCATCCCGAAGGTCATGCTGGCGATAGCTGCCGTCGCCGCTGGCAAACTCGCCCTTGACGATCGTCTGATAGAGCGCCTGGATAGCCTCGCCATAAATCGCATCGCCACCGAGCACCATCTTGAAACCGTTGTAATCGGGAGGATTATGACTGCCGGTCACCATGATGCCGGAGCGCGCATCCAGCACCTGGGTGCCGAAATAGACCAGCGGCGTCGCCACCACGCCAAGGTCGATCACGTCGACGCCGGCGGACTGCAAGCCTGCTGCCAGGGCGCTGGCCAGCTCGGGCCCGGAAAGGCGGCCGTCACGGCCGATCACCACATTCTTTTCCCCCTTGGCGCGCACGGCGCTGCCGAACGCCTGGCCGATTTGCCGGGCAATGGCGGCATCCAGAGTCTTGCCGATGACGCCGCGGATGTCATAAGCCTTGAAAATGCTTTGCGAGAGTTTCAACATTTCTTCTATCTTTCAATCTAATGGGAATCGGGATTAATGCAGTGTCGTATTCACGACTGACAGAGGCAACGGGTTGTCGATGCGCCAGATCAGGTCTTCGATGCCGCATTGCGGCGCATAACCTGGCACCATCTGCTGCAGCAATTCACGCACCGCTTCATGATCGTAGCGGTCGCAGGCGGCTTCCAGCTTATCGAGTAATTCCTGCAGCAGGTGCCAGGGAATCTCCGCCTCCTGCGCTCGCATGATCAGCGGATGCTCGGTGCCTTCGACGTTCGAACCGATCAGCAGTTCTTCATACAGTTTCTCGCCCGGCCGCAGGCCGACGTGCTGGATTTCGATGGCGCCGTCCGGCGTCTCGTCGCTTTTGACTTCGAGTCCGCTCAAATGCACCATGCGCCGGGCCATGTCGATGATCTTGACCGGTTCGCCCATGTCGAGCACGAACACGTCGCCGCCCTCTCCCATCGAGCCTGCCTGCAATACCAGCTGCGCGGCTTCCGGGATGGTCATGAAGTAACGGGTGATTTCCGGATGGGTCAGCGTGATGGGACCGCCCGCCAGGATTTGCTTGCGGAACAGCGGCACGACCGAACCGGAAGAACCGAGCACATTGCCGAACCGGACCATGCAGAAACGGGTGGTTTTCTGCTGCCGTGCCAAAGCCTGCATAATGAGTTCCGCCAGGCGCTTGCTCGCTCCCATGACATTGGCCGGTCGCACCGCCTTGTCGGTTGAAATCAGCACGAAGCAATTCACCCCTGCGGCGACCGCCGCACGTGCCAGGTTCAGGGTGCCCAGCGCATTGTTGCGAATGCCATCGATCGGATTGTGCTCTACCAGCGGCACATGCTTGTAGGCGGCAGCGTGGTAGATGGTTTCAACCGAAAAATTGCGCATGATGCGCTCGCATTTTTCCTGCTCAAGCACAGAACCGAGAAAAGGCAAGACTTTGATATCGAACTGCAGGTTTTTTTGCAAATCCTGTAATTCCTGCTCGATCGAATAAAGCAGAAATTCGGACATCTCCAGCAAGATCAGGCGACGCGGGCGCAGCATGACGATTTGCCGGCACAATTCAGAGCCGATCGAGCCGCCGGCGCCGCTGACCATGACCGTTTTCCCGGTGATGCATTTTGAAATCAGGGCAGCATCCGGCGCCACCGGATCGCGTCCCAGCAAATCCTCGATATCGATTTCCCTTATATCCTGGACGCCGGAAGCTCCTGACATCAGCTTGTCCATGGAAGGCATGATCCAGGTTTTCAGCTTCAGGGGTTCCAGGCGGTCGATGATGCGTCTTTGCGCTGCCTTGGACTGCGAGGGCATCGCCAGCACCACGCCATCGATTTTCTTGTTGGCGGCCATGACGGCGAGATGGGCAGCCGGATAAACCTTGATGCCGCCAATGGTGGCCCCTTGCAACTCGACCTTATCGTCAATAAACGCAACCGGCAAATAATTATGACTGGCACGGAGGGCGCCCAGCAATTGCCTACCGCTGCTGCCAGCGCCGTAGATGGCTACCTGCGGCGTATTTACGCCTGCGAAGCTCGCATGCAGTAAATAACTGCGAGCGACAAAACGACTGGCCACGACATAAAGGATCGCGATCACCCAGTAAATGCCGAGAACGCCACGCGACAAGCCGACAAGATGTGTCATCGCCGCCATTGCCGCCATGATCACGACTGCCACGCTGACGCCGGCAATGATGACATATACGATCTTGTGATCGATGAAACGTATCACTGCCCGGTAGAGACCAATGCGGATAAAGATTGGAATGGCAATCGCCGGTGCGGCCAGGATCAGCCAGAAATATTGCTGGAACAGCGCTGCTGTCATGCCCTCATAACGCATGAGAACAGCCAGGTAAAACGCCAGCGGCAAGAAAAGGCTGTCTGCCGCCACGCAGATCAGCTTTTTATAGAAGCGGGGTAATTCCAGAAATACTTTCATGCGGACAAGGTGATTTATTATTTAAGCCACAACTTTCTTGCAAAAAAGCGACTATACCACCCAGCTTGGCCCTGCTCTTCATTATTTTTCCAGGCACAAGGTCAAGGACTGATCCCACGCAGGAAGTCTGCAAAAGCCTTCCCCGAAGCGCTTGCATGGCGAGCCGGAATTAGATGGCCTTTGCACTGGCGTCAGATATTCGCTGGCGGGAATCGGTTCTGCACTGGCTGTTTATATTGGTGGCGACGAATTCGCTCGGGCCAAGGATGGAACGGTCGACATGGCTTTTGGCGGCGATTGTAAAGGGAATGGCGACGCAAATCCATGTTCGGGACAAGATACAATGCACCAGATAACCGCTTCTTCCGCTGAATTTCATCATGTTCACTTACGTCATCGGCGACCTGCAAGGTTGCCGCCCGAGCCTGGCCCTGCTGCTTGAGAAGATCGAGCAGGAGACACCCCAAGCCCGCCTGATCTTCGTCGGCGACCTGGTCAACCGCGGGCCGCAATCGCTGGAAACCCTGCGTACCGTGCGCGACCTGGGCGAACGCGCCATTGCCTTGCTGGGCAACCACGACCTGCATCTGCTCGCGGTGTCGCAAGGCATCCGCAAAGCCCATGGCGGCGACACGCTCGACGACATCCTGCAGGCAAGCGACCGCGACGACTGGATCGACTGGGTGCGCCAGCGCCCGCTGGCGCACCTGGAAAACGGCCACCTGATGGTGCATGCGGGAGTGCTGCCGCAATGGACGGTGGAACAGACCCTGAGTCTGGCGCATGAGGTCGAAACCGTGTTGCGCGGCCCCGACTGGGCCGATTTTCTGCGTGAGATGTACGGCAACCAGCCGGCCCAATGGGACGACCGCCTTACCGGCAGCGACCGCTTGCGCTGCATCGTCAATGCCCTGACGCGCATCCGCTATTGCACGCCCGACGGCGCCATGGAACTCACCAGCAAGGAAGCGTTCGGCCCGCACATGGAAGGCTTCCTGCCCTGGTTCGACATGCCTGGGCGACGCACGGCCGACGCCACCGTGGTATTCGGGCACTGGTCCACCCTCGGACTGGTCTTGCGGCCGAACCTGATCGGCCTGGATACCGGTTGCGTATGGGGAGGAAAGCTGACCGCGCTGCGCCTGCAAGACCGAGTCACCATGCAGGAGACTTGTCCGCAGTATCAGCGCCCGGGCGGCTGAACTCCGCCAGTCGGCACTGAGATAGACCTGAGTAGCGAAACAGGCCTCAGTAGCGAACTCAGGCAGCGCGCTGCTGCGGCGCAATCGCCAGTTCTGCTGCGATCGCGTCTTGCGCCAGCTGCGCCAGTTCGCGGCGATGACGACCGGTCGTCTCGATCTGCGGCAACCGCACCAGTTCCGCGCGAATCGTTCCGCCCTTGAGGATGGCGATCATGCTTTCCACAAAACTCATCTCGCCGATAAAGGTGACCGATGGATGAAAATGCCCCGGCTCGCCATCCGTGCGCAGGTAACGCAGGACAAATGGCTGGATCGGCACCTGCGCCTCCACCGCCGATTCGAACAGGTTGGAATGAAACGGCAGCAGGCTACCTTGCACGCTGGTGGTGCCTTCCGGGAAAAAAGCCACGCGCTCGCCGGCATGCAGGCGATGCACCAGGCCTTCGTAGATCCGCCGCACGGCGCGCAAGCTGCCGCGCTCGATGAAAATCGTCCCGGCCTTGTCGCATAGCCAGCCGAGCAAGGGCCAGCCGCGGATATCCGCCTTGGCGACGAAGCGGCAGGGATGCCAGGAATTGATGACGAAGATATCCAGCCATGAAATGTGATTGGCGACGATCAGCGCATGCGCCGGCGGCACGCCGGGCTGGGCATCAATCATCTCGACCTGCACCCTGCACATGCCAAGCAGCTTGAGCGACCAGCGCTGGATCAGGCGCGCCCGGACTGGATCGCCGGCGAAGGGGAATACCAGCGCGCAAGTCAGCAAGCCGGCCAGCAAATGCAGACAGATGCGAACCAGTCTGAACGCGGTCATGCTATTTCCTTCGTCTCCGGAAAGCAGATCAAGCCGCTTCCCGCTGGAACGCGATATGGCCACCAACAAGGGTAGCGCGCACCTGCCCCGCCAGCTCATAGCCCAGGAAGGGAGTGTGCTTGCCCTGGCTGGCCAGCGCCTTTGCCTCCACTTTCCAGCGCGCTGTCGGATCGAACAGGCAAAGATCGGCGGCAGCGCCGACACTCAGGCTGCCGGCGGCCAGGCCAGCCACCCGGGCGGCATCGCTGGTCACTTTCGCGACAGCCCGGGACAGCGCCCCGGAATCTGCGGCGCCTGCTTCCTGCGCCCACTTCAGGGCCAGCGCCAGCAGCAGCTCGAGGCCGGTGGCGCCCGGCGAGGCTTCGCCGAAGGGCAGCAGTTTTTCATCGTCGTCGACCGGCGTATGGTCGGAACAGATGGCGTCGATGGTACCGTCGGTCAGCGCCTGGCGAATCGCATCGCGGTCGCGCTGGGCGCGCAGCGGCGGCGTCATGCGCGCATTCGGATCGAAGAAGCCGATATCCATGTCGGTGAGATGCACATGGTGCACACCGACGTCGCAGCTGACCGGCAAGCCCTCTTTCTTGGCCGCGCGCACCAGCTCGAGCCCGGCGGCGGACGACATGCGGCACAGGTGCACGCGCGCGCCGGTGGCACGCATCAGTTCGAAAATCGTGTGCAGAGCGACCGTCTCGGCCATCACCGGCACGCCCGACAAGCCCAGGCGCGAAGCCACCGCGCCGCTGTGGGCGATGCCGCCGATTCCCAGGTGCGGGTCCTGCGGACGCAGCCAGACGGTGTAGCCGAAGGTTTGCGCATACTGCAAAGCGCGCAGCAACACGGTGGTGTCGAGAATCGGGGTTTCCGCCTGCGAAAAGCCGATGCAGCCGGCCTCGGTCAATTCCGCCATCTCGGTCAGCGCTTCGCCCTTCAGGTCGACGGTGAGCGCGCCGAGCGGATAGACATTTGCCTGGTTCAGCAAGCGGGCGCGGTGCTTGAGCATTTCCACCAGGCCCGGCTCGTCCAGCACCGGATCGGTATCCGGCGGACATACCAGACTGGTGACGCCGCCCTGCACCGCTGCCTGCATTTCCGATTCCAGCGTCGCCTTGAATTCGTAACCGGGTTCGCGCAGGCGCGCGCTCAAATCCACCAGGCCGGGAATCACCAGCAAGCCTTGCGCATCGATGGTGCGGTCGGCGGCAAAACCGGCGGGAGCCGCGCCGATGCCGGCGACCTTGCCGTCGGCGATATACACATCCTGCTGAGCGTCGACGCCATTGGCCGGGTCGATCAGGCGGCCTTGTTTAATATGAATTTTCATGACTCAAATTTAAGGGCAGCGTAGTAACGCTCTCTTCATATAATGTTGGGGACAGAGTAATTCGTCGCGCTGCGGCGACTCATAAACTCTGTCCCGCAATGAATAAGATTCTCTGTCCCACAAATAATAAATTTAATTATTACCCGCCAAAATACTCATCACCGCCATGCGCACCGCGATGCCGAACGTCACCTGCGGCAGAATCACTGCCTGGCTGCCGTCGGCCACCGCCGATTCGATTTCGACGCCGCGGTTCATCGGTCCCGGGTGCATCACGATGGCATCGGGCTTGGCCAGCGCCAGGCGTTCGGTGGTGAGGCCGTAGCTCTTGAAGAATTCCTGCGCGGAAGGCAACAGGGCGCCGCTCATTCTTTCATTCTGCAGGCGCAGCATGATGATCACATCAACGTCTTTCAGACCTGCGGCCATGTCAGTGAATACCCGCACGCCCATCTGCTCGAGACCGCTCGGCAGCAGCGTGCGCGGGCCGATCGCGCGGATTTCCGGCACGCCGAGGGTGGTGAGCGCATGGATGTCCGAGCGCGCCACGCGGCTGTGCAGGATGTCGCCGACGATGGCCACCGTCAGGTTGGAGAAATCCTTCTTGTAATGCCGGATGGTGTACATGTCCAGCAAGCCCTGGGTCGGATGCGCGTGGCGGCCGTCGCCGGCATTCACCACGTGCACGTGCGGCTGCCCGCTTTCGTTCAGGTGCTTGGCGATCAGATAGGGCGCGCCCGATTGCGCATGGCGCACCACGAACATGTCGGCGTGCATGGCCGACAGATTGTCGATCGTATCCAGCAGCGACTCGCCCTTGGAAGTGCTGGACGCGGCGATGTTCAGATTGATGACATCGGCCGATAACCGCTTGGAAGCAATCTCGAAAGTGGTGCGGGTGCGCGTCGAATTTTCGAAGAAGAGGTTGAACACGCTCTTACCGCGCATCAGCGGCACCTTCTTGACTTCACGGTCGCCGATGCTGACAAAGGAAGATGCGGTATCGAGAATGTGCGTGACGACGCTGCGCGGCAAGCCCTCGATGGTCAGCAGGTGCTGCAGCTCGCCGTTTTTGTTCAGTTGCGGATTATGCATGTTGGATCGAAAGTGTGAGACTGCCTTCATCGGCGCGTTGCAGAAGCAGCGACTCGCCGGCTTCGAGTTCGACGGTGGCGGCGACGAAATCGGCGGCGATCGGCAATTCGCGGCCGCCGCGGTCGACCAGGGCAGCCAGCAAGATCCTGGCCGGCCGGCCATAGTCGAATAATTCATTGATCGCCGCGCGGGTGGTGCGGCCGGTGTAAAGCACGTCGTCCACCAGCAGGATGGTGGCACCCTCGACCTCGAAGGAGATCTGGGTGGGCTTGACCGTGGCCGGCAAGCCTTTTTCGGCATAATCGTCGCGATAGAAGGAGACGTCGATGAAACCGAGCCGTCCTTCGATCTGCAGTTCCTCGGCCAGACGTTCGGCCAGCCAGGCGCCGCCGGAATATATGCCCACCAGTGCCAGGCGGTCCACGCCGGCGAGAGCGGCCTTCACCTGCCCGGACAATGTCCGGTACAGCGCTTCGGCATCCAGTTCAAGATTCGACATGTTGATCAAAATATTGTTGCAAAATAATTGCGGCAGCCTGGTCATCGATCTTTTGCCCGCGCCCGCCACCGATCACCGCCGATGAATAGCGCTCGTCGACGAGTTCGGCCGGAATGCCGAAGCGCCCGTGCAGCTGATTGGCGAAACGGCGGCAGCGCAGGGTCATCTCATGCTCGGCGCCATCCGGATGCAGCGGCAGGCCGACGATGCAGCGCGCCGGGCGCCATTGTTCCAGCAAGCTGGCGATAGCGGCGAATTTGCCGTCATTGCTTGGCTCGCTGATCACCGTCAGTGGCTGTGCCTGCCTGATGAGCGTATTGCCAACCGCCACACCAATGCGCTTCAAGCCGAAATCAAACCCAAGAATCGTTTCCACCAGGCGTGCCCGACTGTTTATGCATGCCCCGCCACGCCGGCCAGCATGGCGGGATCAATTCCCAGCACCTTCATGGCAGCGGCAAAGCGCTGTTCCACCGGCACATCGAAGACGATTTCCGGCTTGGCCGGCACCGTCAGCCAGCCATTGCGACCGATTTCCTCTTCCAGCTGGCCGGCGCTCCAGCCGGCGCAGCCGAGCGAGACCAGAATTTTCTCCGGCCCCTTGCCGGCGGCCGCCGCCTCCAGGATATCCTTGGAAGTGGTCAGGGCAAGCTCATCGGACACTCGCATGGTCGAAGAATAGACATTTGGCGGATTGTGCAGAACAAAGCCGCGTTCAACCTGCACCGGCCCACCGAACATGACCGGACGGGTGCCGTCCGCCTGCGGGACGATTGCCAGTTCCAGTTCGATTCTTTCGAACAAGGTGTCCATGCTCATGTCGGTCGGCTTGTTAATGATGACGCCCAAGGCGCCCTGGGCATTGTGCTCGCACAGATAGATGACCGTGCCACCGAATACCGGATCGAGCATGGAAGGCATCGCAATCAAGAAATGATTCGCCAGATTGAATGCAGGGGTCGCGCTTGCGTCGGACATGGTGGAAAAATGCGGGATTTCCTCGGAAACTCCGGTTTGGGAGAAAGATTTACGCGTCTTGCTGGGGTTTGCCATGCTTCTCATTTTACCAGTTTTAACCCTCTGTCATGAAAATCCGGCTTTCCGCCCGAACCGGCCGGCATGCGTTTATTTTGATGATTTATCTATCGATTTCAGTTATTTTCATGCAGGAGCATCACGGCACGGCAAGCCCTTTCGGCTGCATCGCGCCGGACGGCACAGTAGCCGTCGTATTTATTCTTACCTGACAGGCAATGACACGTTTCCGCCGATCGATCGTCTGGTTTCGCCGCGACTTGCGCGTCGAAGATCATGCAGCCCTCCATTTCGCCCTGCGCCAAAGCGATCAGGTTTGTTGCATCTTCATTTTTGACAAGGAAATCCTTGACAGCTTGCCGGCCGACGACCGCCGCGTCGCCTTCATTCATGCCAGCCTGGCGGAACTGGATGCCGGCTTGCGGCGTCTCGGCAGCGGCCTGATCGTCAAGCATGCGTTCGCCCGGCAAGCCATTCCCGCATTGGCAGAGCAATTGCGGGCAGAGGCGGTTTTCACCAGCACGGATTACGAACCGCTGGCCAAGGCGCGCGATACCGCAGTCGAAAAAATGCTGGCGGCGGCCAATCGCGCCTTTTTCAGTTTCAAGGACCAGGTGATCCTGGAAAAGGATGAAGTCCTGTCCCAGGCTGGCAAGCCTTTTTCGGTTTTTACTCCCTACAAGAATGCCTGGTTGAAGAAACTCACGGCCGACCAGGCCGGCGCACTGCTGGCCCCCTACCCTGTCGCCGAATACGCCGCACAACTGGCGCCGGCCGCCTGCCTGCCTGCCGCCGGGCTGCCCGCCTTGCGCGAAATCGGTTTCAGCAACACTGGCGTGGACGTGGCGGCGTTTCGGCCGGGCACTTCCGGCGGCCTGGCGCTGCTAGAGGAATTCTTGCCGCGCATGGCGCAATACCACATGCGCCGCGACTTCCCGGCCATCAAGGGTCCTTCCTACCTATCGACGCACCTGCGCTTCGGCACCCTGTCTATCCGCGCGCTGGTGCGGCGCGCCTGGGATGCGCAGCGCACCGGACAGGGAAGTACCGGCGCCGCCACCTGGCTGTCGGAACTGGTCTGGCGCGAATTCTATTTCATGATCCTGCACCATTTTCCGCATGTGGCCGAACGCGCTTTCAAGCCTGCTTACGATGCCATCCGTTGGGAAACGGGCGCCGAAGCGCAGGAGCGCTTTCAAGCCTGGTGCCAGGGCCGCACAGGCTATCCATTGGTCGACGCCGCCATGCAGCAAATCCAGCGCACCGGTTACATGCACAACCGCCTGCGCATGGTCACCGCCAGCTTCCTGATCAAGGACCTGGGCATCGACTGGCGCTGGGGAGAACGTTATTTTGCCGAAAAGCTCATGGATTTCGACCTGGCGGCCAACAATGGCGGATGGCAGTGGGCGGCATCTTCCGGCTGCGACGCGCAACCCTGGTTCCGCATTTTCAATCCGCTGACCCAGTCGCAGAAATTCGACGCCGAAGGCAATTTCATCCGCCGTTACCTGCCGCAATTGGCGCGGCTCGACGCGCGCCACATCCACGCGCCCTGGATGGCGCCGCCAGCGCTGCTGCGCGCGGCGGGAATCGCGCTTGGCAAGAATTACCCGAATCCGATCGTCATGCACGACGAAACCCGCAAACGCACGCTTGCGCGCTATGCCGTAGTCAAGCAGGCGGCGCCAGGAATCTAATATGAGACGCAATAAAAAACCCGCAGCCATTGCGGCATGCGGGTTTTGAAGGAGCGCCGTCGGCTCAATTCACCGGAATTTCCTTGTTGATGAAGCCGGCGATCGACTTCAGCAAATCGTCTTCCTGGTAAGGCTTGCCCAGATATTCGTTGACCCCCAGTTCCATCGCATAGTTGCGGTGCTTGGTGGCAGTGCGCGAGGTAATCATGATGATCGGGATATGCCTGGTGCGCTCGTCGCCACGCACATTGCGGGTCAGGTCGAAGCCATCCATGCGCGGCATTTCGATATCCACCAGCATCACGTCCGGCGTAATCGCCTGCAGCTGTTCGAGCGCATCGACGCCATCCTTGGCCAGCACCACCTGGTAGCCTTCGCGCACCAGCAGGCGCTGGGTAACGCGGCGCACGGTCAGCGAATCGTCGACCACCATGACGATGTTTTGCGTGCGCAAGCCCTGCACCGTATCCGACTTCGGCGCCGACGGCTTGCCGGTGGCCATTTCCGCCACGGCGCCCATGTTATCCGGCGCATCCGACGGCACCAGGCGCGGCGCGCGGATATTATCCTGGGCCGCGCGCTGCGCCAGCGGCACCGGGTTGAGGATCAACACGATCTCGCCGGAGCCTAGCACCGTGGCGCCGGCGATGCCGATCATGCGCGCCAGCTGGGGCCCGATGTTCTTGACCACCACTTCGCGGTTGCCGACCACTTCATCGACGTGCAGGGCGACACGATCGCTGCCGCTCTTCATGATCACCAGCGGCGTGTATTGCTGCGCCACGGCGGTGGCGTCGCGGTCGCCCAGCAGCGTCGACAGGTAATGCATCGGCACACGCTGTCCCTGCCACATGACCGCGCCTTCGTTATAAGCGGCAGTCAGCGCATTGGTCTTCAACTGCTGGACCTGCTCGACCAGCACCGAAGGCACCGCATACACCTTGCCGCCGGTCGACAGCAGCACCACCTGGGTCACCGCCAGGGTCAGCGGCAGGTGAATGGTGAACTGCGCGCCCTTGCCCGGTTCGGACTTGAGCGCCACCCGGCCGCCCAGCGCAGCGGCCTCGGAACGCACCACATCCATGCCGACGCCGCGTCCGGCCAGCTCGGTCACCGCGTCGGCGGTCGAGAAACCCGGATGGAAAATCAGATCGGTGACTTCGCTCTCGCTCATGCCGTCGCTCAGCAAACCCTGCGACTGCGCCTTGTCGCGAATGCGATCGACGTCCAGGCCGGCGCCATCGTCATTGAACTGGATGACGACCTCGTTGCCTTCCTGGCGGATTTCCACCAGTAATTCGCCGATTTCGTTCTTGTCGGCGGCACGACGTTTTTCCTTCGATTCGATGCCGTGCACGATCGCATTGCGCAGCAAATGCTCGAACGGGCCGGCCATGCGCTCCAGCACGCTGCGGTCCATTTCGACCGAGCTGCCGCGGATATCCAGGTTGACGCGCTTGTCGAGCTCCTTGGCAGACTGGCGCGTGACGCGGAACAGGCGCTCGGAAATGCTGGCGAACTGCACCATCCGCACCCGCATCAGGTCTTGCTGCAGGTCGCGCGTCAGGCGCGCCTGCGAGACCAGGTCATCGCTGGCGCTGTCGACCGTGCGCAGCAGGTTCTGCTGCACCGAGCCGACGTCGTTGACGCTCTCGGCCATCATGCGGGTCAATTCCTGCAACCGGGTGAAGCGGTCGAACTCGAGCGGGTCGAAGTCGCGCTCGCCGGTCAGCGACATGCGCGAGGAAATCTGCGACTCGGCCTGCATTTCAATCTCCCGCAACTGGGTGCGCAGGCGATTGATGTTCTCCGTCAGTTCCGAAAGCGAACCGCGCAGCGTGCCAACTTCGGTTTCCAGCCTGGAGCGGGAGATCGACACTTCACCGGCCTGGTTGACCAGGCGGTCGAGGATGTCGGCGCGGACCCGCACCAGCGGCACCGGCCCGCTTGCGGCGACGGCCTTTTGCGCAGCCGGCGCCGGGGTGGCAGAAAAACCTGCCGGACGCGCCGGCATGATCGAATTCAGTTCGACCAGTCCTGTTGCAGCGCTGGCGGGAGCCTCTATCTCCTCGGCGGCAGCAGCAACGCCGGCGGTAGCAAGCGGCGCCGGCCGGGCCGCCTCCGGGTTCTGCAATATCTCAAACAGCTGCAGACCATAATCGTACCGCGCCAGCAAGTCGTCCAGCGAATGCGCCGAAGGCAATCCGGCGTGCATGATGGCTTCGATGCGGGTTTCCATTTCATGCATGTGCTGGCCGAGTTCCATCGCGCCAGCCATGCGAGCGCTGCCTTTCACCGTATGCAGCAGGCGCAGCAATGCCTGGGGCAGGCTGGCATCCATCGGCTTTTCCTGCCATGCCCGCAGTTTCTCGCCCATCTCCGGAAGCATGTCCCGTCCCTCTTCCAGAAATACCGGCAGGAGGTCGGCATCCAGCTCGTCCTTGATGATGACTGCAGGCGCCACGCCATCGTTCTCGGCCGGCTTGGCGGCAATTTCAGGAGCGACAACCTGAGGTTCAGCCTGCGGCAGTTCAGGCAAGGCGGGCTCAGGGACCGCGGCTGACAAGAGCGTCGGCAACTCGGCTGCGGGCGCTTCCTGCTCTTCTTCGGCCAATGCCATGCCGTTCGAAGCTGCCAACGCTTCCTGGGCTTCCAGTTCGGCCAGAGTCGGCTCAGCGCCGGCATCGCCCGCAAGCGGATCCAGCGGCAGTTCCGCCGTGCGCGCTTCCACGGCTTGCCGCAAATCCGCCAGTGCCTGCACCATTTCCGGCTCATGCCCCGGCATCTCGCCCAGCGCAAACATTTGCAGCATGGATTTCAGCCGATCGACGCTTGCCTCGATCGTACCGAATTCTTCGTCAGACAGTTTGGTGGGCTTGCGCGAGAGGCATTGCAAGGCCATCTCCAGGCCGTGCGCCACTTCCTGCAGCGTCTGAAAACCGACGGTCGCCGAGCTTCCCGCCAGCGAATGGGCCGCATGCACGGCCAGAATATTCACTTCGCGCTCAGGCTCGTGCCGCCACTCGGCGATATCGTTGGCCAGCATGCGCACCAGATCATCGGTCTCGGCCAGATAGATATTGTGCAGCGGAACGCTGATTTCGAGGTCGCCGATATACTTCACGCCATCGTCGCGCGCAGCCAACGGCGCCTGCATGCTGGGGAATTCGATGACTTCCGCCACCGGCACCGGTTGCGGTATCGCGAGTTCCTCGATGACCGGGATGTCCGGTGTTTCTGCCTCGAGAGCAAAGGTCTCCGATTCGCCGGCAGCCTCGTCCAAAGGCGATGCCGGCATATCTGCAGCGATCGCCGCTTCGACGTCGGGCAGATCTTCGGCAGGTGCCGTATCGGCAACTTCGGTTGCGACGATTGTTTCCGTCGCATCGATTGCTTCAGCCGCATCAACGAAATCAAACGCTTCGACAGCTTCCAGTATCTCGCATGACTCCGGCTCAAGCTGCGCCGGCGCATCATCGCCAGGCGTGGCAAGCGCCTCGGTGGCGAACAACTCGGGGGCAGCCTCCTGTGCCAGCGCCGTCGTCACATCGTCGACTGGCGCATCGGCCGCGGCAATCTCCACCTCAGCAAGCGCCGCGACCGTTGCCTCAGCCGCAGGCTCTTCTGTCACCGCGATTTCTTCATAGCTGAACGGCGCGCCATTGCGCACGCGGTCGGCAGCGGCGATCAGCGCGTCCGGCCTGCGCAGCGACTTGCCTTGAGTCTGCAAGTCGAGCACCCATGCCGAGAGCAGTTCAGCGGCTTTTTCCAGCAATGCATACAGCTCGTGGTTGCCGCCCTGGCCTTCGGACAGTTTCAGGTTCATGACCTGCTCGATGCTCCATGCCGCTTCACCAAAGGCGGTCAGGCCGACCATGCGGCCGCTGCCCTTCAGCGTATGGAAGGAGCGGCGCAGAGTCGTGAGGTGTTCCTGATTGCGCGGATCGTGGCGCGATGTCGGTATGGTGGCATTGATGCAGGCAAGGACTTCTTCCGCTTCGAACAAGAAGATTTCCAGCAATTCAGCATCGACTTCCTCATCCGAGGCCGGCGCTGCCGGCGCCATCGCCGGAGCTGGCGCCGGGGAAGGCGCGGCCACGGAGGCGGCGGTAGTCGTCACCAGCTTGGCCAGGGTTTCGTCGGCGTCCGCGTTTTCCAGCATATCCATGGCAACCCGGGCGGATTCTCCCGCCTCCGGATTATCCACGAGAGCGGCGGCAAACTGGACTTGCTCGAGTGATTCCTTCAGTTGTTCTTGGAGCCGGGTGTCAGTTGGCTCTGCTGAAAGACACCTCGCTAATTCCGCCGACTGCTTTTGATGCAGTTCGAGCTCCTGTTCAACCGTAGGCAAGATCGCTTCGGCAACATCGACTACTGCCGGAGTTGCCGGAGCTGTCGAAGCTGCCGGCGTCGCCAGAAAATCCTCTTCCAGCGCGGGCACCACGACTATCTGTTCGTCAGTTCCGCTCTGCTCATCCCGTTCCAGCAATTTGGCGCAAAACAGCCCCTTATCCTCGTCAAACGAGAAACGCTGCTTGGCGCTTTCGGGTTGCAACTGCAATGTTTCGATGAAAAAGCTCAATGCGCCGACATTCTGGGCCACGTGCCGGAAGGCTTCGACATCGGGGCTGGCATCTTCAGGACTTTCAACAAAACGACGCACCGCTTCCTGGGTATGCTCGACCGCGCGCATGGCATCATCCTGTTCGAGGATCGCCAGAGCACCACTGATCTGATGCAGGATCGGCTCGATCTGGGCCAGCGCATCGCGCTGTTCCGGTTCGCGGAAATAATCGTCCAGCAGTTTTTCCACCTGGCGCAGGCTGTTTTGCATCTCACCGCCGAGCGCCGCCATGGTCTGGCGCTGTTGCGCCTCGCGCGACATCTCGTCAAGCCAGTGCGCCGACTCGGTCGGTGTCTCACCTGCCACGATTGTCAGCAGGCGCGCCGTCATCGCATCCGCGCGCGGTCCGAAATCCTCAGGCAAGCGGCTGATATTGCCCAGCGCGTTTTCGACGAACAGCAGGCTGGTCGCCATTTCCAGGCCAAGCGCTCCGCTCGCATGCGAGGTTGCCGCGGCATGGCGGGCGATGCCGTTCAATTCGCGCAGCAACTTCAGCAGCGGCGCCGAGCCCAGCTTGCTGACCGCTTCGGTCAAGCCTTTCATTTCGGCGCCAAAAGCCTCGGCAACGGCGGCATCGCCGGCAACGATACGGTTCCACAGGTTCTTCGCCTGGTTCAGCCGGTTCTTGGCCAGGGCCAGCGCATCGGTGTCGATCTGGCCATAACGCTTCCTGTCGTAATCGGTCGGCACCAGGCCGTCGAGCTGATAGGCGGCGCGCACCTGGGCGGCGCGCGGCGAAGGATGTTCGATCCGGGCGATGAAGAACAGCGCGTCGCGCAGCAGACGTTCGGCAATGCTGGCCGAGCCTTCGGAAAGACGCCTGATTTGCAGGTTGATGCGGGCAAACAGCTGCTTGACGTAGATTTCCTTCGGAATTTGCCCTGCCGCTACGGCTTCCGCCAAGGCATGCAAGACCCACCAGAAAGCGCGGGATTGCTGGTTGCTCTGGGTGCGTTCGACCTGCGTGACGATGTCGAGCATCGCGCGCGCATTGGCGGATTCGGAGGCCGCATCGTTTTTGCGCAGGAAAGGCAGCAAGGCCTTTTCAAAACGCTGGCGCAGGCCGGCGTAATCGATGGCATCGGAAAACGCAGCGGCGTCGATCGGCGGCAATTGCGGGCGGATCGCCAGGTTGGGGAAAAACAGGTCGGCCGGATGCACCCGCTCGGCGCCACGCGCTTCCAGCAGCGATTTGTAATACGGGAACAGGCGCACCGGTTGGTGCGATGCGCCGGACAGCAGTTC
The DNA here is from genome assembly GCA_003537575.1 of Oxalobacteraceae bacterium. Taxonomy (GTDB): domain Bacteria; phylum Pseudomonadota; class Gammaproteobacteria; order Burkholderiales; family Burkholderiaceae_D; genus Paucimonas. Next base: position 89,222 of record DPRS01000025.1, read on the forward strand.
TTCCAGGTATTCAGTCAATGCCTGGTAGGCATTTTCGATGGTCTGGGCGACATTCTCGGACAGTTCGATCTGCCCCGATTCCAGCCGGTCGAGCAAGTCTTCGGTGGTTTCGGTGATGATGGCGACGCCATCGATGTCGACGATCTGCAGGGCGCCGTGCGCCTGGTGCAGGAAGGTCTTGGCCTGGCGCAGCGCGGTGGATCTGGCATCCGCGTCCTGCGCAACGGCTTCGAACACGGCGGTTTTGGAACGGCCCAGCGCTTCGCGGATCTCCCCCATCACCCAGGACAGGGAGCCGGCATCGAAGTTGTCTCGGGCGCCGTGCGGGGGAACCGAAGATTGGGTGGTCATGACTACCTCGCGGAAATTCTGGGGTGGCGGGCCTGCCCGCCACCATGCATCACTAATGGCCCCGCCGCAGCGGGGCGCCAAGACTGGTCAGGCAGAGGATCCGGCCTGCCGTCAGGCAGCCACGCGGAAACGCGACACCGAATTCTTGAGTTCTTCGGCCAGTCGCGTCAGTTCGCGAATCGACTCGGCGGTCTGTTGCGTGCCTTCCTGGGTATGTTCAGTCACCGTCAGGATATTCTGGATGCTCTGCGCCACGCCATTGGCCGAGGTAGCCTGCTGCTCGGTCGCGGCAGAAATACCCTGAATCAGTTCCGCCAGCTGGTTCGACACGCGCCGGATATCCGACAGTGCGGTACCGGCCGCATCCGACAGCTTGGCTCCCTCGACCACACCCTGCGTGGATTTCTCCATAGCGGCCACGGCGTCGTGCGTATCGGTCTGAATGGTGCGCACCAGCGCGCCGATCTGCTTGGTCGCTTCAGCCGAGCGTTCCGCCAGCCGCTGCACTTCTTCCGCCACCACCGAGAAGCCGCGTCCGGCTTCACCGGCCGAGGCCGCCTGGATCGCCGCGTTCAGCGCCAGCACGTTGGTCTGTTCGGTAATGTCGGAAATCAGTTCGGTAATTTCGCCGATTTCCTGGGACGATTCGCCCAGACGCTTGATTCGCTTCGAAGTTTCCTGGATCTGGTCGCGAATTTCATGCATGCCCTTGATGGCGTTTTCCACTGCGCGGGATCCCTCTTCCGCCGCCGTCACAGACTGCCGCGCAACTTCCGCGGATTCGTTCGCCGACTTGGAAACGTCGGTAATCTGGACCGCCATTTCCAGCACGGCCTGGCCGGTTTCCTGAATGTCGCGCGACTGCTTTTGCGACGCCACCAGCAGTTCGGTGGAAATGTTCTGCGCCTGAGTGGATGCGGTAGTCACCTGTTCGGCGGTATTGGTCACGCGGCCGACCAGGATGCGCAGCTCTTCCACGGTGTAGTTAACCGAGTCGGCGATCGCGCCGGTGATGTCTTCCGACACCGTCGCCTGCACCGTCAAGTCGCCGTCCGCCACTTCCTGCAGTTCGTTCATCAGCCGCAGAATCGCCGCCTGATTCTGGTCATTGGTGCGCTTGGCTTCCTCTTCCTGCATCTGCGCCTGCAGACGCTGGTTTTCCGCTTCATGACGCTGCTCTTCCGCTTCCTTGGTGCGGTTGCGGCTGTCCTGCAGCACGACCAGCGCGACGCCGACTGCCGCGACCAGCGCCAGAATGGTGAACAGCGCCATGGCGAAGAAGGATACGCTGAAGGAGTTCTGCTCGGAGCGATAGGCTTCCTGCAGGGCCGTCAGGCTTTGCTTGAGCGCCTCGTTCTCACTGAAGACCGACTGTTCCGCCTTTTTGGCGGCAATGAAATTCTGCACGTTGCCGCGAATGCCGGCGACTGCTTTCTGGTATTCGGCGAAGACGGCCTGCAGTTCCAGAAGCTTTTCACGGGTGTCGGCATCGCGCGTCGCGCCCAGGCGCATAACTTCGCTGCCGTTCAGCAAGCCCTCGATAATGTCATTAAAGGTATTGGTATCCTTGCCGAGCTGGAACGCGGTTTCCGGGTTCATGCCTTGCGCGGTCAGAAACGCGTTGGCGCTGCGCGCCAGGCGCTGGGTCAGCATCACCAGCTGGCTGGAAGAGGAAATCTCGCGTGCGGCGGCGCCGCCCTGAGCTTTAAGGGTGGCAACCTGGTCAGCCAGTTCCAGCATGTCCGGAGAAATGCCGTTCATTTTCTTCAGAGTAGCGCCAAAACCGATCAACTCGCCCTGCAGCTTCAGGATGACGCTGGCCGAGCTTTCGGTCTGGTCCCAGGCGCGCAGGGTATCTTCCACCACGCGCTTCATGGCCTGGCCAGGCGCGCCGATGGTGCGCCCCTGGTATTGGCCGCCGTTGTTCAGGATATTCAGGTCGGCTTGCAGGGCGTCGCGGCTTTCCTTCAATTGGCGGAATGCCTCTTCGTTGCCCTGGATCGCATTCGGCGCCGCCTTGCCGATACGCTGGGAGTGCATCAGCGCTTCGGCGGCAATCTGGGTCTGGGTCGCCGCCAGCGAAGTGCCGCGCGAATTGGCCCACGCAAAAATTGCAGCCAGCACCAGCGACAGGCCAAGCACCAGCAACAGGATGCGGACCTGCTCCTGCAGCGGCATCGTGCCGATGAATGGCAGGCGGAGATTGCCGCTCCGTTGCAACACGTCGCCGATGAAGGTCGCATCCGGATTGGGCGCAGACTGGTAATCGGAAACCTGCCTGCTCTCCGAAGCGGTCTGGCTGGCGGCGGCACTCAGCGGCTTGTATTCGGCAATCTGCTCTTCAGACATGTCTTCGCCATGCTCTGCCGCATCATTGCCTTGCGCCGCTTTATTACCTTTGGATAAAAATGGTACCTTGAACGCCATTGCCATTCCTGAGTCTCCTAAAATCCAGTTATGCTGCTGCCAGACCTACGCGTCCGGCGCTTATAAACCCACATGCAAAAATTGCGCATCCTGCACGATCAGCGAAAGATCGAGTGCGGTCCAGACCTGGGAGTCGCGATCGACGTATTGCCGTGGCGCCCAGGGCGTAACGGCTTCCGCCTCGGCCGCATGCGGCCGCATGTCGGCGATGTTGCGCAAGCCCAGCACGCGTGACACCAGAATTCCGCTGTTGAAGGACAGCCCGGGCGCGAACACCACGATCCGGCTCTCGCGGTCGACCGGCGTTGCGCCCTGCCCCTGGAAGCTCGCCAGGTCGATCACGCTGACCAGGCTGCCGCGGACATTGGTCAGCCCGAGGAACCAGTCATGCGTGAGCGGCACCTTGGTGATGGCGCCGACCGAGATGATTTCGCCGGCTTCCTGCAGATTCAGCAGGCAGTAGCGCTGGCCGATCTGCACACCCAGCTGGCTGGCGTAAGGACTGGCGCCGGTACGCGCGGCTTGCATGCGCTCGACCAGTTGCGCCTGGAATTCGCGCAAGCGGGTGCGGCGCGCCAGCGCGTCGGGCTTGGCGCCGGTCTTGTCCGATACGAGATCCGGGATGGGCTGGGTCATGTGCAGTCAATCAGCCGAGTGCGGCAATTTTCGTCAAGAGCTCCTGCGGGTCCACCGGCTTGACCACGTAGTCGCGCGCGCCCTGGCGCAGTCCCCAGATACGGTCGGTTTCCTGGTTCTTGCTGGTGCAGATGATGATCGGCACATCCTGGGTTTCCGGATCGCGAGAGATCGCGCGGGTCACCTGGAAGCCATTCTGGCCCGGCATCACCACGTCCATCAGGATCAAGTGCGGCTTGTCCGCCTTGATCTTGGCGATGGCTTCCTCGCCGTTCTCAGCGGTCGATACCGAAAAACCGTTCTTGACCAGGATATCCGTCAGAAAGTAGCGTTCTGTCGGCGAATCATCCACGATAAGAATCTTTTTGATAGACATCTTCAACCTTTATGTCAAAAATTTACTTGGAAAGTGCTTGTGCGGTATGTTCGCGTACGGTCTTCAGCAGACTGTCCTTGGTGAACGGCTTGGTCAGATAAGCATCCGATCCCACCATCGCGCCACGCGCGCGGTCGAACAAGCCATCCTTGGAAGACAGCATGACCACGGGCGTTGCATGAAACTTCGCGCTTTTCTTGATCAGGGCGCAGGTTTGATACCCGTCCAACCGCGGCATCAGGATGTCGCAAAAAATCAGCGAGGGCTTGTGGTCGTTCATCTTGGCCAACGCATCGAAACCGTCTTCGGCAAGGACCACCTGGTATCCGGCCTGCCCCAAGAAAATCTCGGCGGATCGTCGAATCGTGCTGCTATCGTCAATCACCATAATCTTCATACCGGCGTTATCCTGCGGTGCTGTCATGGCGTCTTATTCTCATGTAGATTTTGTCCAATATACGATCTCACTGTAACAAAAAGCAAGATGCTTTAGAACAACGATTAACCAGAGTTTTCCTTCGCCGTGGTTTTTATGCCAAAAATTACTTAAATAAATCGCAACAATGCGTTTTTATTTCAAATCACCACCATTTCAAAATCTTCCTTGCGCGCGCCACATTCCGGGCAAGTCCAGTTCATCGGCACATCGGCCCAGCGAGTCCCTGGCGCAATCCCTTCCTCCGGCAAACCGGCGGCTTCATCGTAAACCCAGCCGCAGATCAGGCACATCCAGGTTTTGAATTCTTCATTCGATGTTACGTTACTCACTTTAACTGCCCTTCAATCAAGTAAAATGGAAAGTTGGATATCTTAATCTACTGGCCGTGCAAAACCAAACATCCCCTCTCATCCTGAGCTTCAATGCCAGCGATCCGGTCGGCGCCGTCGGTTTGCAAGCCGATCTGGCTTCGTTCGCCGCCATGGGCTGCCATGGTTTGTCGGTTGTCACCGCCATTCTCATCGGCGACACCACCCGCATTGAAGACACGCAAGCCATCGATGTCGATTGCGTCGACGACCAGGCCCGCGTGGTACTGGAAGACATGCCGGTAGCGGCATTCAAGGTCGGCGCAGTGGGCAGCATCGAAAATGTTTCAGCAATCGCCGAAATCGTTTCGGATTACCCCGACATCCCGCTGGTCCTCGATCCTTTCCTGTCGGCGCAACTCGACCAGGGCGAGGAAAGCGAGGATTTGCTGGTGGCCATCCGCGAATTGCTGATCCCGCAAACCACCCTGCTGCTGGCTTCCACCGTCGAACTCGGGCGTCTCGCCGAAACCTGGCGCGAGCCCTCCACCGGCGACACCCTGACGGCGGATGCCATGCGCGTCATCGATCTCGGCTGCGAATATTTGTTCGTCACCGGCACCCCGACCGATGTGCACGATGTCGCCAACACCCTGTTTTCCGACAGCGGTGTGCTGCGCCAGGATAACTGGCAGCGCCTCTCCGGCTCCTTCAGCGGCGCCGGCAGCACGCTGTCGGCCACCATCGCCGCCCTGCTGGCCAACGGGCTGGATGTGCCGGAAGCAGTGTTCGAGGCGCAGGAATTCACCATCGCGTCGCTTGCCAACGCGCACCGACTGGGCATGGGCAAACTGGTGCCCGACCGCTATTTCTGGACACGCGAACCGGAAGAGAATGCCGGCGAGGACGCTGGCAGCACGCCGCAATAGAGCATCACCCCACCGATACCGATCTTTTATTTTTCAGACACAGTATGACTTCAAAAAACGACATCCTCATGGAACGCGCCCAGCGCACCACCCCGGGCGGCGTGAATTCGCCGGTACGCGCCTTTCGCTCGGTCGGCGGCACGCCGCGCTTCATCACCCGCGCCGCAGGTCCCTACGTCTGGGATGCCGACGACAAGCGTTACACCGATTACATCTGCTCCTGGGGCCCGGCCATCGTCGGCCATGCCCACCCTGTAGTAGTGAAGGCGGTGCAGGAAGCGGCCGCCAAGGGCTTGAGTTTCGGCGCGCCGACCGAAGCCGAAATTGAAATCGCCGAGGAAATCTGCCGCCTGGTACCGTCTATCGAGCAGGTGCGCCTGGTATCTTCCGGCACCGAAGCCACCATGAGCGCGCTGCGCCTTGCGCGCGGCGCCACCGGCCGCGATCTGATCGTCAAGTTCGAAGGGTGCTATCACGGCCACGCCGATTCGCTGTTGGTAAAGGCCGGCAGCGGCTTGCTTACTTTCGGCAACCCGACCTCGGCCGGCGTGCCCGCCGATTTCGTCCAGCATACGCTGGTGCTCGACTATAACAATACGCAGCAACTGGAAGACGCCTTCGCCAAGATGGGCGATGAAATCGCCTGCGTGATCGTTGAGCCGATCGCCGGCAACATGAACCTGGTGCGCGCGACGCCGGAATTCCTCGCCACCATGCGCCGCCTGTGCACGCAGCATGGCGCGGTGCTGATCCTCGACGAAGTGATGTCAGGCTTCCGTGCGGCCCTGCATGGGGCGCAGTCGCTGTACGGCATTACTCCGGATATCACGGCGCTGGGCAAGGTGATCGGCGGCGGCCTGCCGGTGGCCGCGTTCGGCGGCAAGGCCGAGCTCATGAAGCACATGGCGCCGGTCGGCCCGGTCTACCAGGCCGGCACCCTGTCCGGCAACCCGGTGGCGGTGGCGGCCGGCATGGCTACCCTGAAGCTGATCCAGGAACCGGGCTTCTTCGAAGCCCTGTCGCGGCAAACCAGCCGCCTGGTACAGGGCTTGAGCGCCGCCGCGGCAGAAGCCGGCGTGGCATTCTGCGGCGATTCCGTCGGCGGCATGTTCGGCATCTACTTCATGGAAAACAAACCGGACAGTTANNGCTTTCGAAGCGGGCTTCGTATCGTCGGCGCACGACGACGCCACCATCGACGCGACCGTCGAGGCTGCCCGCAAGGCCTTTGCGGCGCTGGCCTGATCCGGCATAAAAACCACTGATCCGGCCCTGAAACACCACGGCCCGGGCGGCGTCCTCAAAAGGATGCCACCCGGGCCGTTTACCATCGCGCCAGTGTTTATTTCAGCCAGCCACGCCGCTTGAAGTAGGCAAACGGCGCAATCGCGCTGGCCAGCATCAGCGTGATGGCAAACGGATATCCCCATTGCCAGCTCAACTCCGGCAGGAACCTGAAGTTCATGCCGTAGATACTGGCGATCAGGGTCGGCGGCAGGAAGGCCACCGACGCCACCGAGAAAATCTTGATGATCTTGTTCTGGTTGATGTTGATGAAGCCGACGGTGGCATCCATCAGGAAGTTGATCTTGTCGAACAGGAAGGCGGTATGGCCGTCGAGCGATTCGATGTCGCGCAGGATTTGCCGCGCTTCGTCGAATTGCTCGGCATTGAGCAGGCGCCCGCGCATCAGGTAGCTGACGGCGCGGCGAGTATCCATCATGTTGCGGCGAATGCGGCCGTTCAAGTCTTCTTCATGGGCGATGGCATTCAGGGCCGATGCCGCATCCTGGTCGGTGAAACCTTTTTTCAGGACGCTGCGACTGACCTCTTCGAGGCTTTGGTAGATGCCTTCCAGCGCGTCAGCGGAATATTCTGCATCGGTCGCGTACAGGTCCAGCAGGACATCCTTGTAATCCTCGATGGAACCGGGTCGCGAGCGCGCGCGCAGACGCACCAGGCGGAATACCGGCAAGTCATCGGTATGCATGGAAAACAGCACGTTGCGCGCCAGAATGAAGGCGACCGTGATCACCCGCGCAGGGCCTTCATCCTCGTCCAGCAGAAAATCCGTACGCAAATGCAGGTCGCCGTTCTCGGCTTCGTAATAACGGGCGGAAGCTTCGATATCCTTGACCTCATCCTCGCCCGGCAAAGTCACGCCATAGATACTCTTGACCCAGCCGCGCTCCTCGTCGTTGGGGTCGGTCAGGTCGACCCAGACCGGCGCCAATTTTTCCAGGTCGCCCCGGCTTTCGATATTGACCTGGTTCAGGCGGCCGTTTTGCAATACGAATACATTGATCATGCACACTCCCATCCGCCGGCGAAAACACCAACGGCGCATCCTGCAGGCTTACCTGCAAGTCGATAAAACAGGGGGACGCGGCCGACCAAGGGCCGAAACGCGCCTGCCCGCGCAAGGATTTGTCTCATTCGACAAATCCGTTGGCGAGAGGCGCTTGATGACAATTACATGAAACGCCGTCTCGCCGACCAGCCGCGCATCGTCGGCCAATCACTTGATATAGGACTACCCAAGCTGGGTCTCCAGAATACGAAAACAGCGCAAGTGTACGTTTAACGATCTCGCCAGGCAAGCTCCATTCGCAGTCTTCGCGCCACTCCGCCACCCTGAGCAAATATTCATCCTCACGGCAACTCTGCCGAGCCCATGCGGCGCAGGATCAGGGCGGTGCGGCGCGTCAGGTAGGCAGTACCGCGATGCTTGTCATAGAAGCGGGGATTGGGCAGCATGACCGCCAGCCGCGCCGCCTGGCTCGCCGTCAGCCTGGCCGCAGTGGTGCCGTAATAATGCCGCGCTGCCGCCTCGGCGCCGAACACGCCGTTGCCCCATTCGACCACGTTCAGATAGATTTCAAAAATCCTTTCCTTGCTCATCCAGAATTCGAGCATGTAGGTAATCACGAATTCCTGCGCCTTGCGCAAATAGCTGCGATCACCCGACAGGAAAAGGTTCTTGGCCAATTGCTGGGTAATGGTCGAGCCGCCCGCCACCACCTTGCCTTTCCTGGTGTTCTTCTCATAAGCCTTTTGCAAGGATTCCCAATCCACGCCTTCATGCTCGGAAAAGTTGGAATCCTCGGAAGCGATGATGGCGCGCTTCAAGTTGCGCGAAATTTGCGCGTACGGCACCCACTTGTGCTTCAGCTGGAAGTCGGGATTCTTTTCCTGCAGGATGGCGCGCTGCTGGCGCATGAAAGCGGTCGTATCCGGATTGAAGTGCACCCACCAGCCAATCTGCAGGAAAAAATACAATTGCGCCAGCAGCACCAGCAGGATCGGTCCGGCCACCAGCCAGAACAGCAGCTTACGCAACATTCTCATTGTCCCAGCAACTGCAGGCGCAGCGCCTCATGCACCGGCGCCGTGGCCGGGCGCACGCCGCGCCAGATGAAGAATGCCTCGGCTGCCTGCTCCACCAGCATGCCCAGGCCATCGCGCACGGCGGCGCCGTGCTGCGCGGCGAAACGCATGAAGGCGGTGGGCTCCTTGCCGTACATCATGTCATAGGCCAGCGTATGCCGGCCGAAGAGCGCCGGCGCCAGCGGCGGCACATCACCGGCCAGGCTGGCCGAGGTCGCATTGATCACCAGGTCGAATTCATCTTGCAAATCATCGAAAGAACTGGCCTGCAGCCGCCCGCCGAATTGCGCCACCAGTTCCTGCGCACGGGCGGCGGTGCGGTTGGCGATCACCAGGCTGGACGGCGCCTGCTCGAGGATCGGCAGCACCACGCCACGGGCGGCGCCGCCCGCGCCTACCAGCAGCACGCGCCGGCCGGCAATGGCTTGCCCGGCATTAGCGACGATATCGGTCACCAGGCCGATGCCGTCGGTATTGTCGCCGCGGATCGCCTCGCCATCGAAACTGAGGGTATTGACGGCACCGGCCGCTTGCGCACGTTCGGTCAGCTCGGTCGCCAGAGCATATGCATCGAGCTTGAAGGGCACGGTCACGTTGGCGCCTCTGCCGCCTGCACGGATGAACTCCCGCACGCTGGCGGCAAAGCCGTCGAGCGGCGCCAGGAGGCGCTCATACTGGATATCTTGCCCGGTCTGGACAGCGAAGCGGGCGTGGATTTCGGGCGATTTGCTGTGGGCGATCGGATTGCCGAAGACGGCGTAACGGTCAGTCATGAATGGTCTCGGTGATCAAGGGAGCGCCGCCGAACGAATACTAGTTGCCGCGCAATTCGGTCTCGAGCGCTTCCTCGCGGGTGAACTTGAAGCGGGTGTATACCACCCAAACATCGTCCTTGTCGGTCGAACGCATGTTCTTGGGGAAGCGCGAGAAGGGCGCGGCACGGCGCACGATACGCTTGGCCGCCTCGTCCAGCGCCGGATTGCCGGAGGAATGTTCGACCTGCGGACCACCCTCTTTTTCGTAAATGCTGCCATCCTGGAAAATCGGGATCGACACCACCAGTTCGCCGTACAGCTTCCTGCCATCCTTTTGCGGGAAATTCAGGGTGCCGATCTTTTCGATGCGCTGCTTGACCGCATCGTAATACATCGCATAACCGACTTCCTGGGTGCTGGGACTGATGCGGGTCTTGCGCGGACGGCTGTTCTCGTCCTGGATACGACGATTGATTTCCGCTTCCTGGCGCGCCAGCATCCTGGCGCTGTCGAGCAGGTCGGCGCCATCCGGCTGCGGCAATTCCCGCGGCCTGACCGTCTCTGCAACATGCGGAACCATCATGGTCGTTTTCTTCTTCGTCTGGTCGAGCAGTTTTCTTTGCAGTTCTTCCAGTTCGACGATACGGCGCTTGGCCGCCTTGGCATTCTCGCCATCCTCGGTCTTTTGCATATCCGGCAAAGGCGAGCTGGCCCGGCCGGCATCGGCATTGCCGCCGCCGTCCAGGTTGGCTTGCGCCAGCGCCTGCGCCTTGACCGGTTTCTTGTCATGCTTGGCATTGACCAGGATGACTTCGAGGCCCGGATCGGCCGGCTTGAAACGGAATGCATCCGGAGAGGTGAAGCGCACCGCCAGCAACGCGGCATGCAGCGCCACTGAAACGGTGACAGCGATGGTGAGCGGCAGATTTTGCGACAATGACTTCACACGCAGACAGGGAGACGATGGATACAGGGATTTTACGATAAAGCCCGGCGCTTTTTGCCGGACTTTACGGATTGTCCGGCGCTGGCGCCGATTCTGTCGCGGCGGCGACACTGCCGGGCGCGCCCGGAGCGGCGGTTTCGCCCTCGACCATGGTTGTTTCGGCATCGGCCTCCGCTTCGACCAGGGCTTCGGCAGGCTCATCCAGCACAGCTTCCTCCAGCACTTCCTCGGCCAGGGCGGCATCGGCCGGCGCCTGCAGCACTTCGATCAGGCGCGCTTCCACCGACAGGTCGATCTCATCCCAGCGCAGCAGGTCGAGCACGACCTGGCTGCCGCGCGGCGCTGCCGGCATGCCCGGCAGGCGAATGATCAGCGGGATATCGACCAGGCGCAGCACTTCTTCCTTCAGCACCACGGCCTCGACGCGCCTGGCCTGTTGCTGGCCCAACCAGCGCAGGCACCAGTAGCGTTCCATATTGGTCTGGAAATCGGCATAGGCGCCGTAGGCGGCATCGAAAGCCGAGACGATGGCGAACAGATCGGCATCCTTGGGCTTGAAGGGTGCCGCCAGCGGCGCGGTGACGCCATGCTCGACGCAAGCGAGGATCTGCCACTGGTTGACCAGGTCGGTATAGCGCCGCAGCGGCGAGGTGCTCCAGGCATACTGGTCGACGCCCAGCCCCTGGTGCGGCGCGGCGTGGGTCAGCATGCGCACCTGCATGCGCGCAGCCCAGCCACCGCTGCCGCCGCCCTGGCAGCGGTAAATGCCGGGCACGCCATGCTCGTGCATCAGCTTGCCCCAGCTGCTGTTAGCGAAAATCATCAGCTCGGCGACGATCTTGTCGAGCGGCGCGCCGCGCTTGCGGCGCACGATCGAGACGACATCGTCTTCCACATAGAAATTGAAATCGACTCGATTGGCCTGCTCGGGCTTGAGGCCAAAGCCTTCGCGCTTGACCATGCGGCCCTTTTCCAGCACCTGCGCCCACTGCCACAGCAGGGAAAGCTCGCGCTTGTAGGGATAGTCGCCGCTACCGTTGGCCAGCGCCTCTTCGGTAACCTGGTCGTCGAGCTCGTTGTGGCGCAGATTGGCAGCGATCGGCACCAGCTCGGCGCGGGTTTCGGTGGCCAGCACGCTCCAGTCCGCGGGATCGAGCGTGGCATACAGCGACACTGCCGGGCGCGCGGCACCGGCGGCCAGCGTGAAGGCGTCCACCACCTCGTCTGGCAGCATGGTGATTTTTTCGCCGGGCATGTACACGGTCGACATGCGCTGACGGGCGATCGCCTCGATCGCATCATTGCGGCGGATGCCCAGCGCCGGCGCGGCGATATGGATGCCGATCTTCAGCTTGCCGTCGTCCAACACAGTGACCGAAAGCGCATCGTCGATTTCGGTGGTGGTGACATCGTCGATCGAAAACGCCTGCACATCGGCGGTCGGCAGCGACGGCATCGACGGCAGCTGCACTGCCGGAAAGCCGGTGCCCTTGGGGAAATGCTCGAACAGGAAACGGGAAAAATGCAAATCCCTGGGCGAGGCGAGACCGCCGGTCGCCAGCATCAGCCGCGCCGGGCTGGTCTGCATCTCGGCGCAAGCTGCTTCCAGCGCCTTGTATTCGATGCTGTTCTTGTCCGGCTTGAAGAGCAATTGCAGAGCCAGCGGCCGCATCTCTTCGGGCAGGCGACCGGCCTTGAGTTCCTCGACGTGTTGCGCCTGCGCCAGCGCCTGCTGCTTCTTCTTTTCAATGCCGGCCAGCGCCGCCTTCAGCGAGGCTTCCGGCGCCGCCTTGTAGCGTCCTTTGCCTTTGCGGTAAAAATACATGGGCGCGCCATGCAGCTTCAGCAGCAGGCCGGCCGCTTCCTGTGGCAGCGGTGCATGGCCGAAATATTCCGTGCCCAGCTCGGCAAAGCCGAATTCCTCCTGCCCCGCCACTTCCCACAGGAAGTCGAGATCCAGTTCCTCGGCCATTGCCTGGGCTTGCTGCATCAGCTCGGCCGGTTCGGGCGAGGCAAACTGCAGCAGTACATCCTTCGTCTTGACCTTGCTGCGCTTGCCGCTTGCCAGTTCGACCTGATATGCCTCACCCTGCTGGGAGAGCACGCTGCCTGCCTTGAAATCGCCGGATTCTTCAAAAAATAAATTCATTGCTTGCTTATCTATGTATGGGTGGTGGCGGGTTCGCCTGTTGCCCCTTGCGCTTGGCCGCTGCGGCTGCCGGTCTTGCGCATTTCACGCAGAACCTGGCCGGCATGCCGCAGGTTGTCCTGCAGCGGCAGCAAGCCATCCAGTGCCGGCAAAAACACCTCCGTCACCAGCAAGGTCCCATGCCGGCGCCAAAACAGGCAACGCCGCGCCAGCAGGGGTTGAGAGAAGGCGCTCACGCCGATGGCGGCGGCGGCACGCTGCTGCAGCGGGTGGCCGGGACGCAGACGAGCGTAGTGCAGTTCGCCGCGCGCCACTTGCGGATCGCAAAACAGCGTGAAGCCCAGCGAGCGCTCGCCGAGGCTGCCAAAAAAAGGCCAATCGGTGGCGGACGCATGCAGCGGCACGACAGTATGGGCAAACACGACCGGCGCGTCATCGCAGCGCAGCAGCACTTCGCGCTCCTGCACGCCGATCCGGCGCGCCAGCCCGAGCGCCCGGCATTCATCAGCCAGCGCCATGGCACGCCGCTGATGCAGACGCTGCACGCGAAACTGCCGGCAATGCGCTGCCAGCTTGACCGTCAGCGAAACGCGGTCGGTCAGCCAATGCCGCATTTGCGGCGGCGGATTGACGCCATTCACATGCGAAAACCACTCCGCATGGCTACTTGCATGAAACTTCACTGGCGCCCTCCGCCGGCAATGCCGCAAAACGCCAGCACTTCATCGACATGGTCGTCAAAGTCGGACAAACCATGGTCGCTGCCCTGGATGACATGCTGGCGCGCCGACGGATAATGCGCCGTCATTTCGCGCCAGTCGAGCACTTCATCGCCGGTAGCGGCAATCAGGAAATAGCGCTCCGGCCGGGTGATGCGCGGCACCGCCAGCGCCTGCAGTTCGGCGATGTATTCATGCCTGAATTCGAACGGCTCGTCGGAATGATAAGCGGTGGTGACGCCGACATAACGCTCCAGGTCGCGCGGCGGCTTCACCGCCGGATTCAGCAGCACCGCGCGGCAGCCGGCCTGCTCGGCCAGCCAGGTGGCGTAATAACCGCCCAGGGAAGAGCCGATCAGCGCCACCTCTTGCGGCGGCACGCCTTGCATCAGTTGCTGCGCCAGCTCAATGGCCAAGCGCGGCGAAGCCGAAAGTTGGGGGCAGACATATTCATGTCCCAGACCGAGTTCGCGCAGGCGCTCGCCGATGAGGCGCGCCTTGAACGACTGCGGCGAGGAACGGAAGCCGTGCAGATACAGGATCATTTATTTCTGCGCTGCGCCGGCGCCGAGAGCGTCGAGAATTTTCTGGTGCACGCCGCCGAAGCCGCCATTGCTCATCGCCAGGATCTGGTCGCCAGGACGCGCCGCCTGTGCGACCGCCGCAACCAGCGCATCGAGCGCATCGAAGGCCTGCGCCCTGGAGCCCAGCGGCGCCAGCGCCGCGGCCAGGTCCCAGCCGAGCGCATCCTTGCCGCTGCCCTTGGCGCCATAGCCGAATACCAGGTCGGCATCCGCCAGACTGCCCGGCAAGGCATCCTTCATGGTGCCCAGCTTCATGGTGTTCGAGCGTGGCTCCAGCACCGCCAGAATGCGGGCGGCGCCGACCTTCTTGCGCAAGCCCGCCACCGTGGTGGCGATCGCGGTCGGATGGTGGGCGAAGTCGTCATAGACGGCAATGCCGTTGACGGAACCGCGTAACTCCATGCGCCGCTTGACGTTTTCGAAGCGCGCCAGGGCGTCGATCGCCTGCGCCACCGGCACCCCAACATGGCGCGCGGCGGCGATGGCTGCCAGCGCATTCATGCGGTTATGCGCGCCGGTCAGCGCCCAGCGCACCGTGCCAGCCGCTTGCCCCTTGAAGATTACGTCGAAACTGCCATCGGCATGTTCCGCCAGCGACCAGTCATTTTGCCTATCGCCACCGAACCACTCGGCTTCGCTCCAGCAGCCGCGCGCGATCACGCGCTTAAGCGATTCTTCGCCGCCATTGACCACCACGCGCCCGACGCCGGGGACGGTGCGCACCAGGTGGTGGAACTGCGTCTCGATCGCCGCCAGGTCGGGGAAAATATCGGCGTGGTCGTACTCGAGGTTGTTCAGGATGGCGGTCTTGGCGTGGTAGTGGACGAACTTGCTGCGCTTGTCGAAAAAGGCCGTGTCGTACTCATCCGCCTCGATCACGAAAAACGGCGAAGCGGCGTCATCGCCCGCCAGCCGGGCGGAAATGCCGAAATTCATCGGCACGCCGCCGATCAGGAAACCCGGATGATAGCCGGCGTCTTCCAGGATCCAGGCCAGCATCGACGAAGTCGTGGTCTTGCCATGCGTGCCGGCGACTGCCAGCACCCACTTGCCTTGCAGGATATGCTCGCCGATCCATTGCGGCCCGGAAGTGTACGGCAAGCCGCGGTTGAGAATTTCTTCCATCAGCGGATTGCCTCGCGAAACGACATTGCCGACCACGAACAAATCCGGCTGCAAGCCGACCTGTTCCGGCCCAAACCCTTCGATCAGCTCGATGCCCTGCGCCTCGAGTTGCGTGCTCATCGGCGGATAGACATTGGCATCGCAGCCTGTTACCCGATGTCCGGCCTGCTTGGCCAGCACGGCCAGCCCGCCCATGAAGGTGCCGCAAATGCCGAGGATATGTATATGCATTGTGAAAACCAGATGAAAAACGAGATTTTACCCGAGCCGCGCCTTGCCATAGGTCGGGGTATCATGTGGAGATGGCTTCCCAATTCTCTTCCGATACCGAATTGCTGCGCGCGGAAATCGCCGCAGCCGCTGCCCGCTTCATCGCGGAAGACGGCCTTGACTACAATACTGCAAAACGGAAAGCGGCAAAGCAGGTTCTGGGAAATAACAAGGTACGAGGCGATATCTTGCCAGACAATGCCCAGCTTGAAGAAGAAGTACGCACTTATAACGCATTATTTTTTGCTGATAGCCAGCCTATTCGGCTTTTACATTTGCGCAAGCTGGCCTTGTCAGTAATGCAAGAACTGGCGGAATACAAGCCCTATCTGACGGGCGCAGTCTTGAATGGCACCGCAGGGGAACATTCCGATATCCACTTGCACCTGTTTGTCGACAGCCCTAAGGATGTGGAAATATTCCTGCTGAATAAAGGCATGCCATTTGAAGTCAGCGAAAGCGCCCATCCGGTTTCCCGCAAAGATCCTATCGAAACGCTCAGTTTCATGTGGCGCCGCGAAGGGGTCCACCTGACCCTGTTTCCGGCCGATGATATGCGCCATTTGAAGACAGGCAGGGATGGTCGCCCGATCGAGCGCGCCGATATCCCGGCACTGTCCGCCTTGTTGAATGAAAGTGAAGAGGAATGAAGAAAGAAATCTGGCTGCTTGGCATTGTTGCCGTCTTTTTTGCTGTAATAGGTGCCTATTTCGGCCTGAAAAAATGGGAAGCGCCCACTCCATCAAGCGAAACGCCACATCATTTCTTTAGCCAATCCTTACCTGACATTAATAATAAGAATGAAAAAATGTCGAATTGGCATGGTAAATTGTTATTAGTCAATTTCTGGGCAACTTGGTGTTCACCCTGCGTCGAAGAAATGCCAGAATTATCCGCCTTGCAAAACGAGCAAAAGTTCAAGAATTTACAAATTATTGGCATAGGTATTGATTCACCGGCCAATATCCGCGAATTTGCTGGAAAATATAAAATCAGCTATCCCGTTTACCTTGCCGGCATGGGAGGCATCGAGTTATCCAGGCAGATGGGTAACCAGCAAGGGGGGCTGCCTTTTACCATCCTGTTTGGTGCGGACGGGCAGGTGAAAAAGACTTACCTCGGCCGGCTCGATATGGAAACGGTACGCAAGGATCTTGCTTTGTTTTCCTAGTCAGCGCCGTTTTTTCTTGCCAATACACGGCATTTAACGGCAAAATTCGGCCACCCCGTCAAATGCAGTTATTTCTCGATGGCAAAAAAAATACTCCTTATCAATGGTCCAAACCTCAATCTGCTCGGCATGCGTGAGCCGGAGATTTATGGCGCGGCCACTCTGACTGACGTGGAAAGCTTGGCCCAAGAAACCGCTCAACATGCGGGCGCTTCAATTACTTGCTTTCAAAGCAACCATGAAGGCGCGCTAATCGACCGCATCCATGCCGCCAAGACAGAAGGAATAGAAGCTATTGTCATTAATCCAGGAGGATTGACCCACACCAGCGTCGCCTTGCGCGATGCGTTGGTCGGGGTGGCGATTCCTTTTATCGAGGTGCATATTTCTAATATTCACCAGCGGGAAGCTTTCCGCCATCACTCTTTCCTGTCCGAAATTGCCCGGGGCGTACTATGCGGCCTGGGTATCGAAGGTTATAGAGCGGCAATCGATTTTGCCGCCAAAAAACTATAAGTTCCCTCATTTGTCGCCAAGTATCTTATAATTGCGGCAATCTTGAGTTTTGAAATTTACAGAATTACGCTAAGGGATAGCCATGGACCTCAGAAAACTGAAAACCTTGATCGATTTGGTCGCAGAATCGGATATTGCCGAACTGGAAGTCACTGAAGGCGAAAGCAAGGTCCGCATTGTCAAATCGGGCGGCGCACCGCAAGGCCAAGTCGTGATGATGCAACCGCAGGCGGCGCAGTTGCCCTCCCCCGCTAGCGCGCCGGCGCCGGCAGCAGCAGCCCCGGCGGTCGCGGAAATCCAGGGACAGGTCGTCAAGTCGCCGATGGTCGGCACCTTCTACCGCGCCTCGGCCCCGGGCGCCGCTCCTTTCGTCGATGTCGGCTCCAACGTCAAGGAAGGCGATACCCTGTGCATCATCGAAGCGATGAAGCTGCTGAACGAAATCGACACCGAATTCACTGGCGTGGTCAAGCAAATCCTGGTCGAGAATGGCCAGCCGGTCGAATTCGGCCAACCCCTGTTCGTGATCGGCTAAGCATCCGCTCCCTGACGCTCACATCTGTTTACTATGTTTGAAAAAAACCTGATCGCCAATCGCGGCGACCAGCCGCGCAGCGGCGCAGCAACGCAGTTACATTGCGTGGCTGCCGCAGGCAGCGGCAATCTCGCCGCGGAGACTACTAATGTTTGAGAAAATTCTGATCGCCAATCGCGGCGAGATTGCCTTGCGCATCCAGCGCGCCTGCCGTGAAATGGGCATCAAGACCGTAGTCGTCCATTCGGAAGCCGACCGCGAGGCGAAGTACGTGAAGCTGGCTGACGAATCGGTCTGTATCGGCCCGGCGCCTTCGCCGCAAAGCTACCTGAACATGCCGGCCATTATCAGCGCCGCCGAAGTCACCGACGCCGAAGCCATCCATCCCGGCTACGGCTTTCTGTCGGAGAATGCCGATTTCGCCGAGCGCGTCGAACAATCCGGCTTTGTCTTCATCGGCCCGCGTCCGGACTCGATCCGCATGATGGGCGACAAGGTCACCGCCAAGCAGACCATGATCAAGGCCGGCGTGCCCTGCGTGCCCGGGTCCGACGGCGCGCTGCCGGACGATCCCAAGGAAATCGTCCGCATCGCCCGCAAGGTCGGCTATCCGGTCATCATCAAGGCTGCGGGCGGCGGCGGCGGGCGCGGCATGCGCGTGGTGCATACCGAAGCGGCCTTGCTGAACGCCGTCACCATGACCAGGACGGAAGCCGGCGCCGCGTTCGGCAATCCCGAAGTGTATATGGAGAAATTCCTGGAAAATCCGCGCCACGTGGAAATCCAGATCCTCGCCGATGAGTTCAAGAATGCGATCTGGCTGGGCGAACGCGACTGCTCGATGCAGCGCCGCCACCAGAAAGTGATCGAGGAAGCGCCGGCACCGGGCATTCCGCGCAAGATCGTCGAACGCATCGGCGAGCGCTGCGCCGATGCCTGCCGCAAGATGGGCTACCGCGGCGCCGGCACCTTCGAATTCCTGTATGAGAACGGCGAGTTCTATTTCATTGAAATGAACACCCGCGTCCAGGTCGAGCATCCGGTCACCGAAATGATCACCGGCGTCGATATCGTGCAGGAACAGATCCGCATCGCCGCCGGCGAAAAGCTGCGCTACCGCCAGCGCGACATCGTCCTCAACGGCCATGCCATCGAGTGCCGCATCAACGCCGAAGATCCGTTCAAGTTTACCCCTTCGCCGGGCCGCATCACTTCGTGGCATGTGCCGGGCGGTCCCGGCATCCGTGTCGATTCGCACGTTTACGCCGGCTATTTCGTGCCGCCCAACTACGACTCGATGGTCGGCAAAGTGATTGCCTATGGCGCCACCCGTGAGCAGGCAATCAAGCGCATGCAGATCGGCCTGTCGGAAATGGTGGTCGAAGGTATCCAGACCAACATCGCGCTGCACCGCGAACTGATGGTCGATGCCCGTTTCATTGAAGGCGGCACCAATATCCACTATCTTGAACATAAGCTGGCCAACAAGCCGGATTTGCCCAAGACTCCGGACATCAGCAAATCGTAAGGCGCGAGCATGAGCTGGACTGAAATCGTCATCGAAGTGCCGCTCCACCAGGCTGAAGCGCTGTCGGATGCCCTGATGGAAGCCGGCGCGCTGTCGGTGTCGGTGGAAGATGCCGACGAAGGCACGGAAGCCGAGCAACCGCTGTTCGGCGAGCCCGGCATGGAACCGGAACAGACTGCATGGGAACGCAGCCGGGTAGTGGCCTTGCTCCCTCAGGATGCCGATCCGGCGACCCTGGTGGCCGAGGCGCAAGCCCAGTGCGAAGCGCCGCTGCAGACCGCCAGGCTGACTTACAGCCTGCGCCCGGTAGCCGATCAGGACTGGGTACGCCTGACCCAGTCGCAATTCGAGCCCATCCATATCGGCAAGAATATCTGGGTCGTGCCTAGCTGGCACGACGCCCCCGATCCCACCGCGCTGGTGCTGGAGCTCGACCCTGGCCTGGCTTTCGGCACCGGCAGCCATCCCACCACCCGGCTTTGCATGGAATGGCTGGAAGCAAATGCGCCAGCGGGACTGTCGGTGCTCGATTATGGCTGCGGCTCAGGCATCCTGGCACTGGTTGCCAGGAAGCTTGGCGCGCGTGAAGTCGCCGGCGTCGATATCGACGCCCAGGCCATCGAAGCGGCACGCCACAACAGCCTGCGCAACGGCTGCGAAATTGATTACTACGTGCCGGATGACTTTGCCCAGGCGCATCCCGACACCCGCTTCGACGTCGTCGTCGCCAACATCCTGTCGAGCCCGCTGAAGCTGCTAGCGCCGATGCTGTGTGGGCGCGTCGCCCCGGGCGGCAGGCTGGTGCTGTCAGGCATCCTGTCCCGGCAAGCCGATGAAGTGGCGGCGGCTTACGCTCCCTTCATGCCCATGAGCGTCTGGGCCGAGCGCGATGGCTGGATTGCCCTGTCCGGCACCCTGCCTCCCGGGTCCGACGCCAAACCTGCCTGAGAAATGGCCCTCGCGACCCAGTGCCCGCATTGCCATACCACCTTCAAGGTCGCCCATGACCAGCTGAAGCTGCGTTCGGGCCTGGTTCGCTGCGGCGCCTGCAAGCAGATTTTCAACGGCATCGAAAATCTGGTGCCGCCCGATCAGGCAAGCGCCGGCTCAGCCACGCCTGAGAAGCATTCGCCGCAGCCGGCAACTGCCGTGCCGCCAACGATTGCTCCCGAACCGGCGACGCCACCTGCCGTTACTCCCGTGGCAACGCCACAGGCTACACCGCCAGCATCCCCTGGCATCGGCCAATCCGCCGCCGATGCGCTTGAATTCATTCCCGTCGATGATCCGGAAACCCGGACGCGCATCTGGGCGCCCGAGCCTGACCCAGGTCCGTCGCC
Source organism: Oxalobacteraceae bacterium (assembly GCA_003537575.1). Lineage (GTDB taxonomy): Bacteria > Pseudomonadota > Gammaproteobacteria > Burkholderiales > Burkholderiaceae_D > Paucimonas. Next base: position 109,713 of record DPRS01000025.1, read on the forward strand.
AGCGGCAAAACGACGACCGGCGACGGAACCCGAGGAAACCGATGAAGATCCGCTCACGCGCATGACGCTGGTGGATTTCAGCCTCTTCGATGAAGACGTGGCCCAGGCGGCGGCTTCCGCGCACGCTGAAGAAATGCCGCAGCAGGTCCGGCAGAGTGATGAAATCTGGCCGGATACCCGCGACGTGCCGCTCGAAACGGATACGCCAGGCGGGCCCGACACATCGGCTTCTCCTTCTGTTCCGCCGCAAGATGACGCGGCAAATTTATCGGCTGATGCCCCAGTTCACGCATTCGCGACCGAGACGCCGGCCGATGCGGCGCTCGCCGATGCGCCTGAATTCATCTCCAGCCCCGCGCCGGATACCGTAACGCCAGATGAAACGGCGGCTGCGGTGACCTCGGCGGCATCGGCGGCTGCAACGGATGCGACAGATACCGCGCAAGCGTCTGCCCTCACCGTCGTTGTGCCTGAGTACGACGAAGATGATATGGCAACGTCGTCCCCAATGCCGGAGGACGATGTCGAGGAACCGGCCTTCGTCACGCAAGAACGGCAGCGCCAGCGGCGCCGCCGCGTGCTGCGCATATTCATGGCGGTCGCTTCGGTCCTGCTGTTTGCGGCAGCGCTGGCGCAAGGCGCCTATGCTTTCCGTAGCCAGCTGGCTGCCCGGTTCCCGCAAACCAGGCCGATGCTCTCGCACATGTGCGACCTGGCCGGGTGCCAGGTTCTCTTGCCGGCGCAAATCGACCAGGTGTCGATCGAATCGAATGAATTGCAGGCGCACTCCACCAACAAGAATGTCTTCACCCTGAGCCTGCTACTGCACAATCACAGTACAGTGCCGCAGGCGTGGCCGCATATCGAATTGACGCTGAATGACAATGACGGCAAGGCGCTGGTTCGCCGCGTGCTGGCGCCGCGCGAATATCTGCCATCCGACAAGAATCCTGCTGACGGCATCGCCGCTCGCTCGGAGCAGCCGGTAAAGGCATCCTTCGAGCTGAACCAGCTGCAGGCTTCGGATTACCGGGTCTACCTGTTTTATCCCTGATTTCCTCCACACTCTCATTTTCCGGAACTTGTAACATGACTTCACTGATTTGCGGCTCACTCGCCTTCGATAGCATCATGCTGTTCGGCGGTCGGTTTTCCGAAGCCCTGCTGGCCGATCAATTGCACAAGATTAACGTCTCTTTCCTGGTACCGGAAATGCGCCGTGAATTCGGCGGCTGTGCCGGCAATATCGCTTACAACCTGAGATTGTTGAACGGCGATCCGCTGATCATGGCCACCGTTGGCAAGGATGGCGGTCCGTACCTGGAACGGCTGGAAAAACTCGGGATCGCCACGCGCGGCATCCGCGCCATCGAGTCCGCCTTCACTGCGCAAGCCTTCATTACTACCGACAACGGCAATAACCAGATCACCGCCTTCCATCCCGGCGCCATGGCAATGTCGCACCTGAACAAGGTCGCCGATGCGGGGCGAGTCAAGCTGGCGATCGTTGCTCCCGACGGCCGCGATGGCATGCTGCAGCATGCCGCCGACTGCGTTGCGCTCGAGATCCCCTTCATTTTTGATCCGGGCCAAGGCTTGCCCATGTTTAATGGGCAGGAACTGGAACGCTTCATCGACCAGGCAAGCTATGTCGCGGTCAATGATTATGAAGCGGAATTGCTGATGGAGCGCACCGGCCTGAGCCTGGAAAAAATCGCGCAGCGCGTGGAGGCGCTGATCGTCACCCGTGGAGAACTGGGTGCCGATATCTTCGTCAAAGGCGAGCATATCGCCATCCCTCCCGTACAAGCCGATGCAGTGGTCGATCCCACCGGCTGCGGCGATGCATTCAGGGCTGGTCTCATGTACGGCCTGACCACTGGCCTGGATTGGCCGACCACCGGCCGTCTGGCCAGCCTGATGGGGGCCATCAAGATCGCCCATCAGGGAGGCCAGAACCACGCCCCGAGCCGCGAGGAAATCGAGGAACGCTTCGAAAAGGCTTTCGGCTACCGCTTCTGAGCCAGTGCTGCCGTACCTTCTCTGAGGCGGCAGCGCCAGCGCAACCAAGCGATTACTCCGGCATTTAATCCTGGGTAACCAAGGCAAGCAGCGTTTGCCGGATATCCTCGGTGGTCATGGATGGGGCCGAAATTTCCAGCAGCTTGCGCCTGGATGTCAGTCCGTGCGATACGCTGACTGCGTTTTTCGGCAGGTCCAGCGCCTCGGCGACAAACCTGATCAAGGCTTCGTTGGCCTTGCCCTCGATCGGCTGCGCCTGCAGCCGGATTTTCACGGCGTCGCCATGCATGCCTGCCACGCCAGGGCGCTTTGCATTGGGCATTACCTGCACCTGCAGGCGCGCGATTTCCTGCGCAGGCCTGCCTGCTCCCTTGCGGCTCACGCCATTGCTCACGCCAGGCCCGGCAGAATCGCGCTCACCAGGCGCAAGCCGATCTGCAGCAAGAGTAACGCCACCAGCGGACTCAGGTCGATATTGCCGATCAGCGGCAGCACGCGGCGCAAGGGGCGCAGCAATGGCTCGGTCAGGGCGCCGATGAACGGCGCCAGCGGCGCATGCGGATTGACCCAGCTGAAAATCACTTCGATGATGATCAAGCCCATGAAGCCGTAAAAGATCCACTGGATGAATCGCAGCAATGCCAGCAGCAAGACCAGTTGTACCGGCAGCGAAAAAAACAGCCAGACCGTCAGCATGACCGACAGGAATGCAACCAGGAGCGCACCCAGCAGGCTGGCCCAGTCGTAGCCACCGACGCCCGGCACCACCCGGCGCAAGGGCTTGACCAGCCAGTCGGATAATTTGAAGGTGAAGTGAGCGACCGTCATGGGCGGCCGCACGCGCACCACCTGCATCCAGAATCTCACCAGCAGGACGACCGCAAACAAACCGGCAACCGTATCGACAATCAACGTAACAATGCTATGCAGCACGGAAGCCTCTCCTTGATGAAATGCGCTCTTTACAAAAGCTCTAAATAAAAACCCGCTGCATGACGCAAAGCCATACAGCGGGATTATTGTGCCTGAACTTAATCAGGCTTCCAAGTCTGGCTTGGATTACGGACGGCTGCCAGTCGGAAACGGCCAAGCTGCTGCCGGATTCAGCACGGTCTTGACGGCAGGCGCTGCCTTCTTCGGTGCTGCGGCTTTCCTTGCTACCGGCTTCTTGGCGGCTGCTGCCTTTTTCGGGGCTGCAGCTTTCTTCGCTACCGGCTTCTTGGCGGCGACTGCCTTCTTCGGTGCTGCGGCTTTCTTCGCTACCGGCTTCTTGGCGGCGACTGCCTTCTTCGGTGCTGCTGCCTTCTTTGCTACCGGCTTCTTGGCGGCTGCTGCCTTCTTCGGAGCTGCTGCTTTCTTCGGAGCTGCAGCCTTTTTCGGGGCTGCTGCGTTCTTCGCTACGGGTTTAGCAGCGGCTTTCTTTGCAGCGGGTTTCTTCGCTGCGGTTTTCTTAGCGGCTGTTGCCATTTGTTTCTCCTTCACGTGATGGAAAAAATCAAGCTACTTTGAAACCCGCATGCCGCATCGCGATGCGTCATGCGGATTATTCATCGGCACAAGCAAGCTTCTGCTTGCGCTAATGAATTCGGCACCAGCTGAACTGCTGCATCCCCTCACTTATGCAGCACTTCAGCCATCTTCGGCCTGCTCCCGGCACACGCAGAATGCGTCACGAGAGGCCATGCCAGTCAGGACATGGCGAGCAGCCAGGCTGCTCCGACCTTAAAAAAACGCCGGCGGCACGCCAGCGTCGGAATTCGATTTCAAAAGAACCGAGCGATATTTCAAAGAAAAAGCCGCCTTGCCCGAAAAAATCGGGAAAAGCGGCATCGACAGATTAGATCGATTCGGTCTTCGACTATTCATTAATTCGGGTAATGCCTTTCGGTTTTGCGGCCTGACTGCGGCCGCTCTGCATTCTCTCCGCTTCTTCCTTGTTCTGTCACGCGCTGTCGAACCACTCAATCCCAGCTAAGGGCGCCACCAGTTTGATATTCGATTACACGTGTCTCGAAAAAGTTTCGTTCCTTCTTCAGATCGATCATCTCGCTCATCCACGGGAAGGGATTCTCCTCCTGCGGGAACAATGCTTCGAGTCCGATCTGCTGTGCGCGGCGATTAGCGATGAAGCGCAGATAACCCTTGAACATCGGCGCATTCAAACCGAGCACGCCACGCGGCATTGTATCCTCTGCGTAACGATATTCCAACTCCACCGCGCGTAAAAACAACGATTTAATCTCTTCGCGGAACTCCGTCGTCCACAGATGCGGGTTCTCCATCTTGATCGTGTTGATCAGGTCGATCCCGAAATTGCAGTGCATCGATTCGTCACGCAGGATGTACTGATACTGTTCGGCGGCGCCGACCATCTTGTTCTGCCGGCCGAGCGACAGGATCTGCGTGAAGCCGACATAGAAGAACAGACCTTCCATCAGGCAGGCGAACACGATCAGCGAGCGCAGCAGCGTCTGGTCAGCTTCGAGAGTGCCGGTCTTGAACTCGGGATTGGTCAGCACGTCGATGAACGGGATCAGGAACTCATCCTTGTCGCGGATCGATTCGACCTCGTGATAGGCGTTGAAGATTTCGCCCTCGTCCAGGCCGAGCGACTCGACGATGTACTGGTAGGCATGAGTATGGATCGCTTCCTCGAATGCCTGGCGCAGCAGATACTGGCGGCATTCCGGCGCCGTGATGTGGCGGTAGGTGCCCAGCACGATGTTATTGGCAGCCAGCGAGTCGGCGGTGACGAAAAAGCCGAGATTGCGCTTGACCAGGCGGCGCTCGTCTTCGGAGAGGCCATTCGGGTTCTTCCACAGCTCGATGTCGCGCTGCATGTTGATTTCCTGCGGCATCCAGTGGTTGGCGCAGCCGGCCAGGTACTTGTCCCAGGCCCACTTGTATTTGAACGGCACCAACTGGTTGACGTCAGTCTGACCGTTGATGATGCGCTTGTCAGCCACATTGACACGGCGTTCGACGCCGCCTTCGATGGCATCCGGGCGTGCCACCAGCGCCGGATTCAGCGCCACGTCCTGCTGCGCTGCGCCTGCTGCTGCCGGTTGCAGCGCGGGTTGCGCTGCGGGTTTGCTTTCTTCGTCCCAACTTAACATAGGTATTCCTGTTCTGGAGTTGTCTGGTTAAACGGTGGCGCGATCGATTGCTGCCAATGATCGCGCACGGTCAAAACAATTTATTGACAAGCCTCACACTCTTCAAAGCCCGCGTCGCCTGGTCGCAGCGTGCATGCTGGACCGGCGAGCTCTTCCGCCGGGATCGGGCCTGCCGCGAAACCGCCCGCGCCGCCGTCGGCCGACACTGCATTCAGGGCACCGGCGCGCGAGGTCGATTTCTCGGCATGGGTGGCGGCGATGGTGCGCAGATAGTAAGTCGTCTTCAGGCCGCGCAGCCAGGCCAGCTTGTATGTCTCGTCGAGCTTCTTGCCGGAGGCGCCAGCCATGTAGATGTTGAGCGACTGCGCCTGGTCGATCCATTTCTGGCGGCGCGAGGCGGCTTCGACCAGCCATTTCGGCTCGACTTCGAAGGCGGTGGCGTAAATTTCGCGCAGGTCCTGCGGGATGCGGTCAATCTTGGCCAGGCTGCCGTCGAAGTACTTGAGGTCGGAGATCATCACTTCATCCCACAGGCCGCGCGTCTTCAGATCGCGCACCAGGTATTCGTTGATCTCGGTAAATTCACCCGACAGATTCGACTTCACATACAGGTTCTGGTAGGTCGGTTCGATGCAGGCCGACACGCCGATGATGTTGGAAATCGTCGCAGTCGGCGCGATCGCCACGCAGTTGGAGTTGCGCATGCCATGCTGCTTGATGCGGCTGCGCAGCGCCGGCCAGTCCATAGACTCGGTTGCATCGACTTCCAGATAGCCGCCGCGCTCCTCGGCCAGCAGCTTCAGGGAATCCTGCGGCAGGATGCCGCGGTCCCACAGCGAGCCCTGGTAAGAGCTGTAGCGGCCGCGTTCCTCGGCCAGTTCGGTCGACGCCCAGTAGGCGTAGTAGCACACGGCTTCCATCGAACGGTCGGCAAACTCCACTGCATCGGCCGACGCATACGGCACGCGCATCATGTGCAGGCAATCCTGGAAACCCATGATGCCCAGGCCGACCGGACGGTGGCGCAGGTTGGAATCGCGCGCCTTCTTGACCGCGTAATAGTTGATGTCGATGACGTTATCCAGCATGCGCATGGCGGTGCGGACGGTCATTTGCAGCTTGTCCAGGTCCAGCTTGCCGTTCTTCAGGTGCGCCGGCAGGTTGACCGAGCCGAGATTGCACACGGCGATTTCGGATTCATTGGTGTTCAGGGTGATCTCGGTGCACAGGTTGGAGCTGTGCACCACGCCGACGTGTTGCTGCGGCGAACGGATGTTGCACGGGTCCTTGAAGGTGATCCAGGGATGGCCGGTTTCGAACAGCATCGACAGCATCTTGCGCCACAGGTCGTTTGCCGCCACCTTCTTGAACAGCTTCAATTCGCCGCTGGCCGCCCTGGCTTCGTAGCCGAGGTAAGCCTGTTCGAAGGCCTTGCCGAACTTGTCGTGCAAGTCGGGCACGTCGGAAGGCGAAAACAGCGTCCACTCGCCTTTTTCCATGACCCGCTTCATGAACAGGTCGGGGATCCAGTTGGCGGTGTTCATGTCGTGGGTGCGGCGGCGATCGTCGCCGGTATTCTTGCGCAGGTCGAGGAATTCCTCGATATCCATGTGCCAGGTTTCCAGGTAAGCGCACACCGCACCCTTGCGCTTGCCGCCCTGGTTGACCGCGACGGCAGTATCGTTGACTACCTTCAGGAACGGCACCACGCCCTGCGACTTGCCGTTGGTGCCCTTGATGTGGGCGCCGAGCGCGCGCACCGGCGTCCAGTCATTACCCAGGCCGCCAGCGAATTTCGCCAGCAGGGCATTTTCCTTGATCGCTTCGTAGATGCCTTCGAGGTCGTCGGCCACCGTGGTCAGGTAGCAGGAAGACAGCTGCGAGCGCTGGGTGCCGGAATTGAACAGGGTCGGAGTCGAGCTCATGAAGTCGAACGACGACAGCAGGTTGTAGAACTCGATGGCGCGCGCTTCGCGGTCGGCCTCGTTCAGGGCCAGGCCCATCGCCACGCGCATGTAGAACGCCTGCGGCATTTCGATGCGGATGTCGCGGATATGCAGGAAATAACGGTCGTACAGGGTTTGCAGGCCGAGATAGCCGAACTGCAGGTCGCGCTCCGGTTTCAGGGCCAGCGCCAGCCTGTTCAGGTCGAACTCGGCCAGCTTGGCATCGAGCAGCTCGGCTTCGATGCCCTTCTTGATGAATTTCGGGAAGTATTCAATATAGTGGGCCGGCGCGTCAGCTTGCGCGACTTCCTGGCCGAACACTTCCTTGCGGATGGTGTGCATCAGCAGGCGCGCCGTCACCAGGCTGTAGGCCGGGTCTTTTTCCATCAGTGCGCGCGCCGCCAGGATGGCGGACTTGTACAACTCCTCGACCGGCACGCCGTCGTACAGGTTCTTGAGGGTTTCGGTCAGGATGGCGTCGGCGTCGACGTGCTTTTCCAGGCCCGAGCCGGCGGCGTCGATCATCGCGCGCACCTTGACCATATCCAGCGGACGGCGCTGGCCGGCATCGATCACATGCAACTGCGGAGCCTGCGCCACAGGCCTGGCAGCCTGCTGCTGGGCACGCTCTTCCATGCGCTTGGCACGGTACAGCACGTAGGCGCGCGCCACATCGTGTTCGCCGGAACGCATCAGCGCCAGTTCCACCTGGTCCTGCACATCTTCGATATGGAAAGTCCCGCCGGCCGGCTGGCGGCGCACCAGGGCAGCCACCACGCTCGACGTGAGCTGCTCGACCAGCTCGCGCACGCGCGCCGAAGCCGCGCCCTGGCCGCCGTTGACGGCGAGGAAAGCCTTGGTCATGGCGACGGCGATCTTGGCGGGCTCGAAGCCGACCACGGCGCCATTGCGGCGCAGGATGCGGTAGTCGCCATGGCTGGCCATTGCGGCGGCAGGCGCAGATGCGCCAGAGTCGGTAGGCGCCATGCCAAGGTCGACGGAGGGCTGAACGGAAATTTCTTGAGTTGAGTGCACTTGACCTCCTAAATGCTATCGTGCCAACAGCCCAATACTGTTGGCGGTTGCTCTGAAAAGCTCGCAAAGCAGCGGCGAGCTCCCCCCTTTTTGATGATTCTGAAAATTCCGATTGCGCCATCCTGGCTGGTCACTTGCACATCAGCCGCGACGCAGATCAGACTGGTCTTTGAAGAGAAAGAAGCATCCAAAGCCGCCAGGCGTCTCGCTTGGAGAACACCGTAAGCAATTTACTCTTCGAAAGATTCACTACTATATATAGTGGTTGTATTTGTTAGCCAGACTAATTCTAGTGCCTGAGATTGTCGGGCGCAATACATTTTTGCATTCAAAAAAATAATTTTTTTGCTGTGCAGCGGTTGACAATCAGGTGGGCTTGGCTTCCAGGAAAGGAAAGTGCAAAGCCAGCGGATCACCATCCGTCTTTTCGCATTGCCTTACAAGAGCGCAATAAGCATTCCAGTCGAAACAGGGACCGGGGTCGGTCTTGCGCCCGACAGCAATATGCTCGTGCCCTGCCACTGCGCGCAGATGATAGCGCTGCTGCAAGGCAGCAGTCAGATCCGCCAGGCTGCGGTACTGGCGCTCGTCAAAAGCCACGAAGTCGCTGCCCTCCAGCTCAATCCCGATCGAGAAATCGTTGCAGCGCTCGCGTCCCTCGAAAGAGGATACACCGGCATGCCAGGCGCGATCGTTAGCGGAGACGAACTGCAGCAGGCTGCCGTCGCGCCGGATCAGGAAATGCGCCGACACGCGCAGCGTGCGCAACTGATCGAAATACGGATGGACATCGCAATCGAGACAATTATCGAACAGGTCGGCGATATAGGGACCGCCGAATTGGCCGGGTGGCAGGCTGATGTTGTGAATCACCAGCAAATCAATCGCCGCCGATGCCGGACGCGCATCGAAATTGGGGGAAGGCCGACGCTGCGCCAGGTTGCACCAGCCGGCATCGTCGATGAGCATGGGCGGCCAGTCATTCCGGTTCATGGATATTCAACCTTTGCATCCGGTAGCGCAGCTGGCGAAAGCTAATGCCCAGCAAATCCGCGGCCTGCGTGCGATTGAAACGGGTTTGCCCCAGCGCGCGGCAAATGACTTCACGCTCCACCTGGTCCAGGTGATCTGGCAGGGAAACCGGCAAGACAGGCCCCGCCGGCGCTGCAGCGGCAGTGGCGGCAGTGGCGGCAGTGGCGGCAGTGGCATCGGCAGCCGCATCGGCAGGTCCGGCATCCGCCGCGCTGCACTCTGTCAAGGGCGACGCCTGGGGCGAAGGCGGAGCCTGGGACGCTGATAGCGGCGCAACTGATGCAAGAGCGCCAGCATTCGCAAGGACGGCTGGCGCCGGCTGTTCGGGATCGGCGTTGCTCGTTCCGGCAGTCTTCAGTGCCAGGTCGACCACTTCGATGACATCATCATTCGCAAACGCCAGTGCCCGCTCGAGAACATTTTCCAGCTCGCGCACATTGCCCGGGAAGGAGTAGCCACGCAGGGCCATCAGCGCTTCCGGCGTCAGTTGCGCCCTGGCCTCTCCCGGCGACGCCAGTCTCGCCAGGATCGCATCGGCCAGCAGACCGATATCCTCAAGCCGTTCGCGCAACGGCGGCAGGCGCAATTCGATCACGTTCAGGCGGTAATACAAGTCCTGGCGGAATCTGCCCTTCTCGACGCACTCCGCCAGATTCTGGTGGGTGGCGCTGACCAGCCGCACATCGACAGGCTCCTCGACGGTTGCGCCGACCTTGCGCACACGGCGCTCCTGGATTGCGCGCAGCAACTTGACCTGCATCGCCAAGGGCAAGTCCGCCACCTCGTCAAGCAGCAGCGTGCCGCCGTTGGCGGCCTGAAAAAAGCCGTCGCGATCCTCGGCGGCGCCAGTGAACGCTCCCTTGCGATAGCCGAAAAATTCCGCCTCCATCAGGGATTCCGGTATCGCGCCGCAATTCACCGCGACAAAAGGCTTGTCGGCGCGCGCGCTTTGCGCATGAATATCACGCGCCGCCAATTCCTTGCCGGTGCCCGATTCGCCGGTGATGGCGATGGGCGCCATGCTGCGCGCCAGACGCACGATTTGCGCGCGCAAATCCCGCATCAGGGCCGATTCGCCCATCAGGCGCAAGGCTGCGCCTGCGCCGGCGGCCGCCGCAGGCGCAGCCTTGCCCGGTGCGGCAGGCGCGGCGCTGATGCGCAGCGCCGACTGCACCAGCATGCGCAGCTGATCGAGGCCGACAGGCTTGCTCAGATAATCGAAAGCGCCGGCTTTCAGGGCAGTCACCGCATTTTCGGCGCTGCCGAACGCGGTAATGACGGCGATCGGGATGTTTCTACCGGCGCCCGCCACTTCGCGCACCAGTTCGATGCCCATGCCGTCCGGCAGCCGCATGTCGGTCAGCACCAGCGCATAATCATGCTGCTGCAGCAGCGCACGGGCACTGGCCAGGCAGTCGGCGCTATCGACATCCAGCCCCATCTTGAGCAAGGTGATCTCGACCAGCTCGCGCAGGTCCGCCTCATCGTCAACTACTAGTATCCTGGGTACGGTCATATCAGACTCTTGTTATAGATAATCAATGCAGCGCCGGCATGGCCAGCGTAATGACGAAGCGGCCACCAGCCGATTCGTTGCTGCCGTCGCCGGCGTGATACTCGTAATCGAGCATGGCGCCATTATTCAGGCATAGCTCTCGCGCCAGATAAAGTCCCAGCCCGGTCCCCTTGCTGGACGTCGTATAAAACGGCTCGAACAGGTGTGCCCGGACTTCCGGCGTAATTGGCGCGCCGTCATCCTGCACGTGCAATTCCAGCCGGCCGGCCACACTCGGCACGGCGCGGATGCGGATGCTGTCGCTACGGCCGCTCGCATAGCGCCGTGCGTTGGTCAGCAGGTTGACCACCACTTCGCGTAAATGCAAAGGATCGAACCAGACTTGCAAACCATCCATGTTTCCGAGCTTTATCGAATCAGGCGCCAATCCATGGGTTTCGCGAAATTCAGCCAGCGTTTCGGCAAAGAACTCCGCCAGCGCCAGAGGCGACGTCTGCGGCTGCGCCTTGCGCGAAAGCTTCAGAATATCTTCGATCATGCAGTTCAAACGCTTGACGTTATCGCCGACGATTGTCAGCAGTCGGGTTTGCGCCGGGGCGGTTTCCTCTTCGCCGAGCAAAGCCGCGGCATAGGAAATGGCAGACAGCGGATTACGCACTTCATGGGCGATGCTGGCGGTCAGGCGGCCCATTGACGCCAGTTTCAGTTGTTGCGCCTGGTTTTCGATTTCAGTTACATCCTGCAAGAAAATCACGGTGCGTTCATCCGCGCAGTCATCGGCATGCACCCGCACGAAGCGCAGCTTCAGGTGCGCCACCAGGTCGGGGCGCATACCGCGCATGGCGCTGCCTGCAAAAGAAATCATTTCTTCCGGCGGCTTGAGCGAAACAAACACTGCCTGCTCCTCGACCAGGCTCGGATCTACTTTGTGAGAGCTGGAACGATCCAGCCACCCAGAAAATGCATCGGCCAGCGGCTTCAATGGCGCGGAGTCGCCCAGTTTCACGCACCCTGCGGCATCCATGCAGACCATGCCCAGCATGCGTTCGGCAGCCGGGTTGGCTGTCAGGACGACGCCCTCGGCCGACACTACCAGCACACCATCGCCCATGTCGGCGATCACCATCCGGTTGATCGCTTCTTGCAACTGCAAATCCTTGCCACGCCGTGCCGCCAACGCTTCCTGCCGAATCAGTTTGGCCGCCAGCCGGTTGATGACCAATACTGCGGCGAAAAAGGCGGCGCCATACAGGCCGGATTGGGAAATGGAGATATCGGCGGCCTCTTGCGTCAGCTGATAGCCGCTTTCCCCCAGCAATATCAGACTGACCAGCGAAACGAAAAACAGTGCCCACACCAAGGGGGCAAGGATGGCGCAGCCGGCCAGCGGGAATAGATAAAGAATGGCCAGGCCGCTTTTGGAACCGCCCGCACTTACATACAGCACGGAAATCATGGCAATGTCCACCAGGAGTTGCGACAGCAACTGCAGCAGGAAGCGGTGCCGGTAATACAGGACTACCGCAAAAAACCCCAGCGCCAGCAGCAGATAGGCAAGGCAGGTGGCAAGATCGAACAGCCAGTCGGTCTGCAGAAATGATTTCTTGCCACTGAAGCTGACATAGATCAGCAAGACGATCGCGATGACCGCGCGGGTGACGGCAAATGTTTGCAGCGAGCGCCAGAATGCCTCGCGCGTGGTGCCGGAGACATCCGCGGAAGCGGCCAGCCGCCCTGTCGGCAACACCAGGCTTTTCAGATCGCGCGAATGCAACTGGGTATTCAAGGCATTCCCGTTCATTCCCGTTCAGGCATCGGGATAAGTCAGGCGCCGATGCGCCTCACTGCAAAATACCGCGCCGGGAGCATGCCGGACGGCTTCCGATGCCGGCACATGGACGCCGCAATGGGCGCATTGCAGGATTGCTTCAGACTGGGTGTTGCGGCCCGGCGCAGCGGCCCCGGACTGGCCGGTGCCAGCCCGGTTTGCCGCATTCTTGTTGCGCATTATCCACGCCACAATCAGGAAAACGATCACCGCCCAGATCAGGAATTTCATGCCAGGCCCCGGTGCAGCACGACTTCCAGCACAAAGCGGCTGCCTACGTATGCCAGCAGCAGGGTAGCAAAACCGCTCAGGGTGAAACTAAGCGCAGTCTTGCCGCGCCAGCCGCGCCAGCGCCGGCCAACCAGCAGCAAACCGAACATGAACCACGACAGCATGGTGAAAATGGTCTTGTGGTTCCATTGCACGGCTTGGCCGAACAGCTGTTCCGAAAATACAACACCGGAAAATACCGTCAGCGTCAACAATGCAAAGCCAATGGCGATCAGGCGAAACAGCAGCTTTTCCATGGTCAGCAAGGCCGGCAGCCGGTCCAGCACGGCGGCAAGCCAGCCGTTTCGACTCGCTGGCGAACGCGAATGCAATTGCGATTCCTGCAGCGCCATCAGAACGGCATGGAAGGCAGCGATGGTCAGGGTACTGTAGGCAAGCAGGGAAATGGCAATATGCCAGGGAAACAGCGCGGACTTTCCTTCCAGAGAAATCACGCTGCCAGGAAAAATTGCCTGCAACAGAACGGTGATGGCCGCGCTGGGCAAGACCAACGCGCGCAAGCCATCCAGCGGAAAATTCCTGTTTTCCAACCAATAGGCTGCCACCGAAATCCACAATGTAGCCGATAACATGACGGCAAATCCGACTCGCAGCGACGCTGGCAACAGCACATCCATCGCCAATACTGCGCCGTGCAGCAGCCAGCCCAGGAAGATACCAGCGGAGATCGTGCGGTGACTGCTCGCCGGTAGCGCGGCGCACCCGGCGTACAACAACGCGGAGAGAATGAAGATATAGGTTTGCATCGGTTTAGTTTACACCATGTAATGCTGCGGTCCAGCGTCTTCGTTGCCGCATCCCGCATCGGGTAAAATGCAGGTCTTGCTACCGGCGGGAATATTCCGCTCCGGCCCCTTGTCTGACTTATATTTTCGCACTCTATCCATGCTCGACAATCTGACCCAACGCCTTGCCAAAGCCGTCAAAACCATGCGCGGCGAAGCGCGCCTGACCGAGTCCAATACCGCCGAGATGTTGCGCGAAGTGCGGCTGGCCCTGCTGGAAGCCGACGTTGCCCTGCCGGCTGTGCGCGAATTCATCGCCAAGGTCAAGGAAAAGGCCCTGGGCGAGGAAGTGATCGGCTCCCTCACCCCCGGCCAGGCCCTGGTCGGCGTGGTGCAGCGCGAATTGGCCGCACTCATGGGCGCCGACCTCGGCCCCGAAGCCAGCCAGCTCAACTTCGCCACGCAACCGCCGGCGGTAATCCTGATGGCGGGCCTGCAAGGCGCCGGCAAGACTACCACGGTCGGCAAGCTGGCCAAATACCTGCGCGAGGAAAAAAAGAAAAAAGTCCTGACAGTGTCGGCCGACGTCTACCGACCGGCGGCGATCGGCCAATTACAGACGGTTACCGGCCAGGTTGGCGCCGACTTTTTCCCTTCGCAAGCCAGCGACCAGCCGGTGGCGATCGCCCTGGCGGCGCTCGACTATGCCAAAAAGCATTATCACGATGTCCTGATCGTCGATACTGCCGGCCGCCTCGGCATCGATGAAGCCATGATGCAGGAAATCGCCGCCATCCATGGCGCCGTCAAGCCGATCGAAACCCTGTTCGTGGTCGACGCCATGCTCGGCCAGGATGCAATCAATACAGCCAAGGCCTTCAACGACGCGCTGCCGTTGACCGGGGTGGTGCTGACCAAGCTCGACGGCGATTCCCGTGGCGGCGCCGCCCTGTCGGTGCGCCACATTACCGGCAAACCGATCAAGTTCGCCGGCGTGGCCGAAAAGCTCGACGGCCTTGAAGCCTTCGATCCGCAGCGCATGGCCAACCGCATCCTCGGCATGGGCGATATCCTGGCGCTGGTCGAAGAAGCAAAGAAAGGCGTGGACATCGCCGCGGCGCAAGATCTGGCGCAAAAGATCAAGGGCGGCGGCAAATTCGACTTGAACGACTTCAAGGCCCAGATCAGCCAGATGAAGAAAATGGGTGGCCTGTCGACCCTGATGGACAAGCTGCCGGCGCAATTCCAGCAGGCTGCGTCTGGCGCCAATATGGACCAGGCGGAAAAGCAGGTCCGCCGCATGGAAGGCATCATCAATTCGATGACGCCGGCGGAGCGCGCCAAGCCTGAACTCATCAAGGCTGCACGCAAGCGCCGGATCGCCGCCGGCGCCGGGGTGCAGGTGCAGGAAGTCAACCGCATGCTGTCGCAATTCGAGCAAATGCAATCGATGATGAAAAAGCTCAAGGGCGGCGGCATGATGAAAATGATGCGAAGCATGAAAGGCATGCTGCCCGGCATGCGCTGACCGCCCATCTCCATTCCTTTCCTGCGGTCCGGGCGTCCGGCACTGGACCATTGCACTCCGAGGGGGCAGCTTCTCCCTTCCTTCACGAACCCATAGCCCCCCCCGGAGGCGCAAGCTTCAGCCCTGATTTTTCCTGATGTCGAAAGGCTTGAAGTTCAGCGGCCTCCTCCTAGGGTGGCGCGCGTGGCTGCGCCCCTACAAAATCTTGCCAAATCTCGCAAAAAACACTTGCATCCCATATAAAACCCTACCACTATAAGCGGTGCGTGAAATGGCGCATTTCCCAACACTTTTGTGAAGGAGGTCTCAAGATGGCAACAGCCAAGAAAACCGCGGCCAGCAAGCCGGCCGCCAAGAAGCCCGCAGCAAAGAAGCCAGCAGCAAAAAAGGCAGCTCCAGCCAAGAAAGCCGCGCCTGCCAAGAAAGTCGCCGCCAAGCCCGTAGCCAAGAAAGCCGCTCCCGCGAAAAAGGCAGCGCCGGCCAAGAAAGTCGTAGCCAAGAAAGCGGCCAAGCCGAAAACCGCCCGCAAGCCCAATGCAGCCTTCATGAAGCCATTAACGCCGTCCGCCGTTCTGGCCGCCGTCGTCGGCGCCAATCCGCTACCGCGTACGGAAGTCACCAAAAAGGTATGGGAATACATCAAGAAGAACAAGCTGCAGGATGAAGCCAACAAGCGCAACATCAACGCAGACGACAAGCTGAAAGCAGTCTTTGGCGGCAAGAAGCAAGTATCGATGTTCGAAATGACCAAGCTCATTTCCGGCCACTTGAAATAAGTTTTTGTCAGGTGCCAAACAAAAACGCCCGCATCGCGCGGGCGTTTTTGTTTATAAATCAGTTGAGGACAGAGTACCGCTTCGCTTAACAAACCTGTCTAGTTATAGTCAGTTGGGGACAGAGTACCGCTTCGCTTAACAAACCTGTCCAGTTATAGTCAGTTGGGGACAGAGTACCGCTTCGCTTAACTCTGTCCCCAAGTAGCTATTTCTGGCTCAGCACCGGTTCACTGACGGTCTCATGCCGGTACTCCCACTTCTTCCAGGCAGCCAGCACCGCATTCGGGTATTCCGGCCGGCCACGGCTGCCGTTGTAACGGCCAAGCGCCAGATACAGGTTGCCGCGCTCCATGTCGAGGTACATGCGCAGGATCGAACAGCCGTAGCGCAGGTTGGTTTGCATGTGAAACAGCTTGCTGCGGTTGCCGTCGCCGATGACCCGGGTCCAGAACGGCATCACCTGCATGTAGCCATGCGCTCCAACGGGAGAAACCGCGTACTTGCGGAAAGCCGACTCCACCTGGATCAAGCCCAGCACCAGCGCCGGATCCAGGCCGGCGCGCTTGGACTCATACCATGCCGTGCGCAGGAATTCCTGCCTGACCTGCGCATCCGGCAGCTTTTTCTGCAGACGGCTCGACATCTCGCCCAGCCAGTGCAGGTACTGGATGCGCGCGTTGATGTTGTCAAACTCCGGCCTGGGCGGCGCCGCATCGGTGATCGCGCGCGACAGGGCGACGCGCACCGAATCAGCCAGCGCCTCTTCCTTCTGATTGCCGGCATGCGCCAGACCGGCGCAGCACATGAGCGCAGCCAGGATGGCGCCGGCACAGCGCCCGTGCAGCTTGCCCGTCCCGCGAAACGGCATGGATACCTTCACCGATACGCTCAGGCTGACAGCCTGGCTTGCATGAACGGCAGCATCTCCGCCAGTGGCACGCTGGTCGCCTCGGCATCCCGCCGTCCCTGGTATTCCAGCTTGCCGTCTTTCAGTCCGCGCTCGCCGACGACGACGCGGTGCGGTGCGCCGATCAACTCCCAGTCCGCGAACATCACGCCGGGGCGCTCGCCGCGGTCATCCAGAATCACGTCGACGCCGGCATCCAGCAGCTGCTGGTAGAGGCGATCAGTCTCGGCCTTGACCGCTTCGCTGCGGTCGTAGCCCATCGGGCAGAGAACCACCTCGAACGGCGCAATCGACGCCGGCCAGATGATGCCCTTGTCATCGAAATTCTGCTCGATCGCCGCGCCCAGGATGCGGGTGACGCCGATGCCGTAGCAGCCCATCTGCATCAGCTGCGGCTTGCCGGTCTCGTCCAGGTAAGTGGCCTGCATGTCCTGCGAATAGCGGGTGCCGAGCTGGAACACATGGCCGACTTCGATGCCGCGCTGGATCGCCAGCGTGCCCTTGCCGTCGGGCGAAGGATCGCCCGCCACCACGTTACGCAGGTCGGCCACCAGCGGCTCGGGGATGTCGCGCCCCAGGTTGGCGCCGGTATAGTGGAAGCCGGCCTCGTTGGCGCCGCAGACGAAATCGCTCATGGCGGCCACCGTGCGGTCGGCCACGATCTTCACCGGCTTGCTGGTGCCGATGGGGCCGAGGTAACCTGGCGGCGTGCCGAAATGCTCGACGATTTCCGCCTCGGAAGCGAAACGGAAATTGGCCAGGCCCGGCACCTTGGCGGCCTTGACTTCATTGAGCTCATGGTCGCCGCGCAAAAGCAGCAGCCAGATTTGCGTCGCGGTCTTGCCATTGTCTTCACTGTCGACGGCCAGCACGATGCCCTTGACGGTCGCAGTCAGGGGCAAGTCCAGCAACGCCGCCACATCTTCGCAGCGGGTCTTGCCGGGCGTGGCGACCTTGCTCAGGGCGGCAGTGGCGGCGGCGCGCTGTGCCGCCGGCGCCAGCGCTTCGGCCGCCTCGATATTGGCGGCGTAATCGGATTGCGGGCAGTACACCAGCGCATCTTCTCCGGTGTCGGCGATCACGTGGAATTCATGCGAGCCAGAGCCGCCGATGGCGCCGTTGTCGGCCGCCACGGCGCGGAATTGCAGGCCGAAGCGATTGAAAATCCGCACGTAGGCGTCGTACATGACCTGGTAGGACTGCTGCATGCCGGCGACGTCACGGTCGAAGGAATAGGCATCCTTCATGGTGAATTCGCGGCCGCGCATGAGGCCGAAGCGCGGCCGACGCTCGTCGCGGAACTTGGTTTGAATATGGTAGAAATTGACGGGCAGCTTCTTGTACGACTTGATTTCCGAACGAGCCACATCGGTGACCACCTCTTCCGAGGTTGGCTGGATGGCAAAATCGCGACCGTGGCGGTCTTTCACCCGCATCAGTTCCGGCCCCATCTTGTCCCAGCGCCCGGTTTCCTGCCACAGTTCAGCAGGTTGCACGAGTGGCATCAGGAGCTCGATCGCGCCGGCGCGGTTCATTTCTTCCCGCACGATGTTTTCCACCTTGCGAATGACGCGCAAGCCCATCGGCATATAGGTGTAAATGCCCGAGCCCAGGCGTTTGATCATGCCGGCCCGCATCATCAGTTTATGGCTGATGATTTCGGCATCGGCGGGAGCTTCTTTCAGAGTGGAGATAAAAAAACGCGAAGCACGCATAGCGGTGAATTCTTTTTTAAAAAGAGAGGGTTATAATCAACCCAATTTTAAAGGATTAGCTGGTCGATGCGCCCATTCTTCGCACATTTGATTGTTTTTACCTGTTCATCATCCCCTTTTCCGGATTGCTGGACATGAAAACACTCGTGCTGCATGCCTGACCGGGTGCCTCGATCGCGGAAAGTTTGAGGTGTAATCATGCTGGATCGTGAAGGCTTTCGCCCGAACGTCGGCATTATCTTGCTAAATGCACATAACCAGGTGTGGTGGGGCAAGCGTGTGCGCGAGCATTCGTGGCAGTTTCCTCAAGGCGGGATTAAATACGGCGAAACCCCGGAGCAGGCGATGTACCGGGAACTCCAGGAAGAAATCGGTCTGAAGGCCGAACATGTCAAAATCATCGGCCGCACGCGCGACTGGTTGCGCTACGAAGTGCCCGACCACTTCATCAAGCGCGACATCCGTGGTCACTATCGTGGCCAGAAACAGATCTGGTTCCTGCTGCGCATGGTGGGCCGCGATTGCGACATCAACCTGCGTCTGACCGACCACCCGGAGTTCGACGCCTGGCGCTGGCACAGCTACTGGGTGCCGCTGGAAGTCGTAATCGAATTCAAACGCGACGTCTACCAGAAAGCCTTGCAGGAATTGTCGCGCTACCTGGCGAGATCCGGCCAGCGCCACCAGCATCCGCGTCCGCCGCGGACGGCCCGGGACGTGCGCCCGGCCGAGGCAGCCGAGCCGGACCATCCGGCGATCGAACACCATAACGAATGAAAATATCCATGGCAGTCATTATTCCATTCGCCGGCAGCTTCGCGCCGGCGCTCCGCCCTGTTCTGGCGCGACTTGCGCAGGCCAGCCTGCTGGCCCTGCTGGTCACCGCTGCAGCCCAGGCGCAATCCAAATTCGAAGAGGATTTCGACGATCTCGACAAACCCTGGCAGGAAATCGCCATCCAGCTGCCGGCGGCGCCGAAGCTGGAAAACCTGGTGGAATTCGATGTCGGAGAAAGAGCGACCATGACTTTCGCCGTCGACGTCAACTCGATTTCGGCTGGCGATGATGGCGTAGTCCGTTACACGCTGGTCAGTCGCAGTCCGTCCGGCGCCGAAAACATCAGCTACGAGGGCATACGCTGCGAAACCAGGGAACGGAAACTGTACGCTTTCGGCCGCAAGGATGGCAGCTGGAGCCGCTCACGCCGCGACCAGTGGGAAATGTTCACCGGCACCGTGGCCAACCGCCAGCATGCGGCGCTGGCGCGAGGTTATTTCTGCTCAAGCAAATCGGTTGAAGGCGATGCCAAGGACATGGCGCGCCGTCTGCGCGACAAGCGTCCGTTGATGGATGTGATGGTGCCCTAGCCGGCAGCCGCCGTGCTCAACCAGACGCGCAGGGCCTGAAGCCAGATGCGTCTGGTGCGGCAACCGGCTCCTACAGCAGCACCAGATTATCGCGGTGAATCAGCTCGGGCTCTTCGATGTAGCCAAGAATGTCGACAATCTCGCCGGACGCATGGCCGATGATGCGGCGCGCTTCGGAACTGGCGTAATTGGAAATGCCGCGCGCCACCGGATGCCCATCCATGTCGGTGCAAGTGATGACNNTCCCGCATCCATTGCCGGCGCGCCGTCAGTTGCGCCGTCTGCGCCACCAGCTCGGTGCCGATCGCCTCGCCCGCGGCCAGACGGGTCAGCACACTCTCCTCGCGCCCCCAGGCGATCACGGTATGCGCGCCGGAAGAAGCGGCGCGCTTGGCAGCCAGAATCTTGGTCAACATGCCGCCGCGACCGATGCTGCTGCCAGCGCCGCCCGCCATGGCTTCCAGGGTCGGGTCGCCGGCCTGGGCCTGGCGCACGAATTCCGCCGCCGGATTCGTGCGCGGGTCGGCCGTGTACAGGCCCTTCTGATCGGTCAGGATGATGAGCGCGTCGCCTTCGATCAGGTTGGCGACCAGGGCGCCAAGCGTATCGTTGTCGCCGAACTTGATTTCATCGGTGACTACCGTGTCGTTTTCATTAATGATCGGCACGACGCCCAGGTGCAACAGGGTAAACAGGGTCGAGCGCGCATTCAGGTAGCGCTCGCGGTCGGTCAGATCGGCATGCGTGAGCAATACTTGCGCAGTGCGCAGACGATGCGCGCGGAAGCTGGTTTCATAGATTTGCGCCAGCCCCATCTGGCCGACTGCCGCGCAAGCCTGCAGTTCATGGACGCCGGTGGGGCGCTTCTCGAAACCGAGTCGTTGCATTCCTTCGGCGATCGCGCCGGAACTCACCAGCACCACCTCCTTGCCCATCTGGCGCAATTGTGCGATCTGCGCCGCCCATTTGGCGATGGCCGCGCTGTCCAGGCCCTTGCCATCGTTGGTCACCAGGGACGAGCCCACCTTGACGATCAGTCGCTTGGCATTCTGTATGACGGAATTCATGTTTCTTGAACAGGGCTAAACAGGGCTATTGAGGCCGCCAGGCGGCATGACGGCAATATTACGCTTGAAAAGATTTCAACTATCGGTCAGCTTGAAACGCGGGTCGTCCGGATCGATCGAGATGATGCCGCGCGCTTCCTCGGCCATTTGCGCCACTTCGGCACGCTGGGCCTGCTGCCGCTGTTCGGCCAGATACTCGTAGATCGCCATGATCAGGTCTTCACAGCCTTCGCGGGTCAAGGCCGAAATCTCGAAGACAGGCCCCTTCCAGGCGAAGCGCTTGATGAAATCCTTCACCCGCTTGGCGCGCTCGGCTTCCGGCACCACGTCCAGCTTGTTCAGCACCAGCCAGCGCGGCTTGTTGTACAAGGTTTCGTCGTACTTTTTCAGCTCCTTGACGATAGCCTTGGCTTCCTTGACCGGATCGGTGTCGTCGAACGGCGCCAGGTCGACGATATGCAGCAACAGGCCGGTGCGCTGCAGGTGGCGCAGGAACTGCGTGCCCAGCCCGGCGCCCTCGGCGGCACCCTCGATCAGGCCCGGGATATCGGCGATCACGAAGCTCTTTTCATGCGACACGCGCACCACGCCCAGGTTCGGGTGCAGGGTGGTGAAAGGATAGTCGGCGATCTTCGGCCGCGCATTCGATACCGCCGTGATGAAAGTCGACTTGCCGGCATTGGGCATGCCCAGCAGGCCGACGTCGGCCAGCACCTTCAGTTCCAGCTTCAGCTCGCGCCGCTGGCCTTCCTTGCCGTCGGTCTTTTGCCGCGGCGCGCGGTTGGTCGAGGATTTGAAATGGATGTTGCCCCAGCCGCCCTCGCCCCCGTGGGCCAGCAATGCGGCCTGGCCATGTTCGGTCAGGTCGGCGACGATTTCGCCGCTTTCAAAGTCGGTGATCAGAGTGCCGACCGGCATGCGCAGCGTGATGTCGTCCGCGCCCTTGCCGTAGCAGTCGGAGCCGCGGCCGTTTTCGCCATTCTTCGCCTTGTGCAGCTTGGAATAGCGGTAATCGACCAGGGTATTGATATTGCGGTCGGCCACCGCCCAGATACTGCCGCCCTTGCCGCCGTCGCCGCCGTCGGGGCCGCCGAAAGGACGGAATTTTTCCCGGCAAAAGGAAGCAACGCCGTTGCCGCCATTGCCGGCAATGACTTCGATTTTCGCTTCGTCGATGAACTTCATGGTTTTGCCGTTAAAAACTTAATAAAAAAGGCCCTACCCGATGGCAGAGCCTTTTACCGCAAGGCTTGCGCCTCGTGTACGGATTGTCGCGCAGCCTTAGGCCGGCACCACGGTCACCATGTGACGCTTGAGCGCGCCCTTGGTGGCAAACTGCACCTTGCCGTCGACCAGCGCGAACAGGGTGTGATCCTTGCCCATGCCGACGTTTTCGCCAGCGTGCACCTTGGTGCCGCGTTGACGGATGATGATGCCACCGGCATTGATAGCCTGGCCGCCGTAGACCTTGACGCCAAGTCGTTTCGACTCGGAATCGCGGCCGTTGCGCGTAGTGCCGCCGCCTTTTTTATGTGCCATTTCAGACTCCTTGGTATTTGGTGGTTAGCTCGTCCGGCTTAGCCGTTGATCGAGACGATTTGCAATTCGGTGTAATTTTGGCGATGGCCTTGACGTTTCTGGTAATGCTTACGGCGACGCATCTTGAAAATCTTGACCTTATCGTGGCGACCGTGCGCCAATACCTTGGCCTGGACCGTGGCACCTTCGACCAGCGGCGCACCAAATTTAATGGTTTCGCCAGCGCCCAATGCGAGCACTTGATCCAAGGTGATGTCGGCGCCAATGTCTGCAGGTATCTGTTCTACTTTGAGTTTTTCGCCAGCAGCAACTTTGTATTGTTTGCCGCCGGTTTTTATGACCGCGTACATGGTGAACCTCATCAATTGGTTTAAAAAACTTTTTCTTTTCCGCCCCGGCAAACCTCACCAAGAATCAGGAAAACCTCAAATTATACATGGACTTAGGCCCACAGTCAAAGCCGGCATTGAAAAGCCGGATTAAATCCACAATCAATGGAAATGACGGTCGCCTGACGCGAGCCGGCCTGATTTCCACCATTTCTCATCTATAATTCGCAAAACATTCATGAATTTGCAGGTTTTCCCTTGTCTTCCACTCTGATTACCCAAGCCAGCATTGTCCAGCCCATCGCCTCCGACATGGAAGCGGTCAACCGCCTGATCCGTCAGCAACTGAACTCGGACGTCCCCCTGGTCAGCCAGATCGCCGAATACATCATCAGCGCCGGCGGCAAGCGCATCCGGCCGATGCTGGTGTTGCTGGCCGCCAATGCGCACGCCTATCAGGGCAATGTGCATCACACCCTGGCCGGCCTGATCGAGTTCATCCACACTGCCACCCTCCTGCATGATGATGTGGTGGACGAATCATCGCTGCGACGCGGCCGCCAGACTGCCAACGCTCTGTTCGGCAACGCCGCCTCGGTGCTGGTCGGCGACTTCATCTACACGCGCGCCTTCCAGATGATCGTAGCGGTCGGCGACATGCGCATCATGCAAATCCTTGCCGATGCCACCAATGTCATCGCCGAAGGTGAAGTCCTGCAACTGCTGAACATGCATGACCCGGACGTCAGCGAAGATCGTTATCTGCAGGTAATCCGCTCCAAGACCGCCAAGCTGTTCGAGGCCGCTTGCCAGATCGGCGCCTTGGCTGCCGGCGCATCGATGGCCGATGTGGAAGCGGCAGCCGAATATGGACGCTCCCTCGGCACCGCCTTCCAGCTGATCGACGACGTTCTGGATTATTCCGGCAATGCGGAAGAGATCGGCAAGAATGTCGGCGATGATCTGCGCGAAGGCAAACCAACCTTGCCGCTGATTTATCTGCTGCAGCATGGCACCCCAAGCCAGCGGGAACTGGTACGTTCCTGCATCGAAAACGGCGACGAGTCCCATTTCCCCGCCATTCTGGATGCCGTCACCACTTCCGGCGCGCTTGACTACACGAAACGAGCCGCAGAACAGGCCGCCGAGCGCGCAGCCGATGCGATTAAAGGCTGGAATGATAGCCAAGCGAAAGAATCTCTGATAAACTTATGCGCTTTCGCGGTTGGTCGTAACCATTGAGCAAAAATCCGCACGGATCAAGTTCGAAACGACTTCGCAAACGGGGTGTAGCTTAGCCTGGTAGAGCGCTACGTTCGGGACGTAGAGGCCGGAGGTTCGAATCCTCTCACCCCGACCAGAATTTCCTTACAAAACAGCGGGTACATACCCGCTGTTTTTGTTTTCAGGAACGGACATGGCAAATCAGCGGCAGTAGCCACTTGGTGTCCAGCCATAAAATAATAAATGCCTGCCTTCCCGGCATTTTTTGCAGCCAGCGCATTGGGCGGCAGATCGGGTTGCGCAAGGCATGGAAGCGCATCTGCGAAAATGCCGGGATGATTGGTGACAACGAGCTTTGCATCCATGGCCTGCGACACTCGCGTGCTCCTGCGCTCGCCCATCTCTGCACGGAAAGCCTTGCCAAGCGCCTGGATCTTGCCCTTGCAGAGAGTCATAATTCATCACGGCATGCGCCGCGCCAGCAAAGGCGCATCCATCACTCTATTCTGACAAACGGAATCCGCCATCGCTTCGTTGAACGAGATTCCCGTTCCTTTTCCTCCTGTTCAGCAATCCTTGATTAGGACATGATTGCCTGGCAAGACTTTTACCGGGTGGCGCAGTCCGCGGTCAGCGTTATGTTGCAGTTGGACGCGCAGGACAGCCTGGGCTTCCTCGCTCAGCCAGCTTCGGTTGTGCCCCCAAATGCTGGGGCCGTCGGTCAACTCCACGGGCTGCCAATTGGCCGGATCAATGGCGAGACCGCCCCAGCCATATTCGATCATGAATTCCGACGGCGTCTTCACGTAGAAGGATGTCATGTGGTCGTTGGAATGCCGGCCCAAAGTGACGGCGATGTTTTCCTTGCGCAGCTGGGCGAGGTCGTGCGCGTGGCCCACATCGTCGAACTGCATCAGCTCCATCATCAGATGATGGACACCGCGCTGCCCCGTTTCTATCAGGGCAATGCTGTGATGGCGCGGATTGACGTGCATGAAGTAGGCCTTGAATGGGGCCAGCACGTAATCGGACACGCCGAAGCCGAGCAACTCGGTATAGAAGGGCAAGGTGGACTCGATCCTGTCGCAGGTCAGCGCTACGTGGCCGATGCCTAGCGGGCCGGTGCGAAAGCCGGCGATATTGCGCCCCGGCGTAAACGGGCTGTCGGCTTTTTCCGGCCCCCAATAGAGCTCGACCCGATTTCCGGCCGGGTCATGCATCCAGATAAGTTCGCGCACCCGACGCTGTCCGGCCAGCGCGGCGCTACCCCACTGGAACCGGACGCCAGCCGCGTCCAGCCGAGCCGCCAGCGATTGCAAGGCAGCGCCGCTTTCCACTTCCCATCCCAGATGCTGGATGATGCCGTCCGCGCCCTCTTCGAAATGGAAGCGCTGGCTCAAATCGTCCATGCGGAAGGATAGGGTCCGCGCCGACTGGCCGGCAATTTGCAGGCCGAGGAATTTCGTGCCGAATTCGGCCCAATCGGCTAAACGACTGGTACTGATGCCCACATACCCTAACGATACGATGCTCATGCGCAGTCCTCCATGAAGCCGGTGACGATGCCAAGGAATTCCTGTTTCTTTTCGATCTGCACCCAATGGCCGCAATGGTCGATCGGGTACAGGGTCGCATTAGGCAGTTTTGCCGCGAGCATTTCCGATGCCTGGAAAGGAATGACACGATCGTCGCGGCCATGCACGAGGGCGACAGGCATGCGGATAGCGTTCAATTGCGCATCGCTCAGCGCCAGCATGTCGATGCCGTTCTGGCGCGGCGCAGGGAAAAGTCGAGCAAAACGCTCTTGCACGTCGGCGCGAATGCTGGCACGGTAGCGCATGTCCACCAGGTCATCCGTGACGATGGACTGGTCGTAGGCAAAGATGCCGATCAGTTCGCGCATGGCTTCATGCGAGGGTTGATATCCCCACACCTTGTCCAGCCCTTCGCTGATGGGAAAACCCGTTCCCACCGAGCCCATCAGCACCAGCTTGCTGACCCGGTCCGGATACATGCTGGCTGCCCTGAGCGCAATGGCCCCGCCGAAGGAATTGCCGACGATGGAAAACTGCACGATCCCCAGCGCATCCATCAGGCCGATGACTTGCGCGACCCAGTTTTCCGGCGACGTCTGATACTCAAGCGGCGTTTGCGTGTAGCCGAAACCCGCCATGTCCGGCGCGATCACGCGGTGCGTCTTCGCCAGTTCCGGCAGGACCAGACGCCAGTTGGCCCACGCCGTCACGCCCGGACCGGAGCCGTGGATAAGCAGGACGGCGTCGCCCTGCCCTTGATCGTGATAGTTGATGTTCACCCCATCGAGGGTGATGCTGTTACCAATCTCGGGAACGTTGTCGCTCATGCTTGCCTTCCAAATTTTTGTGTCGTGACGAGTGTTGCTGCCTTCGTTTGCCTGGATCGAGGAGATGAAGAGGCGAAATCAGCCGCGCCTCCAGACCAGCCGTGCAGTACGCGCTTCGGAGGTGCCTTCTTCCAGGCGCGCCACCAGCACCAGTTGACCGGCATCCATCGTTTCGATGCGGCGCTTTTGGATGCCGCCCTTCCAGTTGGGAAAGGAGCTCAACTCGACGTGATGACTGACGGAATCTCCGCCGGCAACGGTGTAGCTTCCGGCATAGGCCAGCATGGAGCTGTAGGCCGCGGCCTTTTCTTCCTGGGAGGCATTCCATTGCCCGCCGGTGGTAAATTTCTGGCGGTCGCCGCGGCATAGCATGCACATCATGCGACCGTCGGAGTCGTACTGGATGAAGCCTTCCACCTGCTGCCCCATCGGGTAGGTGCGGCGACCATCGTCGTAAACCTGTTCCCATGCGACGACTTGCCAGCGTCCGATCATTCCTTGTTTGCTCATTGACTTTCCCCTCTTATGTAAATTTTTGAAAATCTCGTCATGCGGAAGGGACTTTCGGGTCTCTCTTTGCCTTGCCGCATCATTCCGCCATAAATTCCAGCACCAGGCGGTTGAATTTATCCGCATGCTCCCATTGCGCCCAATGGCCGCAGCGGTTGAAGATGTGCATGTCGGCATTCGGCATGCCCCACAGCAGGCGCAGACCGACATCGAAGGGCACGAAACGATCATCGCGGCCCCAGATGACAAGGGTCGGCGCCTTGACTTCGCCGAGTCGCGGGCCGTAGTCGCTGAACTGCTTCGGATTCGCAGCCAGGCTCTTCACCCAGTTATCGAGGTGATCGCGGCGCGCGAGCATGTTGTCCACGCGCAGTTGCAGCAGCTCGTCCGTCAGTGCGCTGGCATCGAACACGAAGACGTTCATCATGCGCTTGACGTTCTCGAGCGTCGGCGCGCGATAGACGTGATTCAGCAGCTTGATGCCTTCCGTCGGCATCGGCACGAACTGGCTCGGGCCACCTGTGCCGCCGCCCATCAGGACGAGCTTGCCGACGCGCTCCGGATTGGCGAGCGCAAAGGCCGTGCTGCTATGTCCTCCCATCGAATTGCCGACCAGGTGTGCGCGCTCCACTTTGAGCTGGTCGAGCACGCCCTTGACGACACGGCCGTTGAAGTCCGAGCGAGAACCGGCCGTATTGAGGAACGCATCGCTCTTGCCAAAGCCAGGCATGTCGATCAGGAGCAGACGATAGCCAGCGGCGGCGACAGGCTCGACGTTGCGGTGGAAATTTGCCCAGCCGGTCGCGCCCGGACCCGAGCCATGCAGCATCACGACGGCTTGGCCCGAAGCCGGACCGACGTCGTTGTAGTGAACGTTGTACTCCACCTCGCCATCACGGACTTTCACGAACCGGCTTGTCGAGGCTTCGTTATAGGGTGTACTCATGTACGATTCCTTCACACACGTGTTTCGATGAAATACGCCTGCCTCAGGCGGCTTTCTTCCGCTTCAGCATGTCGAGCGCGACGTCGACGATCATGTCTTCCTGGCCGCCGACCATGCGGCGCTTGCCCAGTTCGACCAGGATGTCGAAGGCCGGCAGACCGTATTTCTGCGCCGCCGCTTCCGAGTGACGCAGGAAGCTCGAATACACGCCGGCATAGCCCAGCGCGAGCGTCTCGCGGTCCACGCGCACCGGGCGTTCCTGAATCGGACGCACAATGTCCTCGGCAGCGTCGATCAGCTTTTTCACGTCGCAGCCGTGGTTCAGGCCCATGCGGTCCACTGCGGCGATGAACACTTCCAACGGGGCGTTGCCTGCGCCCGCGCCCATGCCGGTCAGGCTGGCGTCGATGCGGTCGCAGCCATGTTCGAGAGCGACAATCGAGTTCGCCACGCCCAGGGAGAGATTGTGATGCGCGTGCATGCCGGTGCGCGTCTCAGGCTTCAAGGTATCCTTGAATGCCTTGAACCGGTCCGCGATGTCGTACATGTTCATCGCGCCGCCCGAGTCCACCACGTAGATGGTGGTCGCGCCGTAGCTTTCCATCTTCTTCGCTTCCTGCGCCAGGTTCTGCGGCGTAGTCATGTGGCTCATCATCAGGAAGCCGACCGTGTCCATGCCGAGTTCGCGGGCGTATTCGATGTGCTGCCTGGAGATGTCCGCTTCGGTGCAGTGGGTCGCCACGCGCACCACGCGTGCGCCGGCGTCGTAGGCATTCTTCAAATCATGGATGGTGCCAATGCCGGGCAACAGGAGCGTGGCGACTTTCGCATGCTTCAGGACACCAGCGACGGCTTCAATCCATTCGAGGTCGGTGTGCGCGCCGAAGCCGTAGTTGAAGCTCGATCCCTGCAAGCCGTCGCCGTGCGCGACTTCGATGGAATCGACCTTCGCTTCGTCCAGCGCCTTGGCGATTTGCACAGCCTGCTCCAGCGAGTACTGGTGGCGGATGGCATGCATGCCGTCGCGCAGAGTGACGTCGGAGACGTAAATCTTCTTGGATTTGTCGAATTGGGCAGTCATGTTCTTTCCTTTCCGTGTTTTTACGCCGCCACTGCAGACAACATACGTTCGGCCATGCGCTCGGCGGTCTTCAAGGCCGCACTGGTCATGATGTCGAGGTTGCCTGCATACGCCGGCAAATAGTGCGCAGCGCCTTCCACTTCGAGGAAGACGGATACCTTCAGGCCGGCTTGCTTGCCGATACCTGGCAGGTTCAGGCCATTCTCGAAACGGTCGAACTGCACTTCCTGCTTCAGGCGGTAGCCGGGCACGTATTCCTGCACGGCGGCGGCCATTTCCTTGACAGAAGCACGGATGGCGTCCTGGTCGGCGTTCAGTTCGGTCATACAGTAGACCGTGTCGCGCATGATGAGTGGCGGCTCTGCCGGGTTCAGGATGATGATGGCCTTGCCCTTTTGGGCGCCGCCAACTTGCTCAATCGCCCTGGATGTCGTTTCGGTGAATTCGTCGATGTTGGCGCGCGTGCCGGGGCCGGCGGATTTGCTCGAGATGGAGGCGATGATTTCGCCGTAGTACACCTTCGCTACGCGGGACACGGCCGCGACCATCGGAATCGTGGCCTGGCCGCCGCAGGTCACCATGTTCACGTTCTGCGCGTCGAGGTGGGCGTCGCCGTTCACCACCGGGATGCAATACGGACCGATGGCCGCCGGAGTCAGATCGACCATGCGGATGCCTGGTTTTAGCTTGCGCAGGAAAGCGTCGTTCTTGACATGCGCCGAGGCAGAGGTCGCATCGAACACGATATCGATGTCGGCGAAGTTGGCCATCCTCGTCAAGCCGTCCACGCCTTCATGCGTGACCGCCACGCCTATGCGCGCGGCACGCGCCAACCCGTCCGAGGCCGCGTCGATACCCACCATCGCGCCCATTTCGATGCGCTTGCCGTGGCGCAGGATCTTGATCATCAAGTCCGTGCCGATGTTGCCCGATCCGATGATCGCGGCTTTGAGTTTCTTGCTCATGTTTACTCCTTATTCGGTAAATGCCGCGCGCACGCTGCCCAGTCCGTCGATCTGCGCCGTGAACGTCCCCGGTTGCGTGACGGCCACCATCGGCCCAAGCGCGCCGGTCATCAGCACATCGCCGGCGCGCAAGGGCGTGCCCATCTTCACCATCATGTCGGCCAGCCACACGGCGGCATTCAGTGGATTGCCGAGACAGGCGGCGCCACTGCCGCGCGACAGCACTTCGCCATCGCGGGACAGCGTCATTGCCGCCGCGACGAGGTCCAGATCGGCAAGCTGCACCGGGCGGCTGCCAAGCACGAACAGTGCGCTCGACGCATTGTCGGCGACCGTGTCGACAAAACGGATGTCCCAGTTCTGGATGCGGCTATCTACCACTTCGATAGCGGCCAGCGCGTAGGCGGTCGCGGAAATGATGTCGGCGAAGGTATGCTCGTCGTGCGTGAGGTCGCGTTCGAGCACGAGCGCAATCTCGGCTTCGACTTTCGGCTGGATCAGGCGCGACAGCGACATCGGTTCGCCATCGCCATAGGCCATGTTTGCAAAAAGCGCGCCGAAATCTGGTTGATCGACGCCGAGCTGTTTTTGCACCGCGAGCGAGGTCAGCCCGATCTTGCGGCCGACAATGCGCTCGCCTTGTGCACGGCGCGCATCGACATTCGCTTGCTGGACGGCATAGGCGAGTTCCATGTCATCGAGCGGGATTTCCCCGCGTACTGGCGACACCGGCTGGCGCGTGATTTCTGCGCTATGCAGCCTGCCAGCCAGGATTTGTATGAGTCTTTCAGACATCAGTATTCCTTCTTTGTTTAGTTACGCCGCCACAGGCGCGGCATGCATGGCCCCGAAACCCGCGATCCATTCGGGAATCGGGCGATAAAAATCCTTCGACGCACGATATGACCCATAGGCAGACAGCGCGCCGAACGCCGCGACCCAGGCGCGGATTTCATGCGCTGACTTGCCACCATCGCGGGTGATCGCATCGTTGGTCATACCATCCACAGCCGGCAGCTCGGTTGCCAGTCGTTCGAGAAACGCAAGATCCCATTCCGGGTTCAGCGGATGCAGGCTGCTGGCGTCCGCCGTGAATGCTCTGGCTGCGGCGATGGTGCGTTCCTGGCGCGCGGCGCGTGATTCGGGCGTCGGATTGCGCCCGGCAATCAGTCGTTCCGCCACTTCCGCGCTCGCGCCGGCCAGCACCGGCACTGGCGGCTCGTGTGAAATGCCGCCAGAGCCGATCACGAGCACCCGTTTTCCGGTGCGCGAAAGAAAGCGCCCGATGGCTTCGCCGAGCAGGCGTGCGCGGCGAAGTGTCGCCATCGGCGGCGCCACCGAATTAATGAACACTGGAATTACCGGAAAGCGGTCCAGTCCGCCGGTCAGCACTTCCAGCGCCTGCGCGCAGCCGTGATCGACCTGCATGCGGCAGGACAAGGCCACATCGATATCGGCCGCCAGCACGCTTTCCGCCAGCCCCTTGGCCAACTCGCCCGGCACCGGCAACGGTCCGGCGAGACTCTTGTAATCACCGATCGAATTCGCTGCCGCGCCAATGCAAAACGGCGGCATCAGGTCGTAGAAGAAACCGTTGTAGTGATCTGGCGCGAATACAATCACCAGCTCCGGGTCGTAGGCAAGCACGCGCTCGCGCGCAGCAGCCTGCACGCGTTCGACTTCAATCAGCACTTCCGGCGCAGGATCGAAATAGCCTTGCAGCGGCGTGTGGGAGAGGCATTCAAGACGAATTGGCATATCGACACTCTATGAATTCTTGTCGGGTTGTCCCCAAATCCTCGCAACGGAAACGGCAAGCGATGATGCGCCTTGCGAACCACGATCCGTCGGAGACATGCTGCCGCGCCAGGAAGCATCCCGGCGTGACAGGGAAAAACGGGACGGCCCGTCCCAAAGGAGCGAGCCGCCCGCGGCCATCATCAGCGTCCGGCCGATTCCAGTCTGGTCAAGGACACATCGCTCGGCTTGGCGTCGAAGTTGGTACGCCAGGTCGAAACATCAATCAGCGAAATCGTCGCGTGGTTACGCTGGAAGTCGATCACGTCAATAGCGACGGTACGAATATCGCCGGCCTTGGTGTTGACGTAGGAATGCAGTTCCATGAACTTCCAGAACTCGCCCTTGCGGTTGTAGGCCTCGACGTAGTGAACGCGCGGATACTCGGTCTCGACATAAAGCACCTTCTTGCTGTACGGGTGCTGCGACGGCGTGGCGACCTCGACCATATAGACTTCACGCGGCTCGAACCCGTTGTTCAGGTTCCAGTACGGCGCGGACTGATCCAGCGTCGGATACTTCTCGGCAGTCGCAGACGCCTTCGTATTCCAGACATCCAGCCTGCTGTTGGCCGCGGCCAGGACCCAGCGCTTGCCCAGCAGCTTGTATCCCGGATACCAGCACGGGCGTGCATTGAAGCCGTCCAGATCGTCCTGCAACTGGTCGGAAGAGCCCACCGGGTCCATCCATGCACCGCCCGACAGGCGGCGGGTACGGCGAACCGCAGGAACATAGGCCCAGACGTCCGGCACCTTGGTGGAATCGTACATCATGGTGTAGGTGCCAATGCCCTTGACCTCGGACGGCGCCTTAAAGAACAGCAACTGACGTGCGCTCTCATCGTCATCACCGATCATCGACGAGCTGCCGGTCAGGCGGCCTTTCATGTTGAAACGCGTGAATTCAGCCACCAGTTCGGCGTGGATGCCACTCTTGCCGTCGACCAGCACCTGCGTGAAGTGCGGCACGGAAGACACGTCGCCGACCAGGGAGCCTAGGCTCAGGTTCCAGATGATCTTCTTCGCTGCTTCCGCATCTTTCATGTCAATCGTCGGGAATGGTGCGCCCGCTTTCCAACCATCGACCTTGCAAGTGGCATCGTTGATTTTCGTCTTGCCTTCATTGGCCTTGCTGGCCTTGACCCAGTTCTGGTCGAGCGGGACTTTCTTCGAACGCGCCAGCGTGATCTTCCAGCCGTTGTTACGGATGCGCCACTCCATTTTTTCGGTCAGCATGCTGCCGATGGTGTGACCTTCAAAAGTGGCGTTCCTGACCTGGTCGAGGTTGGCGGCGGAAATCACCGTGCCTTCGGCCAGATCGGCGGCGATAGCCGGCAGGCAGACTGCGCCGATCAGCGCGGCCACAAGGGGGGAGTACAGATTCGTTACTTTCATGATTGCTCTCCGTGTGCAAGGGATTAAAAGAGATAGCTCAGGCTGGTGTAGACCTGATCGCGCTTGTGCAGGTAGCCGAACAGCGTGGTCCTGTCGCTGCCGGGAACGGGGGCATTGGCAAAACCGCTATCCCAGAAACCGTCGTACTCGACCTTCCAGCGCAGGTTTTTGCTGAGCTGGAAAGTGACGGAAGGGATGTAGAAGCCGCCGCCATTGGTCACGTCCGAACCCAGCACGAGCTGCGGATGGATACGGCCGTTGTCATAGCTCAGATCGAAGATGGCGGTCACCAGCGTGTTGTGGCGCTTGACGCGGCCGCCCCAGCCAACGCTGTAGAGCAGATTTTCGTTCTGGTCGAAGTTCTGGATCCACTTGTCGAACACTTGAATCGAGAAGAACATTGGCTTTTCAGTACCCAGGAACGTCTGGGTGAATGCGAAGTTCTTGTCCATGCGGATCATGGCAGCGATCACATTTTTGGTCTTCCAGCCATCGAAGCCCGGCGCGATGAACTGGCTCATCAGGGAAGGCGTCGCTGCAGCGAAGTTGAAAGGCGCATCCTTGATATAGGCCACTTCAGTACTGAACACGGCATCGGCCATGTCGGAGTAGCGGCTGGCCGTCGCACCGAACACATTCACGACCGGATAGATGATCTCGCCGGCTGGGCCCGCCGTGGTCCTGCTGCCGATCGGCGTCGCGCCCGAAGGCGTCACCCCGTCCATGAATGTGGCCGACGGATTCATGATCGGCATGTTATAGAAGGTTCGCATCCACGAGACCGAGTAGTTGGTGTCGCCTGCCATGCCAGTCCAGCGCAGACCGCCGGTCTTGCTATGGATGTCGGCCTTCGAGTTGTTCCAGGCGTAGGGGTCGATGTTGCGGAAGTCCACGCCGGCATAGGGCTGGCTGGACCAGCGGCCGCCGTAGACGTCGATTTCGGTGCCGATGTCGCGCTTGCGATCCCAGCCCGGGCGGAAGAAGGCTTCGATGCCGCCGTTCGCCTCGGGAACGTCGATATTGACCTTGAGCGCGATGTTGCCCTTGCGTAGTTCTTCGTTGGCCGGTTCGAGGAAGCTGCGCCAGACATTGTCATAGCCTTGCGCAAGGTCGTTGGCGACGAAGAAGTCAGTCTCGCCCCAGACGATCTGCTGCTTGCCGATACGGAGCTTGACACGATCGCTTGCCTTGATATCGGCATACCATTCACGCAGATCGATATCGTTGTACAAATCCATCAGGCCCTTATTCCTGTAGCTGTTGGCGC
Source organism: Oxalobacteraceae bacterium (assembly GCA_003537575.1). Classification (GTDB taxonomy): domain Bacteria; phylum Pseudomonadota; class Gammaproteobacteria; order Burkholderiales; family Burkholderiaceae_D; genus Paucimonas. Next base: position 143,998 of record DPRS01000025.1, read on the forward strand.
CCATGCTTTCCAGATGCTTCAGGAAGGGGGTATTGAACTCTCGAACAGCACGGCCCTTGGCGACGAACGCGACCGCTTCGTTCGCCTTGAAATCCATGTTCAGGCGCAAGGTCGTGCGCGCCATGGATATCTTGCCCTTGTCGTTGTAGTTGGGCGTGTCCTGCCAGTTCTTGGCGTTGACGGACACTTCCTCGCGCAGATAACCGTCGAAGTGGAAACGGCTTTCATCGTTGTTGTTGTCGTCGGCCAGCGCCAGCGGGCTGGCGGCTGCCATCACGGCAGCGGGAATCAGCGTGTGGAAAAGGCAGCTTCGCCACGTAAGATTTGTCTTGCGTTGCTTCATTTTGTCTCCCTACAAAGAGGCATGAAAAGAATTGGAAATTTGTTTTTGTTTTATTCAGAAATCAAGCAGCCAGTGGCAACGGTATTTTGGCCTCTCCTCCTTGCGAGCCAAAGATGAACTTGGGACGGAATACATAAATCAGCGAAGGCATCACGAACAGCGCCGACATGGCTGACACGAAGAGCCAGATCGCCATCAACAGACCCATTTCCGCCTGAAAACGCAACGACGAAACCCACCACAAGAGCGTGCTTAGGATCAGCACGCTGGCCGTGACGATGACGCCCATGCCGGCCGAATGCAGCGCCTGCTTGATGGCGTGCTCTGGCGAACTGCCGATGGCAATTTCTTCCTTGACGCGGTCGGCGATGTAGAACGCGTAATCCACTCCCAGACCGATGCCCAGCGCGGCTACCGGCACGGTATTGATGTTCATGCCGATATCCTTCCAAACCATGAAGGCAAAGGTCAGCATGTTGGAGATGATGACCGGAACCATGAACAGCATCCCGGCGATCGTCGAGCGATAGACGATAGTGCACAGCACCGCCAACACCAGCAACGCCAGCGCGATGGCTTCGATCTGGCTGGAGAGGATGATTTCATTGATCGCCGCCATTACGCCGACGACGCCGCCCGCCAGTTGCCAATGACCTTCCTTGAGCGGGTTGGCGGCGATGAATTCCTTGACGCGCGCCACAGCGGTGCGGATGGTTTCACCCTGGCGGTCACGGAACATCAGCGTGACCGAGCCGTTGGCGGATTGCTTGTCGATGAAGCGGTCCATGTCGCCCGGCTCGGAGACCGATTCCAGCATCGCCATCAGGCTGCCGTTGATGGCCGCGTTGTCCGACATTTCCAGGTAGTGTGGATTGCCTTCGTGCAGGCTGGCATTGACCTGCGGGATCACGTCGGCGATCGATAGCGAGCCGCCGATCTCGGGTTGCACTTCCATGAAGCGCTGGAAGCGATCCATCGATTGCAGCACGTCGTTGCTCTTGACCACTCCCGGCCGATTGTCGTCGCCGATCACGACGAACATGCGATCAACGCCTTCGAAGCGTGAGTTAATGGCGCCGGAATCCCGGTTGTATTTGGCGTGCGGCCACAGGATCGGCGAGCCGGGGTTGGCGTCGCCGATCTTCAGGTTGAGCGCATAGACGCCGGCGCCGACGATCACCAACAGGCTCACGCCCAGCACTGCGTAGCGGGCGCGAGACAGGGTGATGCCGACCGCGAAATCCAGCACCTTGCGCAAGACCGGTTGCAGGTTGAGCGGGTGCGCGAACCCGCGCGGCTTGCGGATGTAGGACAGCAGCACCGGCGTGAGGATCACGGCGCTGACCGTCAGGGTGGAGACCCAGACTACTGACAGCACGGTCAGCTTTTGCAGCATCGGGATCGGGCTCAGCGCCACCACCGCCATGCAGGCGGCATCGGCGATCACGCCCAACATGCCGGGGCGGAACAGATCGGTCAGCGCGACGCGGGCCGCGATGCGCGACAGCTCTTCGCCATCGACTTGCGGCTGCGCCTCCAGTTCGTCATCGAAACGATTGACGATCTGCACCGAGTGCGACACGGCGCGCGAGGTGATGAGCATCGCCACCACGATCACCAGCGGCTCGAAATTGATGCCGAGGATCTGGCAGATGCCCAGCGCCCAGATCGCGCTCACGAAGCCGGCCAGCAAGGGCAGCAACACGCCGCGCCAGGTGCGCAGCAGCACGAACAGCATGGCCAGCGTGACGCCCAGCGCGTAGAACACCAGATGCAGGGTTTCGGGCAGATAGTGGTTGACCCAGCCGAACAGGATCGGGTCGCCAACCACGCGGATTTTCATTGAGCCGTCATCGACCTTGGCGATCAGCGCATTGATTTCCTTGAAGACGGTAGCGTAATCGACTTTCTGGTCGATGAAGTCCGCCGTGATCAGCGTGGCCTGCAAATCCTTCGAGACATAAGGGCCGTACACCAGCGGATTGCGCAGGACTGCCGATTTCAGCTCGGCCATCTTCTCGGCCGTTTGCGGCACGTCCGGCCACATCAGCGGCACGCTTTCGATGCCGCTGGTGGAAGCGTGCACTTCCTTGAGCTTCTTGGAAGCCAGCGAAGTGATCTGAAACTGGTTGACCGCGGACACTTCTCGCATCCCCAGGGTCAGGTCGCGCACTTTCTCCAGCACGGGCTTCTGGAAGATGTCACCCTTGTCGACTTCGAGCATGATGGTGACCATGTTCGAGCCACCGAAGGTGTCCTTGAATTTCTCGTGAGTCTTCACGTACTCGTGCTTCGAGGGCAGCATATCCTCGAACACCGTACGTACCTGGATATGCATGGCAAACCAGCTCAGGATGAGGGTGCAGGCCAGCAGCAGGCCAACCACCAGTTTGCGTCTGTCGATGCAGAAATGCGCGATGCGTTCAATCATGGGAGCAATCTCGGAAAATGGTACGGGGATTGGTGCGGGGATTCAATTCTGTGCCAGCGGCATCCATTGCCGGCCGTCCCAGGTGCCGATATCGGCGCCTGCCAGCCAGTAAGCGTCGCCTGCCGCCACGGCGCGGGTATGCCAGGACAGGGTGTGCTCGCCCAGCACACCGGCCTTCCATTGCAGGCCGTCAGCACCCTGGGTGCCGCTGACCCAGCGGCCCATCGCGCCGACTGCGAACCATTCGTTCTTGCGGGCGTTCCAGAGCACATCCAGCAAGTGCTCGTGCACGGGCAGCTTGACGCTGCTCCATTTGCGCCCGCCGTCGCTGCTGCCCAGCACGATGCCATCGAGTCCGACGGCCACGCCATTGGAGGCATCGCGGAACGCGACTGCCATCAGCGAGCCTTCCACCGGCGCCTGTTCCTTTTCCCAGCTCTTGCCGTCGTCGCTGCTGCGCAGGATCTTGCCGAACTCGCCCACCACCACGAATGCGCCACCGTCGAGGATGGCGACGTCGTTCCAGGCCACGTCTTCTTCCTCGCGCAGGCGCTGCCAGGTCTTGCCGTAGTCTTGCGAGCGCAGCAGCGCGCCCATCTCGCCCACGGCCACCGCCACGCCGTTGGCGCCGGCGCGCACGCGGTTGAGCTTGTTGGCGACCTGCGAGCGAGGCACGTTGTCGACCTTGATCCAGTGCTTGCCGCCGTCTTCGGTAATGAGAATGACGTTGTCGTTGCCGACCGCCACGGCGTGCTCGGCATCGAACGCAGCGATATCCTGCATGGACAGGTTGATCGGCGTCGCCGGGCGCGCGATCTTGCGGTCCGCGCCGATGGTCAGAATCTTGCCGTTGGAAGCGGCGGCCAACAGCGTGCCGTTCTTTCCTTGCGCGATGCCGTAGACGCGGTCACGGCGCTCCAGCGCCGGCGGCGTGACGCTGCTGCCCACAGCCTGGGGCTTGATGAACAGGCCGGCATACAGGAGGCCGGCAATGATCATCCACGGCAGCGCCGACACAAAGAGATTGGCCAGGCGCTGTTTTCTGGCCGCTCGGATCGGATACTTCATGCGAAGACTGGAGGACTTATTCATTAAGCGATCCACAAAGTTGACATGCAAAAAAAAACGGCTTCTATGACTTGATTCTCTCGATCCCGGTCCTGCGCGACTATCCCAACACTGCGGGCTTATCCATTGCCCGCAACATTCATGACGACGGCGTGGCTAATTAGATGGTTTGCATCGCGCAAAAAAGAACGACGTATTCGGGTGTTGCCCGGATACGTCGCCAAACGGAGATTCCAGAGAATGTTCAGGCCGGCGGTATGCGGCCGAGCACGGATTCGATAGCGATGCCGATCGCTAGCAGACGGCGATCGCTTCCTGCCGGCGCATCCAGTTCCAGCCCGACCGGCAGGCCGGTGCGTCGTCCCAGCCCGACTGGCAACTGGATGCAGGCGAGTCCCGCGCTGGCGGCCGGCTCGGTGTTGCGAATCAGGCGTTCGAAGGTTTCCGGCTCGTTGACTTCGGGGCGCGCCACCGGCGCGATGATGGTTGTGGTGGGAAAGACCAGCGCATCCACGGCGTAGGTCTCGTACAGATACTGGTAATGCTGCTTCAGGGCGGCACGACCGCTGTTTTCGGCAACGTCGTACAGCTGCTCGACATCCACCATGCCATCGGGCGTCAGCAATTTCGCCGGCAGCACCCACTGTTCATAAATCGACTTCACATCGGGGCTGTGAATCTTGCTGACCATTTCCTCGATGGAAATGCCCGGGCCCTGTTCACGCAAATACGCTTCCATGCCAACTCGCGCTTCGTGGATCACGACTGGAAAGCCGATCGGATGATTGAGTTCGAAAATTTGTGCATCGGGAATCTCGACCACGGTCACCCCGCGCGCATGGAGCGCCGCCAGCGCCGCCAGCGCCGCTTCCTGCGTGTCTTCATCGAGGCCCTGCCAGAACTGTTCCGGCATGCCCAGATGCAGCTTCGACAGTTCGATGGGCGGCAACGCGTATTCGCCCGTGATCACCGCATCCAGCAAGGCGACATCGGACATGCATTGCGCCATCGGCCCGACGGTATCGCGGCTGGTCGAAATGGGAATCGTACCCAGGCGCGGATAACGGCCACTGCTCGGGCGCAGCGAAGCGCAACCGTTCAGCGCGCAAGGAATGCGCATCGAGCCACCTGTGTCCGTACCCAGCGCCGCCAGCGACATGCGCGCGCCGATTGCGGCCGCGCTGCCAGAGGACGAACCACCGGCAATGCGTTCGCTGTCGTAGGGATTGCGGATGCCGACCTTGCTGCCGGTATTGAAGGCACCGTTATAGCCGGTCGCACCGAACGCGAACTCGTGCAGGTTGGTCTTGCCCAGCACGATGGCGCCCGCCTCGCGCAGCTTCTGCACGGTGGGCGCATCCTTTGCCGGCACGAAGTCGGCCAGTGCTGGTGAGCCTCCCGTGCACGGCATCCCGGCGGCATGGATATTATCCTTCACCACGATGGGAATGCCGGCCAGCGGCTTGAGCGGCTTGCCGGCGGCGCGGTCCATGTCGGCTTGCGCGGCAGCTTTCAGCGCGCCTTGCGCATCGACGGTCACGAAGACATTCAGATGCTGCAGTTCCTCGATGCGGCGCAGACAGGCTTCGACCAACGCCGTGCTGGTCAGCGTGCCGGCACGGAACGCCGTCATCGCTTCGTGAATGCTGAGGTCGGTCGACAGCGCCTCGGCTGCCGATGGAAAAATGCTCATGCAATGCTCCTGAATTGGCATGTCAAATCGAATGCGAATCAAATACGAAACGCCTGGTCCTTGATCACTTCCGGACTGGGGAAGGCCGTCTTGCTGTGGCTGATGCCAAGGTCGAGCAACATCTCGCACATCTTGTAGGCGATCACCCCGGGATTCAGCACTGGCACCGGCAGGTTGGCAGCGAGGTAGGCATGCGACTGGTGCATGGTAGTGGAACCCAGCACCAGCACGTCAGCACCGTCTTCCTCGATGGCGAGTTTGGCTTGCTCGAGCAGCTTGCCAAACACAACTTCCTCCTTACCTTGCAACAAGGACTCGGTGTCGGGACGCACATTGATGGAGCGGATCGATGCCAGGCGCGACTCGAGGTTGTATTCCTTGATCGTCTTGCGGTAGAGCGCAAACCACTGTGGCCACATCGTCAGGACGCTGAACTTGTGTCCCAGCGTGCAGGCGAGATGAAATGCACTCTGGCCCGGGGCCATTACGGGAATCGACAGGCGCGAGCGCAAGCCGTAGAGGCCAGAGTCGCTGACGGTATTGATGCACACCGCATCGAAGCCCTCTTCCTCAGCCTTCATGCCGGCAGCCAGCACGGCGGCATCCATCATCGTGGTGTCGTAGTAACTGTCAGCCAGGCTCAGCACGCTGCCGGCGCCGACGAATTCCACCTCGATGTCGTCGCGCACCATGCCCGGAGGAAGCTGCGAAGCGAACATCGCCTTGGTCTGTTCGTTCATCGGCACGGGAACGATGAGCTTGATGCGTTTCTTCATGGTCGGCCCTTTCATTGTTTAGCGACGCGTTTATTTACAAACCCATTTCGCTGCGCGAACGCGTCAGCGTGTCGATCAATGCGTACATGATCTTTTTGGCGCAAGGAATCAATTCGGGAATATAGGTCGCGCCCATGCCGCCCAATCCTTCCGCCACTGGCAACGGCGCGCCTTGTGCCGGCCACGGCCAGCCGACTCGTGCGGTCGGCACTCCCCAGCGACGCAAGGCCGCGCCATCGGTCTGGCCGCCCAGCAGATCGGGCATGCCATGCGGCTTGCCTTCGATATGTTCCCAGCCGCGCTTGCACGACTGGATGATCCAGTTCTGCGGATCGGTCGTGCCGCCGGGCACGGAGCCGTAGATTTCCCAATCCATTTCCAGTTCAGGCCGGCGTGCCTTGAGGTCGGCGACGAAGGCGGCGAACTGCGCTTTCACTTCGGCCGGCGAGGAGCGCGGATTGACGCGCACGTCGAAGAACAATTCGGTCAGGAAGGATGGAAAGGCCGGACGTTCTGGATTGCCACCGCGCACGCCGGCAATCCAGCCATGCGGCTTGACCACGCCGGAGGTGTTTTTCTCGGCATAGTCGATGATCCACTTCTCCAGTTCGGGAATGACCGTCGCAGTCGCGCCGACCGAGCTGCGGAAGCCTGGGATGTCATGCGGCACGCCCGCATAGCCCAGCGTGCCGTACACGCGCAGCTTGAACCAGGCCATGCCGGGCTCTTCGTGATAAACCCAGTTCCACGGCTTCATGATGATGGCGAAGTCGGGATACATGCCGCGGTTGAGCAGGTGCAGCACACCGCCCGACATGCCGGCGTGCTGGCGCGACGAGATGTCTACTGGCATGCCGCCGTCGGCCATGCCCATCAGCAGGTCACCGCGCAACGGCACCTTCGCTTCGATCAGCGCGGTGGCAACTTCGGTCAGCGTGGCGATCATGCCCTTGGGATTGGACGCGCCCAGGCCGAACACCCAGTCGTCGACCTGTTGCGCACGCGGCTGCATGTCGGCCTCGGTGGCCGGGCCGGTCAGCAGTTCCCTTTCTTCCGGCGTGCAGTCGAGGTGCGTGTCGATCGGTGCGTACAGCATCACGGAAGCGCCGCCTCCCGTGCCCTTGTACTGCGCCTTGACGTTGCCGCTGATGTCGGTCAGCGACTGGTAGTCGGCATCGAAACCGACCTTGCCCAGGTGAGCGACCATGAATTCGCTGGCCGCGCGCGTGGCGCCGGTCGGGCTGTGGATATTGGTCAGCTCGAACAGCAATTGTTGCAGGCGCTTGGGGTCGATCTTCGCGCAAGCCTGCTGATACCATTTTTTCTGTTCGGCGGAAAACGGGATGGGAGTGGTAGCGGGCAGCATGCTGGTTCCTTTGCGTTTCTTTTCTTAATTGCTAGGTGTGAATTGTTCGCTGTAGATGTTGGCCGGATCCGCGCCCAGCTCGATCAGTCGCCTGGTAGCGGCGTCGATCATCACTTGCGGCCCGCAGAGATATGCGACGGTGTCGGGCGTCACATCCCCTTCGCGCAAGGCGCTGACCGGATTGCCGTGATGCATGCCCTCCTGCGGATCGCGGTCGACGCAGATGCGCGTTTCGAGCGTCGGCAGCCATTGCTTGCGCAGTTCGATGTCTTCCAGGCAGAACAGCGCATCCGGCGTGGCACAGCCGAAGCTGAGCAGCATGGGCGGCTTGCGTCCGCCGCTCTGGCGCAAGGTATCGATCATCGACAGGATGGGGGCGAGCCCAGTGCCGCCGGCCACAAAAATGTGCGGCGCGCGCTTTTTCTCTTCGCGCAGGAAGAAGGAGCCGTACGGGCCTTTCAGCTTGAGCACCTGTTCCGGCTCGGCCACTTTCGAGAGGAAGTTGGACATCGCGCCGTCGGGCAGAATGCGGATCAGGAATTCCAACTTCGGCACGTCGGTACCCACGCTGGACGGCGAATAGCTGCGCAGCACGCCCAGTCCGGGCACCTCGATCTGCATGAACTGGCCGGGGCGGAATGCCATCCATTCGCCCTCGGCCAAGTCCACGGTCAGGCGCACGACATTGCTGGCGATCTGCTCGACCGCATCGATGAAGGCATGGACTTCGTGTGCGACGCTGGCGCCGGCTTCGCTGGTGTAGGCGAGGTCGAAGCTGCAATCCGACTTGGCTTCGCACACGCACAGCAATCGCGTGCCGGCGGCCACTTCGCTGGCCAGGAGCGTCGAACTGGTGCCGGCGCGGGTCTGCGCGTCGCCGGTCGACAGTTTGGCCGCGCAGGAAGAACAGCTTCCCGACTGGCACTGGTACAGCACGGGAATCTCGGCGGCGATGGCAGCGTCAATGATGAGCTCGCCGGGCGCGACGTCAAAACTGCGGCTGACGCCATCAGCATAGTTAAGAGTGACTTGATGCATATTATTTCTCATGAGGATGAAAATCAGATTCCGGGCGGATGCTGTTTGTGCCAGTCGCTGACGCACTGCAGGGCCATGCCGGCACGGCACAAGACGCCTTCCGAGCGCTTTTTTCCGATGAATTGCACGCCCAGTGGCAAGCCCTGTTGTGTGGCGCCGTAAGGGAGGCTCAAACACGGATGACCGCTGACGTTGAACGGCGAGGTAAACTGGATCAGGCGGCGATTCGCCTCAGGGTCCAGCGCGAGGTCGGCCAGTTGCTCGTAGGTCGGCGCGGCATAGGGTTGCACCGGTGCCAGTACCAGATCGACCTGATTGAGCAAGGCATCGACTTCGCCGGTAAAGCGCTGCGCCGCCAACAGGATGCGCTGGTAATCCATCCCACCCAGTTCTCGCCCGCCGTCAATCAGGCGGCTCAGCGCAGGACCGTATTCGGCGGCGCGACTCGGGTAAGTGGCTTCGTGCGCGATCGCGGTCTGCACACCGCAGTGGCGCTCCCAGTTCGTGCTCACGGCACGGGCGTCGGGCATCCGCACGCTTTTCAGGACGCCGCCGCCTTCACGGATGAGCGCCATGATCTGTTGCAGGCCGTGCTGGATGTCCCAATCGACGCCATCGCTCAACCAGGACTCATCCACGCCGACGCGCAGGCCCTTGAACGTTTCATCGATGCCGGAAATTTCCAGGCATGCGCCGGGCAGCGAAGTGGGGTCCTTAAGGTCATGGCCGGCGATGGCGCACAACAGAAAGAGCACATCCTTGGCGCTGCGGGCCATGGGGCCGACATGGTCAAGGCTGGCCGCCAGCTCGAACACGCCGTGCCGGCTCACACGGCCCCAGGTCGGCTTGAGGCCGGTCAGGCCATTGGCCGCACAAGGGAAACGGATCGAGCCGCCAGTGTCGGTGCCCAGCGCCGCATAGCACAGGCCGGCCGCCGTGGCCACGCCGCTGCCGCTGGACGAGGCGCCGGCCCAGTGCGCCGCACCCCAGGGATTGCTGGGCGCCGGCAAGTCGGGATGATGGATCGCGAACGCGCCTTCGGTCATGCGCAGCTTGCCGAGGATGACCGCGCCCGCTTCCTTCAGGCGCGTCACCACCGTGGCGTCTTCCGGCGGCAGGAAGTCACGGTAAATCGTGGTGCCCGCCGTAGTCGGCATGTCCCGCGTCCAGAACAGGTCTTTGACGGCAATCGGCACGCCGTGCAAGGGGCTACGATATTCGCCGCGCGCGAGTTCGGCCTCGGCCTGGCGCGCCTGCGCCAGTGCCTGCTCCGCCGCGACGTACGCATAGCTGTTGAGACTACCGTCGAGCTGCTTGATGCGCGCCAGTTGCGCCTGCGTGACTTCGACAGGTGAGATCTTGCCGCCGCGGATCAGCAGCGACAGCTCGGACATTTCCAGATAGTGCAATTCGTTTTCCATGCTTACTCCATGCCACGGAAGAAGCCGGCCAGAGACCGGCAGGGTTGCGGGCTAGCGCAACCGGGCCGCGCACGATGACGCGGCCCAGTGCAGGATTTACGCGTCGTCCGGGATCTTGGGGACCTTGTAGCCGGGGCGCATGCCGTTGGCCGTGTCCTTGAAGCGCATGCTGGTGTTCTTCAGCGCGCCAGCCACGCCGCGTCCGGGCTTGGCGATGCCGCGATTCCAGCGCGAGGCCAGCTTGCGCCAGGTGATCGGCGATACGTCGGTCGCCACCAGTTGCTCGTCGTCCCAGCCGGTGCCGTCGGCATAGAAGTTCTGCATGGCTTCACGGGCATACAGGTCGCAGTCGTTGAAGCCGTGCAGCGCCAGCGGCTTGTAGACGCGGTCAAAACGATACTGGAACTTCTCGCGATCAGCCTGGGTCGGACAGACCCGCACCAGCACTTCCCAATATTCGTGCGTGTCGTCGGTGATCGGCACGTACCATTCGTACTGCACCACGTGCTCTTCCGGCCAGTTCTCGACCATCAACACGCCTGGCAGCACGACCGAGGTGCGATAGAAACGCCCCTTGGTATTTTCGATTTTCAGGCCCAATAACTTGTTTTCCAGCACCGGCGCCCACTTGTCGGTGAACAGCCACTGCATCAGGCCCTTGGGCCCCTTGTCGTCTTCGACGGTGGCGATGCAATCGTCGGCGGCAGGCAAGATGCCCAGCGGCAGCACCCAGTCCATCGCATGAACAATGGTGTTGTCCTTGTGGACCAGAATGTGCGCATTGTCGAAGCCGTTCTCGCAAGCGATGCGCCAGTTGCCGAAGCCGGTGCGGTGCATGCCCAGCGCCACGGCGTTATCGTCCAGCACGCTCGGTGAAGTCGGCCACAGCGGGTGCGGGAAACGTTCGCTGTTTTCCGGGAAGCGGAACGGCAGGTCGTCGGCCAGCGGCGGGACATCGGCATCGGGAAAATCATCTTCGCGCACGAACACGAAAATCATGCCGGCCGCTTCCCGTACCGGATAGGTCGTGATGCCGGTCGTGCCGACCAGCTTGTCGTCCGGGTTGGCCACGATCGTGTCCAGCCGACCCGATTCAAGATTGAAGGTGAAACCGTGGTACCAGCAGGAGATCGTTTCCTTGTTGAAGCACATCGGCTTTTCCGACAGGCGAACGCCGCGGTGCAGACATTGATCCTTCAGCGCATGGATCTTGCCGTCGACACGGCGCAGCACGATGGGAATGCCGCAGATCTGGATGCCCTCGACATGGTCTTCCGGCAGCTCATTACTGAACAAGGCTGGATACCAGTGATTGATGAAGCCCCATGCCGCATCCTTGTACGGCTGATACTGGCTCTGGACTTTGCTGTTGTTGGTGCGCTCTTCGCTGATGCCGTTCTTGGCGACGCGGCGGCGGACTACGGGTTGATCCATGAAAGTCTCCTTTTTGTATGAGGAAAAACGCTTCGCGCTATGCGAAGCAGTTAAGTCCATGGTACGTAGCGGCATCCCGGCTGGCGCTCCCGTAGGTGAATTCACTATCCCGCCAATGCAGAAAAACACAGAGGCCGCTTGCATTCATTGGCACAGCAATGACCGGACGATAGCGTTCAAAAACGCATCAATATTCCGGCCGGGATTTTGGACTGTCTCGGTAAAGCCGGACGGTTAAATCAGATCAGGAAATGACTAAGGGCCGGGTTCTGCATTGCACAGAACTCAGCCCTTCTGATTTGAGTTTGATGCGTTCGTGACTGTAGTAGCGGAGGCACTTATCATTCCGCACTGTGCACGGCCATGCGGGCAGCCCCCCCGCCCGCGGCTGTTTGTCTCAGGCTGTCATGCCGCCATCGACCGACAGCGTCGTACCGGTCACGTAGGCCGACTTGCTCGACAACAGGTACAGCACCGCCTCAGCCACTTCCTGCGACTGGCCGATGCGGCGCATGGGAATCATGTCGTCGAGCAGATGGACGTCGCCGCCCGTTGAACGCATGTAATTCGGCGTCTCGGTCGCACCCGGGCAAACCGCATTGATACGGATGTTCTGGCCCGCGTACTCTTTCGCGACCGCCTTCGTGAGGCCGACCACCGCATGCTTGGCCGCCACATAGTGGGCAATGCCATTCATGCCGCGCAGACCGAAGATCGACGCATTGTTCACGATCGCACCGCTACCCGCGCGCAACATTGCCCCGACCTGGTACTTCACACCGTAATAGACGCCCTTGAAGTTGAGGTCGATGACCCATTCCGATTCCTCGACCGGAGTCTGGTCGATCGGTTTGAAGTCGGCATGGCCGCCCGCATTGTTGAATGCGAAATCGAGACGACCGAAACGCGACTCGATGAACTGGACGAGCGCTTCATTGTCTTCGCGGCGCGAGGCGTCCATCACCTTGATCTCGGCCTTGCCGCCCGACTTGATGATTTCGTCGCGCACAATGGCAAGCTTGTCTTCGGTGCGGCCGGCAAGCACCACCGTCGCTCCTTCAGCCGCGAGGACCAGCGCAGCCGCACGCCCCATGCCTGAGCCACCACCCGTCACCAGGCCCACCTTATCTTTCATCGACATACAGCTCTCCTTTAGAACAGTGCTTTTCAAGCATTTCGTTGATCATACGAACCGCCGCGGTTCAGGCCAAGGTCGATTTTTGCTGCACACCTTCACCGAGGGCGCGCCGCAGAATCACCGGCGCGCCACCATGCCGGCGTTTGCTGATCCATGCGGACAAAGCGGAATCCAGGTAAGTTGCATGCTTCGGAAACCAGTCCGCGAGCGCGGCGGCAAGGCGTCGCACGTCGCGCAGGCCGACCTGCCCGGCCTGCGCCAGCCGGTTCACCTGCTGCACCGTGTCGAGCACCTTCTGATGCTCGTCGAGATGGCAATCCATCGCTGGATACTCCGTCCGTTCCATCCACTCTCGCTCGGTCCCGAAATGCGCAAGCAGATGATCCTCGACCGCCTGAAGACAACCGAGGGCCGTTGCCGCATCACATGCAGCAAGCGCCTTGACGACATGCACAAATTCTTCATGTGCATCGTCCATCTGGCCATGGCCGAGCAACATCGCGTCGCTCCACTCGAACTGCTCGGCGGCGTTCTCATCGAATTCACCCTGATGCGCGCGTGCGTGGTGATGGGACATGTGGTGACTCCTGTGTCGAACTGTCAGAATGGCGCTATCGGGCGCCGATGAGCACGGACAGCATCACTGCCGGCGTTTCGGTCCGGTTGCGCCATGCATGGCGCGTGCCGTTCTGGATCACGACATCACCGGTCTTCAGATGACGGAGCTCGCCATCATCGAGCTCGAGCCAGAGTTCGCCGGACAGGATCACGTCGTAGTCGACCGTCGGACTACGATGAAACCCGGAACCGTCGGTATCGAAGGTCTCGGCCAGACCCGGCAGGTACTTTGCGTATTCCGCACCGGCCGCAGCCCCGTCGAAACCCGGCGCGGTCATCACGCTATCGGGAGGAAACTGCACGACAATCACGCGCGTGCCATGCGGCGCCGGCAGCATGGATTCGATACCCGCCACCGGGTCGGGTCCATCGAAGGGCAGCGTGGGCTCGGCCTCGGTAGTGGCCCATGCCAACGTGGTGCGGAAACCAGGAACCGACGCATAGTCGTGCGTATTTTCGACTGGACCATCGGATACCACCACCGACTTTCCATTCCGCTCACCAGTTACGATACGTCTCACCATTTCAAACTCCTTGTCCTTGTTGTATGTATACCGTGCGCTTACTGCACAATCACCACGTTGACGAATCCGCCCTTGCGCTGCTCCGCGTCAGCGAGCGCCTCGTTGGCCTGCTCCAGCGAATACCGATGATGCTGGAACACGCTCAAGTCCAGCGTGCCTGCTGCGGCCATATAGGCAAGGTCTTGACCTTCGGCGACCGAGAACCACAGTGAACCGAGCACGCTGATCTGCGAGCACATCAGTTCGTGCAGGTTCAGCGGCAACGGATCGGACATCGCGCCCACTTCGACCAGGCGGCCACCTCGGCGAAGTGCTTTGATGCAATCGAGCGTGACCTGGTGTGACGCGCCCGGACCGATCGCGTCGAGCACTGCGTCTACGCCCAAGCCCTCTGTCTCGCTCCTTACCCATTCACCAAGATCGCCTGAACCATGCGAGAACGTGCGAATTCGCTCTGGATCAAGTGCGCGCACACGTTCGAGCAAGTCGGCATTGCGCGCGACGCAGAAAATCCTGACCGCACCCATCGCGCGCGCAATCTGCACCGCGCCAAGGCCCAGGGTGCCGCTAGCACCGCTGATCAGGACAGTCTTGCCCGCCCCGACACCAGCCTTGCGCAAGCCCGAATAGGCCGTGCCCAAATAGCCGAAACGGGCAGCCTGCTCGAAGCTTACTGACGGCGGCAACTTGACGAGGCCGTCGGCCGGCGCAGTCGCATACTGGCTGAAGCCCCCGTACGGGTACTGCTGGTAAATCTGCCTGGAACGCGGTCCGAAGCCGAAATAGCCCTGAAAGGTGTACGCGACACAGTTTGTCGGCTCGCCGATCCGGCAGGCATGGCACGATCCGCACGAGCGGCCAGGATTGATGTACACACGGTCTCCCGGCGCGATGCCTGTGACAGCCGCACCAACTTCAGCGACCACACCTGCGGTATCGAGACCATAAATCGCAGGTAAGTCCGGCACCGTCAGGTATGAACGCTCGCCATAGTGGCTCATCACGTTGCGCAGGTTTGGCACGACACCGGACGCCTTGACTTCGACGAGCACATCGGTCGGGCGCAACAGTATCGGGCGCGAGAGCTTATCTAGCTGGAAACGGCCGCCGGGTTCATGTAAGCGCATCGCCTTCATTGAGTTCAAAGCATTCATTTCGGTCTCCTTGATCTGGTAATAAGTTTGAGTCCTGTCCGTACAACAGCAGGATGCCGGGTGCGCCGCTCAGGCGCGACCGACAGCGCCCGCGTCGGAGTTGATCCTATGGCACACAGAACCATGTTGGCGCTCCCGCCGGCGAAACCACTATCCTGTAAATGCAGAAAAGCAGGCGCTTTTGGCGCTCATCGGCATGACGATGAGCGACGGCAACAATCAGGAACACATCAATGTTTCGAAGGTATTTCGCCGAAGCGGCGCTTGTAGCCGGTCGTGAAGTGACCAGGAAGGCTAAGGCTCCAGCGGAATGCGATAACGGTTACCGCCCCCGCTGGAAGGGGGACCTGTAAGAGTTCGCGTCGCACAACGCAAGCAAACTTCTACAGGCAATACATTGGCAGGAAATTGCGCCTAAGAACGCATCAATGTTTCGGACGGGGTTTCACCGAAGCGGCGCTTGTAGTCGGTCGTGAAGTGGCCCAGATGACTGAAGCCCCAGCGGAATGCGATGGTGGTCACCGCCCCGCTGGAAGGTTGAGTCGACAGGAGTTCATCATGCACACGGCGCAAGCGAACTTCCTTGAGATAATGCATCGGCGAGATATTGCGGAAGCGGCGGAAACCGGAGAAAAGCGAGCGCGTGCTGACGCCGGCATATTCCGCCAGATCGCCCACCGAGATCGGCTCGTGGGCATGTTCTTCGATGTAATGCTCGATTCGCTTGACGAAAGACGGTGCAATCGATTGTCCTTTGTCCTCGCTCAGCTCCATACTGTAATTGTTAGTATGGCAACTCAACAACATGCCCACGAAGGTGCTTTCGAACTGTGTGCTCAACAGCGGCGACAGCTTATCCGTATTCGACAGGACATCGCACATCCACGCCACCATCTGGTTCAGGCTGCGACCGTCGGACGTATCCAGCGGTATTTCCATCTTGAACTCGACATCCTTTTGCAAAGTGCGCCCGAGATGTTGCTGGCACTGACGCTTGACCACATCGTTATCGATGCGGATGATGATTTTCTCGGTGCCGCCCATGTGATGGATGCGTGTGCGGGCGTGCGCATTCAGCACCACGCCCTGGTCGGACTCGAACAAGGCTCGCTTGCCGTCGGACTCGATAAATTCACGCCCCTTGATCGGAATCTGAATCAGCGAAAACGATTCCATCACGTCCGGATCGATGATGGTCTCGCCGCCATAGGTCATGCGCCCCACGCCTAAGCTGCTGACACGCCGATAGTTGACGCGTGTATTGAACTGTGGATCATTCGAATAGATTGTGTTTTTGCAAAAAATGCGTTCACCAACCGAGCGCGCCACATCAATATCGGATGTCTGGCACAGGCCGTAGTTTGACAGGACTGAGTCGGCTGGAGTCAGCGAAGGAAAGATGTTGTTTGCCATATCTGTCTCTTGGATAATGGACGAAATAACGAGATATGGGATACAGTTTTCCGAGCGCGCTGAAATATTACCCTGACCGCTCGGCACATTAAAGCAAACAATGTGCTGGCGAATCAGTGGCTCGTTCTGTCTCCCCGCTACACGGCGCGCATAATGTGAGCAGTGACTTTGCCTGCTTCTTTGTAAGAATGATCCGCGCCAGCGTGTAAGAAATAGTATGCCATATGCGATAGGACTTCCATATTTTTTTGCTGCCACTAAATTTGCGCTCCGTCAATAATTGGGCACCGCCGGTAGAACATGGAAGCGCCACCACCAGCAGCAAGATCATGAAGCGACTCGTGTGCGGAAACCGCTTTGTCGTATCTGGCGGCAAAAAAGCGCAATAGGGGCGAAGCCTCGCCTCCTGATCGCTCCAGCTAGGGGGCAAGGTGTTTTCACTGTGACGCAAGGAGTAGGCCAAGCACTGCTCGCCGATGTCTTCGATTACATTGAAAGGCTTTACGATCCCAACGCAGACATTTGACCATCGGCTATCTCGGCCCGGTACGATTTGAAAATCAACAGTGTGCTTAACAAATGTGTCCGTGGAATGCACGTCTTTCGTTTCCCACCTGCCGGCGCAATAAAAATTATCAATAATTAACAATTAAGCCTTACATAGTTGTGCCAGAACAATGCAAAGTGTGTCGATTCGCACACTGATTACTTAACAAAAATTCACAATACCTTTACAAATCAGATGCCTATAGGCATCATCTAACGCTACTTGGATGATTCTCTGGTAATTTCAGTACAGCAACCTTATGGCGGCAGTTTTCCCTAATACGGTTTCCAGCACGGCAATGCCTGCCTTGGGGAGGGTATTGCTTCATGCTGGACATATTTCTGCTCAGCAAATTGACGCTTTAACCAAGCGTGTTCAAACTGAAAAAATACAATTCATTGATGCCTTGATACAAAGCGGCCATATGGACGCCCGTAGCCTGGCTGCTTTTTGTTCGGAAACATTTGCTTGTCCAGTCCTGGACATCGCAAGTTTTAGCCTGAATACCCGCCCGGAAGGCTTGATCGATGCCAAGCTGATGCAAAACCAGCGCGTCATCGCCCTGGGCAAGCGCGGCAATAAAATCTCGGTAGCGATTTCCGATCCGACCAATACACAAGCACTGGACCAGATCAAGTTCCAGACGCAAATGTCGGTCGAGCCGATCATTGTCGAACACCCGGCATTGCTGCAACTGATCGAAAAACTTGGGCAGAGCGCCGAGCAGAATCTCAATGAATTGATCGGTGACGATCTGGATATCGATTTTGCCGATGTCGATACCACCACCGCCGTCGAAAGCGGGCCGAGCACCGATATCGATGATGCTCCGGTCGTCCGCTTCCTGCAGAAAATCCTGATCGATGCCATCAACTCGGGCGCATCGGACCTGCACTTTGAACCGTTCGAAAAGTTTTACCGCATCCGCCTGCGCGTCGACGGCGTCTTGAAGGAAGTCGCGCAACCACCTCTGGCAATCAAGGAAAAACTGGCGTCGCGCATCAAGGTCATTTCCAAGCTGGACATCTCGGAAAAGCGCGTGCCGCAGGATGGCCGCATGAAGCTGGTAGTATCGAAGACCAAGTCGATCGACTTCCGCGTCAGCACCCTGCCGACGCTGTTCGGCGAAAAGATCGTCATGCGTATTCTGGACGCGACGCAGGCGCAGATGGGTATCGATGCCCTCGGTTACGATCCGGACCAGAAAGAAATCCTGCTCCAGGCGATCGAGCGGCCCTACGGCATGGTGCTGGTGACGGGACCGACCGGTTCCGGCAAGACGGTGTCGCTGTACACCTGCCTGAATATCCTGAACAAGCCGGGCATCAATATCTCGACTGCGGAAGATCCTGCCGAAATCAATTTGCCAGGCGTAAACCAGGTCAATGTCAATGACCGTGCCGGCCTGACTTTTCCCGTGGCGCTGAAGGCTTTCCTGCGCCAGGATCCCGACATCATCATGGTGGGTGAAATTCGCGACCTGGAAACGGCGGATATCGCCATCAAGGCGGCGCAAACCGGTCACATGGTGTTTTCCACCCTGCATACCAACGATGCGCCGGCGACGCTAACGCGCCTGATGAACATGGGGGTGGCTCCCTTCAATATCGCTTCCTCCGTGATTCTGATTACGGCGCAGCGCCTGGCGCGACGCCTGTGCTCCTGCAAGCAGCCGACCACCATTCCGGAAGAGGCCCTGCTGGAAGCCGGCTTCAAGGAAGAAGAAATCGATGG
Source organism: Oxalobacteraceae bacterium (assembly GCA_003537575.1). GTDB lineage: Bacteria > Pseudomonadota > Gammaproteobacteria > Burkholderiales > Burkholderiaceae_D > Paucimonas. Next base: position 162,696 of record DPRS01000025.1, read on the forward strand.
CAGCTGGCAGCCCTACAAGCCTGTTGGCTGCGAGCGCTGCAGCGGCAGCGGTTACAAGGGCCGTGTCGGCATTTACCAGGTGATGCCGATTTCCGAAGAAATCGAACGCATCATTCTCACGCATGGCACCGCCCTGGAGATCGAAGAACAATCTCGGCGCGAAGGCATCAGGACCTTGCGCGAATCCGGCCTGGTCAAGGTCAGACTGGGCTTGACCAGCCTGGAAGAAGTCCTGGGCTGCACCAACCAATGATACAGAGGGGATAAAGCATGGCCACAGCCGCACGCAAGACCGCAGTCTCGGGGCAGCCGAAAGAAATTGTCTATGTCTGGCAAGGCAAGGACCGGCAAGGCAAGCTTGTCCAGGGCGAGATGCGCGCCAATAGCGAAACGATCGTCAATGCCAGCTTGCGCCGGCAAGGCATCATGGTAACCAAGGTCAAGAAGCGATCCTTCAGCAGCGGCAAGAAGATCACTGACAAGGACATCACGCTCTTTACCCGGCAGCTGGCGACCATGATGAAAGCGGGCGTGCCGCTTCTGCAATCCTTCGAAATCGTCGCCAAGGGGCATGCCAACCCTTCCGTGGCCAAGCTGCTGATGGATATCCGCGGCGATGTCGAAACCGGCACCAGCCTGAACCAGGCTTTCCGCAAGTATCCGCTGTATTTCGATGCGCTTTTCTGCAACCTGGTTAGTGCTGGTGAGCAGGCGGGTATTCTGGAAGACTTGCTCACGCGACTGGCAATCTATAAGGAAAAAACCCTGGCGATCAAGGCGAAGATCAAGTCGGCCTTGTTTTATCCGATTTCGATTATCGTGGTCGCGTTTGTCGTTACGGCAGTCATCATGATTTGGGTGGTACCCGCGTTCAAGGAAGTCTTTGCCAGTTTCGGCGCCGATTTGCCGGCGCCAACCTTGATAGTGATGGCGATCTCGGATTTCTTCGTCGCCTACTGGTACCTGATATTCGGCGGTTTGTTTGCTGTAATCTATCTTTTCTTCCAATCCTGGAAACGGTCGCCCAAGGTTCAGCACTTCATGGATCGCACCTTGCTGAAACTACCCATTTTCGGCGACGTGATCCGCAAAGCGACCATCGCGCGCTGGTCCAGGACGCTGGCCACCATGTTTGCCGCTGGCGTGCCGCTGGTCGAATCGCTGGACTCGGTAGGCGGCGCCTCGGGCAATGCCGTCTATGTCGACGCCACCAAGAGAATTCAGACCGAGGTCAGCACCGGCACCAGCCTGACCTCCGCTATGCAGAACGCCAACGTATTCCCGGCCATGGTCACGCAAATGGTGGCAATTGGCGAAGAATCCGGCGCGCTAGACTCCATGCTGGGCAAGGTCGCAGATTTTTATGAGGCAGAAGTCGATGAGGCTGTCGCCTCTCTTTCCAGCCTGATGGAGCCGATGATCATGGCTTTCCTCGGCGTTGTCATTGGTGGCCTGGTGGTCGCCATGTACCTGCCGATCTTCAAACTGGGCGCCGTCGTCTGATGTGGGATATTCTCTTGTTCGCGGCGCCAGGCAGCTTGCCTAGCGCCGCCGTAGCCGGCATTCTCGGGCTGCTGATCGGCAGTTTCCTGAATGTCGTGATTCATCGCCTGCCGAAGATGATGCAGCGCGAATCCGACAATTATGTCGCCCATGAGAGCGGCAAGCCACTGCCGCACCAGGACCGCTACGACCTCGTCATGCCGCGCTCGGCATGCCCTCACTGTGGCCATGCCATCACGGCCTGGGAAAACATCCCGGTTATCAGCTATCTGGCCTTGCGCGGCAAATGCATCTCCTGCAAGGCGCCGATCTCGCCGCGCTATCCGGCGGTCGAACTGCTGACCGGCGCGCTGTCGTTTTACCTGGTCTGGCATTTCGGCAGCGGCGCCGCAGGCCTCGGCAGCCTGCTGTTCGCCTGGCTGCTGATCGCCATGACCTTCATCGATGCCGATACCCAGTTACTGCCGGACGACCTCACCTATCCGTTACTGTGGGCCGGCTTGCTGATCAATCTGCAGGGGACCTTCGTGCCGCTGGCGGATGCCGTCATCGGCGCTGCCGCTGGTTATCTTGTACTATGGTCAGTATATTGGCTGTTCAAACTGGCAACCGGCAAGGAAGGCATGGGCTACGGCGATTTCAAGCTGCTGGCGGCGCTGGGTGCCTGGCTCGGCTGGAAGATGCTGCCGGTGATTATCCTGCTGTCGTCGCTGGTGGGTGCGGTGGTCGGCATCGCCCTGATCGTGTTCAGCAGACATGGCCGCGAAAAACCGATTCCCTTTGGTCCTTACCTGGCTGCAGCGGGCATGATCGCGATGCTGTATGGAAGCGCCATTACTGAAGCTTATCTCGATTATTTATTCTGAATAACAATGACTGCTGCGGCATTTACTGTGGGTTTGACCGGAGGCATTGGCTCCGGCAAAACCACCGTGGCCAATATGTTTGCCGCCCGCGGCGCAGCCATCATCGACACCGACCAGATTGCCCATGAATTGACCCGCCCGGGAGGCATTGCCATACCGGCCATTGCCGCGCAATTCGGATCGGATTTCATTGCCTCCACCGGCGCGCTGGACCGTTCCCGCATGCGCGATGCGGTATTTGCCGACCCGGCCGCAAAACGCCGACTGGAAGCCATCCTCCATCCTCTGATCAGGAGCGAATGCGAGCGGGCGGCGCAACAGGCGCAGGGGCCTTATCTGATCCTGGTGGTGCCACTGCTGGTCGAATCGGGAAACTGGAAACAGCGCGTATCGCGGGTGCTGGTGGTCGATTGCCCTGAACAGCAGCAAATAATGCGCGTCATGGACCGCAACGGCTTGAGCGAAGCCCAGGTGCACGCCATCATGGCAAGCCAGGCCACGCGGGAGCAGCGTCTGGCAGCTGCCGATGACGTGCTCTCCAATACAGAAGAAACGGCAGCGCTGGAGCCGCAGGTGGAACGCTTGCATGCCTTGTATTGCCATATGGCCCGGCAGATATCTTAAAAAAAATGATGCGGCATTTGTAATTTTGCGCAGCTTCATTCAGAATCTCTATCTATTAGGCCGGCACAACTTTAAGAGGATGCTACTTTGATCGTTTACGAATACCCTTTCAACGAGCGTATTCGCACCTTGTTGCGGCTGGAAGACCTGTACGAGAAATTCAATTTCTTCTTTCACCAGCCACATCCATTGCAGCATCACGCCGCGCTGGCGACGATTTTCGAAATGCTCGAAGTCGCCGGCCGAGCCGACCTGAAATCCGACTTGCTGCAGGAGCTCGAACGGCAAAAACAAGCCCTGCTCGGCTTCAGGTCGAATCCCAATGTCCAGGCCGACATGCTTAACGCGATTCTGGATGAGGTCGACCGCACTAGCAGCGCGCTGATGGCATCACAAGGCAAGACCGGCCAGAACGTGCGGGAAAATGAGTGGCTGATGAGCATCCGCGGCCGCACCATCATCCCGGGCGGCGCCTGCGAATTCGATCTACCTTCCTACTACGCCTGGCAACACCACTCGCCGGAAGCGCGCAGCGCCGATATCGCCGCCTGGTTCGCGCCGTTGGCGCCGCTGTTTGGTGCCATCTCGCTGGTGTTGCGGCTATTGCGGGAATCCGGCCGTCCAACGAAGATGATTGCGCAGGCCGGCAGCTATCAGCAGATGTTGCAAGGCAAGTCCTATCAGATGCTGCGCCTGAATATCGACGAAAGCCTCGGAGCCATCCCGGAGATTTCGGCCAATAAGTATATGCTGTGGGTACGCTTCACTTCACAGGATGGCGACATGAAACCCAGGCCGCTGGAAACCGATGTACCCTTCGATCTGACTTTGTGTAACTTCTGAATTTCGGATTGCTTATGGCTGCGACAGTAAATTGCCCGACATGCGGCAAAAAAGTCGAGTGGATCGAGAAAAACAAATTCCGGCCGTTTTGCTCGGAACGCTGCAAACAAATCGATCTGGGCGCCTGGGCGGAAGAAAAATATTCGATTCCGGCAGTAAATCCACCGAAGGATTTGGACGACGAGGAATAAATCGGTCACACGCCGGCAGCTCGCGTCGAGTTCAAGGGAAATTCAGGAAATATACTGGAGGCCAGCCTGCCAGCCAGCCTGGCCAGTGGCATTCAGCCGCTGTAGCGCACTTTATCCAGCCATTCCAGCAAAGGAATCGTGGCAGGCAGGATCGGCTCCAACTCGATGCTTCCCTGCCAGGCGAATGCCTGGCCTTCCAGGCTTTGCGGCTCGCCGCGCCATTCCCGGCTGATAAAAAAGTGCAAGTGCACATGGGCGTGCGGATAGACATGTTCGACGCCGCACCAGGGTTCGGCCGTCAGAATTTCAATCCCCAACTCTTCTACGAACTCTCTTTTCAGCGCAGCGGCGACGGACTCCCCTGGTTCAACCTTACCGCCCGGGAATTCCCAATAGCCGGCATAGGGTTTGCCCGGCGGCCGCTGGGCAAACAGGATGTCGCCATTCGGCTTCATCAGGATACCGACCGCCACATCGATGGGCGCGGGAGTGGATTGCTGCATCAATTTGTCCGGAGGCGGCGCTCAGGCCTGGTTGCGGCCGGCGCAATCGCGGGCGAATTGCCAGGCCACCCGTCCTGAGCGCGAACCCCGCTGCAGCGCCCAGCGCAATGCATCCGGACGGGCTGCCTCGATTTGTTCGGCATTGCAGCCGAAATGGGCAAGCCAGTGGGCGACGATGTCGAGGTAATCGTCCTGCTTGAACGAGTAAAACGATACCCACAGGCCGAAGCGCTCGGAAAGCGATATCTTTTCCTCGACCGTTTCGCCCGGATGCAGGTCACCGTCGTCGCCATGCGTGTAGCCGGCATTGTCCGACATGCGTTCCGGCATCAGATGGCGGCGGTTCGAGGTCGCATAGATAAGCACATTATCCGATTGCGCCGAGATGCTGCCGTCCAGCGCCACCTTCAGCGCCTTGTAGCCGCCCTCGCCCTCTTCGAAGGAAAGGTCGTCGCAAAAGATGACGAAGCGCTCCGGCCTGTCTGCCACCAGCTCGACGATATCGGCCAGATCCGCCAGGTCCGACTTGTCGACCTCGATTAGGCGCAAGCCCTGCGCCGCAAACTGGTTCAGGCAAGCCTTGATCAGCGAAGACTTGCCGGTGCCGCGCGCGCCGGTCAGCAAGACATTGTTGGCCGGCTTGCCTTCGACGAACTGGCGGGTATTCTGCTCGATCTGCTCTTTTTGCGGCCCGATATGATGCAGGTCGGACAGGCGAATCGGCGAAGCGTGCATCACCGCCTGCAGATGGCCGCGCCCGCCCGTCTTGCGCCAGCGCCAGGCATGCGCCAGCTGCCAGTCCGGCGCCGCATGCGGCGCCGGCAGCATTGTCTCCAGCCGCTCCAGCAAGGCTTCGGCGCGCGTCAGGAATTGTTCCAGTTGCGTCATGCTCGTTTCTTTCTTCTCAGCTCCGGCTTAATTCTCAGCTCCGGCTTAAGAACGGTAATCCGCGTTGATCGACACGTACTCGTGCGACAGGTCGCAAGTCCAGATGGTGGCCGTCGCGTCGCCGCGCGCCAGCTTCACGCGCACCGTGATTTCGCTTTGCTTCATCACGCGCTGGCCGTCTTCCTCGCGGTAATCGGGATTGCGCCCGCCATTCTTCGCCACCCAGACGTCATCCAGGTAGAGGTTCAGCTTGCTGACGTCGAGATCATCCACGCCGGCATAGCCGATCGCGGCGAGGATGCGGCCGAGATTGGGATCGGATGCAAAAAAAGCGGTCTTGACCAGCGGCGAGTGGCCAATCGAATAGGCGATCTTGCGGCATTCCTCGACCGTGCTGCCTTCCTCGACCGTCACGGTGATGAACTTGGTGGCGCCCTCGCCATCGCGCACGATCATCTGCGACAGTTCCTGCGACAGCCCGACCACCGCTTGCAGCAGGGCGGCATATTCGGGCGAGTCGATCTCGCCGACTTCCAGCGCGGCGGCGCCGGTGGCGACCAGCATGAAGGAATCGTTGGTCGAGGTATCGCCATCGATGGTGATGCAGTTGAAGGACTGGTCGGCAGCTTCCTTGACCATGTGCTCCAGCACCGGCTGCGCCACCCGGGCGTCGATCGCCATGAAGCCGAGCATGGTTGCCATGTTCGGCTTGATCATGCCGGCGCCCTTGCTGATGCCGGTCAGGGTAATCGTCACGCCATCGATGGTGACCGTGCGCGACGCTGCCTTCGGTTGCGTATCAGTGGTCATGATCGATTCGGCGGCGTTGTACCAGTTGTCTTCCTTCAGGTTGGCGATCGCCTGCGGCAAGCCAGCCTTGATGCGATCGACCGGCAAGGGCTCCAGGATCACGCCGGTGGAAAACGGCAGGATTTGCGATGCTTCGCAGCCCAGCAACTCGGCCAGGGCGGCGCAGGTGGCATTGGCATTCACCAGGCCGGCCTCGCCGGTGCCGGCATTGGCATTGCCGGTGTTGACCACCAGTGCGCGGATCGGCGAGTCCGAGATGCGCAAGGCTTCCAGGTGCGCCTTGCAGACCTGCACCGGGGCGGCGCAAAAACGGTTGGTGGTAAACACGCCGGCGACGGTTGCGGTCGGCGCCAGCTTCATGACCAACAAATCCTTGCGGTTGGCCTTGCGCACGCCGGCTTCGGCGTAGCCGAGTTCGATGCCGGCAACTGGCTTCAGATTGGCGGGAACGGGAAGAGGAAGATTGACGGCCATGGTTTCAGCTTTCAAAAATCAATAATGTTGGCGCCGCGGAAAATCGCGTGCGCCCAATGAAATGAACCCGCGACAGCGGGTTCATTTGACTATGCAAGCGCTTGTTTATGCCAGCTTGCCGTGGCATTGCTTGTATTTCTTGCCGCTGCCGCAGGGGCAAGGGTCGTTACGACCGACCTTGGGCAGGGCATTGACCACCGTCTGTCCCCTGGCTGACTCTGCCTCCGCGGTCGGCGCCAGCAATTCCTCCGGCGCGGCATTCGGGTTGAAATCGGCGTGCTGGTAATGCACGTTGGCCACCTGCGGCTGCGCCAGTTCCTGCTCGGCGGCGTCGATTTCCTCGCGCGACTGGATGCGCACCGTCATCACAACCCGCACCACTTCGTTCTTGACCAGGTCGAGCAGCTGGGCGAACAGCTCGAAGGCTTCGCGCTTGTATTCCTGCTTCGGGTTTTTCTGGGCATAGCCGCGCAGGTGGATACCCTGGCGCAAATGGTCGAGCGCAGCCAGATGATCGCGCCAGTGGCGGTCTATGCTCTCCAGCATGACACTGCGCTCGAAGCCGCCAAACGCTTCCTTGCCAACCACGGCGATCTTGGCCGCATAGCTGTCTTCGGCAGCCTTCAGCACTCGTTCCAGCAAATCTTCGTCGGAAAGATTGGGTTCGGCCTCGAGCATTTTCGCCAGCGGCACCTCCAGCTGCCATTCGGCGGCCAGCGAGGCTTCCAGGCTCTTGATATCCCACTGCTCTTCCATCGAGCCTGCCGGCACGAAGCTGCGGAACAGATCGGTGAACACGCCCTGGCGCAGCGAGGCGATCATGTCCGACACATCGACCGCTTCGAGCAGTTCATTGCGCTGCTGGTAGATCACCTTGCGCTGGTCGTTGGCAACGTCGTCATACTCGAGCAGCTGCTTGCGGATGTCGAAGTTGCGCGCCTCGACCTTGCGCTGCGCCGATTCGATCGAGCGAGAGACGATGCCGGCTTCGATCGGCTCGCCTTCCGGCATCTTCAGACGTTCCATGATCGCGCGCACGCGGTCGCCGGCGAAAATGCGCAGCAAGGGATCGTCCAGCGACAGGTAGAAACGCGACGAACCGGGATCGCCCTGGCGGCCGGCGCGGCCGCGCAGCTGATTGTCGACCCGGCGCGATTCGTGGCGCTCGGTGCCGATGATGTGCAGGCCGCCNNCCATGTTGGTGGCGATGGTGATCATCTTCGGGCTGCCGGCCTGCGCGATGATTTCCGCTTCGCGGGCATGCTGCTTGGCGTTGAGGACGTTATGCTGCAGCTTGTTCTTGGTCAGGATACCGGACAACAGCTCGGAATTCTCGATCGACGTGGTGCCGACCAGCACCGGCTGGCCGCGTTCCTGGCAATCCTGGATATCCTTCAGCATGGCCTGGTATTTTTCCTGGTCGGTCTTGTAGACCTGGTCTTGCTTGTCCTTGCGCTGGCTCGGCCGATTGGGCGGAATCACTACGGTTTCCAGGCTGTAGATCTGCTGGAATTCGTAAGCTTCGGTATCGGCGGTGCCGGTCATGCCGGACAGCTTGCCGTACATGCGGAAGTAATTCTGGAAAGTGATCGATGCCAGCGTCTGGTTTTCCGCCTTGATCTCGACCCCTTCCTTGGCTTCGACGGCCTGGTGCAGGCCTTCGGACCAGCGCCGTCCGGACATCAGGCGACCGGTGAATTCGTCGACGATGATGATTTCATTGTTCTGCACCACGTAATGCTGATCACGATGGTACAGCGCGTGGGCGCGCAGCGCTGCATACAGATGATGGATCAGGCTGATGTTGGCGGAGTCGTAGAGCGAGGCGCCTTCCGGCAGCAAGCCCATGCGGGTCAGGATCTGCTCTGCCTTGTCATGGCCGGCCTCGGTCAGCAGCACCTGGTGCGCCTTTTCATCCTTGGTGTAGTCGCCCGGAACTTCGATCTTGCCCTTGCCGTCGGGAGTTTCCTCGCCGACCTGCATGGTCAGCAGCGGCGGCACCGTGTTCAGCTTCTGGTACAGGTCGGTATGGCTTTCCGCCTGGCCGGAAATGATCAGCGGAGTACGGGCTTCGTCGATCAGGATCGAGTCGACTTCATCGACGATGGCGAAATTCAGGCCGCGCTGCACGCGCTCGCGGCTGTCGTACACCATGTTGTCGCGCAGGTAATCGAAGCCGAATTCGTTGTTGGTGCCGTAGGTGATATCGGATGCGTAGGCGCTCTGCTTGGCGTCATGCGGCATCTGCGACAGGTTGATGCCGGTGGTCAGGCCGAGCCAGCCGTGCAGGCGCCCCATCCATTCGGCGTCGCGCTGGGCCAGGTAATCGTTGACGGTGACGATATGCACGCCCTTGCCGGACAAGGCATTCAGGTAGGTCGGCAGCGTCGCCATCAGGGTCTTGCCCTCGCCGGTCGCCATTTCGGCGATTTTCCCGTAATGCAGCGTCATGCCGCCGATCAGCTGCACATCGAAATGGCGCATTTTCAGCACGCGCCGGCTGGCTTCACGGCAAACTGCAAAGGCTTCGGGCAGAATCTGGTCGAGCGTTTCGCCCTTGGCCAGGCGCGCCTTGAATTCGGGGGTCTTGGCTTGCAGCTCCGCATCCGACAGTTTTTCCATTGCCGGTTCGAGAGCATTGATTGCGCGAACGGTTTGCTGGTACTGCTTGAGCAGACGCTGGTTGCGGCTGCCGAAAATCTTGGTCAGGAATGACATGCTCGAATGGTATAAAAGACGCCGTAAAAAAAACCTCCCATGTTCCATTCAGGGACAGGGGCGGACTGAGCCAAATTGAAGATTTTATCATGCAGGCCGCATTGAACGGCCATACCCGGCCAATCGCCCAGTCTATCGGCCGCAACAGACAATATACGATGCCACTCATGCCGCACCGCCGCTTTCGCGCCGGGCCGCTGTGCTGCGGCGCCGATCCGCGCTATCGGCCAGCCAGGGCGGCGTTTTTTCCCTGGGCAGCGCCGGCCAGCAGAAACTTATGCGGATCCTGCTGCGTGCCTTTGACCAGCACCTCGAAATGCAGGTGCGCGCCGGTCGAACGCCCGGTGGAGCCGATATCGGCGACGTGCTGGCCGCGCTTGACGATGTCGCCTACCTGCACCAGCAGCCTGGAAGCGTGCGCATAACGGGTAGTCAGCTGATTGCCATGGTCGATTTCCAGCATGTTGCCGTACTGGTGATGATATTCGGAGGCGATCACCACGCCGCCGGCGGCGGCAACGATGGGCGTGCCGGTCGGGGCGGCAAAGTCGATGCCTTCATGGAAAGCGCTACGGCCGCTGAAAGGATCGAGGCGCCAGCCGAAACTGGAAGCGTTGTAGCTGATATTGACCGGCCTGATAGTCGGCAGCAGCTTGAACTTGATCTTCTCCGTCATCAGGGCCGATTCCACCACGTTCAGGTAATCGGCGCGATGTTCCAGATCTCTGGCGAGCGCATCCAGGGTTTGCTGGAATTGCTGCATGCTCAGTTCACCCGATGCACCCTGCTGGCCCGGGCTGTCGGGATCGATGCCGCCGCGCGGCGGCTTTTCCTTGAAATTGAATTCTTCCGGCTTGACCCCGGCCAGTCCCTGCACCCGCTCGCCCAGCGCATCCAGGCGCATCAGTTGCGCCTGCATTTCGCCCAGCCTGATCGCCATGGCGTTGAGATTTTCCCGGACATAGCGCTCTTTTCGTCCCGTCTCATCCTGGCTCGTGGCGGCAATGGCTTCCGACATGAAGGGTAAGCGCAAGCTGTCCGCATGCGTCAGCGCCAGGTAGTACAGCAGGAATGCCAGCGTCACCGCGGCGCCTGCGAACAGCGCCGCGATTGCCATGAGATGACGGGTAGTCAGGGTCACGGCCCTGGCGCTGAAGCGTGGGTGTAAGACTATGATTTGCATCCAAACTCCATTACTCGCTCTCCCTGGTGAGGTGTGATAAGGTTGGGAAATGGCTTCCTCTTATTCATCTCCTTATCCACCGAAGCGCCCGGGCAGGGGCTCTGCCGCCCGCACCGCGCAGGGTGTTACCGACTTCCTGCACAACCATGACAAGATGGGCATGCTCTTGCCAGCCGTGGAACGCCTGACTGCCTTGCAAAAGGCTTGCGTTGCGGCGCTGCCCGCCTTGTTTGAAACCTGCATGGTCTTGCATCTCGAGGCGGGGCAACTGGTGCTGGCGGCGCCGAATGCGGCGCTGGCGAGCAAGCTGAAACAGCAACTGCCGAAATTGCAAAACATCCTGCAACAGCAAGGCTGGCAGGTTAACGCAATCCGCCTCAAAGTGCAAGTCGGCAAAATCTCTGAAAAATCAATCACTTCCAAGCAAATTTCACTGTCAAATCGAGCTTTGACAGCCTTTGCCGCACTGGAAGATGAACTCGATTCCTCTGTCCGCAATGCCGGCTTGAAGGCGGCACTGCAAACGATGCTGAACCGGCATCGGAACGGCGGCTAAGGGGCTAGGAGATCAAGCCAGCGCCCACTCTTCCCCTGCTTGCAGGGTATAGCTGCGAGGGGCTTGTTCCATCGAATCAAAAGTGACGATGTCGTAGGCATCCGGTTGCGCCAGCAAGGCGCGCAGCAATTGATTGTTCAAGCCGTGGCCGGATTTGTGGGCGACATAGGCGGCCAGCAAGGGATGGCCGACCAGGTACAGGTCGCCGATGGCGTCGAGGATCTTGTGGCGCACGAACTCGTTCTCATAGCGCAAGCCATCCGGATTCAGGATCCGGTACTCATCCATGACAATGGCGTTTTCCAGCGAACCGCCGCGCGCCAGGCCCATGCCTCGCAGCGTTTCCACATCCTGCATGAAGCCGAAGGTGCGGGCGCGGGCGATTTCCTTGACATACGATTCCGCCTCGAAATCCACTTCGGCGATTTGCCCGGTGCGGTCCACCGCCGGGTGATTGAACTCGATGAAGAATTTCAGCTTGAAGCCATTGTAAGGTTCCAGGCGCGCCCACTTGAGCTTGTCGCCTTCACCTTCGCGAACTTCCACTGCTTTTTTGACCCGAATAAATTTTTTCGGGGCAGCCTGTTCCTGCAAGCCGGCTTGCTGCAGCAAAAACACGAAAGAAGAAGCGGACCCATCCATGATCGGAATTTCTTCCGCCGTCAGGTCGATATAGAGGTTATCGATGCCCAGGCCGGCACACGCCGACATCAGGTGCTCGACAGTCGACACCTTGACACCGTTCTTGTCCAGGGTGGATGCCATGCGGGTATCGCCGACGCCGGCGGCGCTGGCGGGCAATTCGACCGGCGGCGCCAGGTCGACACGCCGGAATACGATACCGGTATCGGGCGGGGCCGGACGCAGCGTGAGGTCGACCCGGGTGCCGGAATGCAATCCGATACCGATGGTCTTTACCAGTTGTTTGACGGTGCGCTGTGTGAGCATATCCTCATTATAGCGGCTTGCCGGCAAGTCAGTTGTAACGAAAAGCAACTGTCACGCCCTTGCCCGCGCCCGGCCTCGGGTGTCAGTTTTACGCCAGTTGCTTCAGCAGGTTTTCGGCATCCGAGGTTTCAAACTTGCCGGCCTGCTCGACATTCAACTGCCGCACCACGCCATCCTCGACCAGCATCGAATACCGCTGCGAGCGGATGCCGAGGCCAGCCTTGCCGAAATCGACATCCAGGCCCAGCGCCCTGGTGAATTCGGCGCTGCCGTCGGCCAGCATGCGCACCGCGCCGATGGCCTTGAGCTCACGGCCCCAGGCGCCCATCACGAAGGCATCATTGACCGCGATGCACCAGATCTCGTCGACGCCGCGGGACTTGAAGTCGGCGGCTAGGCGGACGTAACCGGGCGCGTGCTTTTCCGAGCAGGTCGGCGTAAAAGCGCCGGGCACGGCGAAGATCGCGATCTTCTTGCCCTTGACGAGATCCGCTACATTGAACTTGTTGGGACCCAGGCTGCAGCCTTCGGTCTCGACTTCGATAAATTCACGCAATTCGCCTTCGGGCAAACGGTCACCGATCTTGATGGTCATGCGGGTTCTCCAATGTTGATGTGGCTGGGAACGGGATATCCATGCTGTCCCGCGCATTTCCATAAAATTGGGGACAGGGCAGCTCGCCGCGCTACGGCGGCTCGCAAACCCTGTCCCCAATTCAGGAAACATGCAGTATGCCTCGTTCCGCAGTTTCCTGCAGAACGCAACAATCAGTCGGCCTGCTTGCGCAGGAAAGCCGGGATATCGTAGGTTTCCATGCCATTCTTTTCCAGCGCGCGCACGGTTTCCGAAGCCGATTCGCGACGCCAGACCGCCGGCGCCTTCAAGCCTTCGAAGGCGGGCGCGGCGGCGCCCTGCGTCATGCCGCCGCCAATCTGGTTGCCGCCCATGGCGGCGATCGGCTCGTTGTGGGTGCCTGTGCGCAGCATCGGGGTTTGCACCAGTTGCACGTTCTTACGCGCGCGGCCCAGACCGGTCGCCACCACGGTGACGCGGATGTCGTCGCCCATGGCGTCGTCGTAGGCAATGCCTTGGGCGATGGAGGCATCCGGAGCGGCGAAGGCGCGCACGGTCGCCATCACTTCCTTGATTTCCTTGCCCTTCAAGCCGCGGCTGGCGGTGACGTTGACCAGCACGCCGCGCGCGCCGGACAGGTCGATGCCGTCCAGCAGCGGCGAGGCGACGGCCTGCTCGGCGGCGATGCGCGCGCGGTCGATGCCGGAGGCGGTGGCGGTGCCCATCATGGCCTTGCCCTGCTCGCCCATGATGGTCTTGACGTCGTTGAAGTCGACGTTGATATGGCCGGGCACATTGATGATTTCGGCGATGCCGGCGACGGCGTTGTTGAGCACGTCATCGGCATGCTGCAGCCATTCGATCATGCTGTCGTCTTCATAGATCTCTTCCAGCTTCTCGTTCAGGATCACGATCAGGGAATCGACGTGCTGGCTAAGCGCTTCCAGTCCTTCGTCGGCGATTTCCATGCACTTCTTGCCTTCATAGGAGAAGGGCTTGGAAACCACGGCCACCGTCAGAGCACCCTGTTCCTTGGCGACCTGCGCGACGATCGGTGCGGCGCCGGTGCCGGTGCCGCCGCCCATGCCGGCGGCGATGAATACCATGTGCGCGCCGCGCAAGGCATCCTCAATGCGCGTGCGCGACTCTTCTGCCAGCTGGCGGCCGACTTCCGGCTTCATGCCGGCGCCCAAGCCGGTTTCGCCGATCTGGATGACGTTGTGCGCCTTGGATTGCGTCAAGGCTTGCGCATCGGTATTGGCGGCGATGAATTCCACGCCGCTGACTCCTTTGTTGATCATGTGCTGCACGGCATTGCCGCCGGCGCCGCCGACGCCCACGACCTTGATCACCGTCCCCAGAGATGCATTGTCCAGCATATCGATTTCCATGATGACTCCCTATCATTAATATTCAGTTTTCAGTCGTTAGGCACCACGCGGCGTGGCGCCTAGCAACTGCTAACTGCGGTGGTTAAACAAAAAACTGTTAAAAATTCCCCAAAAACCATTCCTTCATGCGCTGCCAGATCGCCTTCGCCGAACCGTCCTGGCGGCTGACGATGTGGCCGCGCAGGTACTGCTTCTTTGCTTCCAACAGCAATCCCAGCACGGTAGCGTAGCGCGGACTGCGCACCACGTCGGCCAGCTGGCCGCTGTATTCGGGCGTGCCCAGGCGGGTCGGCTTGAGGAAGATATCCTCGGCCATTTCCACCATGCCCGGCATCATGGATGAGCCGCCGGTCAGCACGATGCCGGAGGACAGCACCTCCTCGTAACCCGATTCGCGCACCACCTGGTGCACCAGCGCGAACAGTTCTTCGACGCGCGGCTCGATCACCGCCGCCAGTGCCTGGCGCGACAGGGTGCGCGAACCGCGGTCCCCCAGGCCCGGCACTTCCAGCGTTTCATTGGGATCGGCCAGCACCTGCTTGGCGACGCCGTAGCGCAGCTTGATTTCCTCGGCTTCCGCAGTCGGCGTGCGCAGCGCCATGGCGATGTCGTTGGTGATCTGGTCGCCGGCGATCGGGATCACTGCCGTGTGGCGGATCGCGCCTTCGGTAAAGACCGCGACGTCGGTGGTGCCGCCGCCCATGTCGACCAGCACCACGCCCAGCTCTTTCTCGTCCGGCGTCAGCACCGCGTCAGCCGAGGCCATCGGCTGCAGGATCAGGTCAGACACTTCCAGGCCGCAGCGGCGCACGCACTTGACGATGTTCTGCACTGCAGACACCGCGCCGGTGACGATATGCACCTTTACTTCCAGGCGAATGCCGCTCATGCCGATCGGCTCGCGCACATCTTCCTGGCTATCGACGATGAATTCCTGCGGCACCGTGTGCAGCAGCTGCTGGTCGGTGGGAATGTTGACCGCCTTGGCGGTTTCGATGACGCGGGCGACGTCGGTGGCGGTCACTTCCTTGTCCTTGATCGCCACCATGCCGCTCGAATTGAAGCTGCGGATATGGCTGCCGGCGATGCCGGTGAAGACATTCCGGATCTTGCAATCCGCCATCAGCTCGGCTTCCTCGAGCGCGCGCTGGATCGATTCGACGGTCGCTTCGATATTGACCACGACGCCTTTCTTCAGGCCCTTCGACTCGTGCTGGCCGAGGCCGATCACTTCATGCCGGCCATTGGGCATCACTTCAGCCACCACCGCCACCACCTTGGAGGTGCCGATGTCCAGACCGACGATCAGATTTTTTGCGTCTTTTGTCATGTTATTTCGTTTTCCCCATTCCCAATGCCAGACCGCCAGCCTTCAGTGCCATGCCGTTCGGATAGCGCATATCAACGTTTTCGATCCGGTCCTGCAGCCGCGCCACCAGCTGCGGATACACCGCCACCAGCCGCTCGACACGTTCCTTCAAAGTGGTGCTGGTTTGTTCGCGTCCCAGTTCCACTGTCATGCCATTGTCCAGCCTTACCGTCCAGGCATAGCGGCTCGATAGCTGCACCGCTTCCGGCGCCAGGTTCACCGCCGCGAACCATGCCTGCAATTCGTGGTAGCGTGTCAGCACTTCCTTCTCGCTGCCGTTGGGGCCTGCGAACTCCGGCAAATCGCCGTCTTCCTCCGCTTCGGCCAGGTTGGCGACGAACACCTCGCCCTGGACCGACAGCAGGCGCCCCTCCTGCCCCCAGGTTGCCAGCGGCACATGCTCTTCGAGAGTCACCACCAGGCGATTGGGCCATTCGCGTCGCACGGCAGCCTTGCGGACCCAGGGCACCGACTCGAAAGCGACGCGCACCGCATTCAGATCGACGGTAAAGAAATTTCCCTTGATGCGCGGCACCGCCGTGCTCCTGACGGTGGAAGCATTCACGCGCCGCAATTCCTTGCCGGAGCCTTCGATGCGGATTTCCTTTAGCGTGAACATCGGCCGCTGCGCCAGCCACCACAGGCCGCCGCCCAGCAATGCGAGCACGAACAAAACCAGCAAGGTGCCGGTTGCCGCATTCAACATTTTGACGTCGTGCCACATGGTATTCGCGCTATGCCCTTATTCCGCTTTCCAGTCCGGCGACGCGTGCAACTCCAGCGCTGCCGAGCCCAGTATTTCGACGCACAAATCCTCATAACTGACGCCTGAAGCCTTGGCCGACATCGGCACCAGCGAATGCCCGGTCATGCCCGGTGACGAATTCAGCTCCAGCAGATAAGGCTCATTATCGGTGGCACGCAGCATGAAATCGACGCGCGCCCAGCCGGCGCAGCCCACCGCGTTGAATGCGCGTACCGCCAGTGCCTGAATCTTCAGTGCCCGCTCGGTATCCAGCGGCGCCGGGCACAGGTACTGGGTATCGTCGCTGAAATACTTGTTCTGATAGTCGTAGTTGCCTTGGGGCGCGCGGATCTCCACGATCGGCAGGGCGCGTGCAGTGCGCCCCTTGCCCAGCACCGGCACGGTCAGTTCACGGCCGCTGATGAATTCCTCGGCCAGCACCGCTTCGTCATACCTGGCGCAGTGCGCAAACCCGGTTTCCAGTTCGGCTGCGCTGTTGACCTTGCTGATGCCGATGGTCGACCCTTCATGCGGCGCCTTGAGCATCAGCGGCATGCCAAGCTCCGCGACAGCCGCGTGAAGCTCCGCCGGCGGCGTCATTTGCGCATCGAACACCTTGAAGCGCGGCGTCGGCAAGCCGTGCGAGAGCCAGATGCGCTTGGTCATCACCTTGTCCATGGCAATTGCAGATGCCATCACACCGGAACCGGTGTACGGGATGCCCAGCTGTTCGAGCGCACCCTGCAGGCTGCCGTCCTCGCCGTAGCGGCCATGCAGCGCTATAAATACGCGGTCAAACTTTTCCGCCGCCAGCTCGGCCAGGCTGCGCAGCCCGGTGTCAAAACCGTGCGCATCGACACCCTTGCTGCGCAAGGCCTGCAGTACGCCGGCGCCCGACATCAGGGATACTTCGCGCTCGGCAGAGCGGCCGCCGTACAGCACGCCGACTTTTCCGAATTCCTTGATCATTTTCATTTCATCCATTTTCATTTGCGTTCATGCATTCATGCGCTCATGCGCCTTGCGTGAGCTTGCCCGGTACGGCGCTGATCGAACCCGCGCCCATCGTGACGACCACATCGCCGTCGCGCACCATGTCGAAAATAGTGCCCGGCATATCGGCGATGTTTTCGACAAACACCGGATCGACCTTGCCCAGCACACGCAAGGCATGTGCCAGCGCCCGGCCATCGGCGGCGACGATAGGCTGTTCGCCGGCGGCATACACTTCGCCCAGCACCAGCGCATCCACGGTCGACAAGACCTTGATGAAATCCTCGAACAGATCGCGGGTGCGCGTATAGCGATGCGGCTGGAAAGCCAGCACCAGGCGCCGACCCGGGTAAGCGCCGCGCGCAGCGGCCAGGGTGGCGGCCATTTCCACCGGATGGTGTCCGTAGTCGTCCACCAGCGTAAACGTGCCGGCGGCCCTGTTTTCGGTCGCCGGAACAGGAATTTCGCCGTAGCGCGTAAAGCGCCGGCCGACACCGCGGAATTCGGCCAGCGCCTTTTGCGTGGCGGCGTCACTCACATCCAGCTCGCGCGCGATCGCGATCGCCGCGCAGGCGTTCTGCACGTTATGCATGCCCGGCTGGTTCAGGCGCACGTGCAGCGGCTCATAGCCATCCTGCAGCACCGTGAATTCCATGTGGCTGTTGACCGCGCGCGCGTCGACCGCGCGCACCTGCGCCTCTTCATGGAAGCCGTAAGTCAGGACCGGCTTGGAAATCTGCGAGATGATTGCGCGCACATGCTGGTCGTCCAGACACAGCACAACCACGCCATAGAAAGGCAGGCGCTGGGTAAATTCGACGAAAGCCTGCTTCAGCTTGTTGAAGTCCTGGTTATAGGTCTCCATGTGGTCGGCATCGATATTGGTGATGACCTCGATGCACGGCGCCAGATTCAGGAAAGAGGCATCCGATTCGTCCGCCTCGGCCACCAGGAAGTCGCCCGAGCCCAGCTTGGCGTTGGCGCCGGCGCTGGTGAGTCGGCCGCCGATCACGAAGGTCGGATCCAGCCCGCCTTCGGCCAGCACGCTGGCCACCAGACTGGTGGTGGTGGTCTTGCCGTGGGTGCCGGCAATCGCGATACCCTGCTTAAGGCGCATCAGCTCGGCTAGCATCACGGCACGCGGCACGATGGGGATGCGCTTTTCGCGACCGGCGATGACTTCGGGGTTATCGGCCTTGACCGCGGTGGAAGTGACGATGGCATCCGCATCGCCGATATTTTCCGGTGCATGGCCCTGCACCACCCGGGCGCCGAGGCTGACCAGGCGCTGGGTGACGGCATTACTGCCCAGGTCGGAGCCGGAAACGCCGTAGCCGAGGTTGAGCAGCACTTCGGCGATGCCGCTCATGCCAGAGCCGCCGATACCGACGAAATGAATGTTTTTGACCTTGTGTTTCATTAATACCTGCTGGTTATGCTATTTGTTCGAGGACCTGCGCGATTGCCTGATTGGCGTCGCGCCGGCCGTTTTCATGGGCTGCCTGCGCCATTGCCAGGCAATCCTCCCGTGTCAGTTTCTGCAACAGCTGCGCCAGGCTCTGCGGATTCAGCCCGGTCTGCGGCAGATGGATCGCGGCTTTCTGGCCAGCCATCCAGATGGCGTTGTCGCGCTGGTGCGTCGTAGTCGAGGCCAGCAGCGGCACCAGCACGCTGGCCACGCCAGCCGCCGTCAGCTCCGACACCGTGATGGCGCCGGCGCGGCAGATCACCAGGTCCGCCTCGGCGTAACGGCGCGCCATGTCGTCGATGAACGGCAGCACGTCCGCCTGCACGTTCGCCGCCGCATACGCTGCGCGCAAGGCATCGATATGCTGCTTGCCCGATTGATGCACCACCAGCGGCCGCGCCGCCGCCGGCATGGCGACCAAGGCCTGCGGCACGCATTCGTTCAATACCCGGGCGCCCAGGCTGCCGCCGACCACCAGGATGCGCAACGGGCCGGAACGGCCGGCGTAACGCTCGGCCGGCGCCGGCAGCCGCAGAATTTCATCGCGCACCGGATTGCCGGTGACCTGCGCCTTGCCGGCGGCCTTGCCGAAATCCGCCGGGAATCCGAACAGCACGCGGCTTGCCGCCCCGCTCAAGGTTTTGTTCGACAACAGCAGCGCGGCGTCGGCATTCACCAGCACCAGGGGCACTCCGCGCAGCTTCGCCATCAGCCCGCCCGGCACGGTCACGTAACCGCCCATGCCCAACACCACGTCCGGCTTGCGGCGCCCGATGATGCGCGCGCAGGCGATAAAACTCGCGGCCATCTTGCCGACGCCTGACAGCGTGTGCTTCCAGCCCTTGCCGCGCAGGCCGGCGAAATCGATCGCATCCATCTCGATGCCGTGCTTCGGCACCAGCTCGCGTTCCATGCCGTGCGCCGTGCCCAGCCATGACACCTGCCAGCCGCGCTCGCGCATGGTCTGTGCAATCGCCAGGCCGGGGAAGATGTGCCCGCCGGTGCCGGCCGCCATGATCAGAAGACGCTTCATACGCGGCCTCCTCTCATCAGCACCCTATTCTCAAAATCAATCCGTAACAAAATCGCCAAACCCACACAGTTAATCAGTACTCCGGACCCGCCATAGCTCATCAGCGGCAGGGTCAGTCCCTTGGTCGGCAGCAGGCCGAGATTGACGCCCATGTTGATGAAGGCTTGCACACCAATCCAGATGCCGATGCCCTTGGCGGTCAGGCCGGCAAAAGTCTGATCCACGGCGATCGCATGGCGGCCGATCTCGAAAGAGCGTTTGACGATCCAGTAAAATAATGCCACCACCACCATCACCCCTACGAATCCAAGCTCTTCGCCGATGACAGCCAGCAGAAAATCCGTGTGCGCCTCCGGCAGGTAATGCAGCTTTTCGACGCTGCCGCCCAGGCCAACGCCAAACCATTCGCCGCGGCCGAAGGCGATCAGCGAATGCGACAACTGATAAGCCTTGCCCAGGGCGTTCTCCTCTTCCCACGGGTTGAGGTAGGCGAAAATCCGTTCGCGCCGCCACGGTGACAGCAAGATCACCATGGTGAACATGCCGACCAGGGTGGCGGCGATGCCGCCGAACCAGATGCCGTTGATGCCGCCCAAAAANNGCCGCCATCATCGGCAGGAAGCCCTTGGTCAGCTTGTGCATGTATTCCTGCTTGCGCACCGTGTAGTCCGCCGCGTACAGCACGATCACCAGCTTCATCATCTCGGAAGGCTGGATGTTGAAAACCTTGAGCGACAGCCAGCGCTTGGCGCCGTTGACGCCCTTGCCCAACCCCGGCACCAGCACCATGACCAGCAGGATCAGCACGCCGACAAAAAGATAGGGCGCCAGTTTCTGCCAAGTCTCGATGCGCACCCGGAAAGCGAACAATCCGGCAATCAAGGCCACGCCGACGAAAACCGCCTGCCGCAGCAGGAAATGGTAGTTCTGATAGTTCGCGTACTTCCTTGAATCCGGCAGCGAGATCGACGCCGAATACACCATCACCATGCCGAACAGCATCAGCAGCAGGACCACCCAGACCAGCGGCTGGTCGTACTCCATCATGCGCGAACGCTGCACCATGCCGGGAACCGGTTTGGCGGATGCGCCGGCAAAGGATGGCAGGGCGAACTTCATGCGAGCACCTCGCCGCGCGCGGCCGCGATGTCGCGCACCGCATCGATGAACACTTCCGCCCGGTGTGCATAATTCCTGAACATGTCCAGGCTGGCGCAGGCCGGCGACAGCAGGACGGCGTCGCCCGGCTGCGCCAGTTCGGCAGCGCGCTGCGCGGCTTCCGGCAGGCTGGCGCAATCGACCAGTTCCACTCCACTCTCCGCCAGCGCGGCGCGGATGGCGCCGGCATCCTTGCCGATCAACAGCACCGCGCGCACATAGCGTCCGACCGGCTCGGCCAGCGGCGCGAAATCCTGGCCTTTGCCATCGCCGCCGGCGATCAGCACCAGCCTGCGGCCGGAGCCGGCCATATCGGAACCGAGGCCGTTCAAGGCCGCCACGGTGGCGCCGATATTCGTGCCCTTGCTGTCGTCGTAATAATCGACGCCGCCGATGCAGCCCACCGGCTCGACCCGGTGCGGCTCGCCGGCGTATTCGCGCAAGCCGTGCAGGAGCGCCGCCAGCGGCAGCTCGATGGCGCGGCACAGCGCCAGCGCAGCCAGCGCATTCATGGCATTGTGGCGGCCACGTATCTTCAGCGCATCGGCCGGCATCAGGCGCTTGAGCGCCACTGGCAGCGCTTCCTCACTGCCCTTTTTTCGGCGCTTTTTCTGCTCCTCTTCCGCGGCTTCCGCCATCGCCAGCCATTGCATGCCGTTTTCCTCGATCAGGCCAAAGCTGTTGGCCTGTTCCGGCTCATCCGCGCCGAAGCTGCATTCCGCGCCTGTCGGCGAAGACATGCGCATCACCCACGGATCGTCGCGGTTGAGCACGCGCACCGTGCCCGTACCGAAGATTTTCGCCTTGTCGACGGCGTAAGCCTGCATGTCGCCATGCCAGTCCAGATGGTCTTGCGTGACATTCAGCACGGTGGCGGCATCCGCCTGCAGGCTGAAAGTGCTGTGCAACTGAAAGCTGGACAATTCAAGCACCCATGCCTGCGGCAGGCTGTCGCCGTCGAGCGCTTCCCGCAGCACGTCGAGCGCGGCCGGGCTGATGTTGCCGGCGACTTGCACGCTCAGGCCGGCGCGCCGGCACAGCAGACCGGTCAGGCTGGTGACTGTAGTCTTGCCGTTGGTGCCGGTAATGGCGATCACCTTCGGCGCGTAACCGCGCTCGGCTTTCAGCGCCGCCAGCGCCTGTGCGAACAATTCGATCTCGCCCCACAGCGGAATACCGCGCTCGGCCGCAGCCGGTGCGATCTCGGCCAGTTCGCGACCCGGTGCCAGTCCCGGGCTCAAGCTCACGAAGTCGATACCATCCAGCAGGCCGGCGACGAACGGACCGGCGACGAATTCTGCTGCCGGGATTTTTCCCCGCAGTTCCGCCAGGCGCTCTGGCGCCGGGCGCGTATCGGCGACACGCACTGAGGCGCCGCAGCGTGCCAGCCACAGGGCCATCGCCAGGCCCGATTCGCCGAGCCCCAGCACCAGAATTTTTTTACCTTGGTAATCCACTTCTCTTGGTCCCTTAGCGCAGCTTCAAGGTAGACAATCCAAACAGCACCAGCATCATGGTGATGATCCAGAAACGCACTACCACCTGCGTCTCTTTCCAGCCTTTCTGCTCATAGTGGTGATGCAGCGGCGCCATCAACAGGATGCGGCGGCCGACGCCGTAACGCTTCTTGGTGAATTTGAAATACGCCACCTGCGCCATCACCGACAGGGTTTCGACCACGAAGATTCCGCCCATGATGAACAGGACGATTTCCTGGCGCACGATCACCGCGATGGTGCCCAGCGCGCCGCCCAACGCCAGCGCGCCGACGTCGCCCATGAACACTTGCGCCGGATGGGCGTTAAACCACAGGAACGCCAGCCCGGCGCCGGCCATCGCGCCGCAGAAGATCAGCAGTTCGCCCGCTCCCGGGATATACGGAATCAGCAGATACTTGGCATAGGTGACGCTGCCGGTCAGGTAGGCGAACAGGCCGAGCGCGCTGCCGACCATCACGGTCGGCATGATGGCCAGTCCATCCAGGCCGTCGGTCAGGTTGACCGCGTTGCTGGTGCCGACGATGACGAAATAGGTCAGCGCGATGAAGCCCCACACGCCGAGCGGATAGCTGATGGTCTTAAAGAACGGTACGATCAGGTCGGCCTTGGGCGGCAAGTCCATGTTGAGTCCGGACTTGACCCAGGCGATGAACAATTCCCATACGCCGCTATTGCTCGGCGCCGACACGGAAAACGCCAGGTACACTGCGGCGGCAATGCCGATCAGCGATTGCCAGAAATACTTTTCCTTCGAACGCATGCCGTTCGGATCCTTGTAGACCACCTTGCGGTAATCATCGACCCAGCCAATGGCGCCGAAGCCGAGGGTGACGATCAGCACCGGCCAGATGAAGCGATTGCTCCAGTCGGACCACAGCAAGACCGAGACGCCGATGGCGATCAGGATCAGGGCGCCGCCCATGGTCGGCGTGCCGCTCTTGATCAGGTGGGTCTGCGGGCCGTTGGTGCGCACCGCCTGGCCGACCTTCAGGCGCGTCAGCATGCGAATCACCGCCGGACCGGCAACCAGGCCGATCAGCAGCGCCGTCAGCGTGGCGAACACTGCGCGGAAAGTGATGAAATTGAACACCCGCAAAGTGCCGATGTCTTGTTGAAAATATTGTGCTAACCAGAGCAGCATGCTAATGAACTTCCTTAGTAATCTTCAAGTTTGTTTATTGGGGAGAGTGCTGCTGCGCTTCACCCGTCCCAGTTTCTAATCAGTCGAGGACAGAGTACCGCTCTCACCTTGATCGGTTTGGGACAGAGTCCCGCAATAAAAAAGACGCTATCCCCAATCCTAAGTACTCTGTCTCGCAATTATTAAATCTTCCACCACGCGCTCCATCTTCATGAAGCGCGATCCCTTGACCAGCGCGGTGGCGCCGGGCACCAGCGCCGCTTGCGCGGCCGCCGTCAATTCCTGCATGTCATCGAAGTGCGTGGCTTTCGGGCCGAAGGCGGCGCTCGCATGCCGTGCCAGTTCGCCCAGGGTCAGCATGCGATCGACGCCGCGCGCGGCGGCATAGGCGCCTACTTCCTGGTGAAACTGCGGCCCCTGGTCGCCGACTTCGCCCATATCCCCCAGCACCAGCACGCGCGGCGCTGCTGCCTGCGCCAGCACGTCGATAGCGGCGCGCACCGAATCCGGGTTGGCGTTGTAGGTGTCGTCGATCACCAGCGCGCCGTTGGCGGCGGCTTTCCTTTGCAGCCGGCCCTTGACCGGGGCAAATGCCTCCAGCCCGCGCCTGATGCCATCGGCATCGATGCCGATCGCCAGGGCGCAAGCCGCTGCCGCCAGGGCATTGCGCACATTATGCTCGCCGGCCGCCGCCAGCTTGACGCTGAATTGCTGTTTTCCCGCCGTGATCGTGATGTCGCTGCCGAAAACGTTCGCCACATAGCTGCCGCGCACCTCGGCCTCCGGATTGAAGCCGAAACCCAGCACGCGGCGGCCGCCGGCATAGCCGCGCCACAGCGAAGTGAACGGATCATCCGCCGGAAACACCGCGACGCCGTCGGCCGGCAAGCCGCGGATCACCGCGCCATTTTCTTCGGCCACCGCCGCCACGCTTGCCATGAATTCCTGGTGCTCGCGCTGCGCATTGTTGACCAGGCCAACCGCCGGCTGCGCGATCGCCGACAAGACGGCGATTTCGCCGGGATGGTTCATGCCCAATTCGATCACCGCGGCGCGGCAACCGCCATCCAGGCGAAACACCGTCAGCGGCACGCCGATATCGTTGTTCAGGTTGCCGCGCGTAGCCAGGACATTTTCCGCGCCATGGACCGCAGCCAGGATGGACGCGATCATTTCCTTGACCGTGGTCTTGCCATTGCTGCCGGTGACGCCGATCACCGGCAAGGCGAACTGCTGCCGCCACCAGGCGGCGATTTCGCCCAACGCCAGCCGCGTATCCGGCACCACCAGCGCCGGCAGCGCGAAGCTGGCCGGCACGCTTTCCACCACCACGGCCGACGCGCCCTGCGCGGCGACCTGCTCGAGGTAATCATGGGCATCGAAACGCTCGCCCTTGAGCGCCACGAACAGGTTGCCGGCGGTGGCGCTGCGGCTATCGGTCGAGACGCCGGTAAAGGCGACATCCTGCGTCAGCCTGGCGCCCGCCAGATGCGGCAACAGCTGTGTCAAAGTCGCGCGCATCATGCTCCCGCTCCTTGCATCGCACGCGTGGCCAGCGCCAGCGCGGCATGGTCCGCATCGAGGAAAGGCAGTTTCCTGCCCTTGATTTCCTGCGTGGTCTCGTGGCCCTTGCCGGCCAGGAGGATCACGTCATTTTTCTCTGCGTGCTTGACCGCCCACAGGATGGCGCCGGCGCGATCCTCGATCGCCTGCGGCGCGTGCTGCCTGTTTTCCAAACCTTCGATTCCTTGCATGATTTGCGCAATGATTTCCGCCGGCTCTTCGCTGCGCGGATTGTCGCTGGTGACGACCACATAGTCGGCCAGCATGGACATCTTGCCCATTTGCGGGCGCTTGCCCAGATCGCGGTCGCCGCCGCAACCGAACACGCACCACAACTTGCCTTGCCTTTCCTGCGCGATCGGCCGCAGCGCCGCCAGCGTCTTTTCCAGCGCATCGGGAGTGTGGGCGTAATCGATCACCACCAGCGGCGCATCCTGGCCGCCGAGCTGCTGCATGCGGCCCGGCACCGCGCTGAGCGCCTCCACCGTGGCAATCGCCGTGCGCCAATCCACTCCCTTGGCCAGCAGCGTGCCGACAATCGCCAGCACATTGCTGACATTGAAATGCCCCACCAGTTGCGTCCTGACCAGGGCGGAGCCGAACGGCGAATCCAGGGAAAACACGGTCCCCGCATGGCTGGTGCGAATATCGCTTGCCTGCAGCACGGCGACGCCTTCCGCAGTCTTGCCTTCCAGGCTGTAACCGATGATGGCCGCCGTCGAACCCCGTTCCCGCATATGCCGCACCAGGCGCAAGCCGGCCTCATCGTCCAGGTTCAGCACCGCATGCCGCAAACCCGGCCAGTCGAACAGCATGGCCTTGGACGCCTCGTAGGCAGCCATGTCGCCGTGGTAATCGAGATGGTCGCGCGTCAGATTGGTGAACACCGCGACATCCACGCGCATGCCGGCCATGCGCCGCTGCAGCAGGCCGATCGAGGATGCTTCGATCGCCAGCGCCTCCGCGCCCTCCGCGCGCATGTCGCTCAGGCAGGATTGCAGAATCAGGGCATCCGGCGTGGTATTGCCGGTGACGACGAACTCGGGCATCGCGCCGCGCCGGTAGATGCCGGTGCCGAGGGTGCCGATCACGCCGGTGGGAGCGCCCAGGCGAGACAGCGCGGCGCCCAGCCATTGGGTGCAGGAAGTCTTGCCATTGGTGCCAGTGACCGCGGCCACGAACATGTCGCGCTCGGGCTGGCCGTAGAATCCGTTGGCGATTTCACCCGCCAGGTTTTTCAGGCCGGCGACGGCCAGATGCGGCGCTTGCCAGCCATCGTTCCAGGCAAAGCCCTCGGCCTCGCACACCACCGCGGCGGCGCCGGCGGCGATGGCCTGGCCGATGAAGCGGCGCCCGTCCGCAGCCTCGCCGGGATAGGCGAAAAACACGTCGCCCGCGGCAATCGCGCGCGAATCGGCGGCAAGCCTTGCGGCCGGCGCGGTCGCGCGCAGCCATGCCACGACTTCTTCGAGATGCATTATCGGCGTCGTCATTGCGTTCATCACAGGCTCTCCATGACCGGCTCTTGCGGAACGATGATGTCGGTGACCGTGGAATCCGGCGACACATTCAACGCCCGCAGCGCATTCGCCGCCACTGCCGCGAAAACCGGCGCGGCAACAGTGCCGCCATAGTAGGTTTTGGCCGACGGCTCGTCGACCATCACGGCGATGACGATGCGCGGATCCGACACCGGCGCGAAGCCGACGAAGGAGGCGATGTATTTCTTGACATAGCGGCCGCCCGCCAGCTTGAGCGCGGTGCCGGTCTTGCCGGCCACGCGATAGCCGGGCACCTGCGCCTGCGTTGCAGTGCCGCCGGGCTGGGTCACCGACTCCAGCATGGCGCGCATTTCACGCGCGGCTTTTTCACTGAACACGCGGTGGCTGGCCGGCGCATCGGCGATTTTCTGGAACGACAGCGGAATCAGATCGCCGTCGCGGGCGAACACCAGGTAGGAACGCGCCAGCTGCAGCAGCGACACCGACATGCCGTGACCGTAGCTCATGGTCGCCTGCTCGATCGGTCGCCAGGATTTGTACGGCCGCACCCGGCCGGCCACCGCACCGGGAAAGCCGAAGCGCGGCTGCTGTCCGAAACCGAGGGTGGTGAACATTTCCCACATATCCTGAGGCTGCATCTGCAGCGCCAGCTTGGCGGTGCCGACGTTGGACGATTTCTGGATCACTTCCGCCACGGAGAGGATGCCGTGCGGATGAGCGTCGCCGATGCTGGCAGTGCCAATGGTCATGCGGCCGGGCGCGGTCTGAATCTGCGTCGTTGGCTTGACCATGCCGCGCTCGAGCGCCAGCGCCACGGTAAAGGCTTTCATGGCCGAGCCCGGCTCGAAGGTATCGGTCAGCACGCGGTTGCGCAGCTGCGCCCCGGTCAGGCCGGAGCGCTGGTTCGGGTTATAGGTCGGCAGATTGGCCAGCGCCAGCACCTCGCCGGTTTTCACGTCCAGCACCACCACGCCGCCCGCCTTGGCATTGTGCTTTTCCACCGCTTCCTTCAGCTGGGTGAAGGCGATGTACTGGATCTTGCTGTCGACCGACAGCGCCAGGTCCTTGCCGTCATGCGGCTCGCGAATTGCCTCGATATCCTCGACGATGCGGCCGAGCCGGTCCTTGATGACGCGCCGGCTGCCAGTAGCTCCGGCCAGGCTTTTCTGCGCCGCCAGCTCGATGCCTTCCTGGCCGACATCCTCGACATTGGTGAAGCCGACGATATGCGCCATGACTTCGCCCTGCGGATAGAAGCGCTTGTATTCCTTGCGCGTATAGATGCCGGCAATGCCCAGCTTGACGATCTTGTCGGCGATATCCTGCTCGACCTGGCGCTTGAGATAGACGAAAGTCCGATCGGAATCGAGCTTGGCCTTCAGGTCGCGCTCGCTCATCTCCAGCAGGCGAGCCAATTCGCGCAGCTTGTCCTTCGGCGCCTCGGCGACATCTTCGGGGATCGCCCAGATCGCCTTGACCGGCAGCGACGATGCCAGCACCTGGCCGTTGCGGTCGGTGATCTTGCCGCGCGTGGCGGGCAATTCGAGGGTACGGGCGTAGCGGACGGCGCCCTGCTTTTGCAAGAATTCGTTGGAAATCCCCTGTAGCCACAGCGCCCGGCCGGCCAGGGCGACGAACGCCGCAAACAGCAGAAACAGCACCAGGCGCGAGCGCCAGGACGGCAGCTTCACCGCCAGCACCGGGCTGGCGGAAAAGGGCAAGCCCCTGGAAGCCGCCACCCGGGAGCTGCTCCCGGAACGCAACGCGGGCCGCGTCATCGCGCCCCCGCCGTCAGATATTGAGCGCGCGCCGGCGTCAGCGCCACCATGCCCAGGTCACGCCGGGCATTGGCTTCGATGCGGGCGTGCTTGCCGAGCGTCGACTGGTCCAGCTGCAGCTGCGCCCATTCGATGTCGAGCTGCCGCGCCGCCGCCTGAGCGCGCTCAAGCTCGATGAACAGCTGGCGCGCCTTGTACTGCGCATTCACCAGCAACAGGGCGCAGACGACCAGCAAGGCGGTCAGCGCCAGGTTCAGGCGCCCGCTCATGCACGGCCTCCACCATGGGAAGAATGCGCAGGCAAACGCTCGGCCACGCGCAGCACAGCCGAACGCGCGCGCGGATTGGCAGCGATTTCGGCCGCCGATGGTTTGGCTTTACCGAGGAGCTTGAATTGCGGTTGGGGCAGGTCAACGGCACGAATCGGCAGGCGGCGGTCAGGCTGCGGCAGTCTGGCCTTGCCGGCCATGAACTGCTTGACGATACGATCTTCCAGTGAATGAAAGCTGATCACAGCCATTCTCCCCCCCGGCGCCAGAAGCCGGAACGCCTGTTCCAGTCCTATTTCGAGTTCTTCAAGCTCTTTATTGATGAAAATCCGGATAGCCTGAAAGGTGCGAGTTGCCGGATCCTTGCCCTTCTCGCGGGTTTTGACGGCGTGTGCCACGATCTCGGCAAGCTGTCGTGTGCCTGAAATTGGTTCGATTGCCCGGCGAGCAGTAATCGCCTTTGCAATCTGAAAAGCATACCGTTCTTCCCCATAATCACGTATCACTTTCTCGATAGTTCGCTCGTCTTCGACCGCCAGCCATTCCGCCGCCGACATGCCACGCGTGGTATCCATGCGCATGTCGAGCGGGCCGTCGCCCCGAAAACTGAAACCCCGCGCCGCATCATCGACTTGCGGCGAGGAGATACCCAGGTCCAGCAACACCCCTTGCACCTGCAAAACATCACGCTGCGCCAGCGCTTCGCACATTCCGGCAAAACTGCCGTGCACGATCGCAAAGCGCGGATCGGCGATGGCTTGCGCCGCCGCGATCGCCTGCACATCCTTGTCGAACGCCAGCAAATGGCCGTTCGCATCCAGCCGCTCCAGGATCAAGCGGCTATGGCCGCCGCGCCCGAAAGTGCCATCGACATACCAGCCGCCCGCGCGCATGCCGGCGATCTCCAGCGCATCGACCGCTTCTTCCAACAGCACCGTACGGTGCTGCAACCCTGGCACCGGCTGATCAGAATTCATCGCGGGCTAGAAGGAAAAATCGTTCAACACGTCCGGCATGCCTTTGGCGACCGCTTCGGCTTCGCTCTCGGCCAGCTTGGCCGCATCCCAGATTTCAAAATGACTGCCCATACCCAGCAGCATGACGTCACGCGTCAAGCCGACGGCACTACGCAATTCGGGGGCGATCAGAATGCGCCCGGCGGAGTCCATCTCCACATCCGAGGCATTGCCCAAAAAGATACGTTGCCAGGCCCGTGCCGACATCGGCCAGGCGGCAATTTGTTCACGGTGTTGCTCCCAGACGGGGCGCGGAAACAGCAGCAGACAGCCATGCGGGTGCTTGGTCAGGGTGATGCGGCCTTCGCACTGTACCGTCAGGGCGTCACGATGCCGGGACGGAATCGACATCCGGCCCTTGGCATCGAGATTCAAGGCTGACGCACCCTGGAACACTAGGAAACCCTCACTTTTTGCTAGTCTGGCATGACTGATTTGTATTTTTGGGATACCAGTGCGGTGAAATTCCCCCCACAAAAATACACTTTTTGACACTTCCACCCACTTTAGAGGATGCCCTTTTTGCGGTCAAGTAATATCCAGCGACCAAATTGATATTTTTTTCTTTGCAGTCAACCACTTAGCGCACTTCCTTGATGCACCACAGCAAGGTATTTCCTTGCAAAATGAAGCACTTACCGAAAACTATGAAAGTAGGGTCTTAGATAAACACATGTGTTTATCTTTGCAACAAGCGATTTTTATGAAATTCCAAAGGGAAATAATTCAAAAAAATAAAGGCCCAAACCTCGGAAAAGCAAGCTCTGCGCGCTTTCGCAGGGGAGGAATAGGCGGAACTATGACTGGATGACAGGAAACAGGTTCCCACTGGAAATTTATAACTCTGGCTGTCCGACTGGAGTGCTACGTGTGACAACCCCCGCCAGAAGGCTTCAAAAGAAAAACGCACAGGACCGATTCGGTGCCTGTGCGCTGGAAAGGCCATCCCGGTCAACTCCGTTCAACGGGGTACCGGGCATTCCCCATCAGGGACAAGTCTTGTCGATAACGTAGTAATTGGCACCGGTCTGACGCAGCTTGGTCATGTAGAACATATTGTACAAGCCCATGTTCTGGTTCGACCCGTTGGCATACGCGTAACTACCGCTGTTATGCGCACGGCCGTTGATGACATGACTGTAGTTGCTGCTGTTGTAGCAAGCGCCCTCTGGGGGGGGCGGTGTCGGTGTGGGGGTGGGCGCTGTGCCGGCGATCTTGTTCAGCGCGGTATCCACTTGAATGCGCGGCTTGGCGATGCCATTGCGGCTGTCCGTGATCATCTTTCCGGTCGACTTCAATGCCTCCGTAATCTCGGCGATGGTAGCGGTCGGCTTTTGGGAACGCAGCACGGCCCAGGCGCCCGTGACATGCGGTGTCGCCATCGAGGTGCCATTGAAGCTGGCATAGCCGCCACCCGGCACGGCAGAGCTGATCGCCGAACCCGTAGCCAGCAGGGTCAAAAAGCTGGTGCTGTTGGAATACGATGCGACCGCATCCGACTTGGTGGTGGCGCCGACGCTGATTGCCGTTGAAATGCACGCCGGGGACGAGAGGGAATTGGTTTTGCTCTCATTCCCCGATGCGACGATGGTGGCAATGCCGGCAGCGCGCAGATTGTCGATGGGCTTCTTCATCGCATCCGTGTCGCAGTTGCTGGTGTAAGCACCGCCGCCCAGACTCATGTTGACAGCGGCAATGGCATAGTTCGCACGCTGGCTATACACGTATTCCAAGGCTTTGATGATGTCAGACGTGTAGGCAGAGATGCCACCGCTATAGCGCGATGAAAATACTTGCACCGCCATGATGTTGGTATTCTTCGCCACGCCGGAAAAGCTCGATCCCAACCCGGCAGCAATACCGGCAACGTGCGTACCATGCTCGCATCCGGACAGGGAGCAGTTTTTCGCGGCGCCGGCGCCGGTCTGTGAACTGGCGCCATTCGTGCAAAGCGACTTGGAACTGTAGTAGCTATTGGTCGAATAACAGGCTTCTGCCACCACTTTCCCGGCCAGGAAAGGGTGTGTGGAATCGACGCCGGTGTCGATGATAGCGACCGTCTGGCCCGTGCCGGTTGCGCCGGCAGTCCAGGCTTTGTCGCTGCCGATCAAGGGCACGCTTTCCGCCAGACTCTGCTGCAGCAGCGCGTCTTCCTGAATGCTTGCAACATCCGTTGCATGGGCGAGAAGATGGGCAAGCGCCGAACTGTCAGCATTGATCACCACATAGGGCAACGTATCGAAACGCTTGTGCGCGACGCCGCCCAGCTTGGTAATGCGCTTCAGAAAAGCGTCTTGCGCGGCAATCAGATTTTTGCGCTGCGACTGGATTTGCGCCGTTTTCAATTGATGCTCGGGCTGCGCCGGTGTGCGCAGCGTCACGATCAAACGCACACTGCCATCCTGCCGGACTTTTTGCTGCAAATAATTTTTTACCAATTGGCCAGGGGCTGTGTGCACCTGATCCAGCGGCAAGCCCGAGGTCGGCAAAGTCACCGGTGTTACCGGCTGTGCATGCGCCGATTGCACGCCCGTCAAGGCGAGTACGGCAGGCAATAGTAATGAAAGGCGGTTCCAATGTCTCCAGCGTGTCATGTCTTTCCTTGGTTGATGAAGCTCGTCAAGAGCTGTTGAAAGCCGCGACTTTGGCGGTCGCAGCAGGCAGCCAATTTCTTTTTATATTTAATGGCGGCACTGATTGTAACGATGACAATTAACGCGTTGAAGCAATTTTTCATTGCTACAACGCTGTTTTCCACGCTAAAGATTGGAGAAAATCAAGATTCTGGCCGAACGGCCAGTCCGCTTAATACATAAGCGTTACCAGAAGGAAATAAAAAGGGAGAAAAAATCGCCCGCAATCACGCAGAATGAAATTCCACTCGATGTGCGAATTTACAGAAACAATGTCGCGCACAAGAAAGCGCGCATGTGATGAAGAGAAAAATGAAGCAAGCCGATAGGCCGGATTCTGTTACGGCCGCCGAGTTGCCCCGTCGGCTATGACAGCCATTCCTCTAGGCCGAGGATTACTCCCCGGCTCAAGCTCTCTACCCGCACGCTCCGCGAGCAGCATCAACGCGTGCCTATTTGAGATTGCTCCAGGTGGAGGTTACCGCGTTTCACCGTAACTTAATACGCTCGTCTCTGTGGCCCTATTCCTCGCCTTATACCTTGCGGCTTTCGGCGGACGGTCGTTAACCGTCACCCTGCTCTGTGGAGTCCGGACCTTCCTCCCGCCGGCAACGCGAACGCTACCGGCCAGCGGCTGTCTGGCTTGCTTCAGGCAGGATTGTACAGCGCTGCCGGCAGACGCGCTTGCCTGCAAGCCAATCTTTCCGCTGAGCGCACCCCTCTACCGCAATTTAACTTTGCCGTATCAGTAAAATTGATACATGCTAACGTTGTCGTTCTTGCTGCGGTTTATCGTTGAGAGCATCATTCAACAATATCCCATCATGGCCTGAAAGTTGCATTCCGCCGGGAGCAACATGTTCGTCATTATCGCCAGCATACTAGGCACACTGATCGTCGTGCTCTTCGTGACCAACTTTACGTTGGGCGAAAAGAAAGTGCAGCGCGATATTCCCCATTTGTACACGGTCCATGATGCGCAGTTCGCGCGTACCATGGGCGTGATGCTGGGGCCGACCATCGTCCGCGGCAACCGCGTCGAGGCGCTCGTCAACGGCGACCGGATTTTCCCTGCCATGCTGGAGGCGATACACTCGGCTCAACGCACCGTCACTTTCGAAACCTTCATTTACTGGTCCGGCGACGTCGGCCGGCAGTTCGTCGAAGCGCTGTCCGAGCGCGCCCGTGCCGGCGTCCGGGTGCACGTCCTGCTGGACTGGGTCGGCAGCAGCAAGATGGAGGATACGCAAATCGAAGCCATGCGCGAAGCCGGCGTGCAAGTCTTCAAATACCGTCCGCTGCGCTGGTATAACGTCGGCCGCTTCAACAACCGCACGCACCGCAAGCTGCTGGTCATCGATGGAAAGATTGGCTTTACCGGCGGCGTCGGCATTGCCGACAGGTGGAGCGGCGATGCGCAGGATGCCGACCACTGGCGCGACTCGCACTTCCGCGTCGAGGGTCCGGTGGTGGCGCAAATGCAGGCGGTGGTGATGGACAACTGGATGCAAACCACCGGCAAGGTTCTGCACGGAGCCGACTATTTCCCGCCGCTGCAGCCGGCCGGCGACAGTCCGGCGCAAATGTTTTCCAGCTCCCCCTCCGGCGGCAGCGAAAGCACCGAATTGATGTACCTGCTGGCGATTACCGCCGCCCAAAAAACGCTCCATCTTTCGAGCTCGTATTTCGTGCCGGATGAATTGACGCTGCAGGCGCTGGTCGATGCAACCCGGCGAGGCGTCGCGGTGCAGATCATCTTGCCCGGCAAATACATCGATATCGTAACGATGCGCCGGGCTTCGCGCGGGCAATGGGGAGATCTGTTGCGGGCAGGAGTGGAAATCTTCGAGTATCAGCCGACCATGTACCACTGCAAGGTGTTGATTGTGGATGAATTGCTGGTATCGGTCGGTTCGACCAATTTCGACAACCGCTCGTTCCGGCTGAACGACGAAGCCAACCTGAATGTCTACGATGAAGTCTTCGCACGCAGCCAGATCGCCATTTTTCAGCAGGATCTGCAGCAATCCCGCCGCATCACGCTGGAACAGTGGCTGTCGCGGCCGCTCTCGGAAAAGCTTCTGGAACACGCGCTGGCGCTGGCCGCGCCGCTGCTTTGATGGCGCCGGGCGGGCGCATCTGCCGCCGCGCCGCCCGACCCACGCAGGATTTACTGCGAATTTACTTGGCCGACACCGCGTCCGGCAACACCACGTTCACATCCAGCACTTCCAGATTGCCCTGACGGTCCAGTGAAATCTTGATGTCGTCCTGGCTGACCCTGGTGTATTTGGAAATCACCGCGATCAATTCCTGCCGCAGCGCGGGCAGGAAATCCGGCCCGTTGCGATCACTGCGCTCATGCGCAATGATGATTTGCAGGCGTTCCTTGGCGGCGACCGCCGATTTCGGCTTGCTTTCGAACAGAAAGGAAAGGAGCGCCATGTCACTTACCTCCGAAAATGCGCTTGAACAGGCCCGGTTTTTCGTAATCGGTGAAGCGCAGCGGCACGTCTTCGCCGAGGAAACGCGCCACCACGTCCTGATAGGCCTGCGCCACATCGCTGCCGGCCATGTGGATCGCCGGATTGCCCTGGTTGGAGGCGTGCAGCACCGATTCCGATTCGGGGATGATGCCCAGCAGCGGGATGCGCAGGATTTCCTGGACGTCGGCATACGACAGCATTTCGCCCGCATCGACGCGCTTGGGCACGTAACGGGTGATCAGCAGGTGCTCCTTGACCGGTTCGCCGCCGCTCTGGGCGCGGCGCGACTTCGCCTGGATGATGCCGAGGATGCGGTCGGAGTCGCGCACCGAAGACACTTCCGGATTGGTCACCACGATCGCCTCGTCGGCGAAGGTCAGGGCCATCACGGCGCCGCGCTCGATGCCGGCGGGAGAATCGCAGATAATGTATTCGAAACCCATGCCGATCAGGTCGTTCAGGACACGTTCGACGCCTTCCTCGGTCAGGGCATCCTTGTCACGGGTCTGGGAGGCCGGTAGCACGAACAGGTTGTCGCAGTGCTTGTCCTTGATCAGCGCCTGGGTAAGATTGGCCTCATTGTTGATGACATTGACAAGGTCATAGACCACCCGGCGCTCGCAACCCATGATCAGGTCGAGGTTGCGCAGACCGACGTCGAAGTCCAGCACGGCAGTCTTGTGACCGCGCAGGGCGAGGCCGGAAGAAAAGCTGGCGCTCGAGGTCGTCTTGCCGACGCCCCCTTTACCCGATGTCACCACGATGATCTTTGCCACAAAAAGCTCCTTTTTTAAATTTGCGGGACAGCGTCCATAGAATTGGGGGACAGCGACTTATTCATTGCGGGACAGAATCCTTGTGATTGAGGACAGAGTTAAGCGAAGCGGTACTCTGTCCCAAACCGATTAAGGTGATAGCGGTACTCTGTCCTCAACTAATTAAATGCAATTTGGAATTTTAATTCGGATTCAGTTCGGATTGACCGGCATCAGCTCGATTCTGTCGCCATTTAACCTTACCTGCACCGGATGGTGCGAGACATTGGCGGCGAAACCGTTCTCGAAGGTGCTGTAAATGCCGGCGATCGACACCAGTTCGGCTTCCATGTTCAGCGCAAAAATGCGCGCCGACGTATTGCCGGAAGCGCCGGCCAGCGCGCGCCCGCGCAGCGGCGCATAGACATGGATGCTACCGTCGGCGATCAGCTCGGCGCCAGCATTGACGATAGCCGTCACCACCAGGTCGGCGCCACGCGCATAGACGCGCTGACCGGCACGTACCGGAGTGTCGACGAACATGGCCTGAACGGCGGCAGGTACAGCCGGCGCTATCGGTGCCGCAGGCGCCACTGCCACCGCCGGAGTCGGTGCCGGACTTGGCGGCGCGACCTCTGCCGGAGCGGCCGACTGTGGCGCCAGCGGCGCGGCCTCCTCAGCTGCCTGCGGCGCCTGCGCCAGCACATCCAGACTCAGGCCGGCGGCGAGAATATCTTCGGTCAGTTCAGGCGGGGCATTGCGCACCGCCACCGGGTTCAGGCGGTACGATTTCAACATGACCACCAACGCCGGCCAGTCGATGCGCTTGTCGGCCGCGTCGATGGCGCCAATATCGATGACGGCAAATTCATCGTCGAAATAATCGGAGGCGCCGCCCGTCATATCCTGCATCGCCTGGTTCAGCAAGGACAATTCGGTTTCATGCAGAATGACCGAGACTGCCACCACGGTGGAAATCTTGATCTCGATAGGCTTGCGGGATTGAATTTTTGCCATGAAAACGCCACTCAAAATGCGGAAAACTGCCGGATGTCTTCTAAAACTGATTAAAAGCAATGCATACGCGGCCCGCAAGTATAGGGACAAGTTTCCCAATTGAGCAAGAAACTCCTCAGGCACACCGCTCCGCTGCAATTTGCCTGGCCATACCGGCCATTTCGGGTTTTCAAGGATAATGGTGTTTTTGCACGAGCTTCCGGGTTGCCGCCTGCACCGGCCCACCTCATTCATGCCATTCACCTTCGCCCATCCAGCCGCCGTCATTCCCGTGCAGCGCGTCCTGCGCCACCGCACCATTCTGTCGGCGCTGGTGATAGGCAGCATGGCGCCGGATTTCCAGAATTTTCTTCCCTTCGATGTCGAACGCGCCGACAGCCACAGCCTGGCCGGCATGTTCTGGTTCAGCTTGCCGGTGGGCATGGTTTTGTATCTGGCATTTCACCTGCTATTAAAAATACCCTTGTGCGCATTGTTGCCGCAAGGTATGGCAGCCCGCCTGGCGCCGCCACAAGCTGGACCGGTCTTGCCACTCGCCTCCGGCGCGGCGGTCGTGCTGTCCCTTTTGCTCGGCATACTGACGCATCTCGCCTGGGATGCGCTGACTCATTACAGCTTCGTCACCGTCGATATCCTGCCTTACCTGAGCTCTCACCTTTTCTCAGTCGGGAGCTACCACGTCTATCCCTACAAACTGCTGCAGCATGCCAGCACGGTTGGTGGCGTTCTGCTGCTGTGGTACTGGAGCAGGCAATGGCTGCGCCGCGCGCCGCTGCCGCCGCAACCGTCGCCCGTCATCCTGGGTCGCCGCACCCGCCATGCCATCGTCGGCATGTTGCTGATTGCGCCGCCGCTGATCGGTGGCGCGCGGGCGGCGCATGCCTGGGCTTTTTCTTATGCTCCGGCAGTCTTGAACGATATCGTGCGGGAAGCAGTCGTTACCGCCATTTCAAGCTTCGGATTGCTCCTGATCGCCTACAGCCTTGTTTGCCATGCCGTTCTTCAGCCACGCAAGCGGGAAGTTCAGTCGCACTGAGCGGGATTGCCGCATGCCCTCTCCTGATGCAAGAGGAGAAGGCCAAAGAAGAAGGACGGGAATAGGATAAGGGCATAACGTCCGGCAAGATGCTTGCCTGCCAGTTTCGCTCATCACTACTCGGTGACAATCTCCACCGCCCTATCCTTTGCCGCTTTTTACGGGCACATGCTTTGCTTGTTTTCATGCGGCAGTCGCTGGAAAGCGGCGATTCATCAAAAGCCAGCATATAAAGAGGCAAACCCATGGAAAAGATGCGTGTCCGGCATACAGACGATGCCGTTTCGGGCGTAAGCGCATTGCGTGAAATCCTGATCAATGAACTGGCCAATATCGAAAGCCTGATTGCACTATCAACGCAGGACCACCCCGACATCGAGCCCGACCCGCTCATCCTTGAAGCCTATCATCGCTTGCGCACCAGCCTCATCAGCGGCGTCGTCAGCGCCGACGAAGTATTGGGCTGGGTGCATGCGCTGGCGGAAAAAGACCCCGAAGGCAATGAACTGGAATGCGTGCGCCGGCTTCCCCATGTCAACATCTTGCCGACCAATTAAATATTCTTCTGCTCCCACATTATTGTTGCCCCTGGCGCCATGGCACACGAGAGGTATCCAACCGATCTGCAAGAATGCTGCCGGACATTAATATTCCGTTGACAACAACACCGTTACCGCAATGCTTCTCTTGACGAAAATAGGACAGCAAAACTGGCAATTTTTGTAGAATTTTTAAATCTGCCAGCAGTCCGGAGACAGGCTCATGCCACCGCGTTACTTCAAGCCCGAGACCATCATCGCCACGCGCTGCGAGCATTGCCACGCTCAACACAAGGAAACGCTGGGCCGGCTGTATTCGGACGCCAGGCTTATCTGTCCCGCCTGCGGAGAGGAACACACCGTCGAGCGCAGCAGGTTCCGGCAGACCGTGGATGACACCGAAACACAGGTGGACATCCTGTTCGGCTGGATCGACAGGCTGATCGCTCGGCTGCGCCGCTGGCAGGATGACTGGCAGCGCGATCGCCCGTCATGACTTCGGCAGGGTGGAACTTCAGGCAAGAGGCAAGCTCAATGAGGAGTTGCATCCGCTTGAATGGAATGACAAAGCAATGACTATAGGAAAAACTACCCCCTACGCTCCCTACAATCCCGCCCGCTTGCTCGACGCCCTGCTGCATCATCTGCAGCTCGATAATGATGGCGCGCTGTCGCGCCGCCTGCATGTGGCAAGCCACGTGATCCAGTCCATCCGGCACGGCAACCTGCCAGTCGGCGCCTCGATGCTGTTATGGATGCAGGAAACCAGCGGCCTCAGCATCCGCGAATTGCGTCATTTGCTGGGAGACCGGCGCGCCACTTGCCGGCCCGCCTACGTCATCAACTCGCCGCCCCCTGGACGCTAGGCGGCACGCACGCAAAGGTCACTACGTGAATCGCCAGCTCGCAGCGACGCAGTCGACTTCACCGAAATCGGCAGCGGCGGGCATTCTGGTGATTTATGCGTGCCAGCCCCAGACCGCTCTAGCCAGCCACGAAGGCATGAGCCAGCAAGCTCTGGCTCGCAAGCTGGCTGCGCTCATGGCGTACGAATTCGGCGGCGAATTCGATTCTTCCCATGATTACACGGCGCCGCTCTATTTCGTCCCGAACGATACCCTGGCAAGCCTGGAACTGGCGCGCTCGCTCGGCATTTGCGACAAGCTGCGTCTGTTCGGCGGCGTCGTGCCCCACCCTTTCGTCGCCACCAAAGTGATCACGCATCCGCTGTTTGCCGCCGATGCGCAAGCTCCGGCAGGCTGGTCGCATGCATTCGGCGAGCAAGTTGCGGAGGTGGTATTGCCGGGCTATTCGGCATTCGCCCCTGACGATGCCCGGCGGGCGGCGGCATGCCTGCTCGCGCAAGGCGCGGTGCGCATGAAAAAAGCCAGCGGCAGGGGCGGCTGCGACCAGGTGATGATCCGCGATGCCGCCTCGCTTGAGATTGCTTTGGCCGCGATCGATGCTGCAGCCTGGCTGAACAGCGGCGTGGTAATCGAGCGCAACCTGAACCGGGCGATCACTCACAGCGTTGGTCAAGTGCAGGTAGGCGCCCTGCGCGCCACGTATTGCGGCATGCAAACCACGACGCATGACAATCGCGGCTGCGAAGTGTATGGCGGTTCGCAACTGACAGTGGTGCGCGGGGATTTCGATGCGCTGCTTGACCTCGATCTGGACGCCGGTACGCGCACTGCCGTAGCCCAGGCGCTGGCCTATCATGCGGCGGCCATGGCGGCCTTTCCAGGCATGTTCGCATCGCGCTGCAATTACGACGTCGCACAAGGCTTCGACGACCAGGAATTATGGCGCTCCGGTGTGCTGGAACAGTCATGGCGCATCGGTGGCGCCAGCGGCGCCGAAATTGCCGCGCTTGAAGCCTTCCAGGCCGAGCCCGCGCTCGACGTAGTGCGCGCATCGACCACGGAACTGTACCAGGCAGACCCGGCACTGCCAGATGATGCCATGGTTTATTGTCGACAAGTCGACCCAGTCGTCGGACCGATCGTCAAATATGCCAGGCTCGAGGCCTATGCCTAGCCAGGATGAAAACATTCTGATCGCAGTCGATGGCGGCAACATTGCCGGCACCCTGGTCATGCCTGCGCCGAAGCTCCCCGGCGTGCTGTTCGTGCATGGCTGGGGCGGCAGCCAGCAGCAGTACCTGGCGCGCGCCCGGCAAATTGCGGCGCTCGGTTGCGTCTGCCTGGCGTTCGACTTGCGCGGACATGCCGGTACCCGGCCGCAGCAGGAAACGGTTTCGCGGGAAAACAATTTGCGCGACGTAATCGCTGCCTATGATGTGCTGGCTTCGCACCGCCTGGTCGACCCGGCATCGATCGCCCTGGTAGGCAGCAGCTACGGCGGCTATCTTGCGGCGATCCTGACATCGTTGCGGCCGGCGAAGTGGCTGGCGCTGCGGGCGCCGGCGCTCTACATGGACCAGGACTGGAATGTGCCCAAGCGGCAACTGCACCGGGGCGATGAATTGCTGACATACCGGCAGCAACTGGTGATGGCTGCCGACAACCGCGCGCTGCGTGCCTGCGCCGCCTTCCACGGCGATATCCTGCTGGTCGAGTCCGAACACGACCAGGTCATC
Source organism: Oxalobacteraceae bacterium (assembly GCA_003537575.1). Classification (GTDB taxonomy): domain Bacteria; phylum Pseudomonadota; class Gammaproteobacteria; order Burkholderiales; family Burkholderiaceae_D; genus Paucimonas. Next base: position 203,370 of record DPRS01000025.1, read on the forward strand.
CCGCACGCGGTCATTGCCAGTTATCTGGAAGCCGCCACGCAGGCGCATTCGATGACATATCGCATGCTTAGGGAAACCGACCATGGCCTGACCGATGAGGCGAGCCAGCGCGCCTATACCACGCTGCTGCTGAACTGGATGAAGGAAATGATCGTGGGATCGACAAGCGGCTTGCCGGAAAGGAGAAAGCAGGACAGTGATAGCAAGCTTGGCGGGCAAACCAGGCGGAACTTGGCTGAAAATGGATAAAAAAAAGCCCACTACCTTGGGAAGCGGGCTAAATCCAATTCATAGAGACTTGGAGGAGACAGGTGTAACTATAGCTGCGTCTCGACTTCAAATCTGCTTTATTTCCCCAATAACTGATATTCGAATTCTGTATAACGCTCGCAGTTGATTTCTTTTCATTTGCGCAATCCGCAGCGAGAAAATCATTCTCGCTGCGGCTGCTTGTCTCCCAGCTTCTCCGGATCTGGATTTTTTGTAACTGCGCGCGAATAATATTACAGATTAATTACATAGTCATTCTGCATCGCAATAGATTCCGAAGTACAATAGTTCCTAGAATCAACATTGTGTTTTTAGCTTTAATTTGTAATAAAATTAATTAATTAAATTAATTACAAGGATGATTATGGACAGCAACCCACTGTTAAATCGGCCCGAATACGATCCCAACAACCTGCTGGATTCTCTGATCGAGAAGCTGGGATTGAAAAACGATGCCGCGTTATCGCGCGCGCTCGAAGTGGCGCCGCCAGTTATCAGCAAGATCCGTCACCGTCGCTTGCCGGTAGGCGCCTCGCTATTGATCCGCATGCATGAAGTCAGCGACTTGAGCATCAAGGAACTGCGTCTGCTGATGGGCGATCGCCGGGAAAAATTCCGCATCAGTCCGGAACAGTTCAAGCCCAAGCAAAACGACAACGGCGTCGAGTAATTCGCGCCTTCGCATGCTCCCCTGGCATGCGCCCTGTCGATACTGTCAGGCCCCTTGACATCAATGGGTCGTGGTTCTTTGCGCCCTCAAGATCCAGATTCGTCGATTTCCGAGCCACGCTGCAATTTGCGCAGCAACTGGTCCGCCTGCACGGTGGCATCGTACTGGCTCGACCCTCTCTGATAGATCATGGCGCCGACCGTGCCGAGGAAGGCAAACTCTTCCTCCGATACCTTTGGTTCCATATGCGCCATGAATTCGGCGAACGGCGACACCAGGTCTTCCAGCACCCAGGCATTGTTCAACCGGTCGCTTAACTGGCGCATTAGCACGATCGCATCTTCTTTTTCCATCCTCAGCTCCCTGTAATTGTTTTTTTATTCTAGGTAAGTGAGCCAGGAATGAAATATCAGGATTGAAAAACCGTCGGCATTTTCGCCAACTAAATGTAAATTGTTGCTCAACTGTCGCTTTCCCGCTACAAAACTGGCGGCAAAGTGGCGTTTCCCAGCCGTTTTGTTGGCCCACGGTCGATTTCGTCGGTGACGGCAAGGCGCCAGGGCCGTCACGCCAGGCGAGATTGGGCGCGCATCCATGTTGACGTAGCGCTACAATGCTGGTCCATGCCAATCTTGCCTGACGATGCAGCCGGCCTTCGTGGCCATGCCCGCTGACGCACGCGATGCCTGCTCAATACAGCACGGAATATGACTTTGGAAGCAAACCGCAAGCACGACAACTGGCAGAAGTGCCTCGAATGGATCAAGCGCCTGCAGTGGCGCAAGCGCTTAGGCTGGCTTGAACAGATCTGCCTGCGCATTGCGGCTTACTTCAAGGCGACGCTCGATTCGAGCCTGTCGGCCCGCACTCGGGCCGGATCGCTGGCAAAGGGCTGCGCTTCGCTTGCTGCGGCCGCGCTGGTGCTGCTGCTGGCCTATGCGCTGTTGCTGATTCCCTTCACGCCCGGCATTGCCGACCTGCGCAAGGCAAAAATCGACCAGCCCGCCGTCCTGCTGTCAGCCGACGGCAAGGAGCTGGCCAGCTTCAGCCGCAACAACCGCGAGTGGGTCGAACTCGACCGGATTTCCCCGCATGTCGTCAAGGCGCTGATCGCTACCGAAGACCATCGCTTCTATGAACACCACGGCCTCGACTTCAAGCGCACCGCCTCCAGCATCCTGCATACCCTGCAGGGTGATCCGCAAGGCGGCTCGACGCTGACGCAGCAACTGGCGCGCAACCTGTATCCGGAAGAGATCGGCCGTCAGCGCTCGGTCACGCGCAAGATCAAGGAATTGATCACCGCGCTGAAGATCGAGCTCACCTACACCAAGGAAGAAATCCTGGTGACCTATCTGAACACCATGCCCTTTCTGTACAACGCCTTCGGCATCGAAATGGGCGCGCGCACCTATTTCGACAAGCCGGCGGCGAAACTGAACGTGCTGGAAAGCGCCACCCTGATCGGCATGCTGAAAGGAACCAGCTACTACAACCCGGTGCTGAATCCGGAACGCGCGCAACAGCGGCGCAACGTGGTGCTGTCGCAAATGCTCAAGCGCGGCGTGCTGCGCCAGGCCGAGTTCGACACGCTCAAGAAACGCCCGCTGCGGCTGGACTTCGAGCGTCAGCAGGAACCGCAGGGGATCGCCCCGCATTTCGCCGAATACGCGCGCAAATGGCTGATCGACTGGGCCGACCGGAACGACTACAACATCTACGCCGACGGCCTGGTGGTGCGCACCACGATCGATTCGCGCCTGCAGGCCGCCGCCAACCGGGCGGTGCAGCGCCAGCTGGACGGCTTGCAGGCGGTGGCCGATGTCGAATGGGGTTTGCCGTCGGCGCGCCTGATCTCTTCCAGCCCGCAGGCCTACCTCGGCATGCAGCGGCGCGTGAAGCCCTTCGGCTATTTCTGGAGCAGCAAGAACGCCGTCGCCGACGCCTTCATCCGCGAAACCGCCGCTTACCGCAATGCCGTCGATGCCGGCATGGCCCCGGCAGACGCCCTGGAACGGCTCAAGCGCGATGCCGCCTTCATGGAAAAGCTGCGCGCCGAAAAAACCCGGTTGCAGGCCGGACTGGTGGCGCTTGACCCGACCACCGGCGAAATCCGCGCCTGGGTCGGCAGCCGCGACTATGCAGCCGACCAGTTCGACCACGTGGCGCAGGCGCGGCGCCAGCCCGGCTCGACGTTCAAGCCCATCGTCTACGGCGCCGCGCTGGAACATGGCATGGCGCCGGACAAGCGCTTCGCCGACCAGGAAATCGAGATTCCCATGAGCGATGGCACGGTGTGGCGCCCGACCGACATGTCAGGCCCGAGCGGACGCATGATGACGGTGCGCCAGGGACTGATTTACTCGAAGAACACCATCACCGCGCAAGTGATGCAGGAAGTCGGCCCGCGCAAGACGATTTCCCTGGCGCGCAAGATGGGGATCAGGCAGAGCGAGCTGGAAGCGGTGCCGGCGCTGTCCCTGGGCGTGAGCCCGGTGACCCTGCTGGAAATGGTGTCGGCCTACGGCACCATCGCCGCCAGCGGCGAATACCGCCAGCCGGTTTTCATCGCCAGCATCGAGGACAGGCAAGGCCGGCAGCTGGCCAGCTTCAGCAGCAAGGGCTCGCGCGCCATGTCCAACGAGACTGCCGAGGAATTGATCGACATGCTGCGCGGCGCCGTCAGGCAGGGCACCGGCCGCGGCCTCATTTCACGCTTCGGCGTGGTCGCCGATGTCGCCGGCAAGACCGGCACCACGCAAAACAATACCGACGGCTGGTTCATCCTGATGCATCCGCGCCTGGTGACAGGCTCCTGGGTCGGCTTCAACGATGCCCGCGTGACCATACGCAGCGACTACTGGGGCCAGGGCGGGCACAATGCGCTGCTGGTGGTGGGCGACTTTTTCCGCTCCACCTTGAATGGCCGCATGATCGACGTTCGCGCGCAATTCCCGCAGCCGCAGGACGGCATGTTCGGGCCGCTGCTGCGGCAGATCGATGAATTGCTGGGCCGGAAGAGGCCGCAACCCGTGCCGGCTGCGCCCGCCGAACCGGAAGAAGCGCCGGCGCCCGATGCGCCGCTCGATGAAGTCGAGCGCATCATCAACCAGGCCCGCGATGTCGCACAAACGGTCGAGCGCGAGCAGCGCCGCTTGGAAAAGGCGATCGAGGCTCCCATCAAGGTCATCGAGGAAGTGCAGCGGGAAATCGGCATGCAGCCCGGTGCGCGCACCGAGCAAACCGGAGAAAGGCCGGCTGACGACAAGCCGCGCCCGGCCGAAATTGCCGGGAGCACCGAGGGCAACAAATAATGGCCGACTTCAGGATATCCACTTGCGCAAGCGCCGCCACGCCAGCGAATCATTCTGATTTTCCGAATAAAACTATCCGATATTTCCCATTTTAATGGAAATGAAATGCCATTATCATGGTGTTTTGCAGGGATGCTCCATGCCGTGCCAGCGAAACATTCAGTCCGCTGGCGCGCTGTTCGGGACATCCTGCATTTTTGCAAAGGAATACAGCATGCAGGAAAAAACAGAATGGGAACTCGTCGATGAACCGATGCCGCAGTCGGGCTCGCAGCGGCGTTCGCAAGAGCGCGCACAGGCAAATCCGCAGGGCGCACCTGGCATGGCGCAGGTATTGAAGGCCATGATGGGGCGCTGGTGGCGCTGGAAGCTGCTGGGCGCGGCGCTTTTCACCGTGCTTGCCGTGGCCATGCTGGCCATGCTGACCGGCGTATTCGCGCTGATCGCTGCCGCCGGCGCGGTCCTGGCGATCGGCATCGGCAAGCTGCGTCAATGGACCCGCCGCCATACCGGCGCGCTGACGCCCTGACGTCCTGACTTCACCGGTCCACCCCTCGTCTTCTCCGGTTCTGTTCAGCGCCTGAACCGACGCCTCTGCCGGTCCTGTCACGTCAACAGCAAGTACCGATGGCGTGACCCTGCAGCGGAAAATCGCATTTTGCGCAGACGCAGCTTGTCTTTGATGCGAAAATAGCGTTCTTTCCGCGCAGGACCGGATTCATCTCCGCAAGCCCCTGTTACCTGGGGCCGCCTCATACAGGCTTGCTCGCCGCCGGAGCGACAGCGTCGCCACGAGAATACTGAACAGATGTTGCTGACTACGATATACATCATTGCCATCATCGCCGAAGCGATGTCCGGCGCCATCATGGCCATGCGTCGCGGCATGGATTTATTCGGCATTTGCCTGATTGGCATCATTACCGCGCTTGGCGGCGGCACCATCCGGGATATGCTGCTCAATCATTACCCCATCGGCTGGGTGAAGCATCCGGAATACCTTCTGTACACCACGCTGGCCGCCATCGCCACGACTTTTACGGTGCGCCACTTGCATCATCTGCGCTATGTATTCCTGCTGGTGGATGGCCTGGGCCTGGTGGCCTTCACGATCATCGGCTGCAATATCGGCCTGGAGAGCGGCGTGCATGTCAGCATTGCCATCATCGCCGGCATGGTGACCGGCGTGTTCGGCGGCTTGCTGCGCGACCTCCTGTGCCACCAGATGCCGCTGGTCTTGCAAAAGGAAATCTATGCCATGGTTTCCCTCGCGGCGGGCGCCGCCTACGTGGCCATGCTCAAGGTCGGCATCAACACCGGCACCGCTTCGGTCGTGGCGCTGGCCGGCGGCGTGCTGTTCCGCATGCTGGCGATTCATTACCGCTGGCAGCTGCCGAGTTACAAGAACGCCGACATTCGCGGATTCGACTAAAAAAGCGCTCGTTAATCCAGCAAAACAGTGCCATAATCGCCAGCAAGTTGCAAAAAAATAATACCCTTGCGGGACTCAATGCAGCGGACAATGCATCCGCTGCGGCACCGAGGAGACAATGGCCATGCAAGCGCTCGACCATCTGGATGTCACCCATTCCGTTGACCTGACCGATCCGCAAGCAGTGTGCGCGGCCGTATGCGGGCTGCTGGAGCAGGCGAATACCGCAGTCGACCGCGAGCTGCTCGAACGCGCGTTCGACTTTTTCGCCCGCTTGTATGCCGGTACCATGCCCGGTTACCACGGCTGCGAAACCCAGTACCACGACATGCAGCATGCGCTGGACGTCACCCTGGCCTGCGCGCGCCTGCTGGCCGGCCACGAGCGCACGCAGCCGCCTGCCGAACGCCTCGGCGCGCCGCGGCTGACGCTCGGCGTCATCGTCGCGCTGTTCCATGACGCCGGCTATATCCGCCGCCGCCAGGACCGCCGCTGCTGGCACGGTGCCCAGTACACCCTGCACCATGTCGGCCGCGGCGGACGCCTGCTCCGTCATTTCCTGACCGAGGAAGGGCATGGCGACTGGACCAGGCGTGCCGTCAAGCTGATCCATTTCACAGGCTATGAGATTCCGCTCGAGCAGATCCGCCTGGACGATCCGCTCGACCAGCGCCTGGGCCACCTGATCGGTAGCGCGGATCTGATTGCGCAAATGGCCGATCGCGCCTACCTGGAAAAATGCCGGGACTACCTGTATGAGGAATTCGAGCTGGGCGGCCTTACCACAAGGCGCAATGCCGACGGCAGCGTGGAGGTGCTGTATGGCTCCAGCCAGGATTTGCTACGCAAGACGCCGGCGTTTTACGCCGGCATGGTCAGAAAGCGGCTCGACGGCGATTTCAGGGCGGGCTACCGTTCCCTGGAACCGCTCTTCAATGGCCGCAACCCCTATATGGAAGCGATCGAACGCAACATCGCTTACCTGCAGCAGGTGCTGGACAACGATCGCCTGCAAGAGTTGTTGCGGCGACGCCCCGAACCGGTGCTGGCGCCGCCTGTGTCCAGGGGCATCGAGCGAAGGGCCTAGAAGCCCAAATCTCCCAGCAAGTCGTCGACGTCGCCCTGCACCAGCGCGACTCCCGGCGCCGAAGGTCCCGAGATCAGCTCGACGTGCTTTTCCTTGACCTCGGCCGGGGCATTGTCCAGCAGAAGTTGCGCGAGATCCTGTTCGATGCCCTTGGTGACGCTGACCACCTTCTTGATGATCTGTCCGGTCAGATCCTGAAAATCCTGCGCCATCATGATTTCCAGCAGACGCGCCTTTTCCTGCTCCCCTGCGGCGGCCACGCTGCCGGCGAACGCGCGGGAATCGGCAGCCAGCACCTTGAACTCCTCGATGCCGATCTTGCCGTCGAATAGCCGGGCCCAGCGCTCTTCCATTTCGCGCCCCTGCCGGATCACCGCTTCCTGCGCCGGCATCGCTTCTTCCAGGGTGTTCAGCACTTTGATGGCGGATTGCTCGGTCAGCGCGGCGATATGCTCGAGCCTGTCCTTGGTTTCGGAAATCTGCGAATTGGCTTGCGCCAACGACTTGTCGTAGCCGAGTTCGCGCATGGAATCGTGCAGCAGGCGCACGATGCTGCCCAGGCGTTCGTACATCGAGGAGTCTGGATGGCCGGAAGCGGATGCAGCAGCCGCAGCGGCGCAGTCCGGCGCAGCGGCGGGATCGCCGGCGGCAGCGGGCGGCTTCTCCAGGCTCAGCCCGGATACCGCGTGGAAGTAAGGCGCTAGGTCATCCTCCGCATCGGCGCCGGCAGCGGCGGGCGCTTCGGTTGGCACTGCCTGACCGTAGCGCGCCGCCTCGGCGTCGAACAGCGCTTCCAGATCGTCCGTTTCATTCGACATAAACCATGACTCCTAAAATGATGCTTGCTGGCGCATACATGATGTTGCTGTATGGCAAAAAGATGTTTGGGTAATGGTACAACGCTTCATCGGCCCGCGCACCAGTATTGATATCGCCTATTCCGGGAGAATAGGCAGTCTTACCACAGATTTTTTCTGATTCTGAAATCGTGGTCGGTGACGATCCGGGTCGTTTCGATCAGGCTGCTCAAGCCCAGCAGCAGCTGGGTCAGCCTGGCGCCCGGCATGGGCCAGATCCGGGAGGGCGGCGGATTGCTTCCGGTGGCTGCGATGATGACCGGAGCCACCCACTCAGCTTCCGGCGTCACATCCAGCACGACATCGCCTTCGGGATCGGTATGCATGAAAATCTCGCCGCCATGCGTCAGCCTGAAGCAGATGCCATGGCGCCCGGCATGCGGCTTACTGACCGCCAGCCGCAAATCCCGATTGAACTGGTCGATCCAGGCTTCCACATCGTAGCTGCTCGTCAGGACGATCCAGGGGCGCTCCCTGAACGCGTTTTCTTGTTCGTCCTCTTGCCCGTCTTCATGCTTGTTATCCGCTGCTTCCATCATTGCTCTACGCTTTCCGACTGGCCAATCAAACCGCCGAGTATCGCCATCCCGACGGATTCTTGCAAGTCCGATGCCACAGTCGGGTAATATTGCGATGAAAACAACCAATTGACGCTGCCGGCGGAAAAACATGCCCAATCCCGAGCTACAAAACAAAGCATTCCTTTTGCTTCTGGTCGCTGTTTCCGTGGCCTTTGCATGGATCATGCGTCCTTTCTACGGCGCCATCTTCTGGGGGGCAGCGTTTGCCATCCTGTTTGCGCCGCTATTCCGCAAGCTGCTGGTGCGCTTTCAGGGGCGACGCAATCTGGCGGCAGGGATCACGCTGCTGCTGTGCGTGCTGATCGTCATCCTGCCGCTGACCGTGGTGGTTTCCTCTCTGATCAACGAAGGCACCCATCTGGTCGAGCGGCTGAGCGCCGCACCGCCGGACTTTGGCGCCTATTACCAGCGGATTTTGCAACTGCTGCCGGCGCCGCTGGAGCGTCTGCTCGAGCGCCAGGGCTGGAGCGACATGGCGCAACTGCAGTCGCGATTGAGCACGATGCTGGCGCAAGTCAGCCAGCTCCTGGTGGCGCGGGTGTTCAATATCGGCCAGGGCACCTTCGATTTCCTGATCAGTTTCACGGTCATGCTGTATTTGTTGTTTTTCCTGCTGCGCGACGGCGCCAGCGTAGCCGACAGCATCCGGCGCGCGCTGCCGATCAGCACCGAGCACCAGAAACTCTTGATCAGCAAGTTTACTACCGTGCTGCGCGCCACGGTCAAGGGCAACATCGTAGTGGCGGTGGTGCAAGGCACGCTGGGAGGCATGATTTTCTGGATACTGGGCTTGCAGGGGGCGCTGCTATGGGGCACCGTGATGGCCTTCCTGTCGCTGCTGCCGGCCATCGGCGCGGCGCTGGTCTGGGCGCCGGTGGCGATTTTCCTCCTTGCCACCGGTTCCATCTGGCAGGGCGTGACGCTGATTGTCTTTGGCGCTGTGGTGATCGGCCTGGTCGACAATCTGCTGCGCCCGATCCTGGTGGGCAAGGATACGCAAATGCCGGATTACTTGGTGCTGATTTCCACGCTCGGCGGCATGGCGCTGTTCGGCTTGACCGGCTTTGTGCTGGGACCGGTGGTGGCGGCGCTGTTCATCGCCGCCTGGGACCTGTTCAGGATCGAAAAGGAACACCGCAAGAATTGATTTGAGGAACGTCTACTTTCTGGATATCCAGGGATTGTCCTTGATGTAGAACCGCAATTCGCGGCTGGCCCACTCTCCGGCATAATCGACGCCGATGCGCGGGCGCTCGACGATGGTCAGCGGCTCTTCCGCGCCGCTGTCGGCGATATAAAAGTCGTCGCTCAGCAAGTCATGCGCATTCAGGCGCAGATCGATGCCCATGGCCTTGCACAGCAAGCCCGGCCCGCTGGTTTTGCCCTCCAGATTGCGCACCGGCTCCAGCGCCCGCAACAGCACGGCAGAGCCATGCCCTTCGTTTTCCGTGACTGCATTCATGCAATGGTGCATGCCGTAGATCAGATAAACATAGGAAAATCCCGGCGGGCCGAACATGACCTTGGTGCGTGCCGTGATGCCCTTGGATGAATGCGCAGCCAGGTCATGCGCCCCCAGATAGGCTTCGGCCTCGATGATGCGGCCGACGCGCTCGACGCCGTCAAGGACGTGCACCAGGTACTTGCCGAGCAGGTCGCGCGCAACTTCGGTGGTGTCGCGCGCATAGAAGGAACGCGGCAATTTGTGCATCATGCCCTCGCATGCCGGCCGGCTCAGCCCGGCAGGTGGATCTCGGAGATGGAAGTCTGCGTGACCTTGCCGTTATCGATGTCGAAATGGACATTGAACATCTTGGTATCGACGCCGCTCAGAAAACGCCAGTCCCACACTTCCTCATTCTTGAGGCGGAATTGCACCACGCTACCCGGTTTGCCGAGCAGGCGGCGCACTTCGTCGCGGCTCATGCCGGGCTGGATGCGGGCGAAGCTCTCCAGCGTCAGCACCTGCCGGTAATCCTGCAGCTTGCCATGGCGGTCGATGAAAAACATCCAGGTGCGCACCCCTTCCGGACCTTTCGGGTATTCGAGCATGCGTGTGCCATCCTCCTCTTCGCGCACAGTCTCCGGCTTGCCCATGGCCATGCGCACATCGGCTTCGGATGAAACGCCCTTGCCCAGCTTGTTCAAGCCGGCCTCCTCGATCGGCCGCCCGCTCTGGTCGCAGGCGAACAGCAGCACACAGACCGCCGACAAAAAAAGTTTGCGCAAACTGGCATGCATGACGCTTGCTCCCGGAACGGTTGGTTGGATGTGGATACCGGCATGAATAGAACGATTTCAGTGATTCGGGCCTGCCGTCGCATGACTATATCCTCAGCTTGCCGTTTCATCACTGAACTCATTAATAGTGGACAGTCTGTCAAACGATAGCATACCTGGCAATTCCTCCTATCGTCTTCGCCATCCGACCAATCCTCTTGAGCTGCTGTTCATCTTGCCATCTCCATCGTCAATAAGAGCAAGTCAAATCTCGGTGGAAACTTTCTTGAACTTTTTTGCTCAAATTCAACTCGTTGCCTTTCTTCATAAAAGAAAGGTATTTCCTCATCATACGAACAAGAAAGCCCACATGTCTTCTTGCAAATTTGCCACCGTTGCCACTACCATGCCGCCCCAATCGTTTCTCGCTGCCGCCGTGGCGCTGGCTTTAGCCGCCCCACTGACCAATGCCGCGGCAGCCACCCTGAGTGTCGGCCCCGGCAAAGCCTTTGCCACGCCTTGCCAGGCATTGACGCGCGCCGTCGCCGGCGACGTGGTAGAAATCGATGGCTCGGTCAGCTATACCGGTGATGTCTGCTCCTTTGCCGCTGATAACCTGACCATTCGCGGCGTCAACGGCCGCCCGAAAATCGATGCGGCCGGCAGATATGCCGCCGGCAAGGGGATCTGGGTCGTCCAGGGCAAAGCCAACGTCATCGAGAATGTCGAAATGTTCGGCGCCAAGGTACCGGACCGGAACGGCGCGGCGATCCGTCTGGATGGCGTGAGCCTGACTGTCCGCAGAAGCTATTTGCATGACAATGAAAACGGTATCCTGACCAGCAATGACGGCGTCAGCGATATCGTCATCGAGAATACCGAATTCAGCCGCAACGGCTATGGCGATGGTTACTCGCACAACCTGTATGTCGGCCATGTCAACAGCCTGACTTTCCGCTACAACTATTCGCACGACGCCAATGTCGGCCATAATCTGAAGTCGCGCGCCAAGGTCAACACGATTGTCTACAACCGTTTTTCCAGCAGCGGCGCCGGCCAGCCCAGCTATGAAATCGACTTGCCCAACGCCGGCACGTCCTATGTCATCGGCAACGTGGTGCAGCAGCCTGCCTATCACCAGAACGGCAACCTGCTGACCTACGGCACCGAGGGTGCCAGCAACCCTGGCCACGACCTGTACGTGGTCAACAATACCTTCATCAACGATTACAGCTCCGGCGGCAACTTCATCCTGGTTGGCAGCACGGTCACCCAGCCGGTGCTGATCCAGAATAATATCTTCGCCGGCACCGGCACCATGACCAACCAGACGCTGGCCACCCTGAAAAACAATTACCAGTCGCTCTTGCCGGCTTTCATCGACCGCGCGAACTTCGATCTGCGCCCTGCGGCCGGCGCGCCGTTCATCGATGCCGGCTCGGCGCCGGGAATGAGCGCTGCCGGCGCTTCGCTGGTTCCGGTCAGCGAATACCGGCATGTCGCCGCCAGCCAGGCCAGGGCAGTCGCCGGCCAGCTCGATATCGGCGCCTATGAAGCAGCGGCTGCCGCCACGACCACCACCAGCACCGCCGCATCGACGACGACCACACGCGCCACCACGACATCGACGCAAGCAGCGACGACAACGACGCAGGCCCCGACGACAACGACGACGCAAGCCGCGACGACTAGCACGCAGGCGACCACCACCACCTCGACTGCGCGTCCGACCACGACCACCGCGGCGAGCACCACGACGACCTCGTCGGTGACGACAACCACGCTCAAGCAGCAGAAGCGGCGATGGAATTGGCGATGGCAATAAGATAAGCGCCGCGCAGCGCGGGTCGCCTCAAGAATGAGCGTACTGCCGGGACTCGTACCAGTCCTGGGCGGTGCGTTCTATGTGCTCCAGAAACACGGTTGCCACCGGCGACAGTCGTTTACCGTGAGGATAAAGCGTCCACCAGTTCGAGAGTAGCGGAAAACCTTGCACATCCAGTATGGCAAGCTGGTCTTCCGCCAGGTGCAGTGCCAAAGCATGGCGGGAAAGGACCGCGATACCCATTCCGCCTGCCACAGCTTGTTTAATGGCTTCATTGCTGCCAAGTTCAAGGCGGACATGCGGCACAAAGCCCTGTTGCGCAAAATGGGAATCGCATGCCAGGCGGGTACCGGAACCGCGTTCGCGCATGATGAAGCGCTCGGCGCGCAAGGCGTCAAGGGCAATTTTTTTCTTGTCGGCCAAGGGATGCGACTCGGGGGCGACGACGACCAGCGGATTGGGCAAGAATGCGTGCCGCTCCAGTTCGATGTGCTCGGGCGGCATCGACATGATATACAGATCGTCCAGGTTTTCCTTGAGGCGCGCCACCACGCCGTCGCGGTTGAGCACCTCGAGCGATATGTCGACATCGGGATGGCTGGCGCAGAAACTGCCCAGCAGGCGTGGAACGAAATATTTTGCAGTGCTCACCACGGCCAGCCGCAGGCGCCCCCGGGTAAGCCCTTTCATCGCGTCGATGCGCTGTTCAAATGCAGCCCATTCATCGGCCATGGCGCGTGCCGTTTCTGCGAGATGTTCACCGGCTGCGGTCAGGTAGAGGCGCTTGCCGATCTGCTCGTAAAGCGGCAAGCCGACAGCATCGGCAAGCTCTTTCAACTGCATTGATACCGTAGGCTGCGTGACGTGGCAGGCGCGTGCTGCCGCGGTGATGCTGCGATGTTCTGCCAGTGCCAGAAAAAGACGTAACTGGCGAAAAGTCATATTCATAGAGATTTCTCTATACAAATCATAAGAATAATCGATTTTTAATTATTCCAAAGAACGTCTAGCATGTCCTGATTTTCTTACAGGAAATTTCATGCAAAACCTCTTTGATCCTGCGATTCTCTTTTTCGTCTTTGGCATCCTGGCCGGCACAGTCAAATCCAATCTCGAGATTCCGCCGCAGATTTCACGCTTTCTCTCGCTTTACCTGCTGATGGCGCTGGGACTCAAGGGCGGCTTCGCGCTGGCGAAATCCGGACTCAACGCCGACATCGTCGCTTCGCTCGGCTGCGCTATCTTCCTGGCCATCCTTGTGCCCGCGCTGGGCTACCAGATCCTGAAGCGTTGGCTCAACGGCTACGATGCCGCCGCCATCGCCGCCACTTATGGCTCGGTCAGCGCCGTCACCTTCATCACGACGATCCAGTATCTGGAAACCCATAGTATTCAGTACGGGGGCCACATGGCCGCTGCCATGGCGCTGATGGAGTCTCCGGCCATCATCATGGCTGTCATGTTTGCCAATACCTTACGGCAAAAAAATGGCCATACCACACAGGGCATCACTCCGTTTCGCAAGATCCTGCATGAATCCTTTACCGACGGCGCGCAGCTGCTGCTCCTGGGAGCCATGATCATCGGCGTTCTCAGCGGAGAAAAAGGCGAAGCGATGCTGGCGCCGTTCTCGATCGATCTCTTCAAGGGTATGCTGGCGTTCTTCCTGCTGGACATGGGACTGATGGCATCGCGCAATATGGCCGAATTGCGGCAACAGCCTTTCTGGCTGGTCGCCTATGCCATCCTGGGGCCGCTCGCGCATGCAAGTCTGGCATTGATACTGGCCGCAGCGCTGGGGATTGCGCCGGGAAATGGCGGCTTGCTGATGGTGCTGGCGGCGAGCGCTTCCTACATTGCCGTGCCCGCCGCCTTGCGCTATGCCATACCGGAAGCGAAGCCGGCACTGTATTTCGGCATGTCGCTGGGCATTACCTTCCCGTTCAATATCCTGCTGGGTATCCCGCTCTACGTCTACGTGGCAGAGCGGGTGCTGGGATGATTATTCCTGAGGAAGATTGCGGAAGTCGGGTTTGCGCTTTTCAAGAAACGCCGTCACCGCCTCCTTCGCCGCAGGAGCAAACAGCATGGCGGCGAAATGCCGGATTTCCTCGGCCATTTGCGAGGCGACTGCGGCCTTTTGCCCCGCCTTCATCAGTTGCTTGGTGACGTGTATCGATGTCGGCGGCAAGGCGGCCAGCTTGCCGGCCTGCGCCAGGGCGAACGCCGGCAATTCTTCTACTGGCAGCACCCGGTTGACCAGCCCCATGTCATAGGCTTCCTCGGCGCCGAATGTTTCGCCCAGCATCAGGGCTTCCGCCGCGCGCTGGTATCCGGCCAGTTGCGGCAGCAGGAAGCTGGAAGCGAATTCCGGACATACGCCAAGCTTGGCGAACGGCAGCGCGAATTTCGCATTCTCCGCGGCATACACCAGTTCGCAATGCATCAGCAGCGTGGTGCCGATACCGACGGCATTGCCCGCCACGGCAGCTACCAGCGGCTTGCTGGCCTGCGTGACTGCGTGCATGAAACGGAATACCGGCGCTTCCGGGCTGCTCGGCGGATCATTTAAAAAATCTTCCAGGTCATTGCCGGCCGTGAACGCTTCCGCATTGCCCATAAAAAGAATCGCCCGCACCGACGCATCGCGCTCGGCCTCGTGCAAGGCATCGGTCATGGCCTGGTACATTGCCGCCGTAAAGGCATTCTTCTTGTCCGGCCGGTTGAACTGGATGGTCAAAACGCCATCGGCCTTGCTGCTTGCAATTTCCATGTCTACTCCAGAAAAAAGCCGTACAGCTTTACACGGTACGGCTGGATGAATCAGCGTGAATCGAGGTGAACCGAAGCGAAACGCCGAATCGCAACGACTAGACGCGCTCGAACACTCCGGCGGCGCCCATGCCGGTGCCAACGCACATGGTGACCATGCCATATTTCAGGTTACGGCGGCGTAAGCCATGCACCACGGTCGCCGCGCGGATGGCGCCGGTGGCCCCCAATGGATGGCCTAGCGCAATCGCGCCGCCCAGCGGATTGATCTTGGCGGGATCCAGCTGCAAATCGCCGATCACCGCCAGCGCCTGCGCCGCAAATGCCTCGTTCAGTTCGATCCAGTCGAGCTGATCCTGCGTGATGCCGGCGGCGCGCAGCGCCAGCGGAATGGCTTCCTTCGGACCGATGCCCATGACTTCCGGCGGCACGCCGCGGATGGCGAAGGAATTGAATTTGGCCAGCGGCGTCAGGTTGTGCTGCCTGAGGATCTTTTCGCTCACCAGGATCAACGCGCCGGCGCCATCCGAGGTTTGCGAGCTGTTGCCGGCGGTGACAGAACCCTTGGCGGCGAACACCGGCTTGAGTTTCGCCAGAGCCTCGAGGCTGGTGTCGGCGCGCGGCCCCTCATCCTGCGTGGCTGTGCGGGCTTTCACGTCGATCTCGCCGGAAGCGAGGTTGGGGAATTTCTCGACGATCTCGAACGGCGTGATTTCATCATTGAACTCGCCGCTTTCCTGCGCCGCGATGGCTTTCTTGTGCGAATTCAGGGAAAACTCATCCTGCGCCTCGCGCGAGACTTTCCACTGCTGTACGACTTTCTCGGCGGTGAGTCCCATGCCGTAGGCCATGCCGATATTCTCATCCCTCAGCACCAGCGGATTGATCGATGGATGGTGTCCCATCATCGGCACGATCGACATCGACTCGGCGCCGCCAGCGATGATGACATCCGCCTCGCCCACGCGGATGCGGTCGGCGGCAATCGCCAGCGCCGACAGGCCGGAGGCGCAATAGCGGTTGACGGTCATGCCGCCCACGGTCTTGGGCAAGCCGGCCAGCAGCACGCTCATGCGCGCGAAGTTCAGCCCCTGTTCCGCCTCCGGGAAAGCGCAGCCGATGACGGCATCCTCGATCAGTTGCGGATCGAGATTCGGCGCCTGTGCCAAGGCGGAACGGATTGCATGCACCAGCAGGTCGTCCGGACGCACGTGCCGGTACATGCCGCGCGGCGCCTTGCCGACGGGCGTGCGAGTGGCGGCAACGATGTAGACTTCTTGAAGTTGCTTGGTCATTTTTAACCTCTGCTGAAGTGTATTAGTTTCGCACCGGCTTGCCGGTCTGCAGCATACCCATGATCCGTTCCTGCGTCTTCGGACTATTGAGCAATTCCAGGAAGTACTTGCGTTCCAGGTCCAGCAGCCAT
The DNA here is from genome assembly GCA_003537575.1 of Oxalobacteraceae bacterium. GTDB lineage: Bacteria > Pseudomonadota > Gammaproteobacteria > Burkholderiales > Burkholderiaceae_D > Paucimonas. The sequence continues at coordinate 219,824 of DPRS01000025.1, forward strand.
TGTTCGCTGACCAGACTGTCCTGCTCGATATCGCCGCCGGCGACCACTTCGGCGATCAGCGAACCGATCTTGTAGTCATGCGCTGAAATAAAGCCGCCGTCGCGCATGTTGACCAGTTGCGCGGCGATGGTGGCCATGCCGTAGCGCCCCGTTACGCGCACCGGCGCCTGCAGTGGCGGGCGGTAGCCGGCGTCGAACATGGCGCGTGCCTCGGTCTTGGCAACGTGCAGCAGCTCATAGGGATTGAAGACGATCACGTCGTCTTCCGACAGATAGCCCATCTTTTTGGCTTCCAGCGCCGATTTCGACACTGCCGCAGTGGCGGCGTGCATATAGGTGTCTTTCAGGAACTGCAGGATATCGGCTCCCTTCGCCTGCCTGGCCGCGCGCAGGGCAATCTCCTTCAGGCCGCCGCCGCCCGGCAGCAGGCCGACGCCGACTTCTACCAGGCCGATGTAGGATTCCAGCGCGGCCACCCTTCTCGCGGCATGCATCAGCATTTCGCAACCGCCGCCCAGCGCCAGCCCCGCCACCGCAGCCACCACCGGCACATTGGCGTATTTCAGCATCATGTGGGCATTCTGCAGCCGCGTGATTTCCGGCCCGATCGCCTTGACGCCGCCCGCCATGAACACGGGCAGCATGGATTGCAGGTCGGCGCCGGCCGAGAACGGTCCGCCTTCGGCAGCGTCAGCATGCCAGATCACCAGGCCCTTGTAATTCCCCTCCGCTTCGGCGACGGCGCGCTTCATGCCCTCGACCACATCCGGGCTGATGATATGCATCTTGGTCTTGAAGGACAGGATCAGCACATCGTCGTTCTGATGCCAGATCCGCACTGCCTCGTCCTCATGGACGGTGGTGCCGGCGCTCGCCCCTCCGGGCGCATCGTCGCCCACCAGTTGCGCGCGGAAAGCCTGACGCTGATAGACCGGCAAATCCGAGCGCGGCACCCAGGTATTCTTCTTCGGTGAATACGAGCCCTGCGGCGCATGCACGCCCTCGCGGCCATCGAACACCCAGGCCGGCAGCGGCGCCTTGCACAAGGCCTTGCCGGCATCGATGTCTTCCTTGACCCAGGCCGCCACCTGCTGCCAGCCGGAAGCTTGCCAGGTCTCGAACGGCCCGACGTTCCAGCCGAAGCCCCAGCGCATGGCGAAATCGATGTCGCGCGCATTGTCGGCGATGGCTTCCAGGTGCACGGCGATGTAGTGGAAAGCGTCGCGGAAGATCGCCCACAGGAATTGCGCCTGCGGGTTCGAGGATTCGCGCAGGGCTTTCATTTTCTTGACCGGATCCTTTTCCTTCAGGATGCGGCCGATCAGCTCGTCGGCCTTGCCGCCGCCGGGCACGTAATCGCCCTTGGCCGGATCCAGGCGCAGGATATCCTTGCCAACCTTCTTGTAGAAGCCGGCGCCGGTTTTCTGCCCCAGCACGCCCGATTCGACCAGCTTCGCCACCACCGGCGGCGTTGCATACACATCGTAGAAAGGATCGTCCTTGAGCGTTTCCTGCATGGTGCGGACCACGTGCAGCAGTGTGTCGAGCCCGACCACGTCGGCGGTGCGGAAGGTGCCGGACTTGGCGCGGCCCAGCCTGGCGCCGGTGAGGTCGTCCACCACGTCGTAGCTCAGGCCGTATTTTTCCGCCTCATGCACGGTCGCCAGCATGCCGAAGATGCCGACGCGGTTGGCGATGAAGTTGGGCGTGTCGAGCGCGCGCACCACGCCCTTGCCGAGCGTGGTGGTGAGAAAGCCTTCCAGCTGGTCGAGGATGTGCGGCGCAGTAGCAGCGGTCGGGATCAGCTCGACCAGGTGCATGTAGCGCGGCGGATTGAAGAAGTGCACGCCGCAGAAACGCGCCTTGAGGCCGGCGTCGAAGCCTTCCGACAATGCAGTGATCGACAGGCCGGAGGTATTGGAAGCGAAGATGGCATTCGGGCCGATGTGCGGCGCGACTTTCTTGTACAGGTCATGCTTCCAGTCCATGCGCTCGGCGATCGCTTCGATGATCAGGTCGCATCCCTGCAGCAAGTCGAGATTTTCTTCATAGTTGGCGGCCTGGATCAGCCCGGCTTCATCCTTGTTGCCCAGCGGCGCGGGATTGAGCTTTTTCAGGTTGTCGATGGCTTTGAGGACGATGCCGTTTTTCGGGCCGTCCCTGGCCGGCAAATCGAACAGGATGACGGGCACCCTGGCGTTGATGCAGTGAGCGGCGATTTGCGCGCCCATCACGCCGGCACCGAGAACGGCGACTTTCTTGACGATGAAATTGGACATCGGGAGATCTCCTCTTTAAAACAGATCGGCGTCCAGCGCCATCAGAGTGGTGGCGCCGGAACGGGCCTGGCGGATCAGCATCGCGGTTTCAGGCAGCAGGCGGGCGAAATAGAAACGTGCCGTCGCCAGCTTGGCCTTGTAAAAATCGTCGCCGGAATCCTGCTTGTCCAGCGCGATCTTCGCCATGCGGGCAAAGAAATAGGCGAACACGAGGTGGCCCGCCACACGCAGGTAAGGCACGGCCGCCGCCCCGACCTCCTCCTGATTCTGGAACGCCTTCATGCCGATTTCCATGGTGAGCTTGGTCACCTTGTCGCCGATGTCGGCCAGCGGCGTGATGAATTCGCTCATGGCTTCGTCGATGCCGTGTTCCTCGATGAAGGCCTGGATTTGCGCGCCGAACTTGCGCAGCTTGGCACCGTTATCCATCAGCACCTTGCGGCCCAACAAATCGAGCGACTGGATGGTGTTTGTGCCTTCGTAAATCATGTTGATGCGGGAATCGCGCACGTACTGCTCCATGCCCCACTCGGCGATATAGCCGTGACCGCCGTATACCTGTAGCGCTTCCGAGGCGGCGATGTAACCGTTATCAGTGAGGAAGGCCTTGACGATCGGCGTCAGCAACGCCACCTGGTCGGCGGCGTCCTTGCGGACTTCCTCGTCCGGGTGGTTCAGCTCGCGGTCGATCATCAGCGCCACATACGAACCGAAGGCGCGGCCGCCTTCCGCATAGGCGCGCGCCGTCAGCAGCATGCGCCGCACGTCCGGGTGCACGATGATCGGATCGGCCGGCTTGTCCGGCGCCTTCGGGCCCGACAGGCTGCGCATCTGCAGGCGCTCTTTGGCATAGGCGGCGGCATTCTGGTAAGCCACTTCGGTCAGTCCCAGCGACTGCATGCCCACGCCCAGGCGCGCCGCGTTCATCATCACGAACATCGCCTGCAGGCCGCGGTTGGGCTCGCCGATGAGCCAGCCGGTGGCGCCATCGAGATTCATCTGGCAGGTGGCGTTGCCATGGATGCCCATCTTTTCCTCGATCGCGCCGCAGGTGATGGCATTGCGCGCACCCAGCGAACCGTCGGCATTGGGAATGAACTTGGGCACCAGGAACAGCGAAATGCCCTTGGTGCCGGCAGGCGCATCCGGCAGCCGCGCCAGCACCAGGTGAACGATATTTTCCGCCATGTCATGCTCGCCGGCGGAAATGAAGATCTTGCCGCCGGTGATGCTGTACGACCCGTCGGCCTGCCCATCGTTGGGAATCGCCTTGGTGCGCAAGAGACCCAGGTCGGTGCCGCAATGCGCCTCCGTCAGGCACATGGTGCCGGTCCACTCGCCGGACACCAGCTTCGGCAGGTAAAGCTGCTTCTGCTCCGGCGTGCCATGCGCTTGCAGGCATTCGTAGGCACCGTGGGAGAGGCCGGGGTACATGGTCCAGGCCTGATTGGCGGCATTGGCCATTTCATAGAATGAATTGTTGATCACCAGCGGCAAACCCTGGCCGCCGTAGTCGGGATCGCAGGATAGCGCTGGCCAGCCGCCTTCCACATACTGGCGATAGGCTTCCTTGAATCCCTTGGGCGTGGCGACCGCATGCGTCTCCTTGTCCAGATGGCAGCCCTCGCGGTCGCCCGCGTGGTTCAGCGGGAACAAGACATGCGAGGCAAACTTGCCGCCCTCTTCCAGCACCTGGTTGATGGTGTCGGCGTTGAGGTCGGCATGCCTGGGCAACTGTTTCAGCTCATCTTCCACATGCAGCAATTCATGCAGCACGAATTGCATGTCGCGCAGGGGGGCAAGGTATTGGCCCATGGCGGTCTCCTCAGGTTAGACTGTTTTTTGAGTGGTTTTCAGCGGGACGGCTGCTGTCGTGGAAAGCATCACGGCCGGATTCCGGTAGCTTTCGATCAAGCGTTCAAAACCCGTCTGCGCATGCTGCACGCTGCCGGGGCGCTCGATGAAGCGGGCATCATGATGCAGCGCCAGCACCAGGCCATACATTTCAAACACCATCTGGTCGGGATCGGTATCGGCGCGCAAATGGCCTTCGTCGATGGCCTGCCGCACGCAGCGGCGCAAGCTGCCCTGCCAGGTGCGCACCATCGATGCCAGCTGTTCGCGCACCGCCCCCGGACGGTCGTCGTACTCGACCGCGCCGCTGATATAGATGCAGCCCGATGCAATCTCCAGCGTGACGCGCCTGACCCAGCCGGCAAACAGGACGCGCAGGCGTGGCAAGCCGCGCGGTTCCTTCATGGCGGGATGAAAAATCTCTTGTTCGAATTGCTCGTGGTACAGCTTGACCACGGCAATCTGCAAATCCTCGCGCGAGCCGAAATGGGCGAATACGCCCGATTTGCTCATGTGCATCGTGTCGGCTAGCGACCCGATCGTCAAGCCTTCCAGGCCTTCGCGGCTGGCCATGGTGAGCGCCGCGTCCAGGATGGCGGCATGGGTCTGCTCGCCCTTGCGCAAATGTCTCGATGCCATACCGGTTGATGTCCAGTTAAATAAATGCCAAATAATCGTACGATCGTACTATTGTGCATTGCGCGACAAAAGTCAAACGGGATTTATCGGTGTGGCAGAGCGCTCACAAAAAGAGAGGTATTACCAGGAGGAACCGTCCAGCTTGCGGCGATCGCGCTTGGTCGGCCGCCCCTTGATGGCCTCACCCGGCTCCTGGAAAAGCTTTCTCTGCTCGGCTTTCTGCTGGCGCCTGGCGATGCTTTGCGCGGTTTCCGCATACAGGGTCTGGGCGACGGTAGCCGACCCGCGCGTTTCCGATAGCGCCTGCACTTCCACCTCCCATTCGGTCGAACCATTGTCGATATCCAGGGTATCGCCCGACTTGACGCTGCGGGCGGGCTTAACGCGTTCGCCGTTGAGGCGGACCTTGCCTCCATCCACCGCGTCGGTTGCCAGCGAGCGAGTCTTGAAGAAACGGGCTGCCCACAGCCATTTGTCGATGCGCACCGCGGCGCTGCTTGCATTCATGATCAATCCCGGGATTTGTCAGGACTCATTGGCCCAGGCAATGAGCTTGATTGTATACCTGTAAAAGAAATAGGCGACGCCGTAGCCGATGCGCTTGTACCAGCGAATCCTGGCGAAGTCTTCCTGCCGCATCGGCACACCTTCGGCGACGCCCTGCGCGATATGCTGGCGCAGGTCGGCGGCAAACGCCGCATCCCGCACCACCACGTTGGCTTCCTGGTTGATGAACAGGCTCAGGCCATCGTAGTTGGCCGAGCCGACCGTGGCCCACAGGCTATCCACGACCGCAACCTTGCCGTGCAACGCCGTCTTGCGGTACTCGAAGATTTTCACGCCGCTTTGCAGCAGCTGCGGATAATACGAGCGCGCCACGGCATCCTGCAGGCGGAATTGCCCGACGCCCAGCAGCAATGTTACCTCCACCCCGCGCGCTGCCGCGGCTGCCAGCGCCACGCGCAGCTTGCGCCCCGGCGCGAAATACGGATTGGCCAGCCAGGCATCCCTGCGCGCGTGTCCCAGCGCCTGCAGATAGGAGCGCTCGATGGTGCGCCGATTGCGCAGATTGTCGCGCACCACCAGCGCCGCCATGGCTGGCTCCACTGTCGCATCCGGCTGCGGATGGCGGTAAGCCTTGAGCCGCTCCAGGCGCGCGCGCAGATTCAGTTGCAGGCGCCCGAGGCTGAGCCATTGCGCTTCCATCTCGCGCTGGATTTCCGCCACCAGCGGGCCGCAGATCGACACCGCGAAATCCCAGCGCGGCGCCGGCAGGATCACGCTGCTATCCTCGTCGTCGCGCATGTCGTCGTTGATATTCAGGCCGCCGACGAATCCGGTATGGCGATCCACCACGCAAAGCTTGCGGTGCATGCGGGTAGTGCCGCGTCGGAACCAGGGATTGTAGCGGCGGTAATGCACCCCTGCCGCGGCAAATTCGCTTTTCAGGCGCAAGCTTTGTTCCTGGCCGGTGCCAAGCCAGTCGACGATGACATTGACGAATACGCCGCGCGCCGCAGCACGTTTCAGGGCAGCCTCGATACGCGCGCCGGTTTCATCCGGGGCGAAGATATAGGTTTCGAGGTAAATCTCCACTTTTGCCGTCTCGATAGCCGCTTCCAGCGCCGGAAAGAATTCGGCGCCGCATTGCAACAGCGTGACGATGTTATCAGCGGTGAACTTTACCGAGGGCATAAATCATGGAATCGGCAGAAGTGAACGAAAATACGATGGGCCCGGCACAGGCCGCGCCTTGCCATCAGTTTTTATTCAGTAGCAATGTTGTCACAATCGGCGCATGGTCGGACAGCTTTGACCATAAGCCGCCATGCAAGACTTGCGCATTGTCCACCGTAAATCCTCGCACGTAAATCCGGTCCAGCTGCAACAGCGGCATGGCGGCCGGAAAGGTGCGTGCCGGCTTCAGTACCGGCCCCCGCCCCGCCAGGCGCCGCAGATACGTGCCGAAGCCGCGCCGCGAGATCGTGTCGTCGAACACTTCGCATACATTCAGTTCGGCGCGCAGCGTATCGCTTAACTGGTTGGTCCAGTCGTTGAAATCGCCGGCGATGATGACCGGAGCATGACTCGGCGCCAGTTCCTTGACAGCATCAACCAGGGCGGCAGTTTGCCGCTTGCGGCTGCCCGCAAACAGGCCTAGATGGATGACGAAGCAATGAATGTCGATGGGATCGAGAATGCGCACTACGCAATGCAGGATGCCGCGCTTTTCAAATGCATGGTCGGAAACATCCTGGTTGCTGAAGGAAGCGATAGGATACCGGCTGACCAGTGCATTGCCATGGTGGCCATGATCGTATACGGCATTCATGCCGTAGGCGACATGATAGGAATCGTCACCCGCGAGGAAGTCGTGCTGTCCCTCTTCCGGCCAGTTGCTGGCATGCTTTGCGGCGAGCAAGTCATGGCGCCCCTGTACTTCCTGCAGAAACAGGAGATCGGCATGAAGGCAGGAGATGGCTTGTTTCAAGGCATGAATGCGCGGACGACCACCAAAGGAGGATACGCCCTTGTGGATATTATAAGTGGCAATGCGCAGCTTCATGTGCCCATTATAACGGCAGGCAGCGCCAGCTTTCCTTGCTTTTCTTCAGGGCACCGGCATGCTTTTCATGCGTCGCGCAAACGAGCGCTCATGCCATCGCCGAATCCGTATTTCCTATCCGGCGGCAGGCGTGCCACGCAGCTGCTCGCGAATACGGGCCTTCTGCACCTTGCCGGCCGCATTGCGCGGCAAGGCATCGGCCAGGCGAAGTTCGCGCGGCAGCTTGTAGCGGGCCAGCTTGCACTCCGCAAAGCTGCATAATTCCTCCAGCGTCAGGCGCATGCCGGGCCTGGTCACGACGACGACAACGACGCGCTCGCCCCACTGATCATCAGGCGCGCCGACCACGGCGCATTGCGCGATGGCCGGATGTTCATACAGCACGTTTTCCACTTCCGCAGGATAGACATTTTCGCCGCCGGTGATGATCATATCCTTGAGCCGGTCGCAAAGGTACAGGAAGCCTTCTTCGTCGACATAGCCGACGTCGCCGGTGCGGAACCAGCCTTCCTCATCGAACGCCGCCGCGCTGGCTTGCGGGTTGTTCCAGTAGCCTCGCATGACATTACTGCCGCGCACGCATACTTCGCCTTTCACATGAGGCTGGGAAATGACCTCCCCGGCAGCATCCTTCAGGCAGATATCCGTCAGCAGTCCCGGTGTGCCGCTTGAGCCCAGCTTGTCGGCCGAGCGGTCTGAATGCAGAAAAGTGATGGTCGCCGAGGTTTCGGTCATGCCGTAGCCCTGATGCAGCGGAATGCCACGCTCGCCGTACAGGCGCAGCAGCGGTTCCGGCATCGGTGCGCCGCCCACCGAGAGCAGGCGCAGCGAGGCAAGATCGGCGTCGGCAAAATCCGGGTGCTGGCTCATGAACAGGAGCATGGCCGGCACCGCGAATGCCAGCGTGACACGGTAACGCGCTATGGCTTGCAGCACGGCGGCGGCATCGAAGCCGCGCTGCAGTACCACATGGCCGCCCGCCAGCAGCGTGGGCAGCGTGACGGTCAGCATGCCGCCGACATGGAACAGGGGCACGAACCCGAGCGTGACGTCTTCGGAGGTAAGGTCCTTGGTCAGCAGGACATTCAGGTTCTGCGCCCAGAAGTTATGGTGGGTCAGCATCGCCCCTTTGGGATGGCCGGTGGTTCCCGAGGTGTACATGAGCGCCGCCACCTCCTCCGGCGCGACGCTCTCCTGCGGCGGAATGCTGGCGCAGGCAGCCATGAATTCCTTCACGGACGGCCAGCCGGGAGCTGCCTCGGCCGCGCTGAGAAAGCAGTCGCAGCTCAACTCGGTGCGCACGCCATCGATCACGCCCTGGTGTTCACGTCCGGCCACCAGCAGCCGCAAGCCGGCGTCGTTGATGATGAATGCCAGCTCCGGGCCGGCGAGGCGGAAGTTGAGCGGAACGAAAATCGCGCCGATGCGGGCAGTAGCGAACTGGCAGACCAGGAACATCGGATCATCGAAGTCCAGGTAGCCAACCCGGTCGCCGCGCTTGACGCCATGCGCGGCCAGCACGGCGGAAAACCGCTCGACACGGTTCCACAGCTCGCCATAAGTCCAGGTCGCATCATCGCAAGTCAGGGCCGGCCGGTGCGGCGCGCGCAAGACGCGGCGCCGCAGCCACTCCGCCAGGCCGAGGATGGATGAACTATTCATTTCACTCAATCCCGATAACGCGGCAGCTGCAGGATCGCTTCCGCATTCGAAGGAGAAAAGCAGCGGTCGGCGGCTTCCCGGTGCGACAGCCAGACATGGCTGACATGCTCGCGCGGGCTGAGCACGATCGGGATATCGCGCGGCACCAGCAGGCCGAATACATGCTCGGTGTTTTTCACGACGCCCGGCGCATAGCGGTACCGCCACACAGGGTAGATTTCATAGATATTGGATAGATGCCAGTCGCGCAGGTGATGCGCCGGCACCGCATCGGGTCGTTCCGCGCAAGGCACTCCCTCTCCCGCCACGCGAATCCCGGTTTCCTCGAACACTTCGCGCGCCGCGGTCTGCCGCAGCGGCTCGTTTTCGGCATCTTTCGACCCGGTCACAGATTGCCAGTAGCCAGCCTTGTCGGCGCGCTCGATCAGCAATACATCAAGCTCGGCGGTATGAATCACCACCAGCACCGATTCCGGAATCTTGTAGGGCTTGTTCATGCGGCAGACAGTATCGGACCAGGAAATAAAAAGGCGCGGAAATCCGCGCCTTTATTATCGTGCAAAAGCCAAAGCCTATAGTGTTGAGATCAGGCTTTCGCCGGTTCCGTCGCACGCAGGCGGATATGCAGTTCGCGCAACTGCTTTTCGTCGACTTCCGAGGGTGCGTGCGTCAACAGGCATTGCGCGCGCTGGGTCTTCGGGAAGGCGATGACGTCGCGGATCGATTCGGCGCCGGCCATCATGGTGACGATACGGTCCAGGCCGAAAGCCAGGCCGCCGTGCGGCGGCGCGCCGTACTGCAGGGCGTCGAGCAGGAAGCCGAACTTCAGCTGCGCTTCCTCGGCATCGATCTTCAGCGCGCGGAACACCTTGCTCTGTACATCTGCGCGGTGGATACGGATCGAACCACCACCCAGTTCCCAGCCGTTCAGGACCATGTCGTAGGCCTTGGCGATCGCCTTGGCCGGATTGGTTTCAAGGAAGTCTTCGTGGCCATCCTTGGGTGCGGTGAACGGGTGATGCAGGGCGACGTAGCGCTGGTTTTCCTCGTCGTACTCGAACATCGGAAAGTCCACCACCCACAGCGGACGCCAGGCATCCTCGAACAGGCCGTTCTTCTTGCCGAACTCGCTGTGGCCGATCTTTGCGCGCAGCGCGCCGATGGCGTCATTGACCACCTTGGCCTTGTCGGCGCCGAAGAAGATCAGGTCGCCGTCCTCGGCGCCGGTCAGTTCCAGCACCTTGGCCAGCGCGGCGTCGTGGATATTCTTGACGATCGGCGATTGCAGGCCGTCGCGGCCCTTGGCCTTTTCATTGACCTTGATGTAAGCCAGGCCCCTGGCGCCGTAGATGGCGACAAATTCGGTGTAGGCATCGATCTCGGAACGCGGCATGGCGGCGCCGCCCGGCACACGCAGGCCGACCACGCGGCCGCCTTCCATGTTGGCCGCGCCGGCGAACACCTTGAAGTCGACATCTTTCATCACCTCGGTCAGTTCGGTGAACTGGAGTTTCACGCGCATGTCAGGCTTGTCGGAGCCGTACAGGCCCATGGCGGTGGCAAAGTCCATCACCGGGAAAGGATCGGGCAAATCGATGTTCAGGGCGCTCTTGAATACGCCGCGGATCATGCCTTCGAACATGTCACGGATTTCCTGCTCGTTCATGAACGAGGTTTCGCAGTCGATCTGGGTAAATTCCGGCTGGCGGTCGGCACGCAGGTCTTCGTCGCGGAAGCACTTGGTGATCTGGTAATAGCGATCGAAGTTGGCCACCATCAGCAGTTGCTTGAACAGTTGCGGCGACTGCGGCAGCGCGAAGAAATTGCCCGGGTTGACGCGCGACGGCACCAGGTAGTCGCGCGCGCCTTCCGGGGTCGACTTGGTCAGCATCGGGGTTTCGATATCGATAAAGCCGTTGGCGTCCAGGAACTTGCGCACTTCCATCGTCACCTTGTAGCGCAGGCGCAAGTTGTTCTGCATCTGCGGGCGGCGCAGATCCAGCACGCGGTGCGTCAGGCGGGTGGTTTCCGACAGGTTATCGTCGTCGAGCTGGAACGGCGGTGTCACCGACGGGTTCAGTACTTCCAGTTCCTGGCACAGCACTTCGATCTTGCCTGAATTCAGGTTGGCGTTGGTGGTGCCTTCCGGACGGTTGCGCACGAGACCCGTGATGCGCAGACAGAATTCATTGCGCACGCTCTCGGCAGTCTTGAACACTTCGGCGCGGTCCGGGTCGCAGACGATCTGCACCAGGCCTTCGCGGTCGCGCAAGTCGATGAAGATCACGCCGCCATGGTCGCGCCGGCGATGCACCCAGCCGCACAGACTGACGGTTTGGCCGAGCAGCGCTTCAGTGGTGAGGCCGCAGTATTGGGTTCGCATAGACATATTCAGGTTCCGGTATTTTAAATTTCTGGTTTCTGGTTAATCGGTTTGCGGCATGGCGCAGCGGCGACAATGCCGGCGCCAACGCCCGCGCAATCAGGTGCCGACCCTGGGCAACTCCGCCTGCGCTTTCTTGTCGGTCGTTTCCGGCGCCACTACGCCCATCGAGACAATGTATTTGAGTGCGGCATCGACCGACATATCAAGTTCGACCGTCTCGGATTTGTGCATGATCAGGAAAAAGCCGGAAGTCGGGTTCGGCGTGGTCGGCACGTAAACGCTGATGTAATCGCCCTGCAGATGATTGGCGACATCGCCGCCTGGAGTGCCAGTCAGAAAGGCGATGGTCCAGCATCCCTGGCGCGGATACTGCACCAGCACCGCCTTGCGGAAGGCATTCCCGCTTGAAGAAAACAGCGTGTCGGAAACTTGCTTGACGCTGGAATAAATCGAATTGACCACCGGAATACGCACCAGGATCGCTTCCCACACGGATACCACGCGGCGGCCGATGAAATTGTGCGCCGCCAGCCCGGTGAAAAACACGATCAGCAGCGTCAGGATCACGCCCATGCCGGGCAGGCTGAATTTCAGGAACACTTCCGGCCGCCACTGTGCCGGCAACAGCAGCAGGGTCTGGTCCATGGTGGAGATGATCAGGTTCAATACCCACAGGGTAATCGCCAGGGGCACCAGGATCAGCAGGCCGGTAATGAAGTATTTGCGCATGGTCGGGCTCTCGTCGCCGGCGGAAAGTTTATCCGCCGTGCGTGGGGGGAAGGCTGATGATCAGGTGGTCGATGTGGTCTTGCTCTCAGCAGCCGGGCAAGTGGCGCAGCCAGCCGGCTCGGACGCAGCAGCCGGCGCCGCCGTCGAAGTCCCGCTGGAACCCGATCCGCCGCCGCGGAAGTCGGTGACATACCAGCCGGTGCCCTTGAGCTGAAAACCGGCCGCGGTCAATTGTTTCTTGAAACTTGGCTGCTTGCATTCCGGGCAATCGGTCAAGGGCGCGTCGGATATTTTTTGCAATACGTCCTTGGCAAACCCGCAGGCCTGGCAACGATAAGCATAAATCGGCATGTAATTCCCCTGCTAAAAACTTACAAAACCCTGAATTATAAAGGTTTTGCCGGCATTTTTGCGGCCAGGGGCTGGATCGCGATGTGGCGCCGCAATTTTCTCAGATACTCAAGCCCTTGACCGAAGGCGCCAGCTCCTGGCGATTCTTCAACACCTGCGGCAGTAGCGAGCCGATGACCATGCCGCCAAACGCGGCAATCAAGCCGGCCAGCTGTCCGGGAAATTGTTCGCCCAGGGGCGTTACCTGCGGAAAAAACAAAATCCAGACTCCCACGCCGGCCGTCACGGAAAGAATCGCGCCCTGCGTGGTCGCGCGCTGCCAGTACAGCCCCATCACCAGCGGCACGAAGGCGCCGACCAGCGTCACCTGGTAAGCGGCGGACACCAGATCGTAGATCGAGGTGCCTTTCATCGCGATCGCATAGGCCAGCACCAGGCCGGCAAACACGACAATGCTGCTGCGCATGGCGAACAACTGTTCCTTGTCTGTCATGTCGGGGCGCAGGTTTTTCAGGATATTTTCGACAAAACTGGTGGAAGGCGCCAGCAGCGTCGCCGACGACGTGCTCTTGATGGCGGAAAGCAGCGCGCCAAAAAACAGGATTTGCATTGCCAGCGGCATCTTGGTCATGATGAAGGTCGGCAGCAGCCTCTGGTAATCGTTCTTCGCCAGGTCGAGCGCGTCGTTGCCCATGATCACCACGGCGGCGGCGACGATGAACATCGGCACGAAGGCAAACAGGATATAGCTGGCGCCGCCGATGATCGCACCGGTGCGCGCAGTGGGAGCGTTCTTGGCCGACATCACGCGCTGGAACACGTCCTGCTGAGGAATACTGCCAAGCATCATGGTCAGGCCGGCGCCGATGAAGAAGGCGATCTCGGTAAAGGTGGGGGGCGGCAGGAAATTCCACAAATTGGCTTGCGACGCCATATCCAGCACCTGGCCGGCGCCGCCAGCCAGGTCGGCGGCGGAGACGGCAATGATGGAAAGACCGATCACCAGCACGATCATCTGGATGAAATCGGTCCAGGCAACGGCGAGAAAACCGCCGATCACCACATAGATCAGCACGGCGAGCGTGCCGACGATCATCCCTGCCGTCTCCGACATGGCGCCATTGGTCAGCACGGAAAATACCAGCCCGAGCGCGGTAATCTGGGCCGCAACCCAGCCCAGATAGCTCAGGATGATGGCAACAGAGCAAAACACCTCGATGCCTTTGCCGTAGCGCTGCCGGTAATAATCACCAATGGTCAGCAGGTTTTGCTTGTACAGTTTGGCGGCGAAAAACATGCCGACCAGGATCAGGCAGGTGCCGGCGCCGAAGGGATCCTCGACGACGGCATTCAGCCCACCCTGCACGAAGCGGGCCGGGATCCCCATGACGGTTTCGGCGCCAAACCAGGTGGCGAACGTGGTCGTGACCACCATGATCAATGGCAGGCTGCGGCCGGCGACGGCAAAATCGGTAGTGTTCTTGATACGCGTGCCCGCCCATACGCCCAGCCCAAGCGTGCCTAGCAAATACAGGACCACAAAGGAAATTAGCGTGTGATTCATGTCAGGCGCTCCGCGCAAAAATGCCGCGATTGATGAAAATCCCGCGATTATAATGAAGATTCATTGCCAAATAGTATCTTCATGAAATAATCATGACAGCAATGCCGCCACCCTTGTTTTTACCCGGGCGGCGTTGCATTCACGCTACGTGAAGCTTGTGTTCCACGCGTTAAAACTACAGCATCATCCATGTTGCGAGTTCGCCAGTCACGGCATCCAGGGGGCCTTTGGGCGATGTATCGAAGAAGAAGAAAAATCTGCCGTCAGCCGGCATGGAAGTGATGTAGGGAGGGGGACACGGACAGCAAAACTCGGCATTGCGCCCCCTCTTCGCTGCGTTAGTGCAGCAGGCTGCCCCAGCGCCAGTACACTTGCATGAGAACCACCCCCATCGTCAGGCCGGCGCCAAAAAATATCAGGGCGCCCAGGAACAGATTGGTGCGCCTTTGCTCTTCCAGCAAGGCCCTCAGCAATTCGCGATCCCGCCCGCCGTCCTGCGCCGCTTGCGACAGGGCTTGATGTGCCAGGCGCGGCAATTGCGGCAGCAGCTTGCTGTAATGCGGCGCTTCAACCTTGAGCCGCTCGACCAAGCCGCGCCAGCCGATCTGGTTTTGCATCCAGCGCTCCAGGTAAGGCTTGGCGGTTTTCCAGAGATCCAGGTCGGGATCGAGCTGGCGCCCCAGACCTTCGATATTCAGCAGGGTTTTTTGCAGCAGCACCAGTTGCGGCTGCACTTCGACATTGAAGCGGCGCGAGGTCTGGAACAGGCGAAGCAGAACTTGTCCAAAAGAAATATCTTTTAATGGCCTGTCAAAGATCGGCTCGCAGCAGGCGCGCACTGCCGCCTCAAGCTCATCGACGCGGGTTTCCGCCGGCGCCCATCCCGATTCGATATGCGCCTGCGCCACCCGCTTGTAGTCACGACGGAAAAACGCCAGGAAGTTTTGTGACAGGTAATCCTTGTCGAAATCGTTCAGGGTGCCAACGATGCCGAAATCCAGGGCGATATAGCGCCCGAAAGTGGCAGGATCGGTAGAAACCAGAATATTACCCGGGTGCATATCCGCATGAAAAAAGCCATCGCGGAACACCTGCGTAAAAAAGATTTCGACACCGTCACGCGAGAGTTTTTTCAAATCGACGCCGGCCGCCAGCAGGCGCTCGGTTTGCGAAATTGGGATGCCAGTCATGCGCTCCATGACAATCACTTCACTGGAGCAGTAATCCCAGATCATTTCCGGGACCACCAGCAGTTGCGAGCCGGCGAAATTGCGGCGCAGCTGACTGCCGTTGGCGGCTTCGCGCATCAGGTCCAGTTCGTCATGCAAGTATTTGTCGAATTCCGCCACCACTTCGCGCGGTTTCAGGCGCTTGCCATCGGCCCACAGGCGCTCGATCAGGCTGGCGCCGATGTACATCAGGCCGATATCTTCCGTGATCGATTTGTGCATGTTCGGACGCAAGACCTTGACCGCCACTTGCCGGCCATCTTTCAGCGTGGCGAAATGCACCTGGGCGATGGAAGCAGAAGCCACCGGCACGCGTTCGAAGGAGGCGAACAGGAGATCGGGATGCGCCCCCAGCGAACGGGTAATTTGCGCCATTGCCAGATCCGGGTCGAAAGGCGGCACGCGATCCTGCAGCAGCGCCAGTTCGGCGGCGATATCCGGCGGCAGCAAGTCGCGCCGGGTCGACAGCACCTGGCCGAACTTGACGAAAATCGGCCCCAGTTCTTCCAGCGCCTTGCGCAGCCGGACGCCGCGCGGCGCTGAAATGTCACGCCAGAAAAACAGCAGGGAAAACAGCGCCGCCGTGCGCCGCACGCGCAGGCTCGACATGGCGATATGGTCCAGGCCATAGCGCAAGGCTACCCGGCCGATTTTCAAGACCCGCAAAAATTTCATCAACATGGAAAACTCATCTTATCGGTCCAGTTTGCGCACGCGCTTTTCCAGACGTTCTATATCGTCGCGCAGCTTGCTGACGTCACGGCCGAATTCCGCCACCGTCTGCGGGCGCAAAAGCATGGGATTCTCTTCCAGAAAATACTCTGCGATATTTTCTTCCAGCGCCCGGCGCTGCGCCTGCGCCGTCTCCATCGCCGACCTGGCCGAAGAGACGATACGGTGCGCGGCGATATCGCCGACGATGCGGCTCAAGTCTTCCTCCGCTTCCCATTTCAGCGATTGACTCACCAGGGAAATCGCATTGGCGAAATCGGCATCGCCCTCGATCCTGACATAGGATACCGCGCGCTCGCGGTTTTGCAGGATTAGGGGCACATCCGTCAATTTCACGCGGAGGACGACTTGCGGCGTCGCTTCCGGCGCCGCGTTCTTCAGCAAGCCATCGGCCGCGACCTGGCAGTTTACCGCGAGTACGCCGGCATCCAGCCGGGCGACCTTGCCGGCATGCGCCGCGAGTCTGGCGCGCGCCCAGGCTTGCTGTGCCAGCAAATGGTTGATGGGTGCAAGCGGAAATGAAAATAAGGAAGTCATCATTCAAAAAAATCAAAGCCGTCCCGACTGACGATGGACGGCTTGCAGTGTACCAGCTTCCCCTATCCTGCCGGCAATTCCTGATTGGCAGGCACGGCGTAAAACACGCTTGACGGCTCAATACTGCTCGATACCGGCCACGATCCAGCTGCGGTGCCCGTCGAGCGGCTTGGAAAGCTTCCAGATTTCGGCAAACGGCGCTACCGGCGCACCGGCATCCTCACGGATCATGCCGGAAAATTTTACTTTCGCGATGTAATACTCGTCCACCGTTTCCACGCTGTGCAATTCGGCGCCAAGGGTGACGACTTCCGTCACGTTGGGGGCGCCGCCGCGCTCGTTCAACTGGCGGCAGAATTCGCCGAACAACTCCATGGTGGTAAAGCGCCGGATATCCTTCAGGTCGGCCTGGTCCCAGGCTGCCTGCAAGCGAATAAAGGCCGCCTTCGACTTGCGCAGGAAGCGCGGCACGTCGAAATCGGCCGGCACGCCCCAGGGCGCCACCACGGTGTCGGTTCGGGTGCCCGTGACGGCTTTCAGCGACAAGGGCCGCAGGGTAGGATCCCGGCGCTGCGGCACGACCGGCTGAATCGTGCCGAAGCCGGCATCATAAGTATTGTCGAAAACGGCGGGCTCGCCCTTGCCGGCGGCGCGCCGCCAGAGCACGATCGCCAGGCCCGGTAGAAATAGCAGTCCCAGCAGCACCAGGGCCAGCAGCATCGGCCGCTCCTGCAGACTTTGCCAGACGCCGTCCTGGCCCGGTGGCAGCAGCGGTTCGGCATGCAGGGGAGATGCGCCGATGAAGGCACCGGCAATCAGCAAGGCATTCCAGCGTTTCTTCATGCGCTCTCCCGCAAGCGAATCGACAGGCTACAGCTTGACTCCGGTATGCAAGGCTGCCACGCCTGCCGTCAGGTTGAAGTAATTGACATTATCCAGGCCGGCTTCCTGCATCATGCCCTTCAGGGTTTCCTGGTCAGGATGCATGCGGATCGACTCGGCCAGATAGCGGTAGCTGTCGGAGTCGTTGGCGATGCGCTTGCCCAGCCACGGCAGGACCGAGAAGGAATACACGTCATACGGCTTTTGCAGCGGCTCCCAAACCTTGGAGAACTCCAGCACCAGCAGCTTGCCGCCCGGCTTGAGCACCCGGCGCATCTCTTTCAGAGCGACATCCTTGTGGGTCATGTTGCGCAAGCCGAAAGCCACGCTGACGCGGTCGAAATAATTGTCAGGAAACGGCAGTTTTTCAGCGTCGCACAAGGCCACCGGGGTGATCTGCCCCTTGTTCAGCAGGCGATCCCGGCCGACCCGCAGCATCGATTCGTTGATGTCGGTCAGCCAGACTTCGCCGGACGGTCCCGCCTGTCTGGCGAAGGCACGGGCCAAGTCGCCAGTGCCGCCGGCGATATCGAGCACCTTAAAGCCCGGCCGCACGCCGGCCTGGGCAATGGTGAAGGTTTTCCACAGGCGATGCAGGCCGCCCGACATCAGGTCGTTCATGACGTCGTACTTGGTGGCCACGGAATGGAAGACTTCCGCCACTTTGCGAACTTTTTCTTCCTCGGGGATGGTCTGGTAACCGAAATGGGTGCTATTGGTCATGGCAAGATACTATTTGTGAACTTGCATTATAAGACGGAAATACCCCCGCGGCACCTGTCCGGACCTGCGGCTTTGCCAATGTTTAATGGCAGTGCCCGCCTTTTGCAGCCATGGGCAAGTCGCGACCCTGCTCGCGGCCATGGCCGGCTTCGTCCAGGCGCCGCAGGTAGTCTTCCCACAATTGCGCCTGGTTGGCGCCCAGCCAGTAAAGATAAGCCCAGGTATAGATGCCGGTATTATGACCGTCGGAAAAATGCGGCTGCACGGCGTAATTGCCGACCGGCTCCAGCGCCGTGAGCAGGACCTCGCGCATGCCGGTCTGCAGCACTTCCTGTCCGGCGCCATGGCCGCGCACCTCGGCCGAGGGCGAGTACACGCGCAGGAATTCGAATGGCAGGGAATAACTGGCGCCGTCGTCGAACGCGACTTCCAGCAGGCGCGATTGCTTGCGCACCGTCAGCCCGGTCGGATTGGCCGGAGAAGTTTCAGGCTGCTTCATCGTTCACCTCCCCTTGCAGAAAATCCAATCACACCAGGATGCGCTCGATGCCGCCGTTGTTGGCGCGCTCGACATACTCGGGCAGCCAGTTCTCGCCCAGCAGGTGACGCGCCATCTCGACCACGATGTAATCGGCATCGGTGCCGGAATCGTCGTCATAGCGATGCAGCCCTTGCAGGCAGGACGGGCACGAAGTCAGGATCTTGACGTCGCCGGTGAAGCCGTCGGCGCGCAGCTTGTCGGCGCCCTTTCTCATTTCCTCTTCCTTGCGGAAGCGCACCTGGGTCGAAATATCCGGGCGCGCCACGGCCAGCGAACCGGACTCGCCACAGCAGCGGTCGTTCTTCTCGATCCGGACGTTGTCGACGGTGGTGATCAGGGAATTCACCGTTTTCAGCGGATCCTGCTGCTTCATGGGCGAGTGGCAGGGGTCATGATACATGTAGCGCGTGCCGTTGACGCCTTCCAGCTTGAGCCCTTTTTCCAGCAGATATTCATGGATGTCGAGAATGCGGCAGCCCGGGAAAATCTTGTCGAATTCGTAGCTCTGCAACTGGTCGAAGCAGGTGCCGCAAGACACCACCACCGTCTTGATATCGAGATAGTTCAGAGTATTGGCGACACGGTGGAACAGCACGCGGTTATCCGTGATCATCTTCTCGGCCTTGTCGAACTGGCCGGTGCCGCGCTGCGGATAGCCGCAGCACAGGTAGCCCGGCGGCAGCACGGTTTGCACGCCGACATGCCACAGCATGGCTTGCGTGGCCAGGCCGACTTGCGAGAACAGGCGCTCGGAGCCGCAGCCCGGGAAGTAGAACACGGCTTCGGTGTCGGCCGTGGTGGCCTTGGGATCGCGGATCACCGGCACGATCTCGTTGTCCTCGATATCCAGCAGCGCGCGCGCGGTCTTTTTCGGCAGGTTGCCCGGCATCTTCTTGTTGATGAAGTGGATCACCTGCTCCTTGACCGGCGGTTTGCCATGCGTCGCCGGCGGCGCCTTGGTCTGCTTCTTGGCAAGCTTCTTCAGCACGTTATGGCCGAGGCGCTGCGCCTTGTAGCCCCAGCCGATCATGGTCGTGCGGGCGGCGTTGATCGTGGCCGGGTCGGTCGCGTTGAGGAAGAACATGGTCGCCGCAGAACCGGGATTGAAGGATTTCTTGCCCATCTTGCGCAAGAGGTTGCGCATGTTCATCGACACGTCGCCGAAGTCGATATCCACCGGGCAGGGAGTGACGCACTTGTGGCACACCGTGCAGTGGTCGGCCACGTCCTCGAATTCTTCCCAGTGCTTGATCGACACGCCGCGGCGGGTCTGCTCTTCATACAGGAAGGCTTCGACCAGCAGCGAAGTGGCAAGGATCTTGTTGCGTGGCGAGTACAGCAGGTTGGCGCGCGGCACGTGGGTGGCGCACACCGGCTTGCACTTGCCGCAGCGCAGGCAGTCTTTCACGCTGTTGGCGATGGCGCCGATATCGCTTTGCTGCATGATCAGCGACTCGTGCCCCATCAGGCCGAAGGATGGCGTGTAGGCATTGCGCAGGTCGGCATGCAACTCGGGCAGATTCAGCAGCTTGCCCTTGTTGAAACGCCCTTCAGGGTCGACGCGCTGCTTATAGTCGCGGAAATCCTGCATCTCTTCATCGGTGAGGAATTCCAGCTTGGTGATGCCGATGCCNNATGCCGTGCTCGCCCGAGATCACGCCGTCGAGCGAACGCGCCAGCGCCATGATGCGTTCGACCGCGCCGTGCGCGACCTGTAGCATTTCATAATCGTCCGAATTGACCGGGATATTGGTGTGCACATTGCCGTCGCCGGCGTGCATGTGCAGCGCCACGAAGACGCGGCTGCGCAGCACCTTCTTGTGGATGGCACTGGCTTCATCGAGGATCAGGCGGAACGCCGCGCCGTTGAAGATCTGGCGCAGCTCGGCGCGCACTTCCTTCTTCCACGACACGCGCACGGTGCGGTCCTGCACCACGTGGAATACCTTGGCCTGCGGCTGGCGGTCGACGCGCTCGTCGAATTCCAGCGCCAGCTTTTCCAGGCCCAGTCCGATGAGGTCGTTGCGCGTGGCGGCCAGCGGCTGCTCGAGATGTTCCAGCAGGTAAGACCAGCGCGCCTGCGTGGCATCAATCAGATGCAGCGCCTGCTGGACGCGGTCGCCCAGCAGCTCGGCATCGGGGATATCCTCGCCTTCGGCATCCTCGCTCTTGCCGACTGGCAGATCGCCCTTGGCGAAGAATTCGCGCAAGGCATCCAGCAAGGCCAGCTTGTTGCGGATCGACAGCTCGATATTGATGCGCTCGATACCGTCGGTGTATTCGCCCATGCGGTTCAGCGGAATCACCACGTCTTCATTGATCTTGAAGGCGTTGGTATGGCGCGAGATGGCCGCAGTGCGGGCGCGGTCCAGCCAGAACTTCTTGCGCGCTTCCGGCGAGACGGCGACGAAGCCTTCGCCCACGCGCGTATTGGCCATGCGGATCACTTCCGAGGCGGCGCGCGCCACGGCGTCTTCATCGTCGCCGACGATGTCGCCGAACAGCGCCATCTTCGGCAGCACGCCGCGCTTGGATTTGGTGGCATAGCCGACCGCGCGCAAATAGCGCTCGTCCAGGTGCTCCAGGCCAGCCAGGATGGCGCCGCCCTTTTTCGTTTCGCCGTCGAGGTAATCCTTGATCTCGACGATCGACGGAATCGCGTCGCGCGCCTGGCCGAAAAATTCCAGGCACACGGTACGGGCGTACTTCGGCATCTTGTGCAGGATCCAGCGCGCCGAGGTGATCAGGCCGTCGGTGCCCTCCTTCTGGATGCCTGGCAGGCCGGCCAGGAACTTGTCGGTGACGTCCTTGCCCAGGCCTTCCTTGCGGAAGCGGCGTCCTTCGATTTCCAGGACCTCGGTCTTGAACGGCTCGTTCTTGCGGCCGCGTTCGGACGGATGGGTCCATTCCAGCCTGAAGCGGGCCACCGGAGCATCATGGATCTTGCCGAGGTTGTGGTCCAGGCGCGTGACTTCCAGCCAGTCGCCGTTGGGGTCGACCATGCGCCAGCTGGCCAGGTTGTCCAGCGCGGTGCCCCACAGCACGGCTTTCTTGCCGCCGGCATTCATGGCGATATTGCCGCCGATGCAGGAAGCCTCGGCCGAGGTCGGATCGACGGCGAACACGAAGCCGGCCTTTTCGGCGGCATCGGAAACGCGCTTGGTGACCACGCCGGCGCCCGAATAAATGGTGGCGTAGTCGCGATCCACGCCCGGCAGGCGGCTCATTTCGACCGCGCCCAACTGCTCCAGCTTTTCGGTGTTGATCACGGCCGACAGCGGCGTCAGCGGCACGGCGCCGCCGGTGTAGCCGGTGCCGCCGCCGCGCGGGATGATGGTGAGGCCGAGTTCGATGCAAGCCTTGACCAGGCCGGCCATTTCATCCTCGGTATCGGGCGTCAGCACCACGAAGGGGTATTCGACGCGCCAGTCGGTGGCGTCGGTGACGTGCGAGACGCGCGACAGGCCGTCGAACTTGATGTTGTCTTTTGCAGTGTAGCGGCCCAGCACGCGATTGGCGCGCTTGCGCAAATCCCAGGTCTGGCGGAATTCCTCGGCAAACTCGGCCACCGCACGACGCGCGGCTTCCAGCAGGGTGCCGACATGGGCGCTGCGGCGCGCCGCGGCAGGATCGTCCGCAGCCGCGGTTTCGAGGCGGCGCTTGTCGACTTCCGCCAGGCGGTGATTCAGGGCATCGATCAATGCCTGGCGCCGCTTGGGGTTGTCCAGCATGTCGTCCTGCAGGTAGGGATTGCGCCGCACTACCCAGATATCGCCCAGCACCTCATACAGCATGCGCGCCGAGCGGCCGGTCTGGCGCTCGCTGCGCAGCTCGTCGAGCAGGCGCCACGCATCTTCGCCGAGCAGCCGCATGACGATTTCGCGGTCGGAGAAGGATGTGTAGTTGTAAGGAATTTCACGCAGGCGCGTGGGAGCGGCGCCGGTGGCAGCGTCGGCGAGGAGTGCCTGGATTTGTGCGGGTGCATTCATATACTTATTTTACCGTATCGCGGCGCAGCAGGCAGGAATACCCCGCCTCCCGTACGGCTTCTCGAGCCGCGCAGCATGGATAAAAAAACAAGCGCCCTGCAATGGCTTCATGGCCAGGTCATGACCCGGTCATGGCCTATTGTCAGCCTGTCAGCCTGTCAGCCTGTCAGCCTGTCAGCCCAGCAAATGCGCCAGCCGGTGCCACCAGCCATCCGGGACACCTAACAGAATCATGGTAACGCAGATGTAACGTACGAATTTGCCGGCCGCCATGTACAGCGCGCATGACCAGGGCGACAACTTCTGCCAGCCCGCCAGCACGCACAGGCCATCGCCTATGCCCGGTACCCAGGCCAGCAGTAGGGTTTTGGCGCCGAAGCGTTCGAGCCACCCCAGCCAGCGCGTCGAGCGCTCCGGGGCGAAAACCTGGCGGGCCCCGTACCCCACCCAGTAATTGACCATGCCACCCAGGGTATTGCCCAGGGTGGCCACCGCCATCGCCGGCCAGAACATGGCCTGGTTGGCCTTGACTACGGCGAAGACGGTCGGTTCGGACCCCAGCGGCAGCAATGTGGCAGAAAGAAAACTGACGACAAAAGCCGAAACCAGGCCGACTTCCGGCACGGCCAATCCGGCCAGCAGCCAATGAATGGCGGATTCAATCATCAAGGGATGAAACAGGTCAAAGAAGCAAACAGGTCAAAAATGGGAGCAAACGCGCGTAATTCGGCTTATTTCCGCCGGTTCAGGGGGGCTCCATTATAATGGAGCCTGAACCGTGCGCCCCCGCACTTTTTCCGGCGGCGCCCATCCCCTGGAAACCATGAGCACCGATTACCTACAAAAAATCCTCACCGCCCGCGTCTACGACGTCGCCATCGAATCTCCCCTGGAACTTGCGCCCTCCCTGTCGGCGCGCCTGGACAACCGGATTTATTACAAGCGCGAAGACATGCAAAGCGTGTTCAGCTTCAAGCTGCGCGGCGCTTACAACAAGATGGCGAACCTGTCGCCGACGCAACTGAAACGCGGCGTGATTTGCGCCTCGGCCGGCAACCACGCGCAAGGCGTGGCACTGTCGGCCAAGCGCCTCGGCTGCCGCGCCGTCATCGTGATGCCGACCACTACCCCGCAATTGAAGATCGACGCGGTCAAGGCGCGCGGCGGCGAAGTGGTGCTGTTCGGCGATTCCTATTCTGATGCGGCACAGCATGCGGCGGAACTGGAAAAGAAG
This sequence comes from Oxalobacteraceae bacterium, assembly GCA_003537575.1. Classification (GTDB taxonomy): domain Bacteria; phylum Pseudomonadota; class Gammaproteobacteria; order Burkholderiales; family Burkholderiaceae_D; genus Paucimonas. Next base: position 243,721 of record DPRS01000025.1, read on the forward strand.
CTCAAGCTGACCTTCGTGCACCCCTTCGATGATCCCGACGTGATCGCCGGCCAAGGCACCATCGCCATGGAAATCCTGCACCAGCATTCGGCGCCCATCCATGCGATTTTCGTCGCCATAGGCGGCGGCGGCCTGATCGCCGGCGTGGCTGCCTACGTCAAGGCGGTGCGCCCGGACATCAAGGTGATCGGCGTGCAAACCGTTGATTCCGACGCCATGGCCAGGAGCATCAAGGCTGGCCGGCGCGTCACCCTGCCCGATGTCGGCCTGTTCTCCGACGGCACCGCGGTCAAGCTAGTGGGCGAGGAAACCTTCCGCCTGGCGAAGAAATACGTCGACGAGATCATCCTGGTCGATACCGACGAGGTTTGCGCGGCAATCAAGGATGTGTTCCAGGACACCCGCAGCATCCTCGAACCCGCCGGCGCGCTGGCGGTGGCCGGCGCCAAGAAATATGTCGAGCGTGCAAAGCTCGCCAAGAAGCCGCTAAAGGACCAGGCCCTGGTGGCCATTGCCTGCGGCGCCAACATGAATTTCGACCGCCTCGGCTTTGTCGCCGAGCGTGCCGACGTGGGCGAAGCGCATGAGGCCGTGCTGGCGATAACGATCCCGGAGGAGCGCGGCAGCTTCCGGCGTTTCTGCGAACAGGTCGGACCGCGCAACGTCACCGAATTCATCTACCGCATCAGCGATGAAAAGCAGGCGCATGTCTTCGTCGGCGTGCAAACCTCGACGCGCGATGAATCGGCCAGGCTGGTCAAGAATTTCGAAAAGCAGGGTTTCAAGGCGCTCGACCTGACGCAGGATGAACTGGCCAAGCTGCATATCCGCCACCTCGTCGGCGGCAAGAGCGCGCTGGCCGAGAACGAATTGCTGTATCGTTTCGAATTCCCTGAACGCCCGGGCGCGCTGATGCGTTTTCTGGCGTCGATGGCGCCGAACTGGAATATCAGTCTGTTTCATTACCGCAATCAAGGCGGCGATGTCGGACGCATCCTTGTCGGCTTGCAAGTGCCTAAGAAGGAAATGAAAGCCTTCCGCGAGTTTCTTGCCGGCCTCGGCTATCGCCACTGGGACGAAAGCGAAAATCCGGCGTATAAACTATTCTTGGGATGATGGAAGCAAGCAGCATGTCCGACGCCAGCAACAGCGCAACGGCTTCGCCGCTCGGCAAGCCGGCCACCTACTGCAGCGAGTACGATCCCTCGCTGCTGTTTCCGATTGCGCGCGCGGAAAAGCGCGCCGAACTAGGCATCGCCGGCACTCTGCCGTTTTTCGGCGTCGATATCTGGAACGCCTATGAAGTTTCCTGGCTCAATGCGCGCGGCAAGCCGCAGGTGGCCATCGCCACCTTCAGCGTGCCGGCCGATTCGCCCAGCATCATCGAATCCAAGTCGTTCAAGCTGTACCTGAATTCCTTCAACCAGACCAGGCTGGCCACTCCAGAAGCCCTGGCGGACCTGCTGCGCGCCGATTTGTCGCAAGGCTTCGGCGCGCCGGTGCAAGTGACGCTGACCTTGCCGGATACCTTCGCCCAGTTACAGATGGGTGAATTGAGCGGCTTGCTGCTCGACCGTCTCGATATTGAAGTCATGGAGTACCAGCCCGACCCTGCACTGCTGCACGCCCGGCATGACGAAGCCATGGTCGAGGAAACCCTGCTGTCGCACCTGCTCAAGTCGAATTGCCTGGTCACTGGCCAGCCCGACTGGGGCAGCGTGCAGATCCGCTACGTTGGCGCGCAGATCGACCAGGAAGGTTTGTTGCGCTACCTGATCGGCTTTCGTCAGCACAACGAATTCCACGAACAATGCGTCGAGCGCATTTTTATGGATATTTTGCGTCAGTGCCGCCCGCAAAAGCTCTCGGTCTATGCGCGCTACACGCGCCGTGGCGGACTTGACATCAATCCCTGGCGCAGTAATTTCACCACGGGCCATCCTCCCGTCAATGCGCGTCTTGCGCGACAGTAATCACTAACCAACAGCGCGTGAAAAAAAGAAAGGATGCCAATATGCAACTAATTGAACAGGCAAGCATCCCCATAATTTTTCAAGCGAGTCGCCGCGAACCGGCAATTTGGGATTGCACAAGCTCAAAACCGGCCTATAATTTGCGGCGGCGCCTTGTTTGTGCGCTGCACCATTTTTGGTAAGCCATGACTAATCTCGCTAAAATTCTGTTGCCCGCCAATGTCGTGCTTGGACTGGAAGTCTCCAGCAAGAAACGCGCATTCGAGCAGGCCGGACTGATTTTTGAAAACAACTGCGGCATTGCGCGTTCGGTCGTCTCGGAGAACCTGTTTGCCCGCGAACGGCTCGGCTCCACCGGTCTCGGTCATGGCGTCGCCGTGCCGCACGGCCGCATCAAGGATTTGAAGGCGCCGCTGGCCGCTTTCGTGCGCCTGGCCGAACCGATTCCCTTCGAGTCTCCCGACGGCCAGCCGGTCAATCTGCTGATTTTCCTGCTGATGCCGGCCAATGTCACTCAGCAGCATCTGGAAACCCTGTCGGAAATCGCCGAAATGTTTTCCGACGATGCCTTCCGCGCGACCCTGGCGACCGACCCCGATCCTGCCTCGGTATTCAACCGGATCATTTCCTGGCGCCCCAGCGTCAGCAATGCCGTCTAAACCTGACAGGCCAGCCCTTGTCTCCGCTCCAGTTTTCCATCATGCCCGCTTCCACCCCGCTCTCGATCCAGGAGCTCTTCGATGAAAACCGCGAACACCTGGAGCTTGGGTGGTTTGCCGGTTTCCCCGGCGGAGAAAAACTGATTTCGGGTGATGCCGCCTCCGCCGCCGACCAGGTCGGCCACCTGAACCTGATCCACCCAGGCCGTATCCAGGTATTCGGCCCCCAGGAAATCGATTATTACAGGCGCCTGTCGCCCAACGGCCGCAACCGCCTGATCAACGAGCTGGTCGGCGGCAAGCCGCCGGCTTTCGTGATGGCGCAGGGGCTGGAAACGCCGCCGGAATTCATCGAGATGTGCGAGGAACACAACATCCCGCTGTTCTCCACGCCCTTGCCGGCGGCGCAAGTGATCGACTACCTGCGTGTTTACCTGTCGAAGAAACTGGCGCAGCGCGTCACCATGCATGGCGTATTCATGGATGTGCTCGGCGTAGGTGTGCTGATCACCGGCGAATCGGGCCTGGGCAAGAGCGAACTCGGACTGGAACTGATCTCGCGCAGCCATGGCCTGGTGGCCGACGACGTGGTCGAATTTGCCCGCATCGCCCCCAACATGATCGAAGGGCGCTGCCCGCCGCTGCTGCAAAACCTGCTGGAAGTGCGCGGCCTGGGCCTGCTCGACATCAAAACCATCTTCGGCGAAACCGCGGTGCGCCGCAAGATGCGCCTGAAGCTCATCGTGCATCTCGTGCGCCGCAAGACCCTGGAAGAAAACTACGAACGCCTGCCGCTGCATTCGCAGACCGAGGAAGTGCTCGGCCTGCCGATCCGCAAGGTCATCATCCCGGTCGAGGCCGGCCGCAACCTGGCGGTCTTGCTGGAAGCGGCGGTGCGCAACACCATCCTGCAGTTGCGCGGCATCGACACGCTCAAGGAATTCATGGACCGCCAGCAAAAGGCCATGGATAGCGAGTAATGGCAATCGCGCGCATGATGGTATGATCCTGCCATGCGCATCATTCTCATTACAGGCATTTCGGGATCGGGCAAATCGGTTTGCCTGAACGTCCTCGAGGACGCCGGATACTTTTGCGTCGATAACTTGCCGCCGACGCTCTTGCGCGCGCTGGTCGATACCCGCATTCATGAAGGCGCCGCCAATCTGGCGGTGGCAATCGATTCGCGCAGCGCCGATTCGCTGGCCGGCTTGCCGGTGGATATCCGGTTCCTGAAGGACCAGGGGCATGACGTCAAGGTCTTGTTCCTGACGGCCAAGACCGAGTCGCTGATCAATCGCTTTTCCGAAACCCGGCGCAGCCATCCGCTGTCGCACCGCATCTCGCCCGGGCAGAACCCCAACGACCGCCCGACCCTGGCCGAATGCATCCTGCGCGAGCGCGAAATGCTTTCCTCGATCGAAAAACTCGGTCACGTGATCGACACCTCAGGGCTGTCGGCCAACAAGCTGCGCGCCTGGGTCAAGGAAATGGTGGAATCCGAAAAGGCGCCGCTGACGCTGCTGTTCGAATCCTTTGCCTTCAAGTTCGGCGTGCCGCTCGACGCCGACCTGGTGTTCGACGTGCGGGTGCTGCCGAATCCGTATTACGACCTGGCGCTGCGCCCATTCAACGGCAGGGACGAGCCGGTGATCGCCTTCCTGCAGGCGCAGCCGGATGCGGCCGACCTGTATGCCGACATCCAGGGCTTCGTCGAAAAATGGCTGCCGGCCTTCAAGGCCGACAACCGCAGCTACCTGACCGTGGCGATCGGCTGCACCGGCGGGCAGCACCGTTCGGTCTACATGGTCGAACAGCTGGCCAGCCATTTCCAGAAAACCGAGCGGGTGGTGTTGCGGCATCGCGAACTCGCCTAGCGCTCCTGACGCAAATCCCATGGCATCTCCCCATCTCACCCTGATTCATCCGCCTGCGGACGACTGGCTGCCGCTGTTTCCGCTGCAAACCGTGCTGTTTCCCGGCGGCGTGCTGCCGCTGAAGGTGTTCGAGACGCGCTACATCGACATGGTGCGCGATTGCATGAAGCGCGAAACCCCTTTCGGCGTGGTGCTGATCAAGTCCGGCCAGGAAGTCGGTGCGGCAGCCGATCCGGAGCCGGTCGGCTGCCTGGCGCACATCACCGGCTGGGACATGGATCAGCCGGGCGTATTGCTACTGAAGACCCGCGGCGGCGAGCGCTTCCGCATCCTCGAAACCCGCAAGCAAGCCAATGAGCGGCTCGAAGCGCACATCGAGATGATCGAAGCCGATGCGCCGACGCAGTCGGTCAGCGATGCCCATGTCAGCTGCGCCAAGGCGCTGAAAACCGTGGTCGAAACCATCGAGGCCCGCGGCCGCGCCGAACAGGGAGACGATTTTGTCAGCCCGTTCGCGCTGCCGCTGCAATTCGACCAGAGCGGCTGGGTCGCCAACCGCTGGTGCGAAATCCTGCCGATCCCGCTCAAGGCTCGGCAAAAGCTGCTGGAACTGGAAGATGCGCCCAGCCGCCTGGCCATCGTCCACCAGTATCTGCAGCAGCACAAGATCTTGTAATCACATCCCCAGCAGCAGTTTCTTGATCGGCGCCGGCAACGGCGCCTGCGCCAGTGCGGCCGTCGGCAGCCAGACATGCCCGCCCTGCGCCGCCATCGGCAGCCGGCGCGCCAGGTGCACACGGTACGGGATGATATGCAGCTTGAAGTGGGTAAAGACATGCACGACTGCCGGCAGGCGTTCGCTGCTTGCCGGTTCGCCGAAAGGCGCCGTCGCCTGCCGCAGCGCATCTTCAGGCAAGGGCGGCACGGCGCCGGCGGCGCCTTCCAGCGGAGTGAAGCCGCCGACTTCCGGCAGCGACAGCAAGCCGCCCCAGATGCCGCTGTCGGGCCGCTGCTGCAGCAGGATGTGCCCCTCATGCTCGACCACCAGCATCGCCGCATGCTTTTCCGGCACGGCCTTTTTCGGCTTGCGCACAGGCAGCTCGGCGGTGCGCGCCGTCCCGAAGGCGATGCAGCGCGGCGCCAGCGGGCAGCGCTCGCATGACGGCCGGCTGCGCGTGCAGAGGGTGGCGCCGAGATCCATCAGTCCCTGGGTATAGGACTCGATGCCTTCCTCGGGCAGCAGCGCTTCGGCGCGCAGCCACAGCGTATCTTCGACCCTTTTCTCGCCCGGGTAGGCGTCGATGCCGAATACCCGCGCGAACACGCGCTTGACGTTGCCGTCGAGGATGGCGGCGCGCGCGCCATAGGCGAAGGCCGCGATGGCCGCGGCGGTGGAGCGGCCGATGCCGGGCAGTTGCGCCAGCAGGGCCGGATCCGCCGGAAAGCTGCCGCCGTGCGCTTCCATCACGATCTGCGCGCAGCGGTGCAGGTTGCGCGCCCGGGTGTAATAGCCCAGCCCGCTCCAGTGCGCCATCACGTCTTCCGCGGGCGCCGCCGCCAGCGTCGCCACGTCCGGAAAGCGCTGCAGGAAGCGCTGGTAATACGGGATCACGGCCGTTACCTGGGTTTGCTGCAGCATGATTTCCGACAGCCAGATGCGATAGGCATCACGGGTATTTTGCCAGGGCAGCGCATGGCGGCCATGCTGCTTTTGCCAGGCGACCACCGTGGCGGAAAAGGCGGGATCGGCGAATTGCCGGCCATCGGCGGCCGGCGTCGAGACTACACGTTTCATCGATAAGAGATAATTCTAGGCAGCGGCCTTCAGCGTCGGCATGTCGGCGGCGATCGCGTCCATCAGCCCGGCTTCCAGCGCGCGCAAGGCTTGCATCTGCGCATCCAGTTCAGACTGCATCTGCTCGAAGGAGGCGATCTTTTCCTCCAGGCTGTCGGTGGCTTCGAAAATCCGCTCGACCGATTTTTGCCGCTGCTTCAGTTGCAGCTTGTGTTCGCGGATCTGCGCATCGAGCGGCGCCATCACCACCTTGAACCAGGCTTCGACATCGCGGTTAGCCTGCAGGAAGCAGTGCTTGACGCGCGAAGCGATCGAGTCGAAAAACTTGCGCATCAACACCGCCTGGTGCGTGGTCAGCAGCGCCGCGGCGCCGAACTGCTTGTGATAGACGGCCTCGATATGGTCGAGCTCGTCGCGGTATTTTTTCAATGAAAACGGCATCGGTGCAGGCAATGCCAGCCCGTGCTCGGTGGAGAACTTGCGGTACATGACCGTCATCATTTCCGCGACTTCATCAATCTTGTGCCCGGACTGCCACAGGTTGTCGCGGGTGGCATCGAAAAAGCCCTTCACCGCGTCGCGGAAACCCGCCGAGAACATGCTGTGCTCCATCGCCTCCGCCGACTTGCGCGCTTCCTGCTTGAGCACGCCGATGCCGAGCTTGGTGTAGACATCGGCCGACAGCCTGGCAAACACGGCGCGCGTGCCTTGCAGCTTGATCAGGCTGGCGTCGAATTCGCGCTTTTCGGCTTCGATGCGCTTCATCATGTGCGCGATGATGTTCTGGTTCTTGCCGCGCAGGCTTTTCAATTCAACCAACTGCTCGACAACGTTGCGGGCGCGCGACGCCAGCAGTGCCTGGCGCCCACCCGCCAGCTCGGCTATCTCGCTGGAGAGCTGGGAACGGATGATGCCTTGCCGGGCCGGCAGCAACTCCTGCGACAGTGCCTGCTCCAGTTGCATGAGGCGGCTCTTCGCCAGCAGCGGCGCATCGCGGTTGATCTTGCCCACCAGGCCTTTCTGCGCCGACACCGGGAAGACTTGCTGCTCCGGGATGTCCAGGGTATGCGCCACCGAAGCCACCTGATGGGCGATCTGCTGCTCGATTTCCTCGGGCGTGCGCAATTCGTCCCACATGCTGTCGATTTTGTTGAGCACCGCCAGGCGGCCGGCGCCGCCGCCGATATGGTTACGCCAGACATCGATGTCGCTGCGCGTGACGCCGGTGTCGGCGGCCAGGATGAACAGCACCGCGTGGGCGTTCGGAATCAGGTTCAGCGTCAGTTCCGGCTCGGTGCCGATCGCATTCAGGCCCGGCGTGTCGATGATGATCAACCCCTGCTTCAACAAGGGATGCGGGAAATTGATGATGGCATGGCGCCACTGCGAGATTTCCACCATGCCGTCGGCATCGACCGCCTGCCGCTGCTCCGGATCGCTGTCGTCGTACAGGCCGTAGCGCTGCGCCTCCTCGACCGGCACGCGCTTGGACAGGCTCACCTGGCGGAACGCTTCCAGCATGCCTTCGCCGGACTGAACATCCAGCGGCAGCACGGACCACACCTGGCGCTGTTCCTTCAGGTCGGAAGTCGACAGCGCCTCGGCCCGGGTCTCGATCGGCAACAGGCGGATGCAGGGCGGGAAGGTTTCGTCGTACAGCAGCTCGGTCGGGCACATGGTGGTGCGGCCAGCCGAGGAAGGCAGGATGCGCTGGCCGTAATCGGCGAAAAAGATGGCGTTGATCAGTTCGGATTTGCCGCGCGAGAATTCTGCGACAAAGGCGATCGACAACTTGTCGTCGGCCAGCCTGGACTTGAGCTGCGCCAGGCGCTGCTCGCAGGCGGCATCGCTCAAGTCGGCGGCCACGATCCAGTCCTGGTAGCGCGACAGCGCATCGACCACGCCGCTGCGCCAACCGCTATATTCATGAAATTTCTGTATCAGATGGCTCAAGCGATCCCCGGAATTGTGCTGGCGAATTTTCTTATTCTGTCGCTACACTAGCATCGCCGCTCATTTTTGACAATTTGTGCAATAAAAGGTCGAACGCTGACCTTGCTGGATCTGGCGCACCGGCTTGTTGCATAGACGGCATGGCAAGCCGGTACGATTGTAGACAAAATAGTCTTGCTGGAAGTAGCCCGACTGTCCATTGACATTGATGAAATCGCGCAGGCTGCTGCCGCCCTTGTCGATAGCGGCGGCCAGCGTCTCGCGGATGGCCTCGGCCAGCAAGGCGTAGCGGGCCAGGCTGATGCGCCCGGCCGCGGTCTTCGGATGGATGCGCGCCTTGAACAGACTTTCCGACGCATAGATGTTGCCGACGCCAACGACAATGTCTCCAGCCAGCAACACTTGCTTGATCGGCGCGCTGCGTCCGCGTGTCATGCGATGCATCAGTTCGGCCGTAAAGCCGGCTTCCAGCGGCTCGACACCAAGGTGCCGCAGCAGGAGATGCTCTTCCACCGCGCCCTCTTCGATGCCATGCCAGAGCACCGCGCCGAAGCGGCGCGGGTCGGTCAGGCGCAATGCCTGGTCTCCCAGCAGCAGATCGACATGGTCGTGCTTTTGCGGCGGCGTGTCGGCCGGCAGGATGCGGATGTGGCCGGACATGCCGAGATGAATGATCAAGGTGCCGTGGTCGAATTGCAGCAGCAGGTATTTGCCGCGCCGCCCGGTGGCGCGCACGATGCACCCGGCCAGCAAGGTCTCCAGGCCATCCGGAAACGGCCAGCGCAGGCCGCTATGGCGCAGCACCACGCCACTGATTGTTTTCCCTTCGACATGCGGCGCAACGCCGCGCCGGGTTACTTCCACTTCCGGCAATTCAGGCATGAAACTCTTGATCCTTTTAAAACTTGAATGACAAAGATGCAGCGGCATTGCGCGCCCGCAGCCACGCAGCAACGGATACGCAAACGGCAGCGGTTGGGCGTAGAATGCCATCCAGCCCTTTTTGACAGGATGACTCCTTGAAAAACATCCCCGCCATTGTAACGTTATCGCTGCTGATGTCGGCATGCGCCTCGGTGACGACGCCCGACGCGCAATCGCCCCTGGCGCAATCCGAAGCGACCGAGACTGCCGCTCCCTTTTCCTCGCCTTCCCGGCAACACATCGCCACGGCCGCGCAATTGCGCAGGATGCTGCAAGCCGGCCAGGCTGCCTCGGGCGAGCCGCTGCCGCTGGTCGCCCTGAGTCCGGATATCCTGTACAAGCTGCTGTCCGCCGAAATCGCCACCCAGCGCGGCGCCTGGAAGTTCGCCTACATGACCAACCTGGGACTGGCGCAGCAAACGCGCGATCCGCGCCTGGCACAGCGCGCCATGGAAATCGCCCTGTCGGCCAAGCAGCATGACGAAGCGCTGGCGGCGATCCGCGTCTGGCGCACGCTGGCGCCGGAATCCGAGCAGGCTACGCAATATTTCCTGGGCTTCCTGATGCTTTCCGATAATCTTGCGGAAGCCGGCCCGCTTTTCGCGCAAAGGCTGCAAGAGATTCCGGCAGCATCGCGCACCATGCTGATGTTCCAGATCCAGCGCCTGCTGGCGCGCGCCAAGGACAAGCAAGCTGGCTTTGCCATACTGGAGCAGGTGCTGCAGCCTTACCTGTCCATTCCGGAAACCCGCCTGGTGCTGGCGCAAGGCGCGCTGGCCGCCGGCAACGTCGAGCGGGCACGCCAGGAAGCGGTGGCGGCGCAGGCAGCCAAGCCCGAATCCGAACTGGTCGCGCTGACCATGGCGCAAGTCACGCCGGACAAGACGGAAGCCGGCAAGGGGCTGGCGGCCTATCTGGCAAAATACCCCAAGGCGCGCGACGCCCGGCTGGCGCTGGCACGCCTGCTGATCGAGCAAAAACAGTACGACCAGGCGCGCAGCCAGTTCGAAATGCTGCTGAAGGCTAACCCGAAGGACCTGAGCTCGCTGTATGCCCTGGGGGTGCTGTCGGCGCAGACGCGCGACAATGCCGCCGCCGAAAAATACCTCGGCAGCTACCTCGACCTGATGGCGGCCGAGCCCGACGAAGAGCGCGACCCAACCCAGGCATTGCTGCTGATGTCGCAACTGGCCGAGGAGCGCAAGGACACCGCCGCCGCGCTCAAATGGCTGGCGCAGGTCGATCCGGGCGAAGCCTGGCTGGGTGCGCAGATCCGGCGCGCGCAATTGCTGGCCCAGCGCGGCGATCTGATCGGCGCGCGCAAGCTGCTGATGGAACTGACGCCGCAGGATGAGCGCGAGCAAACCCAGGTGCTGGCGGCAGAAGCGCAAATCCTGCGCGACGCCGGCCGCCTGCAGGAAGCGATCGCGGTGCTCGACAGCGGACTCAAGCGCAATCCCAACAATACCGACCTGCTGTACGACCAGGCGATGCTGGCGGAAAAAGCCAACCAGCTCGTGCTGATGGAAAAGAACCTGCGCAAGGTGATCTCCCTGGCGCCGAAAAACCAGCATGCCTACAACGCGCTGGGCTATTCGCTGGCCGACCGCAACATGCGCCTGCCGGAAGCCCTGGCGCTGATCAGCAAGGCGCGCGAACTGGCGCCGGAAGATCCCTTCATCATGGATAGCATGGGCTGGGTGCACTTCCGCATGGGCCGCCTGAAGGAAGCCGAGGAATTGTTGCGGCGCGCCTTCACGCTGCGTCCGGACACCGAAATCGCGGTGCATCTCGGCGAAGTGCTCTGGGTCAAGGGACAGAAGGAAGATGCGCAAAAATACTGGCGCGACGCCCGCGAAAAAGACCCGCAGAACGACACCCTGAAAAATACGCTGATCCGGCTGCAGGTCAAACCATGAGCGTGCGCCTGGCCTGCGCCCTGGCACTGAGCGGGCTGCTGGCCGGCTGCGCCGCAGTGGCACCGCCGGCCGCGCCGCCGGCGGCAGCAACCAGCCAGGCGGCGCGCCCCTACTTCGATACCATCTCCCTGACCGGACGCCTGTCGGTGCAGTACAGTCGCGGCGGCGCCGAGGAATCCCTGCACGGCAGCTTCACCTGGGCGCAAACGCCGCAGCGCACCGTGCTCACGATGCTCTCCCCGCTCGGGCAAACCCTGGCCGTCATCGAAACGCAGCCCGGCAGCGCCAGCTTGACCCAGGCTGGCCAGCCGCCGCAGGTGGCAGCCGACGCCGACGCGCTGGCGCAAGCTGCGCTGGGCTGGCCGCTGCCGGTGGCCGGCTTGCGCGACTGGCTGCAAAGCTTTGCCCTGGATGCCCGGGGCCGGCCATGGATGGCGCCGGCCGAAGCCGGCAGCAGCGTCACCACCCCGGATGGCTGGCACATCGTCTATGCGAGCTGGCAACAGGACAACCCCTCCGCTCCCGCTCGGCCGCGCCGCATCGATCTGGCGCGCCAGACGGCGCAAGCCGGCCCGGTCAGGCTGCGCATCATCATCGACAACTGGCAAGTTCCTTAAAAATTTAAAAGTTCCATGCCTCCTCGCATCCTGAATGATTGCCTGGCGCCGGCCAAGCTCAACCTGTTCCTGCATGTCACTGGTCGCCGCGCCGATGGCTATCACCTGCTGCAAACCGTGTTCCAGCTGCTGGACTACGGCGATCTCCTGCATTTCGAAACGCGCGACGATGGCGTAATTTGCCGCACCACCGAGATTCCCGGAGTGGCGGCCGATAGCGACCTGATCGTGCGCGCCGCCCGCCTGCTGCAAGCCACGCTGCCCGCAGGCCGGCGGCCCGGCGTCAATATCGCCATCGACAAGAAACTGCCGATGGGCGGCGGCCTGGGCGGCGGTTCCTCGGACGCCGCCACCACCCTGATCGCCCTGAACCATCTCTGGGAAGCCGGGCTGAGCCGGCAGCAATTGATGGAATTGGGTCTGCAACTGGGGGCCGATGTGCCATTTTTCATTTTCGGCCGCAATGCCTTCGCCGCCGGCGTCGGTGAGGAACTGACCCCGGTCGCCACTCCAGGCGGCTGGTATGTCGTGCTCGAACCCGGCGTATCGGTACCGACCCAAGCGATATTTTCTGCAAAGGAATTGACACGGGATACAAAACCAGTCACAATAACGGACTTTTCCAAGGCCACAATCGGCTTTGGAAAGAACGACCTGCAAGTCGTGGCTGCAAAGCTGTTTCCCGATGTCGCCGAAGCCATAGCATGGCTTGAGCAGTACGGCGCGGCAAGGATGACGGGGTCGGGCGCCTGCGTATTTTGTCATTTTTCGCATGAACCCGATGCCGACGCGGTACTCAAAGCAGTACCGGCCCGCTGGAAAGCATGGAAAGCACGTGCGATAGCACAACACCCGCTTGCAGAGATATAATATAGGTCGTTACCACCAGATTCGTCTGGCGTTGCAAGCGCAGCCCAAGAGGCTCGGTTGAAACGACAGACAACCGGTCGTGTAGGGGAATCGCCAAGCTGGTTAAGGCACTGGATTTTGATTCCAGCATACCAAGGTTCGAATCCTTGTTCCCCTGCCAATAAACATTAGCAAATAAGAAGCTACATCGATAAAAAGCCGCCAACGCAAGACTCACCAGTCTGTTTTGGCGGCTTTTTAAGTTTTTAACGCATTCGTTTTGGGGATCTCATGGCACTCGAAAACCTGATGGTTTTTACCGGCAACGCTAATCCGGACTTGGCTATCGGGGTCGCCAAACAGCTCGGCCTGCCGCTCGGCAAGGCGCTGGTCTCGCGCTTTTCAGACGGTGAAGTGGTCATCGAAATCAATGAGAACGTGCGCGGCAAGGATGTCTTCGTGCTGCAATCGACCTGCGCGCCGACCAATGACAACCTGATGGAAATCATGTTGATGGTCGATGCCCTGAAGCGCGCCTCGGCCGGCCGCATCACTGCTGCCATCCCCTATTTCGGCTACGCTCGCCAGGATCGCCGCCCGCGTTCGGCGCGCGTGGCGATCTCGGCCAAGGTGGTCGCTAACATGCTGCAGGAAGCCGGCGTCGACCGCATCCTGATCATGGACTTGCACGCCGACCAGATCCAGGGTTTCTTCGATATTCCGGTCGACAACATCTATGCCTCGCCGGTACTGCTCTCCGACCTCGTCAACAAGAAATACGATGACCTGCTGGTGGTCTCGCCCGACGTCGGCGGCGTGGTGCGCGCCCGCGCGCTGGCCAAGCGCCTGAACTGCGACCTGGCGATCATCGACAAGCGCCGCCCGAAAGCCAACGTCTCCGAAGTGATGAACATCATCGGTGAAGTCGAAGGCCGCAACTGCGTGATCATGGATGACATGGTGGATACTGCCGGAACCCTGACCAAGGCTGCCGAAGTGCTGAAGGAACGCGGCGCCAAGAAGGTCGTGGCTTACTGTACCCATCCGGTGCTGTCCGGCCCGGCGATCGAGCGCATCACCGATTCGCCGCTGGATGAACTGGTGGTCACCGACACCATTCCGCTCTCCGCCGCCGCCAAGTCGTGCGCGAAAATTCGCCAGCTGACCTGTGCGCCCTTGCTGGCCGAAACGATTCGCCGCATTACCAAGGGCGATTCGGTGATGTCGCTGTTTGCAGAGTGATTTTATTTATTGCGGGACAGAGTTTGCGAGACGCCGCAGCGCGGCGAGTTACTCTGTCCCCAACTGATTATAAGTTTTTAAGCAGCCTGCTCAGGAATTGAGCGGCTTTTCAAATCTCCTGGTCGCGGGGGATTTTCACCGCGGGATGCGAGTCCCGCCTACACTGGAGCATCAACATGAAAGTAGTTGCATTTGCACGCACTGAGCAGGGGTCCGGAGCGAGCCGCCGCCTGCGCACTGCCGGTTTCACTCCCGGCATCGTCTATGGTGGCCCGACTGAACCGATCGCCATCAAGCTCGACCATAACGCGCTGTACCACGCGCTGAAGAAGGAAGCGTTCCACTCGTCGATCCTCGACCTCGAAGTCGACGGCAAGGCAGAGAAAGTCCTGCTGCGCGATTTCCAGGTGCACGCATTCAAGCAGCTGGTCCTGCACGTCGATTTCCAGCGCGTCGATCCGAACCAGAAGATCCACGTGAAAGTGCCGCTGCACTTCGTCAACGCTGAAAACTCGCCGGCCGTCAAGCTGTCTTCCGCCGTGATCAGCCACGTGCTGTCTGAGCTGGACATCATCTGCCTGCCGAAAGACTTGCCGGAATTCGTCGAAGTCGACCTGTCGGGCATCGAAGCCGGCGCTTCGCTGCACGTTTCCGACATTAAATTGCCGGCTGGCGTCGCTATCGCGCATACCCAGGAAAACCCGACCGTCGTCACCGCCATGATCCCGGCTGGCGCAGTTGAAGCAGCAGCAGCCGAAGGCGAAGCCGAGAAGAAGTAATCCGGCATCGGCTCCGCGCCATCGAAGAACCCGCCCTGGTGGCGGGTTTTTTTCAATAAGGCACACACCATGTCCATACGCTTGATCGTCGGCCTCGGCAATCCCGGCCCTGAATACGAACAGACCCGTCACAATGCCGGCTTCTGGCTGGTGGACCAGCTGGCCGCCAACCGTCTGGCGCGAGAAGCAAAATACAATGCCCTGGCAGCCAGGACCACGATCGCCGGCAAGGAAGTCTGGCTGCTGGAGCCGCAAACCTTCATGAACCGCTCCGGCCAGTCGGTCGGCGCGCTGGCGCGCTTCTTCAAGATCGCCGCTGATGAAATTCTGGTGGCGCATGACGAACTGGATTTGCCGCCCGGTAGCGCAAAAATCAAGAAAGGCGGTTCTTCGGGTGGTCACAATGGCCTGAAGGATATTACCGCCGCGCTCGGCACCCAGGAGTATTGGCGCCTGCGCATCGGCATCGGACATCCGCGTGCGATGAACCTGCAGCAGCCCGTGGTCGATTTCGTTCTGCACCGTCCGCGCCGGGAAGAGCAGTTGCTGATTGACGAGGCCATCGCAAACAGTTTGCAAGTCGTGCCCTTGCTATGCGAAGGCAAGTTTGAAGCTGCAATGATGCAATTGCATACGGCAAAAGTCTCCTGAAATTCCAGTGCCGGCATACGCCAAACAGCTGCCCCATGCCGAAGGACCGCGTTCATTGCATGCAAGTTCCATGCAATTCACAAACAAGCGCCTGCGCTCTTTTGGCATCAAATTTCCTTACCATTTCGACTAGCAGTCAACGTTGTGCCGCCTATACTGGAATTGGCTTTCCATTTCATTGGTAAGTAAATCGTCCGAAAATACTGCTCGGAGGCACATCATGAAAAATCTATTCGTCATTCTTGCCATAGCGGCGATGGCTGGCTGTTCCAACATGCCGTGGGAAAAATCCAGTTCGGGCAGCATGAGCTCCAGCGGCATGGAGTCCGGAAGCACCAGCGCTACTTCCCAAAGAGGGGCTTATAGCGAAGATACCAAAGGCCTGTACAACCCGTACAATCCTAGCTCCAATCCCGAAGCGCCTATGCCTATCACGCCTTGACAGCAATATCGCATTGGCTTGAATGCTGAGGAGATGCCTGTTTTAAGGAAGTGATTTTCTCTTCTCTGAAATAAATTCGAGGCATCTTCCTGTTTATGTGAAGGGGCAAACCCATGTGCGGGCTTGCTCTTTTTTGCTGCATGCTTCCTGCACTAAATCTCTTACCGACCATGACTCGCCGATCATGACTCCGCCGGGGATTCCTTTCCTATTTTCTTGCCTTATCGTCCTTATTTCATTCCTGACAAAATCGCACTAGGCAAGCAAAGTTCATACAGTCGACTGCCGGCTCCTGCATAGCGATCATCGCGTGACGAAGGCGATCCGCCATTCTCCGCTTTCTGAAGTAAAAAGAAGCGAACCTACGGTAAAATGTCGGGTTATCCCATTCTTTCGCAAAACATACCATGAGTCTCCAATGCGGCATCGTCGGCTTGCCTAACGTCGGTAAATCCACCCTGTTCAATGCCTTGACCAAGGCGGGCATCGCCGCGGAAAACTACCCCTTCTGTACTATTGAACCCAACGTCGGCGTGGTTGAAGTGCCGGACCCGCGCCTGAATGCGTTGGCGGAAATCGTCAAGCCCGAGCGCATCCTGCCTTCCATCGTCGAGTTCGTCGATATCGCCGGCCTGGTGGCAGGCGCCTCAAAAGGTGAAGGCCTGGGCAATCAGTTCCTTTCGCACATCCGTGAAACCGATGCCATCGTCAATGTGGTGCGCTGCTTCGAAGATGACAACGTGGTGCACGTGGCCGGCAAGGTCAGTCCGCTCGACGACATCGCCGTGATCGAAACCGAACTGGCGCTGGCCGACATGGGCACCGTGGAAAAAGCCATCCATCGCGAAAACAAGAAGGCACGTTCCGGCGACAAGGATGCCGCCAAGCTGGTGGCCCTGCTGGAGCGCCTGATGCCGCAACTGAACGACGCCAAGCCGGTACGCGCAATGGGACTCGACGCCGAAGAAATGGCGCTGATCAAGCCGCTGTGCCTGATCACGGCCAAGCCTGCCATGTATGTGGGCAACGTCTCCGATCATGGTTTCACCAACAATCCGCTGCTGGACCAGTTGACCGAATATGCCAAGGCGCAGAACGCGCCGGTAGTGGCGATCTGCGCTGCCATCGAAGCCGAGATCGCCGACCTCGACGAGGCCGACAAGGCCGAGTTCCTGGCCGACATGGGCATGGAAGAGCCGGGACTGGACCGCCTGATCCGCGCCGGCTTCAAACTGCTGGGCCTGCAAAGCTATTTCACCGCAGGCGTGAAGGAAGTGCGCGCCTGGACCGTTCCGGTCGGCGCCACCGCGCCGCAAGCAGCCGGCGTGATCCATACCGACTTCGAGCGCGGCTTCATCCGCGCGCAAACGATAGCGTATGAAGACTTCATCGCCTACAAGGGGGAACAGGGCGCCAAGGAAGCGGGCAAGATGCGTGCGGAAGGCAAGGAATACATCGTCAAGGATGGCGATGTGCTGAACTTCCTGTTCAACGTCTAAGGCGAGCCCCTTTCGGAAGCCCCGTCATTGCGACGGGGCTTTTTTTTTGCTGATGACAACGCATATGCCGCGTCAGCCTGCCAATACCTGCAAAGACGGGCAGGCGTCACCGTCCGGTAAACTTCGCCGGTCGCTTTTCCAGGAACGCCGCAATCCCTTCCCTGCGATCCTCGCTCGCGGCCAGCAGGGAAAAGCTCTTGCGCTCGAGATTCAAGCCCGCCTCCAGGCCCAGTTCGAACGAGCGCAGCACCGCTTCCTTGGCGACCCTGGTTGCCAGCGGCGACTTGCTGGCAATTACTGCAGCAAGCGCCAGCGCGCGCGTCAGCGTCTTGTCGTCCTCCGTCACTTCCGCCACCAACCCGGATGCCAGGGCCGTCGGCGCATCGATCATCTCGCCGCTCAGCACCATCTTCATCGCCAGCGGTTTGCCAACGGTCTTGACCAGGCGTTGCGTGCCGCCCGCGCCGGGGATCGTGCCGAGATTGATTTCCGGCTGGCCGAATTTTGCGCCAGCACCCGCGATGACGATATCGACATGCATCGCCAGCTCGCAGCCGGCACCGAGCGCATAGCCGTTGACGGCGGCAATAAGAGGCTTGGAAAAGGCGGCAATCGTTTTCCAGTACTGCGGCCGGACATCGGTGAGCGCCTCGATTGGGCCGAGCTGCGCCATTTCCTTGATGTCCGCGCCGGCAGCGAAATATTTTTCGCCTCCGGTGATGACGACGGCGCGAACCTCGCTGTCGTCATCGGCGGCGCGCAATGCATCAGCGATCTCGCGCAGGCTGTTGTTGCGCAAGGCATTGCGGGCGTCGGGACGGTTCAGGGTGATCAGCAGAATGCCTTCCTGCGGCTGATCAACCAGAATGTCTTGGTAGGTTTGCATAAGCTTCTTGGTAAAAATGATCGGTTGAATCTTACATGCCGAGGTAGGCCGCCTTCACCTGCTCGTTTTCCAGCAGCTCCGGACCAGGCCCCGAAAGAATGATGCTGCCGGTTTCGATGACATAACCCACATCGGCAATCGCCAGCGCCGCGTGGGCATTCTGCTCGACCAGCAGGATGGTGATGCCCTGCGTCTTGAGGTTCTTGACGATGCGGAAAATCTCTTCCACCAGCAGCGGCGCCAGGCCCATGCTCGGCTCGTCCAGCAGCAGCAAGCGCGGCCTGCCCATCAGCGCCCGCGCCATCGCCAGCATCTGCTGCTGGCCGCCCGACAGGGTGCCGGCCGGTAAATGACGCTTTTCCTTCAGGATCGGGAAAAGCTCGTACATCCTTGCCAGGTCGCCTTCGATATCACCTCGGGGGCGCGTATAGCCGCCCAGGCGCAGGTTATCCTCGATCGACATGGGGCCGAATACCTGGCGCCCTTCCGGCACCTGGCAGATGCCGCCGCGGACCCGCTTGTCCGGGCTCTGCTGCGTGATGTCCCGGCCGTGCAGTGAAATGCTGCCGCCGGTAGCCGGCTGCACGCCCGACAGGGTGCGCAGCAAGGTGGTCTTGCCGGCGCCGTTGGCGCCGACCAGCGCCACCAGCTGGCCTTCGCGGACTTCGATATCGACCCCACGCAGGGCCTGGATGCGGCCGTAATGGCTGGTCAGCCCCTTGATTTCCAGTACCTTGGCGCCTGCTGCCGGCGCCTGCGGCGTAATCGCGGCAGGCGCGCCGCCCAGCCCGACCGGATCGGGCGCCAGCCTGACGAGGTTGGCGCGCAATTCGGCAAACTCGGCCTTGGCATTGGCGCCGAACAACGGGTCATCGTTGTTCAGGAAGGCCGCGTCGATTTCGCGCCAGTCTTCCTCGGTGAGCACTTCGCGTGCCAGCGGCATCACCGTGGTTTCTTCGTGGCGGATGTGCTTGCGCGTGTGATCGATGAAGCTGTCGAGGCTCTCAAAGAAGGCCGGACGTGCCGCCCGTTCTCCCCTGGCGACCGCGAGCGCCGTACTGTGCAGGGATGCCAGCTGTTGCGCCTCGGCGAAATGTTCGCTCTGCAGCATGTCGATGTCGGCAACGGCCTGCGGGCTGCGCTCGCGCAGGATACGGAACAGGTAGGCATCTTCCTTCGGATGATGCATCTGGCCGATATACGAACCGAGGTAATCGAGCATCATCGCGATCACCTCTGCCGGCGCATCGGCGCCGCTTTGATGCATGTCGCGGGCGATGCTTTCGAGAGCCGTGGTCAGCCGCCACATCCCGCGGTGTTCCGCGCTGATGATATTGAGCGCTTGCATATTCTTCTCCTTGGACAGGCTAGACCGATGCGCCGAGATAGGCGGCGATCACATCGGGGTTGGCGCGCACTTCGGCGGGCGTGCCTTCAGCCAGTTTTTTGCCATAATCGAGCACCGTGATGTGGTTGGACAGGTTCATCACGAGCTTCATGTCGTGCTCCACCAGCACCACGGTCACTCCCGAATCGGCCACCTTGCGGATCAATGCCTCGATCTCGCCGGTCTCGGTATGGTTGAGGCCGGCGGCCGGCTCGTCCAGCAGCAGGATCTGCGGACGGGCTGCCAGCGCGCGGGCGATTTCTAGGCGCTTCAAGGCGCCGTAGGGCATCTGGCTGGCGGCATAATCGAGATACTTGCCGACGCCGACGAACTGCATCAGCTCGGCCGCTTCGTCTCGGCAGGCGCTGTCGGCGCGCCGCACGGCGGGCAGACGCAGCAGGCCGGCGATCAGGCTCTGGTTCAGGCGCAGGTGGGCGCCGACCATCACGTTCTCGATCGCGCTCATGTTCATGCACACCTGCAGGTTCTGGAAGGTGCGGTTCATGCCGCGCCGCGCCAGTTCGTCGGGCGACTTGCCGGCGACATTCTCGTCACGGAACTGGATCTGGCCCGAGGTGGGCGTGTAGACGCCGGTGATCAGGTTGAACAGCGTGGTCTTGCCGGCGCCGTTGGGGCCGATCACCGAATGGATGGAGCCTTGCTTGATGTCGATGCTGACGTCCTGCACCGCCTTGACGCCGCCGAAGGTCTTGCTGAGATTGCGTATGCTTAGCATGATTACCGTCCTTGCTTGCCGAAACGCCGGGCCAGGGTGGGTACCAGGCCCTTGGGCATGAATATCATGGTCAGCATCAGGATCACGCCGAACACCACGGTTTCCCAGCCTTCGAAGGTCGACAACAGTTGCGGCAGCAGCGTCAGCAGCGCGGCGCCGACGATCGAGCCGAACACCGAGGCCATGCCGCCGGTGACTACCATCGTCACCAGTTCGATGGAGTGGAAGAAGCCGGCGATGCCTGGGGTGACGAAACCGACGTAGTGTGCGCTCAGGCTGCCAGCAAGACTGGCCACCACCGCCGACAATACGAAGATGCGCACCTTGAAGCTGGTGGTGTCGATGCCGGCCACGCGGGCGGCG
The DNA here is from genome assembly GCA_003537575.1 of Oxalobacteraceae bacterium. Lineage (GTDB taxonomy): Bacteria > Pseudomonadota > Gammaproteobacteria > Burkholderiales > Burkholderiaceae_D > Paucimonas. The sequence goes on from DPRS01000025.1 coordinate 264,272, forward strand.
ACTTCGGAGCCGTGGATCGCCTGCAGCGCGCGCCCGGCCGGCGAGTCGATCAGGTTGAGGGCCGCCCAGGTCACCAGCACCAGCAGCACGGCAACCACGCCATACCAGACCTTCTCGCCGGAGAGGGCCCAGCCGAACATCTCAAATGCGGGCACAGCGATGCCGTCCGGGCCGCCGGTGTATTGCGCCTCGTTGGTGATGACGATCGAGATGATGATGCCCAGGCCCAGGGTCGCCATGGTGAGCGTGTGGCCTTTGAGCTTCAGGATCGGCCGGGCGACAATGAACGCCAGGATGGCGGTCGCCAGCGCGCCGGCCAGCAGCGCCGTCACCGACGACCAGTTGAACTGGGTGGTGAGAATGCCCGATGCGTAGGCGCCGATGCCGAAGAAACCGGCGTGACCGAGGCTGATCTGGCCGGTGTAGCCGATCAGCAGGTTCAGCGCGATGACCACGATCGCATTGATCGCGATGCGGATGACGACGTCAAAATAAAAGGTATTGGGCAATGCCAGCGGCAGCACCGCCAGGATCAGGGCCAGCACCATCAGGCCCTTGTAACGCCCGAAACGACGCCCTGCCAGGCCGGGCATGACCGCCGCGCCGACTTCGGCGGCGGCAAGTGAAGTGGAAGTTTTCATACGCGCTCCGCGACTTTGGCGCCGAACAGTCCGCCCGGCCGGAAAAACAGGATTAACAGAATCAGAATAAAGGGCACCGCGTCCTTGTAGGCCGAGGAGATATAGCCGGCCGCCATCGATTCGGCGATGCCGAGGATCAGCCCGCCGGCAACCGCGCCGAGTCCGCCACCCAGGCCGCCCAGGACAGCTGCAACGAAGCCTTTCAGCCCCAGCATGATGCCGATGTCGTACGAGGTATAGGTAATGGGAGCCAGGATGATGCCGCCGACCGCGCCCAGGATTGCCGACAGGCCGAACGACAACAGCAGGATCACGCGCGTATTGATGCCGACCAGTTGCGCCGCCAGCTTGTTGTAGGACGTGGCCAGCATGGCCTTACCCATGGTCGTCTTGCCGAAGAACCACCCCAGGATAGCCACGATCACCATTGCCACGCCCAGCACCCACAGGCTTTGCGGCAGCAGGCTGGCGCCCATGATCCGGATCGGCGCTTCGCCGGAAAACGCCGGCAAGGCATGGTTGTCCTTGCCGAGCCAGACCTGCACCAGTCCGCGCAGCGTCAGCGATGCGCCGATGGTGATGATGATCAGCGTGACGACGTCGGCATTGCGGGCCGGCTCGATGGCGAGCTTTTCCACAATCAATCCGACGATGCCGGTGGCGAGGATCGCCAGCGCAATTGCCAGCGGCAGCGGCAGGCCGAGGGCCAGCAGCGCCGCCGACAGCATTCCGCCCAGCATGATGAATTCGCCTTGCGCGAAATTGATCACGCTGCTTGTGTTGTAGATGATTGTGAAACCGAGCGCGGCCAGCGCATAGGCTGCACCTACCGTGATTCCTGAGAACAGGAATTGCAGGAATTGCGCAAACATGCTTTGTCTCCTAGGGAAATCTGGTATCGGTGACGCACAAAATCCTTCCCCTGAGGCGAAGCGCCCAAGGGGAAGGAATCATGGGTCGTGGTCCTTCAGTATTACTTCAGCAACTGCCAGTCGCCGTTCTTGATTTCAACCATGCGGAAAGCGCTGAGATTCAGGCCCATGTGGTCGGTCGGGCTCATGTTGAATGCGCCGGTGGTGCCGATGAAACCCTTGGTCTGCTCGATCGCATTACGGACTTTTTCCTTGTCGGTCGAGTTGGCGCGCTTGATCGCATCGACGGCCAGCGCCAGCGCGTCATAGGCATAGCCGCCGAAGGTCGACGGTTCCACCTTGTACTTGTCGCGATAGGTCTTGTTGTACTCGACCACGACCGGCTTTTGCGGATCGTTGGCAGGCAAGGCGTCGGCGACCAGCATGGCCGGGGTCGGCATGCGCACGCCGTCGGCGGCCTTGCCGGCGAGCTTGAGGAACTCATCCGAGGCGACGCCGTGCGACTGGTACAGCGGCAGGCTGGCGCCCAGCTGGCCGTAGTTCTTGGTGACGATCGCCGGCCCCTGGCCGAGGCCGAACACGAAGATCGCCTGTACGCCAGGGACGTTCTTGATCTTGGTAAGCTGCGCGGTCATGTCGGTGTCTTTCGGACCGTAGGTCTCGTCGGCCACCAGCGTGATGCCGTACTTGCCCGCCACCGCCTGGGTTTCCTTGCGGCCGGATTGGCCGAAGCCGCTGGTCTCGGACAGCAGGCCGACCTTGCTGATGCCGCGCTTCTTCATGTCCTCGAACACTTTTTCAGCGGCCATGCGGTCGGTATGCGGCGTCTTGAACACCCACTTCTTCGCCGGATCGACGATGACCACCGCGCCAGCCAGGGAGATGAAAGGCACGCCGGCCTTTTCCACCAGCGGCACCGTCGCCATGGTGGCGCCGGTGGTGGTGCCGCCGATCAGGATGTCGACGTTGTCCGATTCGATCAGGCGCTTGGCGAAACTGTTGGCCTTGTTCGCTTCGCTGCCGTCGTCGTAGTGCACCAGTTCCAGCTTGCGGCCGAGCACGCCGCCGCCGGCATTGATTTTCTCGACATAGGTCTGCAAGGTCTTCAGCTCGGGATCGCCGAGGAATGCCGCCGGTCCGGTAATCGACAGCACGGAACCGATCTTGATCGGTTCCGCCGCGATGGCGCCGATGGCAGCCGACATCAGGGTGCTGACCATGATGGTCGCGCCAAAAATCTTACGAATCATGTTTATCTCCAGCTTTCTCTATTGAAATGGATGCACTGCTTTTAACAGTTTTTTTTACTACTGCCTCATTGCTGCTTTATTACTGTTTTACTTTTTTTACTGCCTTACTTTTTTTACTG
>DPRS01000046.1 GCA_003537575.1 Oxalobacteraceae bacterium
GGTTGAAAATACGGGTTTCCTGCTTCGGACTATCGTTGCTCTTGTCAGTCATTGTCGTCTCCACTTAGTTTTTACTTCCAAATCGCATCCGCGCGCAAGCGCTTCCCTGGAATTTTTTTATTATTTTTCGGGTTCGGAAAAAATCACGCCCATATCGACGCGTTAAACAAGAATCTGCTTCTTGACTGGCCTCTGCTGAAAAATGCAGATTTCTTCACTTTCTTTACAAAGAAATCCACATGCATGAGATAGGCAAGACTTGTTTATTACATATCCTGATATGGAAGCATGCAAAATTTTCACTAAACCGGAGCAGCGTATCACTAGCGAAGCCTACTTAAAAGTTACAATAGAAGGAAACACAATGTAAAGTGTATCCATAACACTTTGATGCGCTGCAAAATAAACTGGATGTGCCATGAACACCCGTGAAACTTCCTACGCCCGTTCCATTGCGAATCTCATCGCACACCAGATTTCCCAGGGCACGTATGCCACCGGCCAGAAGCTGCCTTCCATCCGCGATTACGCAAAGGAGAACGGCTGCTCCAACAACACCGTCATCAATGCCTATGACGAGCTGACCGCAAAAGGCCTGATCGAACCGCGGCGCGGCTCCGGCTATTTTGTCACCGGCGCGTCGCGCGCCAAGGCGCCCGACGAAGAAGCGTCATCGCTGGGCCGTACGATGGACATCCTCTGGCAGATTCGCGAGCAGATGCGCAACGCGCCGGACTCCCTCCATGTCGGCGCCAGCTTATTGCCGAATGAATGGGTCGCCACAGCCGAGCTCGACAAATGCGCGAAGAAGATCAGCCATACGACCCGCCTGGACACGATGCCCCGCTACGGAACGCAATTCGGCTATGCCCCGCTGCGCCATTACCTCGCGCGCCGGCTGGCCAGCATGGCGATCGAGGCGACGCCCGGCCAGATCATCCTGACCCACGGCGCGAATGGGGCGATGGATATCATCATCACGCATTTCGTCAGGCCGGGTGACACGGTGCTGGTGGATGAACCGGGTTATTACCCGCTGTTCGGCAAGCTGAAGTTGCGCGGCGTGCGGATCGTGGGCGTGCCGCGCCTGACGGATGGCCCCGATGTCCAGGCGCTCGAGCAGATCCTGCGGCACACCAAGCCACGGCTTTTTTTCACCCAGTCGCTGGGCCATAATCCGACGGCCTCGGACACATCGCCGGCGCGGGCGCGCCGCATCCTGCACCTGGCCGAACAGCATGACTTGCTGATTGTGGAAGACGACCCTTTCGTCGACTTGAAGCCGGACGGCATGGCGCGGATTTCGACGCTCGACCAGCTCAACCGGACCATCTATATCGGCAGCTTTTCCAAGACCATTTCGGCATCGCTGCGGGTCGGGTTTATCGCCTGCCACCCGGACCTGGCAAGCGAACTGGCCGATGTCAAGACGCTCATCCATGTCAGCAGCTCGGAATACTGCGAACGCGCAGTGGAAGCGATCGTTACCGCGGACAGCTTCCGGCGCAACATCAGCCGCTTGCGCAACCGGCTGGAATCGGCGACCGAGCATGCCGTGAAAATTTTTTCGCAGCGCGGATACACGGTTTTCCACGAGGCCCGGCAAAGCCTGTATTTGTGGGCCAGCATTCCGGGCTTTCCGGATTCCATGCAGCTTGCCCGCGAGATGATGAAGCAGAACATCGTGCTGGCGCCCGGCGCCATCTTCCAGGTCGATCCGCAGCAGGTCAGCCCCTGGGCGCGCTACAACGTTGCCTATGTTTCCGACCCGCGCTTTCTGGCCAGCCTGCCCCGCTAATCCGATCTGTCGCCGCGACAGCCGGAATCGAGCGCGGGGCGGGCGCATTGTGCGAGGCGCAGCATCGCACCCTTCTCAAGATTCCGGCGATTTTTTTTCTTTTTCCAGTTGTATGGTCAGCTCGCCAATCGGCATCGGTTTGCCGAACAGCCAGCCCTGTCCATAATGCACTCCGCGTTCGCGCAGGTACTGCGCCTGTTCTTCGGTTTCCACGCCTTCGGCGATGATTTTCAGCTTGAGTGATTTCGCCATCTCGATGATATGGGGAATGACCTGGCTGGTGGCAGCTTCGATGCCGATGGTGTCGACAAAGGATTTGTCGATTTTCAGGTAATCCAGCTCGAAAGTGGTCAGATAGGACAGGCTGGAATAACCGGTGCCGAAATCGTCGATGGCTACGCATATGCCCATCTGGCGAATATCGCGGATGATCTGTGCCGCATGTTCGGTCTTGAGAAAACCGCGCTCGGTCGCTTCCACCATGATGTTGCCCGGACCGACGCCTGCATTTTGCAGGATGGTGCGCAATTCATCGATAATCCCCGGATTTTCCAGGTCTGCGGCAGAGAGGTTGATGCCGATGTGGAAATCCGGATAAAGCTGCAGCAAGGCGGCTGCATCGCGCACAAGCAGCGCCATGACTTTTTGCGTGACTTGCCGGATCAGTCCGCTTTCCTCGGCGGCTGGAATGAACAGGTCCGGCCTGATCAGCTCGCCATCCGGACGCTGCCAGCGGAGCAAGGCTTCGGCGCCATGCCATTTGCCGCTTTGCAGATCGATCAACGGCTGGTAGAGCAGAAAAAATTCGTCGGCGCGCAGCGCATTGCGCAACAGGGCCGGCAGCGACAACTGCCGCCTCGTCAAATAGAACACCACCAGCGCCAGCAGGATGCCGGCCGCGAGGCCAACCGGCACCAGTATCAAGGCAGCGCGTCGCGTGCCTGCATCGAGATAAGTTGCCGGCACCGCGGCATAAGCTGTATAGCCATATTCACGGGAAGGTTCGATGGCGATGACATATTCGCCGTCGAACAGCCTGACCCCGCCTGCCTGTCCGAATCCTTCCAGCCATTCCGGGCTGAATGGTCCGCGGCTCAGGATCAGTTCATGATTGTCCTTGCCGACCAGGCCAAGCGAAATATCGGGCCGGTACGTCGCCACATCCAGCGGCAGGACGCGATGCACAATGGCTGCGTAGCCGCTTTTCTCTCGCGTGGAAATGGTAAAACGCATTGCCGGCACGAAGGGCAGCTCGACTCCTGCGCGGATACTGGTTCCCGCGGCGTTGACATAGTCTGGCGGCCCGAGCGGAATGCCCGCACCGTGAATGCCCAGCGAGGAACACATGAGTCTATTGTCGGCAATATAGCCGACCGCCTGCAATTGCGTCGAACCAAGGTCGATCTCCCGCATGCGCGCGATATTCGACCATGAGCATGGGTCGTCGGCATGCTCGCCTTCCAGCTTTTCAAATGCGGCGTAGATCTGCTCGCTTGTGAGATCGCTGCGGCGCAATACCTCGGCGGCAAGCGTGCCAGCCCGCGATTTTTCGGCATCCAGGCTTTGACTGCTGGCCAGGTAAATCGCCACAAGGATCGGCACAACGATGGTCGTCAGCCCGGCAATCCACGCTATTGCTATTGCTGCATGTTTTCCCAAAAACGCCTCCTTGTTTGAGTCAACCTGTCTGAACCAGTCGTCCACTCAATTCGGCGCTTCAGACTTACCGTGTCTATACAACACACGTCTTGAGATAATGAAATTAATTCAATCGCCAATCGCTGTCCAGTAAAAATTCGGAATGGTTTTATTGTCAGGATAGAGCAAGATAAAAAGCCAACAAACCTCAAAGTCATTGCGCTTTCATTGCACTCCAAGGAATCTTTTCATTTTGTCCAAGTCTATCCGACCGTTGCATCAGCAATAGTTATTTGATGCAAGCATCTATTTTCCAGCGACATAGTCATCGCAACGTCGCTCTCTTGCAGGAGGCAATCGGTGGGCCGGCAAGCACTCCTTTTTTTGTTTTGCCTATTCGCTATACCGTGCCCTCCAGGTATCGCGCAATCCGCTCCACCCGCGTCCTCCCTGCCGCTGCCGCCAGACACCATGGAAGAACGTGTGCGTGCCTGTGTCAACTGCCACGGCCAGGCAGGCAAGGGCATCGACAGGGCCTACTTCCCGAGGCTGGCAGGCAAGCCCGCCGGGTATCTCTTCAACCAGCTGGTTGCCTATCGCGATGGCAGGCGCAAATATGCGCCGATGAATTACCTGCTGGCTTACCTGCCGGACGAATATCTGCAAAAAATGGCGCAGTACTATGCCGATGTCCGCGCGCCGTATGCCGCGCCGCAAACACCTTCGGTTTCCCTGGACATTCTGCAGCGCGGCAGGCAACTGGTCGAAAAAGGCGATCCTGCAAGGAAAGTTCCAGCCTGTGCCAGCTGCCACGGGCCTTATCTGAGCGGGCGCGAGCCGGGCATACCCGGTCTGATCGGCTTGCGTGCCGATTACATCAGCGCACAGCTGGGCGCATGGCGCTACGGCACGCGCACCTCGATCGCGCCGGATTGCATGCAGCTGATCGCCGCGCGCCTGACCGAGCAGGATGTGGAGGCCGTCGCGGCCTGGCTATCCTCGATGCCGATACCTGCCGAAACGGCGCCCCTGAAGCTGTCTTCCGAACGCTTGCCGCTCGAGTGCGGCAGCCAGCAGCCTTAGCAAGGAGAAACCGGTGTTCATCCTTTTCAGGCATATGCGCGGCAAGGCATGGATGACGATCCCGGCCATCGCCGCCTTGTTGCTGGCGGCGGTCCAGGCCGGCGCGCAGATGGCCAAACCCGGGGCAAATGCCGGCCGCGCCGCGACGGTGGGCACATCGGCCGCCCTGGTCGAACGCGGCAAGTACCTGGCGCAGGCCGGCGACTGCATCGCCTGCCACACCGTGCCGGGCAAACCGATCTTCTCCGGCAACCGCCCCATGCCCACGCCATTCGGCACGCTCTATTCGCCCAACATCACGCCGGACCGCAAGACCGGCATCGGCAGCTGGACCGCAGCCGAGTTCTACGACATGATGCACACCGGCCGCGGGCGCGACGGCAAGCTGCTGTATCCGGCCATGCCGTTCGCTTCCTACACCAAGGTTACGCGCGCCGATTCGGATGCAATCTTCGCTTACCTGATGTCGGTGCCGCCGATAGCGGAACAAAACCGCCCGCATGAATTGCGCTTCCCCTACAACAACCGCGCCCTGCTGATCGGCTGGCGCACCCTCTACTTCGAAGAGGGCGAATACCAGCCGGACAAGAGCAAATCGGCCGAATGGAACCGCGGCGCCTACCTGGTGCAAGGGCTCGGACACTGCGCCATGTGCCACACGCCGATCAACCTGCTGGGCGGCTCTTCCGAAGCGCAGGCTTTCCAGGGCGGCCTGATCCCGATGCAGCACTGGTATGCGCCGTCACTGACGTCCAACCGCGAAGCCGGCCTGGGCGAATGGGAACTGCAGGACATCATGGACCTGCTGCAGGTAGGCATCTCCATGCGCGCCACCGTCTACGGGCCGATGGCCGAAGTCACCTACAACAGCCTACAGCATCTTTCCGATGAAGACGTGCGGGCGATGGCGGTCTACCTGAAGAGCCTGCCCGACAAGGAAACTTCGGTGCGCGGCCCCAGCCAGCTGCCGAACACGCCCGAGGCGATCCAGGCCTTTTCCGCGGGACGGCGCGTCTACGAAGCCAAGTGCGCCACCTGCCATCGCAGCGACGGCAGAGGCATGCCGCCGCATTACCCGCCCTTGGCCAACAACCAGTCGATCGAAATGACTTCTTCCGTCAACGCCATCCGCATGGTCTTGAACGGCGGCTACCCGCCCGGCACGAAAAAGAACCCCATGCCTTACGGCATGCCGCCGTTTGCGCAGGAATTATCGGATGTGGAAGTCGCGGCCGTGGTCACCTACATCCGCACCGCCTGGGGCAACCGTGGCGCGCCCGTTACGCCCAAAGAAGCCAATGCACTGCGTTCCGTCCACCTCGAATAGGCGCCAGCAATGATCCACGAACCCGACGACAGCACGGCATTGCCTGAAGCCATCCAGCAGCGGGTCGACGACATCGTCAGCCGCGGACCCGGCGGCGCGCTGGCGCTGGCCGGTACGGCAACCGCCATCGTGCTGCTGATCTGGTTCGCCTTCTATTTCTTCGTGTTCCTGCCGCGCACCTGAGCCATGCCAGCCCAACCCTCCCCCGGACACTCCGACAGCCACCAGACAGCGGCCAGGGCGGAATTCCGCTGGGCGCTCTTCGTCGTCGGCGTCATCGGCCTGCTGCTGTGCATCATCGCCTTCACCAGCCTGCACTGGGTGCTGATGCCGACCCAGCGGGTGGAAACGGTCAATCCGGCGACACTGCATCTGGTGGGCGAGTTCACCGAAGAAAACCTCGGCTCCGCGGTGGAACCGGATGGCTCCGTCACGGTGCGCATCGTCGGCCAGCAGTACACCTTCATGCCGCCGTGCATCCTGGTGCCGGACAAGACCCCCGTGCGCTTTCGCGTCACCAGCGCCGATGTCATCCACGGCTTCATCATCGCCGACACCAATGTCAACGTGATGCTCGAACCCGGCTACATCTCGAATTTCCAGGCCACCTTCAGGAAACCGGCCATGCATGTCATGCCTTGCCATGAATTCTGCGGCGTCGGCCATGCCGGCATGTGGGCGCGCGTCAAGGTGATCGACAAGGCCGACTTTTTCAGGCAGGCGCAAAACCGACGGAGGCTCAGCTGTGTTCAATAGCAGGCGACTGGTGCTGGCGCACTTCTGGCTGGGATTTGCGGCGTTCGTGCTGGCGCTGCTGCTGGGCGAATGGCAAATGTACGTACGCAGCCCGCTGTTTCCGGGCCTGAGCAATCCCGAGCTGTACTACCGTTCGGTGACCGCGCACGGTTCGGCCATGGCATATGTCTTTCCGATCCTGGTGGCGATGGGTTTCGGCTATGCCATCGTCGAGCTGGCCCTGAAGCGGCCGCTGGCCGGCCTGAAGTGGGCCTGGATCGGCTGGTGGCTGGTGGTCGTCGGCACCATCGTGGCGATGGTGCCGGTGGCCATGGGGCTGGCTTCTGTGCTCTACACCTTCTATCCGCCGATGATCGGCAATGCCTTCTTTTACATCGGCATCGTGCTGGTGGTGGTCGGCTCGTGGATCTGGGTGGCGCTGATGTCGATCAACCTGCGGCACTGGAAAAAAGACAATCCGGGCGTGCCGATTCCGCTGCCCATGTTCGCCAACGTCGCTGGCGCCTACTTGTGGGCATGGACTTCGGTGGGCGCGGCGCTGGAGCTGCTGTTTCAGATCTTGCCGGTGGCGCTCGGCTTCCGGTCGACCATCGATGCCGGCCTGGCGCGCATCCTGTTTTCCTGGACCCTGCACGCGATCGTCTATTTCTGGCTGATCCCCTCCTACATCGCGTTCTATACGCTGGTGCCGCGCGCCATCGGCGGCAGGCTCTACAGCGACATCATGGGACGCGTGGTGTTCGTGCTGTTCCTGGTGTTCTCCATGCCGATCGGCATCCACCATGTCTTCCAGGATCCGCAGGTCGGCGAAGGCTTCAAGTTCGTGCATGCCATCTTCACCGGCATGGTCTCCGTGCCGACCCTGCTGACGGTGTTTACCATCACCGCGTCGGTCGAAATTGCCGCGCGCCTGCGCGGCGGCCGCGGCGCGCTGGGCTGGGTCAAGGCGCTGCCCTGGCAAAACCCGATGATGCTGGCAGTTGCCTTTGCCTTCATCATGCTCGGCTTCGGCGGCGCCGGCGGCATCATCAACATGAGCTACCACCTCGACTTCACCGTCCACAATACCCAGTGGATCACCGGGCATTTCCACCTGATCTTCGGCGGCGCCATCGTCATCATGTATTTCGCCATCGCCTATGACCTGTGGCCGCACCTGACCGGCAAGGCGCTGCAAAGCCTCGGCATGATGCGGCTGCAGCTGTGGCTGTGGTTTATCGGCATGATGGTTGTGACCTTTCCTTGGCATTACGCCGGCATCCTGAACATTCCGCGCCGCATGTCGTACTTCGACTATGCCGATCCGGCGATCGCGCCGCAGGCGATGTCGGTCATCATCACTTTCCTGGGCGGCCTGCTGCTGGTAGTCTCGGCGCTGTTGTTCATCGCAATCCTCGTGCGCGGACACATGGGCGCGCGCATCAGCCTGCCCGAATTCCGCTTCAGCCAGCCGGTGCACCAGCCGGCGCGGGTGCCGATTGCCCTGAACAGCTTTTCGCTGTGGCTGGCCCTGATGATCGGACTGACGGTAGTGAACTACGGCTATCCGATCGCCAAGCTGATGGCGCTGGAGCAGACCTCGGTGCCAGCCGTGCCTGTCGGAGTGAAATGATGGCGGAAGAACGGCTTTATTCCCTGCGCAATCCCTGGTTTGTCGGCGCCGTCGCGGCGGTGCTGGCGATTTTTCTGCTGGCCGCGCTGGTCGGTTTCGTCTGGGTGCCTTACCGCCAGGCCGGCGCCACCCTGAGCGGCGTGTGGGATGCGATCTGCCGCGCCGCCGGCGCGCCGGCCGCTCCTGACGCGGCGGTGCAGCTGGCGCCTTCGCAGGCGCGGCCCAGCGAGGTGATCCTGATTCCGCGCATGGTCGCCACCGACAGCGAATCGGTCGGCCGCGGCGGCACGCTGGCCTTGCGCTGCACCATGTGCCATGGCGTGCGCGGCATGAGCGGCGCGGAAAGCCCCAGCCTTGCCGGCCAGGCGCCCGAGGTGATCTACAAGCAGCTGCGCGATTATCAGTCGGGCCACCGCACCAGTACCATCATGGCGCCCCATGTGCGTAATCTGAGCGATCAGGAAATGCGCGACCTCGGCGCCTACTATGCTTCGCTGCCGCGGGTGACGGCGCCGCCCAGCCTGGCCGAACAATTGCGCGCACCGGCTATCGTGCAGATCGGCGCGCCGATGCGCAACATCGCTCCCTGTATTTCCTGCCATGGCGGCAGCGACCTGAAAACGGCCGCGCCATTGCTCGATGGCGCGCCAGCCACCTATTTACGCAGCCAGTTGCTATCATTCGCCGATGGCAGCCGGCGCAATGACCTGTTCGGCCAGATGCGGCATATCGCCCGCCAGATGACGCCGGAAGAAATCGATCAGGCCGTTAGCTATTATTCACAACGCTAGCTTGGGAATTAGCCATTATTTGTTCAAACGCAAATGCTGATTTTTGTTGCCAGAAAATAATTGGCCTTCCATAAACAAATGGCAACATGATGAGAAGCCCACAACACGCTGAATTGCTTTATCAAGATGATGTATCGATTGCCCGGCAAGCAGAAGCCTATCTGGGTGCCCTACCTGATGTCGCTGGTGACAAAGTCCAGACCGTGTTGGCGGATGGCATGGTATTGGTCTCGGGCCTGTTGCGAAACGATACGGAAAACGCACCGGCACAGGAAAGTAACCGGAAACTGGCCAGTCTGGTGCTGGCCAAAATGCAGCGCATCACACGGGATACAAGCCTTCACGGCACGCAAGGCAGATATCCCTGCTTTACTTCCTGAAGCCCTGAAGCCGGTTTTCTTGCCCGATGGCGGAAAAGCGCACAGCGTCCCGAGGATTCTTGACGGATGCGTGCGGTTGCGGTGCCTTAACCGGTGCCTTAACCCGGTTTATTGCCGAGTTGATCGACCAGCGCGTATCCCTTGAGGAAGCCCGCCTGTACTGCAGCTTCCGGCGTGGGATAGTCGCCATCGTCACCTGACTTGCCGACCACTTCTCCTTCGCTGCTGGGGTCTTCGCCCGGCCAGGCAAGGCGCACCGTGTAATCCCAGAGCGAGGTGGAACCCTCGTGCGGCAAGGCTGTGACATAGATTTCCATGTCCTTGTACAACTCGGTTTGCCAATCCTGTTCATTTGCCATGATCGCCTCCTTGTTCAAGGAAGCTTAATCCAATTTTGCAGGTGATGGCGAAAAGTGCAAAATCTCAACGAGATTCAAGGGAATTCAGTGTGCCTTTGACAGGGCGATCAGCCAGCGGCGCAGCAGCAGAATCTGCAGGTGGCCTGGGGCGACTCCCGGACTGCATTCAATGATGGGATGGGCGCGGTAATAGCGGGTGCGGCAATCGCGGCCGATGGAAATTTCGCGGCGGCCGACGCGCAACTGGAACGTCGTGGCAACGTAGCCGGGATTGAATCCAACGGAGAGAGAGGACGTCATGTTTGCCATGGTGCTAGCCTTTCTTGTGTATTATTGACATTGAACGCAACGCTACTTTAGCACAAGTACTGTATGAATAAACAGTATATTTGTTTGTCGTTGTTTCTGCGTCAATAAATATCTTCCGCCGAAAACAGCAGAATTCGGCCTGACTGCCTTTCCGTCCCTTCTAACAGATTCCCTGAAAAAACCCGCCGGTCACGCCGGCGGAAATCGATGCTATAAGACGCGATAGCAAGCATGGAACTGCTGATTAAAGCCGCACACGCGCCAATTACTCCTCGCGGACAGTAGCGATCGGGTGCTGCGACGTTTCATTGACGGTCAGCCTGAACACGTCCGGCCGCGAATAATGGCCTGCCACATCGAAGTCGAAGCGCGCGCGCGGGATATCTGCCAGATCGATCTCGGCCACCAGCACCGCATCCTCATCGAACACCGGGCCGGCCAGCACATTGCCGAGCGGGCCGATGATGCAGCTGCCGCCGCGCATCAGGATGGCATCCGGATCGGTCGAGATTTCGTTGCGAAATTCCTTCGGAAATTCACTGCCGCGCAAAACCTGGCAGGATGACAGCACGAAGCAGCGCCCTTCCAAGGCGATATGCTGCATGCTCGGCAGCCAGGTCGGGCGGTCGTCGGCGGTCGGCGCGCAATAGATTTCGATGCCCTTGCCGTACATGGCCATGCGCAGCATGGGCATGTAGTTTTCCCAGCAGATGACGGCACCGAGCTTGCCGACCGGGCTGTCAAACACGGGCAAGGTCGAACCGTCGCCCTGCCCCCAGATGTAGCGCTCGGCGGCGGTCGGCATCAGCTTGCGATGCTTGCCGAGCAAGCCGCCTTCCGGGCCGAAGAACAGCGCGGTGCAGTACAACGTGGCGCCGGCACGCTCGATCACGCCGACCACGATGAAGAGCTTGAGCTCGGCGGCAGCGGCAGCGATGCGCTCGGTTTCCGGGCCGGGTACGGCAATGGCGTTTTCATAGTAATGGCGGAATTCCTCGCGACTTTCAGGCGGACGGGCGCCCAGCGCAATGTGGAAATCGGCGCCTTTCGGATAGCCGCCAAGGAAAGCTTCCGGAAAAACGGCCAGTTCGGCGCCTTGGCGGCGGGCGTCGCCCGCGAACTTGATCAGCTTGTCGACTGTGGCAGCGCTGTCACTCGGAATCGGCGATGTCTGGATGACGGCAACGCAATGTTTGCTCATGATATTCCTTGTTATAGAGTTGAAATGTCTGGATAAGTGAAGTTGGACGCGAATGCCCTAGAGACCCAGATAGGCGCGCCGCACTTCGTCATTGGCGCGCAGCTCGGCGGCGCTGCCTTGGAGCACCAGCCGGCCCGATTCCAGCACGTAGCCGCGCGACGCGATCGACAGCGCTAGCTGGGCGTTCTGCTCGACCAGCAACACCGACACGCCGGTGGCATTGATGCGCAACAGCGCCTCGTGCAGTTCGTCGACCACGATCGGCGCCAGGCCATGGCTGGGCTCGTCCAGCAGCAGGAGCTTGGGTTCGAGCATCAGCGCGCGGCCGATCGCCACCATCTGCTGTTCACCGCCGGACATCAAGCCGGCCGCCTGGTTGCGCCGCTCGCGCAGGCGCGGAAACAACGCGAACACCGCCTCGATCCTGGCGTCCAGTCCGTCCTTGCGGCGCAGGGTATAGGCGCCCATCAGCAGGTTGTCGTACACTGTCATCAGCGGAAATACATGGCGCCCTTCCGGCACGTGAGCGATGCCCAGTTCCGGGATCGTGTGGGCGGGCCGGCCGATGAGGTTGGCGCCATTGAAGTTGATCTTGCCGCGCACCTGTGGCACCAGGCCAGAGATGCTGCGCAACAAGGAGCTCTTGCCGGCTGTATTGGCGCCCAGCAGGGTCACGGTTTCGCCGGCATCCACCTTGAGCGAGACATCGTGCAGCACATCCTTGCCGCCGTAGCCGGCGTTGAGCATGTCGATTGCGAGTGTCATGCCGCCTCCTTTTTCTCGCTGCCGAGGTAGGCTTCGATTACCACCGGATTGGCGGCGATCTCGGCCGGGGTACCGCTGGCGATCAGGCCGCCGAACTGTAGCGCCAGGATGCGGTCGCACAAGCGCATGATGGCGCGCATATGGTGCTCGACTACGAACAGGGTCATGCCTTCGTCGCGCAACGAACTCAGCACCTCCATCACCGCATCCATCTCGGCCGGGTTGAGCGCGGCCATCACTTCGTCCAGCAACAGGATCCTGGCGCGGGTTGCCATGGCGCGTGCCACCTCAACCAGTGCGCGCTGCGGGAAAGTCAGGTCAGCAACTTCTGCCTCGGCGATGGACGCCAGTCCGAGCCGTTCCAGCGCCGCATCCGCTGTGCGTCGAGCATCCTTGAGATGGCTGTGCGATAGCGCGGCCACCACCACGTTGTCGCGTACGTTCATGTCCGGGAACAGCGAGACGTTCTGGAAAGTCTTGGTCATACCGTGACGCGCGACTTCATGCGGCCGTTTGCCATCGATGCGCATGCCGGCGATGGTAATCCTGCCCTCGTTCCGCTTGACCAGGCCGACCAAGGTGCTGAACAACGTGGTCTTACCGGCGCCGTTGGGGCCGATCAGACCGACGATCTCGCCCGGATTGAGGGTGAACGAGACATTGTTCAGCGCCACTAAGCCACCGAACTGGACAGTGACGTTTTCTACTTGTAGCAAGGGTGTCATTTGAGCCAGCTCCATTTGCGTCCAGAGAACAGCGAGACAAACCCGGCAGGCTTAACCAGGATCATGACGATCAGGATCACGCCATAGATCAGCTGCGACAGGCCCGCGGTGCGGCTAGACAAGGTTACATTGATGAATTCCTCCAGCGGCAGCAGGAACACGGCGCCCAGCAGAGGGCCAGCCAGCGTGCCAATGCCACCGATGATGGTGATCAGCGCCATGCGGATCGAGATCGCGCTGGAACCGAATACCGATTCGGGATCGAAGAAGAAATTGAACTGGGCAAACAGCGTGCCGCACAGCGCAGTCAGCGCCGCGGAGATCATCAGCGCGTACAGCTTGGTGCGGAAGGTATTGACGCCGGCTACTTCGGCGGCATCCTCGTTCTCGCGCACCGCGCGCAGGCGGTAGCCGAAAGCCGAGACCTTGATTGTCCAGAATACACCACTGACCAGCACGAAGGCTGCCAGCATGATGTAGTAATGGGTGACCGTGCTGGAGAACTGGAACGCGGCAAAGCCGCCGTCGGGGTTGAACGGGATCGACAGGCCCTGCGGGCCTCCGGTCAGGCTGCCTGAACTGTTGGCGATGATGCGCATGACTTCGGCAAACGCCAGCGTGGCCAGCGCGAAGTAATGGCCGGCCAGCTTCAGCGTCGGCAGCGCCAGCAGCGCGGCGAGCGCCATTGCCAGCACCATGCCGGCCAGCATGCCAAGCCAGGGCGAAATGCCGAACTGGATCAGCAGGATGGTCGAGGTATAGGCGCCGATGCCGAAGAAGGCTGCATGGCCGAGCGAAATCTGGTTAGCCAGGCCGCCGACGATATTCCATGCCTGCGCAACGGCGGCGAACAGAAAGATCATGCAAAGCACGCGGATGCCGTAGCCGCGCGCGTCGAAGAACCAGGGTGCGGCCAGGGCGACGATCAACAGGATGGGTAGGATGCGTGTGGCTTTCATCGTTTTTTGAATCCGGAAGAAATAAGACCTTGCGGCCGGAGCGCCAGCACGGCGATGAACACAATGAACAGCACCAGGTTTTGCAGCTGGATCGGAAACAACAGACCCGACACCGACTGAATGACGCCGACCACGATGCCGCCGACCAGGGCGCCGACCACGCTACCCAGGCCGCCCAGCACCACCACGGTAAACATCAGCACGGCAAAACTCTGGCCGATGGTGGGACTGACCGTCAGATAAGGCAGGATCACGCCGCCGCCGAAGGCAGTCAGGCCGGTGCCCAAGCCGAAGGCGATGGCGTAAGTGCGCTTGGTGGCCACGCCCATTAAGGTGGCGGCCATGCCGTTCTGCGCGGTAGCGCGGATCGAGCGGCCCATCCAGGTGTAGGTGAGGAACCACCACAGCGCGGCGCTGACCAAAAGCGACATGCCGAAGGCCAGCAGATACGGCCCGCTGACGAACAGGGAGCCGAGCTGGAGACTGGCGGTCTGGTACGACGTCTGCACCGAGCGGAATTCGGAACCGAATGCCAGCAGCGCTGCATTCTCGATGACGATCATCAAACCGACTGTCAGGAAGATTTGCGATGACGCCGGCGCCTTCATGACGCGGGAAACCAGGAAGCGCTGCGCGAGGTAGCCGATGCCGAAGCCGACCAGAAGAGAAAAGAAGGCACCCAGCATCGGATCGAGTCCGAGCAGGCGCCAGGCGAAGAAGGCGGCGTACATGCCCGCCATCAGGAATTCCGCCTGCGCGAAATTGACGATGCCGAGCACGCCGAACACGAGCGACAAGCCGGTGGCGATGACGCCGTAGACGCCGCCCAGCAGGATGCCGTCGAGGATGGCCTGAATGAATTGCATGATTCTCCGTTCCGGAAATGAGGAGGAAAGCTCGGGCGGAATCCCTTTTGCGAAGGACGCCGCCCGCCTATTCCTTACTTGGACTTGCCGCTCCAGATTGCCTTGCTCTTGGCCAGCTCGGACGGATACACAGTAACCAGGTCATTGCCGCGCCATTGCACCATGATGGGCTTGGCGCCGACTCCGGCGCCGGCTTGGTCGAACTGCACGCAGCCGGCCGGGATGCCCTTGGCGATGCCATCGCAATACTTGATCTTCGACAGCGCTTCGCGCACTTTGGCGGGGTCGTCCGACTTGGCCTGGTCGACGGCATGCATCATGGCTTCGGTCGCGGCGCCGAAGATCAGCGCGTCATGCGGCATGAAGGCGCCATACTTGGCCTTGTAGCGGTCGCTGATTGACTTAGCCATGTCGTAGTTGGCGGAGGAAATTGACAGCACGTTTTCGGCGTACTCGCCCAGACCTTTCTTGAAGTCGGGGATGATGTAGCCGGCGGCGCCGCCAATAGTCGGGACATTCAGGTTCTGCTGACGCATGGTGCGAATGATCAGCAGGGAATCGTTCAGGTAGGACACCGGGAACACCATCTGGGCGCCGGATCCGCGCACCTTGTTGACCAGCGGGGTGGCGTCGGTGATGCCGAGCGGGTAAGCCTCGTCGATCACCACTTCCACGCCGGCAGCCTTCGCGCCCTCGCGCAATCCCTTGGCCTGCGCGGTGCCGTAAGCGGTGTCTTCATACAAGATAGCGATCTTCTTGACCGGGACGCCAGCCTGCTTGGACAGCGCCAACGCATGGTCGAATTGGGCGCGACCCATCGCCGACCCCTTGGGCGAGACCTGGAACACATTCTTGTAGCCTCGGCCGGTGATTTCATCGGCAAACGCGAAAGTAATCAGCGGTACGCCGGCACGCTCGGTCACTTCAGAAGCGGCGATGGTCACCGAGGACACGAAGGAGCCGATCACGCCGGACACACGCTCCTGCGAAATTAGTCGCTGGGTGGCGGCGGCGGCGGCGTTGGGCTGGGGGATATCGGCCACTACCAGCTCAATCTTGGCGCCGCCCAGCGACTTGACGCCGCCCTTGGCATTGAATTCATCCACCGCCAGCTTGATGCCGTTGAGCGAGGTGTTGCCGAAAGCTGCGTTGGGACCGGACATCGGCAGAATCACGCCCAACTTGACGACATTGGCCGCCTGCGCAACAGGCGCAAAGGCAAAGGCGGTGGACAGCGCAGCAGCCACCAGGCTTGCGCGCGACATTTTTTTCGTGCTGGTGTTCATCGAAACTCCTTGAAATATCAATGGATGATTGGTCCGGTCGGCGCTGGCAAGCTTGACTTACCAGATGGAAACTAATCTTAGGCAGCTTGATTTTATGTGTCAATAATTTTCGACATTATTATTTCTATCGCACCATTTATGTGCAACAAATGGCTGCAAATCCCTTATTTAATGCATTATGTCTCAGAAAATCACCAAATTACGCATGTCGAACTTTTCCGACATTATGCTTATTTTTGAATTGACAGGTAAAATGACGGCACGTGACTTGGGATAACTGCCTTATGGATTTCGAACAACAATTAGCCACCCTCGGCATCGATGGCAAGCTTTACCAGGCTTATCTGGCGGCGCTCGAACTGGGCGAAGCGCCGGTGCAGCAAGTAGCCAAGAAAGCCGGGCTGGGCCGCACCACGGCGTATGACTTGCTGGACAAGCTGGAGAAGGATGGCTTGATCAGCATGGTCGAGCGCGATGGCAAGCGCCACGTGCTAGCGGAAGATCCGGTAGTGATCATGCAAAGGCTGGAACTCAAGCGCCAGGTCATGGGCGACCTGCTGCCGCAGCTGCGCTCGATCTACAACCGCGCCAAATCCAAGCCGAATATTCGCTTCTATGAAGGTGATGAAGGCATCCGCACCGTGCTGTGGGATACGCTGACGTGTCGCTCAAAGCAGTTGCGCGGCATGCTGTCGATGAACGATCTGCTGGAGACGCCCGGACAAACGACCTACGAAGAATACATCGCCGAGCGGGTGCAGCGCGGCATCCATTTGCGCGTACTGCGCTCGGCAATCAAGGATGTCGAGAGTATCTGGCCGCAAAGCGAGACTGAATTGCGCGCGCTGCGCTACGCGCCACCGATGGTGCTGGTGTCGATGACTACCTACATCTATGACGACAAGGTCGCGTTCATCTCGTCAAAGAAGGAAAATTACGGCATGATTTTCCAGAGCGAGGAACTGGCGCGGCTGCACGAGAGCCTGTTCGAGGGGATCTGGTCGATTTCGGCGGTGGCCGAGGGCTAGAGCGCCCGGGCCGCTCATCTATCTGCCGCGGCCGGCGCATCGACCGAATCGCCTAGCAGCACCCGCAAGCCGCTGGCCCGCTGGGTCTTGCGCAATACCGCCGCCTCCAGCACCGCTGCCGCCGGCGTCACCAGGGTAAAGAATTCCCGGGCGCGCGTGATACCCGTATACACCAGCTCGCGCGCCACCACCTGCCCGGCTTCCGGCGGCAGGACCATCGCCACGTGGCGGAATTCCGAACCCTGGGATTTATGCACCGTCATCGCATACGCCGTCTCGACATCCGCCAGGCGCGTCGCCAGCACGCTGCGCACCGCCTCGCCATTGAGGAAATACACGCGCCTGGAGTCCGCCCGCGCCGGATCCGGCAGGGTAATGCCGATGTCGCCGTTGAAGACGCCCGCGCCGTAGTCATTGCGAGTCACCATCACCGGCCGGCCGGTGTACCATTCACCGCGCCGGCGGATCAGGCCTGCCGCCTCCAGGCGCTGCTCGATCGCCTGGTTGATGCCGGCCACGCCCCACTCGCCGTCGCGCACCGCGCATAGCACGCGGAAGGCATCGAAGGCTTGCAGCAATGCCTTTGCCCAGGCCTCGTACGCCACGGGGTCATGCGCTTGCGGCATTTGCTGCAGCAATTCGAGGTAGCCGCGATAGCCGCCCCCGGCGCCTGAGCGACCATCGACCGCCAGCGCCAGCAGGTCGGCCTGGCGCGCCGGCTCCAGCCAGCCCAACGCCGGGTCTGCCGCGCTGTGCAGGCAAGCCGCCGCCTGCTCCGGCTGGCCGTCGTTGACAGCGGTCGCCAGCTTGCCGATGGGACCGCCGAAGCGGCGGCTCCGGCGCAGCATGACCGTCTGCTGGGCCAGCGCGTCGCCAGCCGTCAGCATGTTGTCGGGAATCGCCTGGCCGCAGGCTGCCAGCACGTACTGCGCGGTAGCCGGCGCATAGCGGCCTTGCTGCGCTTCGAAACAGAGGTCGCCCAGCACCGCGCCGGCTTCTACCGAGGCCAGCTGGTCCTTGTCGCCCAAAAGTATCAGCATGGTGGTCGATGGCAGCGCGTCGAGCAGGGCCGCCATCATTTCCAGGTGCACCATCGAGGCTTCATCGACGATCAGCACATCGATGTCGAGCGGGTTGCCGGCATGGTGGCGCAGCGCCCGCGTGTCGGGTCGCGCGCCCAGCAGGCTGTGCAGGGTGCCGGCGGCGGGCAGGCGCTCCAGCAGCGGCAGCAGGTTCAGCTCGTTGCCGAGCCGGCCGGCCAGGCCGCCGAGCGCATCGTCGATCGACTGCTTCAGGCGCGCGGCAGCCTTGCCGGTGGGCGCCGCCAGGGCGATGCGCAAGCGCTCGGGATCGTCGGCCAGGGCGAACAGCAGCGCCAGCAGGCGCGCCACCGTATAGGTCTTGCCGGTGCCGGGGCCGCCGGTGATGATCGACAGGCCGCCGCGCACGGCGATGGCGCAGGCGAGCCTTTGCCAGTCGGGGCCAGCCTGGCTGGCCTCCGCCGGCGAGGCTGATTCTGGTTCGCCGGCATCGAACAGCAAGTCCAGCCAGCGCCGCACCCGCGCGGCATCGACGTCGCGTAACTGCGCAGCCCGCTGCGCGGCCTGGCACGCCACCAGGGTTTCATTCTTCCAGTAACGGCGCAGGTAGAGCCGGTCGCGGTCCAGCACCAGCGGCTGGCGGCGGTCTTCCGAGCCGACCGTCCAGACCTGCTCGCAGGAGGCCAGCGCCACGCGCCAGGCCTCGGCGTCGCGCGGCAGCGGCCCGCTGTGCGTCAGCAAGCCATCCCAATGTTCACGGGGCCAGCCCAGTAGCGCGCAGGGGTCGGCCGCCAGCTCGTCGAGCTTCAGGCAGCTATGTCCGCGCCCTTCCAGTTCGGACAGCAAGGCGCTGGCCAGCGCCAGCGGCGCCGCGACCGCAGCCGGCGCCGGCGCGAGCGTTGCGATGAAGCGGGCAAAAGACACGCCGAGGCGGCGCAGCAGGCCCGCTTCGGCCAGCGTATCGAAGCCGTCGAACAGGGCATTGGCCTGGGTCATGCGCCATCCTCCATGGTTGCCGGCGCCGGCAGCAAGGCATCCAGCGCATCCAGCATGGCGGCGTGCGCCGGCAGGCGGTAACAGCCGCGCGTATCCGGGTTGTGCAAGCCGCGCAGGAAATAGAAGACCGCCCCGCCAAGCTGCGCGGCGGGATCGTAGGCGGCTCCCAGCCGGCTCTTCAGCAACCGGTGCAGCGCCAGCAGGTAGATGGCGCCCTGCACGTCGTAGCGGCAGGCGGCCATGCCGGCGGCCAGCGCGTCCTTGTGATAGCCGTCGTCGTTGGGCGCCAGCGCGTTGGACTTGTAGTCCAGCACCCAGTAGCGCCCCTCATGCTCGAGCACCAGGTCCTTGAAACCGCGCAGCATGCCGTGCAGCTGGCGCGGCGACAACGGCGCGCGCACCATGCCGCCGAGCAGATGCTGCCGGCACAGCGCATCGAGCGCGCCGGTGGCGAATTCATCGGCGGGGAACCAGAATTCGGTTTCGGGAATTGCCTTCTCCAGTTCGCATAATGCCGCGCCCAGCGGCGGCAGCGGCGTCGCGGCGATCGCGCGCAGCCAAGTCACGGCATCATCCTGCCGCTGTCCCCACCCGGCCCGCTCGCAGCGCGCGCGCAGGCGGGATTCGAAGGCGGGATCATCGACGATGGCAAATCCTTCGTTGGCCATCCATTCCAGCTGCGCGTGCAGGAATTGCCCGGGCAGCGAGCCGCGCGGGAAACGGTGCCAGGGGCTGTCCTGCAATTTGCCGAAGGACAGGCGGTCGTCATCTTCGGCCAGCTTGTCCGCCAGCGAAGTGGCCGGCGCCGGCAGGCTGCCCAGCTCGCGCGTGATCGAGGAATAGCTGGCGATTTTCCAGTTGCGCTCGAAAGCGGCGGCATAAGCGGGAATGTCGCGCAGGGCGGGCAGCCGGTCGCGGCGAGACAGCAGTGCCTGGCCGGCTTCGTCGGTGACGTCGACGATGGCAATGCCGCCGCAGTCGCCGCGCATTTCCTGCAGGCGCGCCATCAGCGCCGCGCCGTCGATCTTCGCGCCGCCGCCCAGCAGGTAGCCGAAAGCGCAGTCGTGGATCTTGTCCTTCAGCGAGGCGACACCCAGCCATAGCGCATGGCGCGCGCGCGTCAGCGCGACATACAGCAGGCGCAGGTCTTCTTCCATGCGTGCGGCGTCCAGCGCGTCGCGCGCGGCGTCGGACAGGCTGAAGTCGATGTGGCGCGCGCCGGTTTCATCGGCATAGGCAAAGAAACTGCGGTTGCGCTTGTCGACCGCCCTGGCGCTCACCGCGAACGGCAGAAACACCAGCGGGTACTCCAGGCCCTTGGACTTGTGCACGGTAATTACCTGCACCAGTTCGGCATCGCTTTCCAGGCGCAGGATGCGCTCGTCGCCGCCGTCGCCGTCGCCATTGACCTGTTCGGCCAGCCAGCGGATCAGGGCATGCTCGCCGTCGAGGTTCTGGCTGGCGCCCTGCAGCAGTTCGGCCAGGTGCAGCAAGTCGGTCAAGCCGCGCTCGCCGCCGGTTTCGCGCAGCAGCTTCGCCGGCAAGCCAAGCTCGTGGATGAAGCGGCGTAGCATGGCCAGCACGCCCTGGCGCTGCCAGATGTCGCGCAGGGCCTTCAGCTGTTCGATGCGCGCTTCCCACGCCATGTCATCCGCCGCCAGGCGCGCCAGTGCGTCCAGCGAAAGCCCGGCGGTGCGGGTGGCGAAAGCGGCGCGCGCCAGGCTGGCATCGAGCGGGTTGGCCACCGCATGCAGCCACTGCAGCACGTCGGCAGCCGCGGCGCTCTCGAACACGGAATCCTTGTCGGAGAGGTAGACGCTCGGCACCTTGCGCCGCTGCAGCGCGCGGCGCACGGCGGCGGCCTCGTAGCGGTCGCGCACCAGCACGGCGATGTCGGCCGGTTTCAGCGGGATGAGCTCGTCATCCCTGGCAAAGCCGGCCTTGTCGTCATTGAGCAGGGTGACGATCTGTTCGGCGCAATGCGCGGCGAAATGCTCGCGGTAACTGTCCGCATTCATGTCGGAATTCGCGCAGCACCAGAGCGTCAGGGCGGCAACCGGGCCGCCGGAGGCCACCAGGCATTCCTTGCGACCGTTGGCGGCGACAGGCTCGAAGGGCACAGGATTCTCGCCATTCCTGCGAAAGCGGAAGGCGCCGGCCGGATGGCCCGGAAGCGCCGCCTTGCCCGGCATATCCGGCTCGCCTTCGGCAAACTGGAACACCCGGTTGACTGCCTGCACCAGCGCATCGGTGGAGCGGAAGTTGGTGCCCAGCAGGTAATGCCGTCCTTCGGTGGCACGGCGCGCCGCCAGGTAACTGTGGATGTCGGCGCCGCGGAAGCCGTAGATTGCCTGCTTGGGGTCGCCGATCAGGAACAGGCCGAGCTGGTCCGCATTGTCGGCGATGCGGTAGAGATGGTTGAAGATGCGGTACTGCTCGGGCGAGGTATCCTGGAATTCATCGATCAACGCCACCGGATACTGGCTGACGATGCGGCGCGTCAGCGCTTCGCCATTGCCGCCTTCCAGCGCCGCGCGCAGGCGCGTCAGCATATCCTCGAAGCCGAACTGGCGGCGCCGGCGTTTCAGCTCCTGCATGCGCTGCGCGATCCGGCATGCCGCATGGCGCTGGATCTGCCAGGCCAGCGGTTCGAGCGTGGCGAGTTGCTGCTGCAGCAGCGCGATGGCATCGAAGTCCTCCGGAATGTCGGCGGAGAATTTCGCCTTGAAACAGTCGGCGATATGCGTCGGTGTCAGCCTGTGCCAGGCGCCATCGAAATCGTCGCCCGGCGCGATCATGCCGGGATCGCTACACCAGTCGCGCAAGGCGGCGAAGCAGGCGTCCAGCGTCGATTGCTTCATGCGCGAAGCGTGCAGCCCGGCGCGGTTTTTTTCCACCCATGCCGCCATGCGCTCGACGCGCTCGCTCCAGCCTGTCTTGAGCTCCGCGGCCAGGCGCCGCTGCTCGCGGGCGACGCGCGCAATCATCTGCGCCAGCGCTTCCTCGCCGCCCTCCGCGAACAAGCCGGCATGCCTGAGCAGCTGGCGCATGCCCGCCTCCAGCGCTTCGAGGTTCTTCCAGCAGCCCAGCACGCCGGCCAGCGTTTCGCCATCGAGCGGGTACACCTGCTGGCGCCAGTAGTCGCGCACGGCATCGCGGAACAGGCCCTCTTCGCTGCTGACCAGTTCTTCGTCGAACAGGCTGCCGCTGTCGAAGGCGTGCTCGCGCAGCATGCGCTGGCACCAGGCGTCGATGGTGAAAATGGCGCACTCATCCATCGCCTCGGCCGCCAGCATCAGGCGGTGTGCCGCCTTGAGCCGCTCTTGTTCATCAGGGTAGGCGTCGATCAGCCCGGCCAGGAAGGCATCGTGCTCCGGCGGCGGTGCGCCACGAAAGCAGTGCGCCGCTTCCACCAGGCGCGCGCGCACGCGGTCGGACAATTCGCGGGTGGCGGCGCGGGTGAAAGTCATCACCAGAATTTCCGACGGCGCCAGCGGCCGGACATACGCGGCGTCATCGGCATCGCCATGGCCGAGCACCAGCCGCACATACAAGGCGGCGATGGTCCAGGTCTTGCCGGTGCCGGCGCTGGCCTCGATCAGGCGCGAGCCTTTCAGCGGAAAGCTTAATGGATCGAGCGTCTGGCTCATACGGCCGCTCCTTGCTGTTCTTCATTTTCGTAGGCGATGACTTCCACCGCGCCATCCCGCCAGACGATCATCGGCTGGTACAGCGACAGCGCAGTCTCGCGCCACTGCGGCTCGGCTGCTTCGAGCGCGGTGAAATCCTCCCACAGGCGCGCCAGGCAAGGTTCTTCCGACGCCTCGCCGCTGATGTTGAAGCCGCCGTCATAGGCTTCGTAGAGCTTGTCTTCGCCCTTCTCACCCTCCTCGCACAGGCGCAAGGCGGTCTTGCAGGGCGCCGGCAAGGGACGCTGCAGGCCGTCGCGCCAGCATTCCATCAGGGCGCCGAGCGTCTGCCGCGCCGCGTTGGCATCCAGCGGCGCCAGCTTCAGGATCGCATCGCGGCCGACCAGATAGCCGGTCACTTCCTGTCCGGCCACGGCGGCGGCCAGTTGCCGCACCCAGGCGCCAAACAGCTTCTCGGGGCGTGCCACGATCAGCTTGTCGCGGTTTTTTTTCGTCAGCTTGCCGGCATGCTGCTCCAGCCAGACGGTCGCACCGGCGTTGCTGCGCAACTTGTCGATCCAGTCATCCAGGCGCAGGTCGGCGTGCGCGAACGCCACCGGCAGCTTGCCCGCCGCCTGCGGATACTGACCGCACAAGCCGAGCCAGGCGGTGCGCACCGGCGTCAGGTCGCGCACCAGCTGTTCCTGCCAGTAGCGGCCCATCAGGCCGATCGGCAGCACGCCCTGGCGCGCCAGGCATGCGGCGCGCTCGCGCAAGACCTGTTCGACCTGGGCGACATCCTCGCGCGGGCCACTGTCGTCCAGCAGCGCGGCGGCAATGCCGTATTCCTCCAGGCCGTCGAGGCCGAAGGGTTCCTCGTCGCAGCCGGTCAGCGGCGAGTCGGCGAACACCACCTGCAGCCGGTGCCGGAAGAAATACTTCACCGGCTGGCGCAGGAAGCGCGCCAGTTCGGCCAGCTTCAGGCTGGAGAATTGTTCCGCCGGCGGCAGGGCTGGCAACACCGGTGCCGCCGGCGCCTCCTCAATATTTTCATGCGCGGCGCGCCATTCGCGGGCATAGGTCAGCAAGCCGTCTTCCTCGAAATAGCGGCGGCTGAACGGCTGCAGCGGATGCTCGACGGTGATCCGCTGCAGATCAATCTCCCAGCCGCGCTGCAGGTAATCGCGCAGCTGCGACACCAGCACCGAAGGCGGCAGCTCCGTATTGTCGCGCACGTTGCGGCCGACCCAGCTGACGTACAGCTTGTCGCGGGCGGCCAGCAGGGCTTCCAGCATCAGGTAGCGGTCGTCGTCCCGGCGCGAGCGGTCGCCAGGACGCGCCAACTGCGGCTGGTTCAACAGATCGAAATCGGCATGGCGAGCACGGCGCGGATAATCGCCGTCGTTCATGCCGAGCAGACACACCACGCGGAACGGCACGGCGCGCATCGGCATCAGGGTGCAGAAGGTTACGCCGCCGGAGACGAAGCGCTGCGCCAGGGTCGGCGCGTCGATCCCGCCCAGCCAGGCTTCGCGCAGCACCGCTACCGGCAGCGGCTCGGCAAAGCCGGCGGTGTCGCAGTCTTCCAGCCAGCATTGCAGCGCCTGCTCGAGGTTCGCCACGGTCAGGATGTCGCGCTCGTCGCGGGCCTCGAAAAAGCTTCGCAGCAGCAGGCGCGCGCGCTCGCCCCAGGCTTGCGGCGTCGCATCTTCCACCAGCAGGGCGCGCCAGATCAGCAGCTTTTCCACGAAAGAAGAAAGCGAACCGGCCAGCGCGGCATCCAGGCCGCCGACCTCGGCATAGGGCTCGATGCCGGCATAGCTGCCATCGCCGCCGCTGGCGTAGCCCAGCAACATGCGGCGGATGCCGAAGATCCAGGCATTCTGCTCGCCGGCCGGTTCCAGCCCGAGGCTGGCGCGATGCTCGCGGTCCAGGCCCCAGCGCACGCCGGCGCCCTCGATCCATTGCCCCAGGCGCGGCAGATCGGCTTCGGCAATGCCGAAGCGCGCGGCGATGGCCGGCACGTCGAACAGATCGCGCACCTCGCTTTGCAGGCAGCGCTGCTGCGGCAGCCGCAAGAGCCAGTCGAGCGCGACCAGCAGGGGGTTGAGCTCGCGTTCGGTGACGTCGGCGATTTCGTAGGGAATCCAGCGCTCGTCCTGGCGGTTGTACTGGCCGAACACGGCGGCAATCGAGGGCGCGAAGACTTCGATGTCCGGCACCATCACCACCACGTCGCGCGGGCGCAGCGGCGGCGCATGAGCTTCGCATTGTTCGGCAAACATGGCCAGCAGGCGGTCGTGCAGGACCTCGACTTCGCGCTGTACGCTGTGGGTGATATGGAATTCGACCGAGCGGTCGCGCGCATCGATGCCGGCGCGCGGATGCTCGTCAAGCGGCAGCATGTCGCGGATCGATGCCTGCACCTGCTGCAGCAGGGTCTCGCCCTCGCCTTCGGAAAACAGGTCGATGCGCAGATTGGAAAAATGCTCGCGGGTGGCCTGGGCATCGTCGAATTCATCGAGCATGCGCACGAAATCGCGCCCGAGCCGCCCCCATCCAGCCAGCAACGGGTGGCTGTGCGCGTGCATTTCTTCCAGCGGCAGCGCGGCGAGGTCGCGGCCGTCCCGCAATTCCTGGCGGCGGCGCGCGGCCTTGAGCAAATCGCGCCCGGAAATGATGTCGCCCCAGTAGAAACGGCAGGGATTGGGCACTGCCACCACCACCTGCATGCGCGAGGCCAGCGCGCCCAGCGCCTGCAAAGTCTGGTGCGGCAGGGCCGATACGCCAAACACCACCACCCGGCGCGGCAGAAACTTGCCGGCGGGCTGATTACCCGCGTGGATAGCATCGAGAAAACGCTGATGCACGCCAGCGCGCCCGCTGATCCGCGCTTCCTCAGGCAGGCTGGCCAGGACCTCGCGCCACAATTGCGCCTGCCAGCGCTGGTCTTCGGCCAATGCCAGCGGCTCGCCGGCGGCGCCGCGCAGCACATCGCGCCCGGCGGCCCAGTCGCCCAGCCAGTCGGCGCGGTACACCTGGTATTCATCGAACAGGTCAGCCAGGCGCTGCGCCAGCTGCCAGCGACGCTCCGGGTCGCGGTCGGAAAGGAAGTGACGCAGCGGCGCAAAGACTTCCCGCTCCAGCAGCCCCGGCAGCAGGCGCATCAGACGCCAGGCCAGCGCCGATTCGTCCAGCGCGGAGCGGTACGGCACCTGCTGCGGCCCCAGCATGTCGCGGTAGGCTTGCCACAGAAAGCGCGCCGGCAGGGTGATGCGGGTGGCTGCGCACACGCCCATTTCTTCCGCCAGGGCGATCTTCAGCCATTCAGCCACGCCATTCGACTGCACCAGGAAAATCTCCTCTTCCAGCGGTTCCAGCGGATTGTTGCGCAGCCAGCCGAACACGGCGCTGCGCAATTGTTCGAGCTGGTTGCCGTGGATGGCAAGGAAGCCTGGGCTCAGGTTGGATGACATGAATGCTTAAAAAATAGGCAGATCGGGCCGCGCGCGGCGAGCCAAGGGTAAATATGGTCGTATGAATCAGGCTTGGGCGCAAGCCTGGACCGCAATTCGGTGCGGTTTCGGAATGTTTTTGACAAGCGCCGCCACACTTTCAGCGGCGCTTGACCATGGCGGCCGGTGCTATGCCGCGAAAGGAGGATGTCACTTTCTCGACATGAAGCAGATTATGGCGTTGTTTCGGAAGGAGAGTGACGATAGCAGAGTCGCATTCATTCGCGGAGCAGATGCAGAAAGCTGTCAAGGATATGAAAATGATCCTCGAAGAATTCCTCTTCCATCGCCGCCAGCTGCGCAATTGGCATCCAGCGCGCATGCGCGGCGTCGTCGCCGCCTTCCACCGCCGGCAATGCATCGCCCGCCAGTTCAAAGAAATGCGCATGGGTAATGGTGCGCCCGCGCTGGCTGCGCTCCGGGTGGTCGAACACTTTCACTTCCCTAAGCGCCGCCAGCAATTCTTCCTGATTCACCGCCAGCTGTGTTTCCTCGCTCAGCTCGCGCAGGGCGCTTTTCAGCAAACGCTCGCGCGGCTCGACGAAGCCGCCGGGCAGCGCCCATTGCCCCTTGCCGGGAAAGCCACCGCGCTGCACCAACAGCACGTGACCGGCTGCCGTGACGACGGCGTCGACGGTCGAAAAAATCGGCGGATAAGGCGCGCAACTCCACTCTTCCCTACGCTTCTTCAGTTGCCAGTATTCCTCGGCCAATGCGGCATGTTCCGGCGAAGTCATCCACGTTTGCAGTATCCGGTGCACGGCGGGCGGCACCAGGTTCTGCAGCGCGGTCAGCGCCGCTTCGGGACTGCCGCTCTCGAACAGAATGCTGCGCACCGATGTGGCGTCGATGCCCGCGAAGTTTTCCGCGGAAATCAACTGCCATTGCGGAAAGCGGCTCAGATAATAACTGGAGTGATCCTTGAAATGCCCGACCAGGGCGATGCCTGCGCCCGGTCCCGCATGCGCCTCCACTTCGCGGCGCAAGGCGGCGCACCAGCGCGCATCGTCGTAGTAATCGCGCAGCGGGATGAATTCCACGCGCGCGCGCTCGGCGGGCGACAGGCTGGCGACGATCATCGCCGCGCGTTCGCGCCAGGTGAAGGGATTTTTCGCGCTCCGGGCATGCCAGGCCGAACCGAGCACGACCGCCACCCTGGGCGCGGTCTCCAGCGCGCGCCGCAACAGGAAGGCATGGCCGTTGTGAAAAGGCTGGAAGCGGCCGATGAGGACGGCCAGGTCGGCGGCGCCGACGACGGTATCATTTGCGGCTGGCGCTGACTTGTCATGATGCGGCATAGTTAATTTCCTTCAGTAATTCTGGAAGATGCACACGCGCCAATTTACCGCAAGCTGCCGATCTCGTCCTTCATCTTGAGCTGCCCACCGATGACGGCGCGCGCCGGATCGGGGTTGACGCGTCGAATCAGGATCTTTTCCACCCTCAACGGATACCTGTCGCGCATGCGCTGATAGATTTCCGGATCGCTTTCGCCATCGTCGCCCATCAGCACGAAACGCACGTGCGGCAGGCGCGCGAAAATTTCTTCCAGCTTCGCGCTCTTGTAGGCAACCTGGTCGGCGATCGGGTCGCTGGTGCGGTCATTGGTCACCCGCTTGGTCAGCAACACGCCGGGCGGAAAGCCATTCTGCTGCAGAAATTCCAGCAGGTTGCCCTGCAGCTGGCGCGGCGTGGCCGAGAGGTAAATTACCGGCGCGGATGCCGGCTGCGGATTGCGCGCGGCAAGCGCGCGGATGTATTGCGCCGCGCCGGCCACCGCCTCGCGTTGACGGGGATTCTTGAGAAAGGTATTCGCCAGCAAAGCGCGCTTGCTATTGACTTCGGTCACCAGGAGCGTGTCATCGAGATCGGAAATGACGCCAACCGTGTTATCCGCCGGGACGATCAGCAGCCGGCCTGCAGCGGCGGCTGCGCCCGCGCGGCCGCGCACGGTATGCCAGCCAGGCGCCAGCGCCGGCATGCCTGCGACTGCCTGCCGAAAATACCCTTCCTCATCGGTCCGCACCTGAAATTCGCGGCCGGCCACCTCCAGCGTGACGCGCGCATGCTCGCGCTCGCTGTTGATCATCAGCCGCGCATTGCTCAACAGGTTGCGCCACCAGCTGTCGCCAGCGCCAGGGGCGGCGGCGCCACGCTCTTCGATGACGCGGCCTTCCACCACTGCCGCGCGCGCGTCGCCATAGGCCGGATAAATCACCAGCGCATTGCTGTCATCCGCATGAGCCGGCGCGGCGCTCAGCATTGCCAGGCAAGCCAGGACAGGCACGCACAGGCTGGCGAATTGCTTCTGGTGCGCCGAGGGGATAATTTTTCGGGCCATGGAGCGTAGCATTGATTACAATGCAAAGTTGGTATCCAGCCATTGTAATGCTTTCAATGTCCCACTCCGAACCCAGCATCCAGCGCTTTGCCAATCCCTTCGCCCGGTATTTTGCCGCCACGCGTCCGGCCTTCCTTTCGGTGACTTTCGCCGGCGCCCTGATCGGCCTGGGCACGGCCTACGCCGACGGCCATTCCCTGGATGCCGTCAAAGCCTTGCTGACGGTGCTGTTCGCGCTGGTAGCGCATGCCGGCGCCAATGTCGTCAACGATTATCACGATGCGCCCAACGGCTCGGACGCTGCCAACCAGGACCGGCTGTTTCCCTTCACCGGCGGCAGCCGCTTCATCCAGAACGAAGTGTTGAGCCTGAAGGAGACTCGCGGTTTCGGCTATGCCCTGCTGGCCGCCGTCATCCCGGCGGGCCTGTGGCTGACCGCCCATTCTGCCCCGGGCCTGATCCTGATCGGCCTGGCCGGGCTGCTGGTGGCCTGGGCTTACTCGGCGCCGCCGCTGAAACTGATGTCGCGCGGCCTGGGCGAAGGCGCCATCATTGCCGGCTGGCTGCTGGTCGTGCTGGGAACCGATTTCGTGCAGCGCGGCGCGTTCGCCACCCTGCCGCTGGTAGCCGGCCTGCCCTTTGCGCTGCTGCTTGCCGCCATCCTCTACATCAATCAATTTCCCGACATGCGCGCCGACGCCGCCGTCGGCAAGCGCACGCTGGTGGTGCGCCTGGGCGCCGAAACAGCCAGCCGTGGATATGTGCTATTGATTGCCGTAGCCTATTTCTGGCTGGCGCTGGCACTCCTTAGCAGCGCGGTGCCGCCCTGGTGCGCCGTGGCGTTGGCGCCAGCGGTATTTTCGGCACGGGCAGCGCGTCAGCTGCTCGCGCACGCGCGACAGCCGCAACAGCTTGTCCCTGCCATCAAACAAACGGTGGCTGCGGCCAATCTCTTCGGTATTCTGATGGCGGCCAGCCTGGTCCTCGGCCAGCCGGCCTGACTGAGGAGAACCGTTTCCACGGCGCTCTCAAGCTGTCCCCAGCACCCGCTCCAGCACTTGCCGCCCGGCCTGCGGACGCCCCAGCGCCTGCGCCCGCGCGCGCATCTGCGCCAGCTGCTCCGGATGCGCGAGCAACTGCTTGACCCGGTATTCCAGCGCCACGCCGTCGACCGCCTTCAAGGCCACGCCGTGTTCGAGCAGGAAGTCGGCATTGCGCTCTTCCTGGCCCGGGATCGGCGCATTGACGATCATCGGCAAGCCCATCGCCAGGCATTCCGAGGTAGTCAGTCCGCCCGGCTTGGTGATCACCAGGTCGGCGCACGCCATCATGCGCTCAACCTTGTCGGTAAAGCCTTGCGGGAACAGGCGGCCGGGATGGCGTTCCGCCAGCGCCTGCAGCGCCGCCAGCGCGCGGGCATTTCGGCCCGCCAGGGCGATCAGCTGAAAATCTCCCTCCAGCGCCAGCAATCGGGCCGCCATCGCATCCAGGCTGCCGAGGCCGGCGCCGCCGCCCATTATCAGGAAAGTCATCTTGCCCGGATCGGCGCCCAGTTCGCGCGCGCAGGCGGCGCGTTCCAGCGGGGCGGCAAAGGCCGGCATGATCGGAATGCCGGTGACATGGATGGCTTGCGGCACGATCCCACACGCCTGCATGCGCCAGGCGACTTCCTCGTTCGCGGCGAAATAGCCGGCCATGCCTTGCTGCACCCACAGGCGATGCAAGTCGAAATCGGTCACCTGCACCCACACCGGGCAAGTCAGGCGTTCCTTGCGGATCATGAGCGCGAGTAGCTCGGCCGGCAGGAAATGGGTGCAGACGATGGCATCCGGCCGGATGCGCTCGATCTCGCGGCGCAAGGCCGCCGTGTTCAGGCGCTCCACCGCGCGGCGCAGCCGCTCGATCGAACTGTCGGCCCGGGCCTCATGCGTAAACTGGTAGAGGTAGCCCCACAGGGCCGGCGCCTTGTTGACCAGGCCGATGTAAAAATCCGTATAAACCTTGCGAAAGGCCCGCGGCACAAAATCCATGACATCCAGGTGGGTAGCCTGTACGGCGGCGCCGAAGGCATCGGCATGGCTGCGCAGCGCTTCGGCGGCGCGCATGTGTCCGGCCCCGGCCGAGACGCTCAACAGCAGGATTTTTTTGAATGCCATGGTTGCTCCGGAATGAATGTGGCAGAGATTATGCTATCCGGCGCGTGAAGTGACCAGCACGGCGCTTGGCTGTTTCTCTGCGGCAACTGGCTAGATCATTGCCGCATCAGTGCACGCCATGCCTGACGCCGTCGAGCAATTCCTGGATTTCCTCTGCAGGCGCGGGTCGGCTGAACAGGTATCCCTGCATTTCCGCACAGCCGCATGAAAGCAGGAAGTCAAGCTGGTGTTGTGTCTCCACGCCTTCGGCGATCATGTCCAGGCCCAGGTTACGCGCCAGAGAAACGATGGTTCTGACGATAGGACTGTCGGGCGCCGCCTCGGTGATGCCAATGACGAACGAACGATCGATCTTGAGCTTATGCACGGGAAAGCGCTGCAGGTAACTGAGGCTGGAATAACCGGTGCCGAAATCGTCGATGGCAAGACTTACTCCCATGGCACGCAGTTCCGACAAGGTTTCAATGACCATCTCCTCATTGTGCATGGCGACGTTTTCTGTGATTTCCAGTTCCAGGTAGCGCGGCTCCAGTCCGGTTTCGGCCAGCACGCGGCGCACCATCGGCACCAGCTCGGCCTGGCGGAACTGCACTGCCGACAGGTTCACTGCCATCCGTAGCGGCGGGTAACCGGCATCCTGCCAGGCCAGGTTCTGCGCGCAGGCCGTGCGCAGAACCCATTCGCCGACCGACACGATCAGGCCGGTTTCCTCCAGCAAGGGAATGAAACTGACAGGCGGCACGCAGGTGCCGTCCGGCTGCTCCCACCGCAACAGCGCTTCGAAGCCAACCACCCGTCCGCTCCTCACGTCGATCTGTGGCTGGTAATGCAGGACAAATTCGTTTTGCTGGAGGGCGCGATACAAGGCCTGCTCCAGCGCCAGCCGGCCTTCTCCCGCGGCGCTCATGCCGGAGGCAAAAAAACCATGGCTGCGCCTGCCGCCGATCTCGACCTGGCTCATGGCGATTTCCGCATTCACCGCCAGCTTGTGGAAATCCTGTCCGTCCTGCGGGTAGATCGCAATCCCGATACGCGGCGCCAGGAACAATTCCTGTCCCGCCACCATCAGCGGCAACGTCGCCGCCTCGGTGACACGCTCAGCCACGGCAGCCGGATCGCCGGCGGCGCCAGGCGCTGTCAGCAGCACCGCAAAACGGTCGCTGCCCAGGCTACCCGCCAAGCCGTCATCACCGACGATCTTGCGCAGGCGCTCGGCTGTCTGACGCAAAACCTCTTCAGCCGCTTCAATGCCCAGCGTGCGGCGGATGAGGGAAAAGCGGTTGATACTGACAACCATCAGCGCTCCCTTGGCCGACTGGCCGGAAGCATCGTTCAGCTGCGCCAGCTTCTGCGCGAGCAGCTCGCGGTTGGGCAGCCCGGTTTGCTGGTCATAGCAGGCGATATGCCGCAGATACGCCTGCGCCTTGCGCAGGCCCGATACCTCGACCGACTTCTTCAGCTCGCGCTTCACCGCCGGCACCAGGCGGGAAAGGTTTCTCTTCCGGATCATGTCCGCCGCGCCCGCCGTCATGACCGATACCATCACATCCTCCGGCATCGAACCGGAAACCACGATGAAAGGCGCTTCGCAGCCGCATGCCTGGACAATCCGCAGCGCTTCCGCGGCATCCATCTGCGGCAAGCCGTGATCGCTGATGATGACATCCCAGTCCTGGCTGGTCAGCGCGGCGCGCAGCGCCGCCGGAGAATCAACGCGCGCGTGGACGATGCCAGCGAATTCGCCGTCCAGCGCATTCAGGAGGAGTTCCTTGTCATCTTCGGAATCTTCGACAAACAGGACTTGCAGCGGCTTGTTGTACATTTGTAATCTCGCTACGATTGAAATTTGCCTGCCTCAGTTCGCTGGCCTCACCTCGAGCGCCGCAAGATGCCGGGGCAGGTTCTCCAGGTCGCGCGCCTTGTCGAGAAAAAGGTGGGCGCCCAGATCCAGACATCTGTTGCGATACTGCTCGGCGGTCTTGTTGCTCAGGACGATGAACCGCAGCGCCGGCTGCAGTGGCCGCACATGTCGCAGCACCTCGATGCCGTTTCCCTGCGCCAGGCCGAGATCCAGGATCACGACATCGGGGCGGGTCACGGCAATGCCGGCAACCGCATCATCCTGACGATTTGCCTCCCCCAGCACGACGGCGCCGGGCATCTCGGAGACGATGTGCCGAAGATGGACAAGGATGACCTCGCTGTCTTCGACAAGAAAGATTTTCATTACTGCGTTTCCTCCGACTAGCTTTACAAGACAACATATTGCTACCTATCAACTAAAAACAGAATCGGTGGACGCTTAATTGAATGTGGGAAAAACGATAGAAGGGGTAGGAAATTTCCGATGGCGAGCAGGGTCGCCAGGCAGGGATAAGCCGTATCAATCCACCGGCTTGCCGGATTCATCGATCAACCCGTGCTTGAGGGCATAGCGGATCAGGTCGGTGGTCGTGGTGAAATTCATTTTTTGCATGAGGCGGGTCTTGTGCGTGCTGATGGTCTTCACGCTCACGTGCAGCTGGTCGGCGATGGCTGTCACGCCCATGCCGGAGGTGATCAGGCAGAACACTTCATATTCACGATCGGTCAAGAGCGTATGCGGCAGCGCCTCCTGGCTGCTTGTCAGCCCCAGCGCAATGCCCTCGGCGATGCTTGCGCCGATGAACTTGCCGCCCGCGGCCACCTTGCGTATGGCCTTGACGAGGTCGGCGGAGGCGCTGTCCTTGCAGAGATAGCCAGAAGCGCCCGCCTTCAATGAGCGCACCGCAT
This sequence comes from Oxalobacteraceae bacterium, assembly GCA_003537575.1. GTDB lineage: Bacteria > Pseudomonadota > Gammaproteobacteria > Burkholderiales > Burkholderiaceae_D > Paucimonas. Next base: position 33,333 of record DPRS01000046.1, read on the forward strand.
ACTGGTTTTCTTTTTGCATGCTCAGCACCAGTACGGGCAGCTTCGGCCTTTCATCCTTGATCTGCTTGAGCAGCTCGATTCCGCTTCGTCCCGGCATGGCCATGTCCAGCACCAGCACATCCCATTCCCGCGCGCGCACCATGGTCAGCACGTCGAAGCCGTTGTCCGCCTCGCCATCGACGCGCATGTCCGGGCATTCGGACAAAATCTGCTTCAATCCGTCACGCAGTATCGTGTGGTCATCTGCGATGAGAACTCTGATCATGGGGTTTGCATCTCCGCTTGAAAAGGCAGGCTCGCTTCTATGCGCGTGCCCTTGCCCGGCGCACTAGCGATGTCCAGGCTGCCGCCGAGCAGTTTGACGCGCTCATGCATGCCGATCAAGCCATAGGTTTTCTTTTTTTCCGGTGCCGGCGCCGGCAAGCCGCAACCGTTGTCCTTGACGATCAAAAGCATTTCTCCTGCCAGGTCCTGCAAGTGAATCGTCACCCGGGTGGCGTTGGCGTGCCGTGCGACGTTCGTCAACGATTCCTGCAACACGCGGAACAGCGCCGTCGCGATGCGGTCGTCGAGTTCATAATGTTCCCGATTCATCCTGAGTTCGCAGGCGATGCCGGTCTGTTCAGCGAATTTCGTGGCGTGGTGCTCGATCGCCGCCGCCAGGCCGAGGTCGTCGAGCATGCCGGGGCGCAAATCTTCGGAGATGCGGCGCACCGCATCCACGGTCTTGTCGATCAGCCCCAGCATCGCCGACAATTTATCGCCGATCTTCTCGTCGCGCGCAGGCAGCTTGCCATCCAGCCAGATCAGGTCGATGCGCAGCGCCGTTAGAGCCTGGCCCAGTTCGTCATGCAACTCGCGCGCAATCCGCCTGCGTTCGTCCTCGCGCACCTGCTGCAGGAATGCCGTCAGTTCCTGCAGCTGAAAGCGCGACTCCTGCAATTTCTGTTCCGCCCGCTGGCGCTCGGTGACATCCTTGAACGCGGTGACGGTGCCGATCACACGGCCATCCTCGATGATAGGCGTGCAAACGTAAGCGACAGGAAACACCGTGCCATCCTTGCGCACCATCACTTCGTCTTCCACGCGGCAAGCTTCGCCCCTGCAGCCTGAAAGATGGATCATGCAATCCTTTCTGGGCAGCGGGCTGCCGTCGGGATTCCAGTAATGGACGGTGTCGTGCAGGGAGCAGTTCGCAAGTTCGGCCGCGGTCCAGCCCAGCAGGCGCTCGGCCTCGGCATTCATCATCAGCAGGCGGCTGTCCAGATCCAGCACCAGCAATCCTTCACCCAGGGATTGGGTTATGTTCTCCAGCAGCTTGCGGTTGGCTGCCAGCGCCAGGTCCGCCTGCTTGCGCTGCGCGCGGCTGGCAGCTTCCTTGATTTCACGCTCGATGGCCGGCCCGAGCCGCGTCAGCCCGCCCTTCATCACATAATCCGCAGCGCCGGCTTTCATCAGCTTGATCGCTTCCATCTCGCCGATGCAGCCTGACACGACGATGAACGGAATATCCAGCCCGTTTTCCTTGAGTAAGTCTAGCGCGCCATATGCATTGAATGCCGGCAGATTGAAGTCGGACAGCACCACGTCCCATGGCTCCGCCCTCAGCGCAGCGGCCATCTGCAATGCGTTCTCGACCCGCAAGTAATGAAGCGGATATCCGGCAGCTTCGAGTTCAACGCACAACAGCTCCGCATCGTCGGCCGAATCCTCGATATGAAGGATGCGCAAGGCGGCGTCCATCAATCAGTTCCTTCCCGGCAGCGGCGGCGGCTCATTGAGCATCAGCCAGTACATGCCGAGCTGGCGCACCGCATCGATGAAATCGCCGAACACCACCGGCTTGCGGATATAACTGTTGCAGCCGAGTTGATAACTGTTGATGAGATCGCTTTCTTCCTTCGAAGTCGTCAGCACGACCACCGGCAGCAAGCGCGTACGCGATTCCGCGCGCAGGCGCCGCAGCACATCGAGACCATCGACCTTGGGCAGCTTGAGATCGAGCAGTACCAGGCTGGGCAGCGCGTGGCCCTGGCCGGCGGAATCGAGCAGATAATCGAGCGCCTGCTCGCCATCGCGCGCAACCACCAGCTCGTTGAGGAGATTACTTTCCTGAAACGCAATGCGCGTCAGTTCTTCATCATCCCGATTATCCTCGACCAGCAGGATTGTCATTTTCTTCATCATCATGCTTTGCTCCCTTTTCCCTCTTCTTGCGGCGCACAGGAAAAATAAAACGTCGCGCCTTCATTCTCTGCGCCTTCGGCCCATGCGGATCCGCCATGGCGCTGCACGATGCGCCACACGGTCGCCAGGCCGATGCCGGAGCCTTCATAATCGCTGGTGGAATGCAAGCGCTGGAAAGCGTTGAACAGCTTGTGCCCGTACTCCATGCTGAATCCGGCGCCGTTGTCCCGCACAAAGACCGCCGGCACGCCGCCATCCGACATCATGCCGACCTCGATCCTGGCTTCCGGTTTGCGGTTGGTAAATTTCCAGGCATTGCCCATGAGGTTTTCCAGCGCGATGCGAATCAGCTTGGCGTCGCCTTCGATGGCCATGCCGGGCGCAATGACGAATTCAACCTGGCGCTCCGGGCCGGCTTGCCGCAGGTCTGCGGCGATCTCGTGCGCCTGCCGGCTAACGTCCACCGTGCCGCGCACCAGTTCCTGGCGGCTGATCTGCGATAGGTGCAGGATGTCGTCGATGAGTTCGCCCATGCGCTGGCTGGCGCGCTGCACGCGGCCGAGATAATCCTGCCCGCGGGCGTCGAGCTGTGCCTCGTAGTTTTTGCACAGGATCTGGCTGAAGCCATCGATCGCGCGCAGCGGCGCGCGCAAGTCGTGCGACACCGAATAGCTGAAGGATTCGAGCTCCCGGTTCGCCTGCTCCAGCTCGCGCGTGCGCTGTGACACGCGCTGTTCCAGCGACAGATTCATCTGCTGCAAGGCGTCTTCGGCGCGCTTGCGCTCGCCCACCTCGATGCTCAGCTTGTGGAACGGCTCGCGCACGCTGGCGACGAAGGCGACATGATAGAGCAACAGATAGGAAACGATTTTCAGCACATGACCGACCAGATTGAAGACGTCGGTGACGCTGGTGTAGGCGGTAAAGCAGAGTTCGGCAAGGATGGCAATCACCGTCACCGAAAAGTAAGTGGCAGATTCGTAAGTGCGCTCGCGCCGGGCGCGTCGGTAAAGCAGCACCGCGCCAGTCGACAGTGCGGCAATGATTGCCCATTCGGCCTGCAGCTTGAACGCTGTCAAGCCAGCGCCCTCCACGAAGGTATCCGGCCACCAGTCAGAATGGAACAATCCCAACCAGTAAACCAGCGCCGTTATCGTCAGACTTGCCGCCAGTAGGATATGGCGCGTATGCCCGCATGCGAACGGACGCTGGGGGCGCAGCGCCACCGCAAGCATGGCAAGCGCGGCGATAACGCGTGCCGACAGCCAGAAATTGATGGCCTTTTCCGGACCGGAGGGCGTAACGAAGTCCGGCATGCCCGGGTAAGACATCATGTGCGCGATGTCGATCAGGCCGATCGCCAGCGCGGCGCAGGCAAGGATGACGATATTGCCCGAGCGTTCGCGACTGTAGGCATTCCACACCACCCCGAACAACAGCAAGGCGACGACAATGGAAAACAGCTCCATGAAGGTATGAAGCCACAGCGGCATCAGATGGACGCCGCGCAAGGACTGCACCAGCGGCGCCTGCCAGGCATAGGCACTGGCGAAGACCAGCACCAGCAGAAACAGCCCCACTTGCCGCAACGGCTGCGCTGGGCCGGAAACTTCATTCGACAGAAGAGCGCGCATTCGGGGCAAGAATCAGTTAAAAAGTTTCATAATTGCAATATTAGTCTAAATCCCTAACGCTAATATAGGCATTTCTTTGCGCATTTAACATAAATACACATTTCCACATGGAAATTTAGTAGGAGTTTTCCTACCTTTTTTTCATCTCTTCCCACCCCAAGATAAGCATTCACCGATTTTGTGTTTCGTTGCTTCAACGCATTATTCGCTTATTCCATATCAAGTTTCCAAAAGAAACTGCCAAGCAGAATATCCAGACCCGTAACCGGCCTACCCACCAGATGAGGCCAATGGATTTGACACAAGCCTGGCGGGCTTGCTGACATAAAAATCTATCAATTCGCTTGCCGCTCTAGAACCCAGAAAGAGGAAACATGTCGTTCGGAAATCTGAAAATCGGTGCCCGTCTCGGCTCCGGATTTGCCTTCATCCTTGTGCTGCTGGCTTGCGCCATCGGTCTTGGCATGAATTCCATGCAGCGCATCGGTATGCGCATGAACCAGATCGTAGACAACCATAACGCCAAGATTTTTTCGGCCAATGAAATGGTCGACAATTTCCGCGACATCGGCCTGAACATCAGCAATATCGTGCTGCTGGGAGAAGACGCGGCAGCAGTACAAGAAGAAAAAAACAAGATGGCTGCGGCCCGCACAAAGTATGGCAAAGCCAAGAAGGTGCTGGTCGATACCGGGCTGAACGACGAAGAAAAGGAATTGCTGACGAAGCTCGACGATGCGATCAAGTTCGCAGTCCCTTTCAATAATAAGGTGGTTGAACTGGCTTCGGAAAACAAGCAGGCGGAAGCCACCGCATTGCTGACGCAGCAAGCCATCCCGGCGATTCGCAAGGCAATCGCCGTGATTGACGAACTCGTCATTTACGAGCGGGATCTGGCCAAAGGCGCCGTAGAAGAGGCAAAAGGCGTTTACTCCACCGCGCAAGCCATGATGCTGGGCCTGGGCGCGCTCGGCGTTGCCCTCGGCATCCTGATCGCCTGGCTCATCACCCGCTCGATCACGCGGCCGATCGGTCAGGCAGTCCAGGTCGCCCGGACTGTTGCCGCCGGCGACCTGACCAGCCGCA
>DPRS01000013.1 GCA_003537575.1 Oxalobacteraceae bacterium
CACGGCGTTGGAGATGGCGTCCTGGGAAGAATTGCGACCGGTGCGGAAGATGTACTTGTTCCACTTTTCACCGGTGATGGCGTCGGCCACGGCCGGCTCCACCAGCAGGATCTTCTTGAATTCTTCGGCGATCGGCAGCATGGCCAGGGCCACGCCGGAGTGGGTCGGGCCGACGGCGATGTCGGCATTGTCGTCCTGGTAGGCGGCGGTCAGCTGGGCCTTGCCGACGTCGGGCTTGCACTGGTCATCCTTGTCGATCAGCACCAGTTTGTTGCCGTTGACGGCCATGCTGCCCTTGGTGGCATAGTCCAGGCCCAGTTGCAGGCCGACCTGGGTTTGCTTGGCGTAGGCTTCCAGGATGCCGGTCTTGCAGTAAATGTGGGCGATCTTGATGTCCTTCGCTTGTACGGAAGCAGCGCAGCACATGACAGCAAGGGCGGATACTACGTGACGTCTCATCATCTTCTTTTCCTCTTGGTGGGTTGAATCAATCGAAAATTTGCAAGCTTTCTGTAGAAGATCAGCATTGCTGCGGCTCTGTCAACAGATGGAAATGGTCAGCGTATTTTTTTGCCGACAATTTCACTTTTTCTTACATTTGAATATTTCTCTGCGTTCGAATCGGTTTTGCCTCTTCGTTCCTGTGGCTCTCTGTTTGGGAAAGCCTTGAGGTACGCCAACACGCAAGTATGTGTCAGGCGGACGTTATCAACGCGGAGCAATGAAGGGATAACATTGTTGGCTTTAAATTGTGCGCCGCATCAATACGGCGTGCATTATAGCCATAATGTCAACTTTCAGATAGTTCTGCATCTCCTCGGGAAATTTGAGCTATCGCAAATTTCCCTTCTCGCTCTTTCTTGTTTCAATGCATTCTAAGGATGCTTACTTAAACAAGATTTAATTTTTACGAGGAATTTGCAGGCAACCGACTGGCCGTTCGGCTAGGCGGCTGCTTTTTTGGTGGCAGTTTTTTTGGCAGGCGCCTTTTTAGCGACGGCTTTTTTCAATGGAACTTTGGCGGCGACCTTTTCTGCCGGTGCCGCAGCTTGATCGGCGGACTTGTCAGCCTTGCTCTTGGCGGGTGCCTTGGCCTTGCGCTCTTCGAACTCGAAACTGACCTTGCCATCCTTGCCGCGCACCAGGAAAGCCTTGAAGGGGCGGCGCGTACGCTGGGACACGAACCCTGGCAGCAAATCGGTTTTGCCTTCATTGAGCAGTTTGGCCATCTGTTCCGGCAGGATTTCCTGTTGCAGAATGATGCGGCCGCTGCGGAAGTCGCAAGCCTTGGGCTTGGCGACGGTCTTTTCGCAGACATAGGCCAGGCCCATTTCATAGACGCCGCTGCCGCATTTCGGGCAGGGTCCGAGCGGAGTCTGGCCGCTGAAGTCGACGCCTTCGGCATTCTCGTCGTCTTCCTGGTTCTGGCCGAAATCGAATTCGAGCTTGAAGTTATTGTGCTCTTCGTCGCGCACGATCTTCAGGATGGCGGCAAACGGCCTGCCCATCTTCGAGCGGAAGCCCTGCAGCGGGCCGATCTCGCGCCGGGCCAGCAACTCTTCCACTTCGCTGACTTCGAACTGGCGGCTGCCCGGCGTCTTCGACATCGAGAACTCGCACTTGGTGCAGGCAAAGCGGCGATAGTTTTCCTTGACCACGCCGCCGCAATTCGGGCAAGGCGTCTTCAGGGTGGCGTAATCGCCGGGGATGGTGTCGTTGTCGTATTCCTTGGCGCGCTTGACGATGATCTGCGTCATTTGCGCGATTTCGCGCATGAATTCCTCGCGGCTGATTTTGCCGCGTTCCATTTGCGCGAGCTTGTATTCCCATTCGCCGGTCAGCTCGGGCGCGGTCAATTCTTCCACGCCCAGGCCGCGCAACAGCGTCATCAGCTGGAAGGCCTTGGCGGTCGGAATCAGTTCGCGGCCTTCGCGCAACAGGTATTTTTCATTGAGCAGACCTTCGATGATGGCCGCGCGCGTGGCCGGAGTACCGAGGCCTTTGCCGGCCATCGCTTCGCGCAGTTCTTCATCATCGACCAGCTTGCCGGCGCCCTCCATGGCCGACAGCAGCGTGGCTTCCGAGTAGCGCGCGGGCGGTTTGGTCACCAGGGCGTAGGGTTCGATCTTGTCGGTTTTGACGGTTTCTCCCTTGGCGACCGGCACCAGGATTTTGGCATTGTCTTCCTCTTTTCCGGAAGCCGCTTCCTTGCCATAAATGGCCAGCCAGCCAGAATTGGTCATGACCTTGCCTTCGGATTTGAACTGATGTCCGGAGACTTCGGTGAAACGCGTGGTGACCTGGAATTCGGCGGCAGGGAAAAACACCGCCATGAAACGGCGCGTGACCAGGTCGTAGAGCTTTTGCTCGGGTTCCGACAAGTTCTTTGGCGCCTGGGTGGTCGGGATGATGGCGAAGTGATCGCTGATCTTGGTGTTGTCGAAAATCCGCTTGTTCGGCTTGACCCAGTCCTTGTTCAGGATTTGCTTGGCGAACTGGTGATAGTTGTTGTTCTCCGCAACCGTTTCCAGCGTCTGCTTGACGGTCGCAATGTAATCTTCAGGCAGGTGGCGCGAATCGGTACGCGGATAGGTCAGCACCTTGTGCTTTTCGTACAGGGCTTGCGCCAGGCCGAGCGTATTCTTGGCCGAGAAGCCGAAGCGGGCATTGGCTTCGCGCTGCAGGCTGGTCAGGTCGAACAGCGCCGGCGCCATTTGCGTGGTCGGCTTGGATTCCTCGGTGACCGTGCCCGGCTTGCCGCGGCAGGCGGCGACAATCGATTCTGCGGCCGCTTTGCTCCACAGGCGTTCGGGCCTTTTTTCAGGATCGGTTTCGTCCTTCTTGTGTTTGGTATCGAGCCAGCGGCCTTCATAGATGCCGGCGGCGCAGACGAATTCGGCGCGCACTTCCCAATAGTCGCGCGGCACGAACTTCTTGATCTTTTCCTCGCGCTCGACCACGATCGACAAGGTCGGCGTCTGCACGCGGCCCACCGTAGTGAGGTAAAAGCCGCCTTCCTTGGAATTGAAGGCGGTCATGGCGCGGGTACCGTTAATGCCAATCAGCCAATCGGCTTCGCTGCGGCAGCGCGCGGCATCGGCCAGCGGCAGCATATCCTCGTCTTTACGCAAATGCTTGAAGCCGTCACGGATGGCGCCCGGCGTCATGGATTGCAGCCACAAGCGCTGGATCGGCTGTTTCGCTTTTGCGTATTGCGCGATCAGGCGAAAGATCAGTTCTCCCTCGCGCCCGGCGTCGCATGCATTGATCAGGCCGGTGACATCCTTACGCTTGATCAGCTTGTTCAGCACCTTCAGGCGCGACTCAGTCTTGGCGATCGGATTCAGGGCGAAGTGCGGCGGAATCATCGGCAAATGGGTGAAGGTCCATTTGCCGCGCTTGACGTCATATTCTTCCGGCACGCCGATTTCGACCAGATGGCCGACTGCCGACGACAGAATATATTCGTCGGACTCGAAATACTCATCGTGCTTGGTAAAGCCGCCGAGTGTCTTCGCGATATCGTTGGCGACAGAAGGCTTCTCGGCAATGATGAGAGTTTTAGTCATAAATCCATTCTCGTGTGATATGCGGCGCGACGCGTCGTCTGCCAACATGGACAGCGACCAGGCTGGAGTGTTGCTGCTTTTATGGGTAGAAACAGACTCACGTTCGGCCAGGGCTAGTTGTCAAGCCTCTGACAATCTGGCAATTAGCGGCCAATGATAAGCGCGTTCTGGCAGAAACCGCAAGCCGGAGAGACAGGCAGTCTCTTCCGGCGCGATAAAATTATGAAAATGGAAATGTCTGTCGGGGACAGAAGCCGCACCTTGAAGATAGCGCGGATGGAGGGAGAGGCAATTAATGTGAGTAATTAATGCGAGCTATTAATGCAAGAGTCGGGCAGTCGTGTTTTCATTGTCCCAGAACAGCTCATCGAACATCAAGCCATCCGGCTCCTTACCCTGGCTCCATAAAACCATCAGCACAATGACTTTCAGCTTGTCCAGCGAAAGCCTGCGGTCGCTTGCAGCGAGTGCACGTTCGACCACGATTTCGCGCTGGATCGGATCGAGCAGCTTGGCGGATTCGAGAAATTGAATGAATCCCACTGCAGCGGTGCCCAGCACTTCAAGTTCCTGTTGCGCATAGAAACGCATGCCGCCGGAGGAAAAAGTGGCTTGCTCCGGATAACGGTGGGAAAAGTCGTTGGTGGTCTTGTCAAGGTCGGTCAGCCAGCCCAGTGCCTTGTTGATTTCATCGTCTTCAAAACCTATCGCCGATAGTTTCTTGACCAGTGCCTCCGGGTCCGGGCAGGCATCGGGACGATAGTAAGTTTCGTAGAGGTAAACAAGGACGTCAAACATGGTTCTAATGTAGCCTTAAGATTGCGAAGTGACAAGCGCTGGAAGCATCCTGCCGGGTTCATCAGTTGCGCATTGTTGACACTGATTTAAGACAACAATTCTGCAAGGATAATTTTATACGAGCTTAGAACTGCTTGTTTTCTTGCGATGACACTTTGCGATGACAAAGTGTGAAAGGCAGGGAAGACGCGGAAAAACGGCGCGCAAGCTCAATAAAAGACTGTGCCGCGAGGAAAAAGTTCTCTACCGCAAGCGACGGTAAACTTCCCCCGGCAGACGTTCCACCCAGCCTTGCAATTCCAGCGTGAGCAATTGCACATGCAAGCTTGCAATGTCTTGTCCGGCACGCTGTGCCAGCGTTTCAATATCTACGGGATCGAAGCCGAGCAGCTTCAGCAAGGGATCAGTGGACGGCTCACCGATAATATCGTTGCCGGCCGAACCGGAACCTGCGATGTGAGCGTCAGGATGGTCGTGGCCATACTCTTCCAGAATATCCTGAGCCGATTCGACCAGCTTGGCTCCTTGCTTGATCAATTGATGACAGCCCTTGGCCAGCGGCGAATGGATGGAACCGGGAATGGCAAAGACATCGCGCCCCTGTTCGGCCGCCATGCGCGCAGTGATCAGCGAACCCGACTCGGCGGCCGCTTCGATCACCAGCACACCGCGCGAAAGACCGCTGATGATACGGTTGCGGCGCGGGAAATTGGCGGAAATGGCAGGCATGCCCAGCGGGTATTCGCTGACGATGCAGCCCGCCGCCGCGATCTGATGCGCCAGCGCGCGGTTGCGTGCCGGGTAGACGATATCGATGCCGGTGCCGATCACCGCCACGGTGGAGCCGCCCTGGTCCGCGTGGCGCAGTGCGCCCTCGTGAGCGGCGGTATCGATGCCCAGCGCGAGGCCGGAAACAATGGTCCAACCGGCCAGGCTCAGGGCTTCGGAGAATTTTTCAGCATTGGCGATGCCTTGCGCTGTCGCATTGCGGCTGCCGACGACCGCCAGCGCCGGACGTGATAATAATTCGCTGCGGCCCTTCACATACAGCATCAGGGGTGGATCGGCGGTGTGCAAAAGGTTGGGCGGGTAATCGGTATCGGCAAGCGTAAGGATGCGATTGCCTGGCGCGCTGGCCCATTGCAGGGTCAGATCGATTTGCGCGCGAGCGACGTCGTCAGGGGAAGTCAGCAGCGCCTGGGCGATCCGCTGGGAAACGACCTCGCCCAGGGCATGGATATCGGCGGCGAAAACATTTGCCGGCAAGCCGAAGCGGGCCAACAACTTGCGAGCGGTTTCCGGCCCGACCCCGCGTACCTGGGCGAGCCGAATCCAGTGCGCCAGCTGGTCGGCGTCCTCCGTAGGCGCTGGGCCGGTCGCACCGGTCACGGCTGGTTCTTATTCCGGCGACTTGACGACGTCGCCGACACGCACGGTATCGGTCACCTGCATGATCAGCGCATAGGAAATATTGTCGAACACGCGGAATACGAACAGTGCGCCGTACTTTTCATCGGGCAGCTTGATCATTTCCCTGGTATCGGTGCGGTCCTTGATGAAACCGCCATAGCGGTACAGCTCCAGCACGGTGCCCATATCGATGCCGTCGCGAGCACCGCGATTGATCGACACGATCTGGTTTTGGCCGGCATGGATAACGCCGCCATAGATCGAAACGATGCGCGCTGCCACCGGCTTTTCCGGCTCATGCGGAACGTAATTCAGCAAAGGAGTCGGCGGTACCGGTACCAGGCGGTCGCCCACGCCCATTTCTTCCTTCGAATTGACCACGGTGAAGACATGCGCTTCATTAGCCGACTTTGCGGCCTGGGTCAGTTTCAGGGTGCCGAGGTAGGCGGCTTCATAGCCGATCACTTGACGGGTATCGGGGTCGATCAGCGGCTTGCCGGGTCTGAATGCCTGGAACGAGGTGCCGTCCTGCAAATTACCACTGACATACGCCTTGTCATTCTTGCCGAGATTGACCCGGCCTTCTTCGGTGGCGACGATGCGCGGCGTTCCGTTCAACTGGTCCAGCGTGACGATCAGCGGTTGTGACAGGAAAGGCTCGATTACGCCGGAAGGAATCGCTGGTACGGCATCCTGGCCCATTCCTTCGATGCGTACCTGCGGCGACAAGCGCACAGTGCCTCCCGTGCCGGCGCTGCCGACCGGCTTGCCCAGGCTCAGGCGGCCGGTGGCACGGTCGAAATAGACGATCTGGCCCGGATAAATCCAGTGCGGGTTCTTGATCTGGTCACGGTTCAAGCCCCAGACTTGCGGCCAGCACCACGGATGCTGCAGAAATTTCCCGGAGATATCCCACAGTGTGTCGCCGCGTACGACCTGGTGAGAATCCGGCGCGTTCGCCTTGAACTCGCATTTTTTTGCGGCCATGGCAGCCGGTGCAAAAAGAGTGGTAGAAGCCGCGACGAAAGCGAGGGAAACGACTGCTGTGCTAAAATTTTTCATGGTTTATCCAATGAATGTGGCCAGATTTTCACTTTTGGTAAGGCGTAGCCACAGCATGTTGCCTGTGCACCGATTACATGACACATGGAAACAGTTGTCAATTTGAATCAAATTCTGCACATAAATCCTTGAACTAGCAAGAGAAAATATACTCTTAACTTGCAGCATTGTTGCGCAAAAGCCGTATGTCCTTACTAAATATTCTCCGATATCCCGATCCGCGCCTGCATAAGGTCGCCAAGCCCGTGACTGTTTTCGATGCACGCCTGAAGCGTCTCGTCGCCGATATGGCCGAGACGATGTACGACGCTCCCGGCGTCGGTCTGGCCGCAACCCAGATCGATGTGCATGAACAAGTCATCGTCATCGACACTTCGGAAACGCACGATGCGCTGCAAGTCTTCATCAATCCGCAAATCGTCTGGTCTAGTGCGGAGAAACGCATCTATGACGAAGGCTGCCTGTCGGTTCCCGGTATTTATGACGGCGTCGAGCGCCCGGCACAAGTACGAGTCAAGGCGCTGGATATCGAGGGCAAGCCTTTCGAAATCGATGCCGACGATTTGCTGGCGGTATGCATCCAGCACGAAATCGACCATTTGAAGGGCAAGGTCTTCGTCGAATACCTTTCACCTCTGAAGCGCAACCGCATCAAGACCAAGCTGCTGAAAGAAGAAAAGGAAATGCAGCGCAGCCGGCAAAAAGCTGTCGGCGCGCGCTAGTCCAGCTCAGCCCAGAGGCGCCGCCCCGATTATCCTGCCGCTCATTTACTTGAGCCTGACGCTCATGTGATGGCTGCTGAGGATGAATCCCTTGTTCAGATAAAGCCGGTGCGCATCGTGACGCTGGTGGCCGGTGTCCAGGTGCACCTCGTCGCACCCTGACTGGCGCCCCTGCTCCAGCAGCCAATCCAGCAGCGCGCTGCCCAGGCCCAGCCGCTTCATTTCCGGGTGAGTAATCAGATCGTCGATGTACAGTACCTTGCCCCAGGCAAGGAAATTGGCGACGCGATAACCGGCGGCGGCGGCAACCTGGCCTTCGATTTCCACCTTGGCGATGCGGTAGCCTTGTGCGGCCTGAATACGCACTCGCTCGACAAATGTTTGCTCATCCAGATGCGGCCGCAGAAAAGTGAAAATGCCAAAGCAGCGCGCAAGTGTCGCCGTGTCGTTCAGATCGGCTTGCGTGATGACGTGCTTCATTGAGCAAACTCCAAAAAGGCCAAACCATGCGATGTCGAGAGCCAGGCGAGGGCGCCGCAATTCACTATTACTGTTACTTTGAACACCGTCAGAAATGAGGGCTTGGCGGATTTGTGGCGCAACAGGCGTTGTGCCGCCAGTGCACCCGGCCAGCCGCCGGCAAGCGCCAGCAGATGTAAGCTGCTTTCCCTGATGCGCCATTGTCCTTGTCGTGCTGCCGATTTGTCGAAGGCGTAGGCCAGAAACGCGACGGCGCTTGCGCCGCAATACAGCCACAACACCATGGCGGGCAGTTTTCCGGTGTTAGTCATGAACAGGACCAAGCCCAGGAAGACTACGGTCCATGCCGGGAACAGCATGCCATTCTTTTTCGGCAGGGCGGGCTTGTTGGCGCTGACTCTTCTTTCATCCGCAAATGCCACGTTCCTGGCGCAACTGCGGCCTTTCTTATCCATTGCCAGTTCATAAGTCACGGCTTCGTTGCCTAGCGGCCGGCGGCCGCGGTTTGTGAACGCCTTGATGTGGACGAAGACGGCATCGCTGCTGCCATGTGGATCGATGAAACCAAAGCCTTGATCGTCTTTCCAGCGTGTTAGCTTGCCTTGGTAACGCATCGAAAATTTTCTGCCTTGATTAAAATATGTCGCGTGAATAGTTAAGGAAGATTGCCTGTTTCTTCACTCGTTTCGATAAAGATAATAGCAAATACCGTTTCTTTGATGCAGAGATTGCCATCTCAAAATGGAAGATTTTTTAAGACATGAGGGCTTCACCTTTGGTAAAGTTGCACTACATAATCAGGCCGCCGCTATTCGGCGAGGCTGCCTTTCATAACTTCAAAGGAGTCATCATTTTGCGCAAGTCTGTTTTCGCCCTGGCGATTGGCGCCGCACTGGCATTTTCCATTCCCGCTCACGCACAGCAAAAATACCAACCCGAATATCGCCTGTCGACGGTGCTGGGCACGGCTTTCCCATGGGGTAAAGGCGGCGAGCGCTGGGCCGAACTGGTCAAGGAAAAAACCCAGGGCCGCATCAACATCAAGATGTATCCCGGCACGTCGCTGGTGGCAGGCGACCAGACGCGTGAATTCACCGCGATCCGCCAGGGTGTGATCGATCTTGCCGTCGGTTCGTCGATCAACTGGTCGCCCCAGGTCAAGGAACTGAACCTGTTCTCGTTGCCCTTCCTGCAGCCGGATTACCGCTCTGCCGATGCGCTCATGAACGGCGAGACCGGCAAGATGATTTTCAAGGCGATTGAAAAAAATGGCGTGGTGCCGCTTGCCTGGGGCGAAAACGGCTTCCGCGAACTGAGCAATTCCAAGCATGAGATCAAGACGCCGGCAGACATGAAAGGCATGAAATTCCGCGTGGTCGGCTCGCCGCTGTTCAACGATACCTTCACCGCGCTGGGCGCCAACCCGACGCAGATGAGCTGGGCCGATGCCCAGCCGGCGCTGGCTTCGGGCGCCGTCGATGGCCAGGAAAACCCGATCTCGGTATTCCTGGGCGCGAAGATCAGCTCGGTTGGCCAGAAGTACCTGACACAATGGGGTTACATGAATGACCCGCTGATTTTTGTCGTCAACCGCAAGGTGTGGGACAGCTGGAGCAAGCAAGACCAGGAAGCTGTGCGCGCCGCCGCCATCCAGGCCGGCAAGGAAGAAATCGCCCTGGCGCGCAAGGGCTTGACCGGCGACGACAACGCCTTGTGGAAGCAAGTGGAAGCGCAAGGCGTGAAGGTAACGCGCCTCAATGCCGATCAGCTTGCCGAATTCAGGAAGCTGACCCGTCCTGTCTATGACAAGTGGAGCAAGACGGTTGGCGCGGAACTCGTCAAAAAGGCTGAAGCCGAAATCGCCGCACGCAAATAAGCGTCGGCAAGCATGACGGCGTTTTTTCGGGACGAACGGATGCCGCATGCGAGATTTGTAACTGAAGCCGCTCGTTGAGCGGCATTTCTTTTTGTAATCTTGAAAGTATTTCCATGAATGAGTTGCAGGACAGCGCGCAAGCGCACGGTGAAGCGCCTCCGCGCATACCGGTAAAGATCGAGGAAATCTGTGCGGCGCTGGCAATGGCACTCATCTGCTGCATTACCTTTGCCAACGTGGTCGTGCGTTACTTCACCGATGCATCATTTGCGTTTACCGAAGAATTCTCGATCTTCCTGATGGTTGTCCTGACGCTGTTTGGCGCGTCGGCGGCGTTCGTGCGCGACCAGCATATCCGCATGACTTTCGTTACCGAACGTCTGCCGTATGGGATTGCGCGCAAGCTCGAATACGTGGTGACGTTCCTGGGCGCGCTGATGTTCGGCGTGGTTGCCTGGTACGGCAGCTTTCTGTTCTGGGATGACTGGCAATATGACACCACCTCGCCTGGCATCGGTATTCCGCAATGGATCTATACCATCTGGCTGCCGCTGCTATCGGCGGTGATTGTCCTGCGCCTGATCGGCCGTCTGGTACGCCTTGTGCGCCAGCCTGAGCAAGGGAGCGCATCATGATCGCGGAAGGCAGCCTGATCCTGTTTCTCGGCTTTGCCCTGCTGATGGCCATCGGCACGCCGCTCGCGGTTGCCCTCGGCTTGTCGGGCACCGCCGTCATTCTGATGGAAGGCCTGGGCATCATGTCGGTGCCGACCAATGCCTATAACGGCATCGCCAAATATCCCTTGCTGGCATTGCCGGTGTTTGTCCTGGCCGGCATGCTGTTCGAGCGCGCCGGCGTGGCGGTGCGCATTGTGCGCTTCGCCTCGGCGATCGTCGGCAAGCGGCGCGGCGCACAAGGCATCGTCGCCATCCTGGTGTGCATGTTCCTGGGAGGGATATCCGGCTCGGGTCCGGCCGATGCTGCGGCAGTGGCCATGGTCATGATTCCCAGCATGTTCAGGCAAGGCTATCCGAAGGCATTCTCGGCCGCCCTGATCGCCGCGGCCGGTTCGACGGCGATCCTGATTCCGCCATCAGTGGCGCTGATCGTCTATAGCGTGCTGGTGCCGTCGACATCGGTGCCGGCATTATTTGCCGGCGGCGTCATTCCAGGCATCCTGGCCGGCCTGGCGCTGATCCTGCCGACGCTGTATTTCTCCTGGAAGCATGGCTGGGGCATTCAGGATGACGAGCCCACGCCGCGCTTCTGGGACAGCTTCAAGGAAGCGATCTGGGGCTTGCTCGCCCCGGTCATCATCCTGGGCGGATTGCGGGCCGGTATTTTCACGCCGACCGAGGCGGCGGTCGTCGCGGTTTTCTATGGCCTTGTGGTCGGCATGTTCGTCTACCGCACGCTGACGCTTTCCAGCCTGTACCGGGTGCTGGTGGAATCGGCGGAAATCTCCGCGGTGGTCCTCATCATCATTTCGCTGGCAGGCGTGTTCGCGCATGCAGGCTCGACGCTGGGCGCATTCGATGCCTTTGCTAACCTGCTGCTGGGTTTCACCAGCAATGAAGCGCTCATGCTGGTGATGATCACGCTCATGCTGCTAATCGCCGGCATGCTGCTCGATGCAATCTCGGTCTACCTGGTGTTCCTGCCGGTGCTGCTGCCCATCATGGCTTTTTACAAATGGGACCCGGTATGGTTCGGCATCATCATGACGATGAACATGGCCATCGGCCAGTTCACGCCGCCGATGGCGGTCAACCTGATGGTCACCACAAGGGTCGCCGGCATTTCGATGGAATCCACCGTGCGCTGGGCGCTGTGGATGGTGGCGTCAATGTTGACGTCATTGATCCTGGTGACGGCGTTCCCGCAACTGACAATGTGGTTGCCGCAAAAATTGGGGTACTAAATGAACAACGATATTTGTTATCTCGGCGCGACCGAGATGGCCGCAGAAATCCGTGCCGGCCACCTTTCGGCGCGTGAAGTCATGCAAGCCCATCTGGCGCGCATCGAGAGCATCAACCCGAAAGTCAACGCGATTGTCACGCTGCATGCCGAAGAAGCGATGGCGGCAGCAGCAGCAGCGGACGAGGCTCAGGCGCGCGGCGCATCGCTCGGGCCGCTGCATGGTTTGCCGGTCGCGCACAAGGATCTGCTCCCAACCAGGGGCATGCGCACTACCTATGGATCAAAGGTGCATGAAAACATGGTACCCACGACCAGCGCGCTGGTCGTCGAGCGCCAGCAGCAGGCCGGGGCGATCAGCATCGGCAAGACCAATACGCCGGAGTTCGGCGCCGGCTCGCAAACCTTCAATGCCGTGTTCGGTGCGACCCGTAATCCGTATGATTTGTCGAAGACCTGCGGCGGTTCGAGCGGCGGTTCGGCGGTGGCGCTGGCCACCGGCATGGTGCCGCTGGCCGACGGCACCGACATGGGTGGCTCGCTGCGCTGCCCGGCGAATTTCTGCAATGTCGTCGGCCTGCGCCCGTCGGTCGGCCGGGTGCCGCAGGTGCCGGCGCTTGATGGCTGGGACAGTCTGTCGGTAAGCGGCCCGATGGCGCGCAATGTCGAAGATCTCGCGCTTTACCTGTCGGTGATGGCGGGGCCGGATGCGCGCGATCCGCTGGCCATAGCGGAAGAAGGCGCGCGTTTTCGCGCTCCGCTTGCAAGGGACTTCAAGGGCGTGCGCATCGCCTGGAGTCCCGGCATGGGCGGGCTGCCAGTAGACAAGCGAGTAGTGCGCGCCATCGAGGCGCAGCGCAAGGTATTCGAAGACCTCGGTTGCGTAGTGGAAGAGGCCTGCCCCGATCTGCGCGATGCGCATGAAGTGTTCATGTCCCTGCGCGCCTATGCCTTCGAAGCTGGCCTCGGCGCGGTAATGGACCGGCATCCGGGCGTGCTCAAGGATACGATCGTGTGGAATATCGAGGAAGGGCGGAAACTGCGCGCCCCCGATATTGCCCGCGCCAACAAGCTGCGCACCCTGCTGTTTCAGCGTATGCACCGGTTCATGCAGACTTATGACTTCATCGTCCTGCCGGTGAACCAGGTGCCCCCATTCCCGATCGAACAGCAATATGTCACCGAAATCGATGGCGTGAAAATGGAAAGTTATATCGAATGGATGCGTTCATGCTATCTGATCACGGCGACCATGCATCCGGCCATCTCGGTGCCATGCGGATTTACTGAAGATGGCCTGCCTGTCGGCATGCAGATCGTTGGGCGCCACCAGGGAGACTTCTCCTTGCTGCAGATTGCGCGCGCATTTGAGCAAGCTTGTGATATCTCAGGAAGGCGGCCGGCAATCGAATGATCATGCTACCGATATCCACATAAATTATTCCGGCCAGAACGCCTGCGTTTCATCCTTCCGCAGGCGTTTTCTCTTTTAGTAATCAATGGTCCCGCATGACCGTAATACAATTCTGTTCATGAAAATCATCTACGCCGGTACACCCGAATTCGCCGCTGTCGCCCTGGAGTCCTTGCACGCGGCTGGACATGAGATCGTCCTGGTCCTGACCCAACCCGATCGACCTGCCGGCCGCGGCATGCAGTTGCAGGCTTCGCCGGTCAAGCAGTTCGCCCTTGCCCACAATATCCCGGTGGCACAACCGGTTTCGCTCAGGCTCGACGGCAAGCATCCGCAAGTGGCGCAAGAGGCGCATGACTTGCTGCGCTCCGTGCAGGCCGATGTGATGGTGGTGGCGGCATATGGACTGATCCTGCCGCGCTCGGTTCTGGATATTCCCAAGCACGGTTGCATCAACATCCATGCCTCATTATTGCCGCGCTGGCGCGGCGCGGCGCCGATCCACCGCGCCATCGAAGCTGGGGATGCCAATACGGGCGTGACCATCATGCAAATGGAAGAGGGGCTCGATACCGGCCCGATGCTGGCGATGCAAAGCTTGCCGATTGCCGGTGACGACACCACAGGCAGCCTGCATGACAAGCTGGCATCGCTCGGTGCGGACATGATCGTTGCAGCGCTCAAGCGCCTGCAACAAGGCGATTTGCCTGCCTCGCCGCAGCCGGAGGCGGATGTGACTTACGCTTCCAAGATTACCAAGGAAGAAGCGCAGCTTGACTTTACCGAAGCTGCCGAGACACTGGCCCGCAAGATTCGCGCATTCAATCCGTTTCCAGGCGCTTTTGGCATTTTCAATGACGTTGCGCTGAAATTCTGGCAAGCGGAAGTTTTCACTGAAAGCCGCAACGGGTCGCCAGGTTCAGTATTGCGAGCGGATGCCGATGGCGTCGTGATTGCTTGCGGCCGCGACGCCCTGCGCGTGACTCAATTGCAAAAGCCTGGAGGAAAGCGCTTGCCGGCGCGAGAATTCTTGCAAGGCTTTGCGCTCGAAGAGGGCCGCTTCCGCTGCTGACGCTTAGCTTGCTAAAAAATAGCTAATTACTATTGAATCGTTTAAGTATATAAATTTGATCTATTAAACGAGAATCCTTACTATTTGGCTGTAGGTGTCATCCGGCATCGTTCAGACAGGGAGTCGCATCATGGTCACCGCAGCCAAAACCACCAGCCAAATCGTCTTGCACATGGGAGTCGCGTTCGGCCTCATGTATGCCATTTCGGGATCCATCGCATTCGGCGGCGTTGCTGCCATCCTCGAACCGATTTGCAATGTCATCCTGCTCCCATTACATGACAAATTATGGGAAAAAATTCGGGTCAAAGTAGAAAACGGACCTTCCCAAAGGAGCAGTCATGTATATGGTGTACTGGACAGAGTATGATAACGCGGCAGCGTTGACACGGGCTCACCCATTCGAATCCAGCCAGATGGGTGCTGCCTTGCATTTCATGGAACAGTTACGCATACGCCAGCGTGCCGGTGAAGCCATTCGTTTTGTCACCATGTGCTCGGAAAATCCAAATGTGGTGGGCCATGCTGGCGTCGCTGACCCTTCGGCAGATTACAACTGGAAAAAACGCCGCAAATAAGCTTCCTGCAATAAAACTTCAGCTGGGCGTATGATGTGCTTATGGCACATGCGCTGTCTTGTTATTTCCTTGATTTGCCCATGTCTGCTGCCGAGCGCAGCTTGGTTGAGTGCGCCTTGCTCGGCCCATGGGCAAGATTCAAAACCGGCGCGTCCATCCTGACAGAAAGGCACGTCCCCAATGTCTTGCCCTTGCCCGATGATCTTGGCCGGTTTGCTGACACACGAGAGCAGCGTGCGGAGCGTATTCGTGCCAACCTGCGGCATGCGGGTATCGGTGCTGATGCAGGCCATCAAGTCGTCTGGGTTATGCCGCGCGCCAGTGAATGGGATGCGATTTTTCAGTTTGCGATTCGGGAAGAAACCGGCTTTGCGCCGTATGTATTGCAACGCTGGTTCCGTGAAAATGGTGAATTGGCACGGCGGGAGGCGCGCATAGTGGACACGCAAATGCTGCTCCAGGGTTTGCAGCCATCATAAAAAATTCCCCGCAGCCTAGTGTATGCGGGGTTAAATCCTTCAGGCAGAAGGATGAGGAGACAACCGTTAATCGTTGCGAATCAGCCGCCAGAGCAACTGAAGAAAAGAAATTCTGATGGTTTCAAGCGCGTATAAATTCGACTGGTGCGTTCTTGCGGCGAACACGCTTTGCTTTCATTGCCGTTATCAAGGTAGCAACGATGCCCATCAAACCCAGGCAAAGCATCGATAGCGCTACCGTATCCACGGATGCGGGCATCACTGTATTGCTGGCTTGAGCAGGAAAAACCAAGGTAAAAATCGACATGCCTTATTACTCTCGTTTACTATCTCGTTGCATTTCAGTATATGGATGAGTTTGTGAGCGATCCAATTCCCATTGTGCATATCTCTTATAAATTTTATTCATATCTCTGCTTGGCGGCATAATCTGCCAACTTGTTTACTTACCTCGATAACATGAGTTTCCTGACCCTTGATTTAAATCTTTTGCGCGTTTTCGATGCCGTCATGTCGGAGCAAAATTTGACGCGCGCAGCGAACCGGCTGGCGATGACCCAACCTGCCGTGTCCAATGCCTTGAAGCGCTTGCGCGATGCCATGGGCGATGAATTGCTGATTCGTACCGCGCATGGCGTGCGCCCCACCCCCAGGGCGGAAGAACTATGGCCGACAGTACGCAATGCATTGGCAGAACTAGAGGCGGCCTTGACGCCGGAAGGTTTTGATCTTGCTAAGACAAAAACAACTTTCCGCCTGGCGATGGCGGATGCGCCGGCTGCGCTGTGGTTGCCGATGCTGGTGCAAGACATTCAGCACGAAGCCCCCGGCATGAATGTCCGCATGATGCCATTGACTACGCGCGACCCGCGCGCGATCTTGCTGCGCGGCGATGTCGATTTGACCATCGGCTTTTTTCCCGGCGTGGTTAATCAAATGGCAACCGAGCCCAGTACACCGATTCGCCACGAGCGCTTGTACACCGGCCAGTATGTTTGCGTCATGCGCCGCGGACATCCACTGGCGTCGCAGGATTTGACTCTGGACGCTTATTGCGAAGCTAATCATTTGCTGGTGAGTTTTTCCGGACGCGCTCACGGACAGGTGAACGATGTGCTGGCGCAGCTGGGACGCGAGCGTCGAATTTTGCTGACGGTAAATCAGTTTTACACCGGGGGGTCGGTGGTGGCCAGCTCCGACCTGATTACCGTGCTGCCACGGCATTTAATTGCATCGACAGGCCGTGCCGATGAGTTGATTGCCAAGGAACTTCCTTTCCCCATGCCGCCCGTGCATGTCGATATGCTTTGGCATGAACGTGATGCCCGTAATCCAGCACATCGCTGGTTGCGTGGAAAGTTAGCGGAAGCAACTGATCATGCTATTGGGAGCGGCATGCTGAAGTTGTAATAAATAAAATATATTTTTCTTTAAAAGCCACTGCTGGTTTTATCAGCAGTGGCTTTTTTTATTTATTTCATTGCTGATAACACACGTATTTTTTTTGGTTTTACTTTGCCATTCTTGTATTTTTTGAATTTTATCGAGCTGAGATGGCTTCTGAAATTGAAAAGAGGTTTTTTAATAAGTATTTATATATATAAATAGTAGTAATAGTAAACACCATGCTTTTCTGTGGATAAGTCCAAAATACTCTTAAAAATCAATTTTTTAAGCTCAGTACAAAGTATCTGATAAAGCTTGTTTCTGAGGCGGATATTTTCTGGATAAAAAATCTGCTTACTAAGAAACCAGGCTTTGTTCACAAATCACTTCCCGCTTACACACCTCTTTATCCACAGTCTGGATATTAACTTGAGGTTTATTAGTATTTAGTTACCTGCCAACTGAATGTAGCTTCCTGCAAGCTTACTCATTCCATTTAATGGATCAGGCAAGGCAATGCTAGTCCTCTACCCATCAATGCTCTGGAATGACTTTTACCGAATTGGCAAGGGTATTTGTTTGCTGACTGGCGCTCTAGAAATGAAACCCTGCAAACATTTCCAAGCCTACGTGTTCCTGTCTGTCCATAAAAATAGCTTTTAAGCTAAAGCCGTTTTACAAGAAAGTAGGGAATCGTACGAAAACGAAATCAAAAGCTTGGTTTTGAATAACTACTTATATATATAGATAGTAATAGTAGTAAACGCCGGCTTTTCTGTGGATAAGTGGTAAACCATGAATTTTTTCAATGGTTTATCGCATGGATAAGGACTTAGATAAAGCGTGTATCCACTTCTGACAAATTCTGGATAAAAAAATGAACTTTGGAAAATATTTTGCTTGTTCACAAAAGGCTCAGGAGATATCCCCATAGTTATCCACAAGAAATGTGGATAAACCTTGTGTTTACGTAAATATTCTGGGAAATCGAGGTATTAACTCGTCCAGACGCTGGTAAGCAGCGAAAAAACTGCAGCGATGGCAGCTTCATGCTGGCGCTTGGCCAGGGTAATGAAGCGTAATTCGGTGGTCAGGCTGACCGTATCGGCAATCACCAGTCCGTGCGCATGGGCTTCGCGCAGGGCAATCGATTCACGCACGAGCGACAGGCCGATGCCGGATTTCACCAGATCGAGCATGGATTGTTCCTGGTCGACTTGCGCTACTGTCGCTGGCTGCATCTGGTAGGTGGCGAATACTTCACTCAGCAAGCGGTGATGCACTGAATCGGGAGGCGTCCAGATCCAGGGCAATTGCGCCAGTGCCGGCCAATCCTTGCCTGTAACGCGGTTTTTCCAGCCGCGCGGTGCCACTACGTTGTAGGTAAAAGGCGTCAAGACGATGGAATGGACTTCCTTGCCTGGCGTGCCGAGGTAATAACCGGCGTCGAGCTGGCCATCTTTTACCATTTGCAAAACGGTGCCCGACATACCGTGCTGCAAATGCGGTTTCAATTGCGGCCACGATTCGACCAGGCGCTTCAGGAAAGCGCCAAGACGGGTGAATTCCGGGTCGAGAATGGTGCCAATTGCCAGCGAACCGCTGAGGGTTGAATGCAGGGCATCGGCGGCTTGCTGTAATTCCGCCATGTTGGCCAGGATGCGTTCGGCCAGCGGTAAGAGTTTCACGCCTTCCGCCGTCAAGACCATGCCGGCCGGCGTGCGGGCAAACAGCTGGACTTGCAGGGAGGCTTGCAATGCCTTGATTTGCAGGCTCACGGCGGGCTGTGTCAGATGCAGCGTGGCGGCGGCGCGCGTCAGGTTGCCGGTACGGGCGACCGTGATGAAGGCGCGGAGCTGACTTGGATCCATGCTGATTCTCAGACTTTGATGATGCTTTAATCATAAATTAAATTTATGGAGTGTTGATAATATCTGATTGGATTCACCATAAATTCGGCGATATTCTGCGGAAATTGTTTTATCTACCTAAGGAATATTTATGGCTGAGCAGTCTGTTTCCAGCATCGCGCACTTTATCAATGGTCGCGTAACGGCTTCTACGAGCGGCCGTCGGCAAGCGGTTTTTAATCCGGCAACCGGAGAAGCCACGGCCGAAGTCGGACTAGGAAGCGTCGGCGAAGTGAATGCCGCGGTAGCGGCGGCCAAGGCTGCTGCACCGGCCTGGGCAGAGACGGCGCCTTTGAAACGTGCGCGCATCCTGTTCAAGTTCAAGGAATTGATGGAAAAGCACCACGACGCGCTGGCTGCCGCCATCACCCGGGAACATGGCAAGGTATTTTCCGATGCGAAGGGTGAAGTGGTGCGCGGCATCGAGGTGGTGGAGTTCGCCTGCGGCGTGCCGCAGCTGCTCAAGACCCAGTTCACCGACAATATCGGTGGCTGCATCGATAATTGGCAATTGCGTCAGCCGCTGGGTGTCACCGCCGGCATCACGCCCTTCAATTTCCCCGTGATGGTGCCTTTGTGGATGGCGCCGATGGCGCTGGCAACCGGTAATACCTTCGTGCTGAAACCTTCCGAGCGCGATCCTTCGCCCTCGCTGATGCTGGCGGATTTGCTGCAGCAGGCGGGACTGCCGGACGGCGTCTTCAACGTGGTGCAAGGCGACAAGGTCGCGGTCGACGCGCTGCTGCAGCACCCTGATGTGAAAGCGGTGTCTTTCGTCGGTTCGACGCCGATCGCCGAATACATCTATACCGAAGGCGCCAAGCGTAAGGGACCTTATCCGCTGCGCGTGCAGGCGCTGGGCGGCGCCAAGAACCACCTCGTGGTGATGCCCGATGCCGATCTCGGCCAGGCAGTCGATGCCTTGATCGGCGCGGCGTATGGCTCCGCTGGCGAGCGCTGCATGGCGATTTCCGTGGCGGTGGCGGTCGGTGACATAGCGGACCGCCTGGTCGAGGCGCTGGTACCGCGCGTGAAGGCGCTCAAGATCAGGAACGGCATGGAAGCCGATGCCGAAATGGGACCGGTGGTGACCGCCGTTCACAAGGCGAGGATCGAAGGCTACATCGATGCCGGTGTCAAGGCTGGCGCCAGGCTGCTGGCGGATGGACGCGGTTTGCGCGTGCCGGGCCATGAGCAAGGCTTTTTCCTGGGCGGCAGCCTGTTCGACCATGTCACGCCGGAGATGAGCATCTACCGCGAAGAGATTTTCGGGCCGGTGTTGTGCGTGGTGCGGGTGCCGGACCTGGCCGCTGCGGTACAACTCATCAATGCGCATGAATTCGGCAATGGCGTGTCGCTCTTCACTTCGGATGGCCAAACTGCGCGCGAATTCTCGCGGCATGTCGAGGCGGGGATGGTCGGCGTGAACGTGCCCATTCCGGTACCGATGGCCTGGCATTCGTTCGGCGGCTGGAAGCGTTCGCTGTTCGGCGACGCCCATGCCTATGGCGAGGAAGGCATCCGTTTTTACACCCGCTACAAGTCGATTATGCAGCGCTGGCCGGAATCGATCGCCAAGGGCGCCGAGTTCACCATGCCGGTGGCGAAATAAGGAATGGCCATGCAGTCAGCGGGACAATACGATTACATCATCATCGGTGCCGGTTCCGCCGGCTGCGTGCTGGCCAATCGCCTGAGCGAGAATCCGGACGTCAAGGTCTTGCTGCTGGAGGCCGGCAAGAAGGACGATTATCTGTGGGTGCATATCCCGGTCGGTTATCTGTATTGTATCGACAATGCGCGCACCGACTGGTGCTTCCGTACCGAGAGCGATCCCGGCTTGAATGGCCGCAGCCTGATTTACCCGCGCGGCAAGTTGCTGGGTGGTTCATCCTCGATCAACGGCATGATCTACATGCGCGGCCAGGCACGCGACTATGACGAGTGGGCACGTCTGACGGGGGACGACAGCTGGCGCTGGGACAAGGTGCTGCCGGTGTTCATGCGCAGCGAAGACCATCATCGCGGCGGCGACGCCTTTCATGGCACAGGGGGGGAATGGCGGGTGGAGAAGCAGCGCCTGTCATGGGAAATTCTGGAAGCTTTTCGGACTGCCGCGGCGCAGACCGGCATTCCTTCGACCGAAGATTTCAACCAGGGCGACAATGAAGGTTGCGGCTATTTCGAAGTTAACCAGAAACGCGGCTGGCGCTGGAGCACGGCGCGCGCTTTTCTCAAGCCCGCGCTCAAGCGTGGCAACCTGACTGTCATGACCGGCTGCCATGTGGAGCGTTTACGAATTGCCGCCACTATGCATGGCAAGGCTTGCCGCGGGGTCGAATTCATACGCGAAGGCAGCCGCTGGTTTGCGGCGGCGGCTCGTGAAACCATTCTCTGTGCCGGCGCCATTGGTTCGCCGCAGATTCTGCAGCTGTCGGGGATAGGCCCGGCTGCCTTGCTGCGCGAACATGGTATTGCCGTGCAAGCCGACTTGCCGGGAGTCGGGGGAAATCTGCAAGACCATTTGCAATTACGCATGATCTTTCAGATCAAGGGCGCCCGCACTCTCAACACCATGGCAAACAACTGGTTCGGCAAGATGAAAATCGGCCTGGAATACTTGCTTTTCCAGCGCGGACCGATGTCGATGGCGCCTTCTCAGCTTGGCGCATTCGCCCGTTCCGATTCGGGCCAGGCGACGGCGAATCTGGAATATCACGTCCAGCCCTTGTCGCTGGAACGTTTCGGCGAAGCCTTGCATGATTTTCCGGCGTTTACTGCCAGTGTCTGCAATCTGCGGCCCAGCTCGCGCGGCCATGTGAGGGTGGCGTCGCGTGACTCCTTGACCGCACCGAAAATCACGCCGAATTATCTGAGCACGGCGGAAGATCGGCGGATAGCGGCTAATTCGCTTGCACTGACGCGAAAAATAGTTTCCGCTCCCGCGCTGCAACAATTCTCGCCTAAAGAAATTAAGCCCGGTTTAAGTTACAGAAATCTTGAGGAGCTTGCCCATGCAGCGGGCGATATCGGTACAACCATTTTTCACCCGGTGGGCACTTGCAAGATGGGCACTGCGGATGACCCGATGGCGGTGCTCGATAGTCGTTTGCGCGTGAAGGGAATCCATGCTTTACGCGTAGTCGATGCATCGGCCATGCCGACGATAACTTCCGGTAATACCAATTCCCCCACGATCATGCTGGCCGAAAAGGCTGCACAGGATATCAAGTCGCTGTTCTCCAGCATTGCGCTGCAACAAACAAAGGAGGAATCATTGCAGTAAAAATACTGTAGGTGAGAAAAGTATTTCGGATGTGAATCTCTGGTATTGTTTCTTGGAATAAGAGCTAGTACTATTCGCAAAATTTCGTAGTAAAAAACGCGCTGTTATTATCAAGTAACGGCGCAAGCGATAGAAGTACTAGAAGGAGAAATGATGACCCCTGTCATCCTAGAGACGAAAAACCTCACCAAAGAGTTCAAGGGGTTCACGGCAGTCAATGACGTGAATCTGAAAGTGCAACGGGGTCACATCCATGCACTGATTGGCCCCAATGGTGCCGGCAAGACAACTTGCTTTAACCTGCTGACCAAGTTTCTGATTCCGACGTCCGGCCAGATTCTTTTCAACGGCAAGGACATCACGGCGGAAAAGCCGGCGCAGATTTCGCGTCAGGGCATCATCCGCTCGTTCCAGATTTCCGCCGTGTTCCCGCATCTGACCGTGCTGGAGAATGTGCGCATCGGCTTGCAGCGGAAACTGGGCACGTCTTTCCATTTCTGGAAAAGTCAAAAGACTTTGGACCAGTTGAACGATCGCGCCATGCAATTGCTGGCCGAAGTCGACCTGACCGAATTCGCCGACACCGTTACCGTCGACTTGCCTTATGGCCGCAAGCGCGCGCTGGAAATCGCCACCACGCTGGGCATGGAGCCGGAATTGATGCTGCTGGACGAACCGACCCAGGGCATGGGCCATGAAGACGTGCATCGCGTTACCGAGCTGATCAAGAAAGTCTCGGCTGGCCGCACCATCCTGATGGTGGAACACAACATGAGCGTGGTGTCCGGCATCTGCGACAAAATCTCCGTGCTGCAGCGCGGCGCCATGCTGGCCGAAGGCACCTACGCAGAAGTATCGAGTAACCCGCAAGTGATGGAAGCGTACATGGGTACCTCCGCCGCAGAACTCCAAGGAGCCCATTGATCATGGCTGAGAAAGCTTTAGAAATCAGCAACCTGCATGCATGGTATGGCGAATCGCACATCCTGCATGACGTCAACCTGTCGGTAAACTACGGCGAAGTCGTCACCATCCTGGGCCGTAATGGCGCCGGCCGCACCACCACCATGCGCTCTATCATGGGCCTGGTTGGCGAACGCAAGGGTTCGATCAAGATTGGCGGTGTCGAATCGATTCATCTGCCGACTCACAAGATCGCCCATCTGGGACTGGGCTACTGCCCGGAAGAACGCGGTATTTTCTCGTCGCTGTCGACCGAGGAAAACCTGCTGCTGCCGCCGCAGGTGTCGAAGACGGACAAGGGCATGTCGGTAGAGGAAATCTACGACATGTTCCCCAACCTGAAGGAACGCAAGCATAGCCAGGGTACCCGGCTGTCGGGCGGCGAACAGCAAATGCTGGCGGTCGGACGCATTCTGCGTACCGGCGCCAAGATCCTGTTGCTGGATGAAATTTCCGAAGGTTTGGCGCCAGTTATCGTGCAAGCGCTGGCGCGCATGATCACGACCCTGAAGTCCAAGGGTTACACGGTCGTGATGGTAGAACAGAATTTCCGCTTCGCCGCACCGCTGGCGGACCGGTTTTACGTGATGGAACATGGTCAGATCGTCGAGACCTTCTCTTCATCCGAGTTGGAAGCCAAGATGCCTGTATTGAATACACTTCTGGGCGTGTAAGCTTGTATAAGTTCTTTATAAATAACATTACAGACCAAAGGAGAAATAAAGAATGAAGTTGAAACTGAATGCAATGGCGCTGGCAACTGCAACCGCGCTGATGGGTTTTGCTGGTTCCGCTTCCGCCCAGATTTCCGGCGATACCATCA
>DPRS01000072.1:0-38941 GCA_003537575.1 Oxalobacteraceae bacterium
TCCGCTCAAACTTGCCTTTTGCCATCTTAGACTCCTAACGATAGTATGAGAATGTTCAGGCACGTGCCCGACCGTCTTGCTGAAACAACTGATCGGCGGACAAGTTGCCTGCGCCTCACCGCGCCGGCTACCCGGTCCACCAACCCGATATCTGGTGCCCTTGACGTGGATTGAACACGTGGCCTCTCCCTTACCAAGGGAGTGCTCTACCACTGAGCTACAAGGGCTTGTCTTTTGCCGCCCGATACCTTACGGCACGTTCAGCCCTAACCTGGAGCGGGTGAAGGGAATCGAACCCTCGTCATAAGCTTGGAAGGCTTCAGCTCTACCATTGAGCTACACCCGCGAGGACTACAATTTTTTACTTCAAAACCACTCTGGTTTTCTCTGCGCCAGTCATTAGACCTGGTGGAGGGGGCTGGATTCGAACCAGCGTACTCGTAAGAGGGCAGATTTACAGTCTGCTGCCATTAACCACTCGGCCACCCCTCCGCAGGGAACCCCAAACTATAGATATCGCAGATGCTTTTGTCAACCGGCATTCATCATTTACCCATATTTTTTTATAGAAAAGGGCTTATAGGGTGGCTTGAATGCTGCAACAGGCAGCGCCATGCCGGATCTTTGTTGTGACTATGCCATTATGCTGGATAAATGAGCGGGGCCGGAGGCACCGCTTTTTTGAGCCGATTCCGTGCTTCAGAAACGGGTTGCGCGCGCTGCACGTAAAAAATTGTCGAGAATGGGCGTGCAATCCAGCAGGCCTGGCGTACCGGCACGATGGAATTCGGGATGCCATTGCAAGCCCATGACGAACGGCGCCTTGCGGTAGCGGATAGCCTCGACGATATTGTCGCTTCCCGATACCGCTTCCACGACCACATCGCGTCCCAGTTCACGCACGGCTTGGTGGTGAATCGAATTCACCAGCGGTTCGGCATAATTGCTGAACAATGGCGCCAGGGTTGATTCCGCGGGAAAACGCAGCGCGTGATAATGACTGTCATAGGCTTCATCAACGTGCGGAATGGCGGTGGGCACATCCGTGGCGATATCCTGGTACAGGCTGCCGCCGAAAGCGACATTGATCAGTTGGCAGCCGCGGCAAACGCCCAGCACAGGCTTTCCGGCTTCAATGAATTCATGCAAAAGCTCAAGTTCGTACATGTCGCGCGCGCGATCACCATTCCATTCGGGGCGTGTGGCTGTCTGACTGTAGGTTTGCGGCGAGACATCCGCCCCACCTTGCAAAACCAGGCCATCGAGATGCTTGGCATAGTCACGCAAACGAATATTGCTTGAATGCAATAATCCAGTGTTATTCACGGTCGGAATCATGAACACCAGCACATCGCGTGACATGACCCATTGGGCAATCGATTCTTCGAGATATTGCAAGGTTTTGCCGCGCAAGCCTTTGGCGCCGGCTTCCGGGTGGAAGATGCGCGCTGAAATACCAATGCGCAAAGTGCGGCGCATCAGGCGGCGGCCGATCTGGTCTGAGGCGCTGCGCACGCGTCCGGCGACAATTTTCCAGGCCAGCGACCACGGCGCCTCATCCTGTTTTAGGTAGGATGGAATCGCCATGTCTTGATTTTTCGCGGCTTTATCCAGAGGTGTGCGCTCACCTTCATTAGTCGAAGCTGGCGCAGCAGTGATGACAGGGCTGGAAGGATCTTTTTGATTTGACATCTGTTCGTGTATAAGCAAAGAAAGATGTAGACCATCAACAATACCAAAATATCCGGGCATCATCGAAGGTGGATAAAATTCTGCTTGGTTTTCTGATTACTTTTCTACTTACTTCATTCTTATGATTACTCTTTACCATAACCCGCGTTGCTCGAAGTCGCGCGAGGCGCTTGCGATTGTGGAAGCATTCTCGCAAGCCCATGGGGTGCCGCTGGAGATTGTCGATTACCAGAAGACCCCCTTGAACCTCGAACAATTGCGCCAATTGCATCGCCAATTGGGTAGCGCAGGGCGCGACATGGTGCGCACGAATGAAGAAGAATACGCGGCGCTGAATCTGGCGCAGGCTGACGATGCCGGACTGCTGGCGGCTCTGGCCAGCCATCCGCGCCTGTTACAGCGACCGGTTGTGGTCTTCCGCGAGCGCGCGCTGATTGCGCGTCCGCCGGAACGATTGCATGCCTGGCTAGGGCAAGAAAGCTAGTCCACCTGGTCAATCCGGTTCAATACCCGGCAAGCCGGGCTGCTTGCCGCGCACTGAACCGGGCATGCCTTGCTGGCTTACTCGCGGCCATGCTTGCGAATGATTTGCCGATGCAAATCCGCCAGAGGCGGCAGGCGCGGGTTGGTCGGTTCGAGCTGCCGGACCTTGTCGATCAGCAGCCGGCACCGCTCGCTCAACTGCTTATCCCATCCAAGATTTTCCAGGTATTTCAGGATTGCGACGGCGCCATTGAATACCACTTGCGGATTTTCCGGCAGCTTTTGCACTGCCGCCAGCATCAACTCCACCGCTCCCTTGTAATCGCCCTGGCGGGCCTTGTCGGCGCCGGAAGTCACCAGTTCGACCACTTGGCGCCGGCTTTCCCTGGAAGTCTTTTCCGCCAGATCGGCGCGGCCGTGTTGTTCGAAGACGCTCATGGCCTTTGCCATTTCGGCGCCGTTGGCGGCATTGTTCATGACGTCAAGCATGACTTCGATGGCGCCCTGTTCCAGGTTATTGGCCAGGCAACTGCCGGCCAATAGCATTTTCATCTCTGCCGACATGCCGATCGGCTCACGGCTGGCTGCGACAGCCGCTTCGAGCTCTTCGGCGGCACGGGTCTTGTCCCCCAGAGATTCATGCAGCAAGGCGGAAGACAGCGCGCGGCAGGCCGGCATCTTGTCATTGCCATTCAGGGATTTTTGCAAATCGCGGATGACTGTTGCGGCTTGCTGGCTGTCACCCTTGGTGACCAGGGTCTTGACTAGTTTGACATGGTCTTCGGGGTCGCGAAATTCGGAATATTTTGCCTTGCTGACGACTTGCTGGAATGAGCGTTCAGCTATCCCGACATCGCCGGCTGCGAGCGCCACATCGCCCAGCTTGCGCAAACGCCGCACGGCATGCGGCGAAATGGCCACTGCGCCTTCAAGAACTGCCTGGGCCTGGGAAATCTGGCCGATTTTTTCATGCGTCTTGGCCAGCCAGTCGTAGGCATCCATGTACTTGCTGTTTTCTTCCACCAGTTCGGTCAGGATGTTCTCGGCCTCGTCGAGACGATCCTGATGGTAAAGCGCTTTGGCTAGTCCCAGGCGAGCCCAGGCGACTGTCCGCAATTCGATCAATTGGCGGTAAATCTGTTCGGCTTGCTGGGCATCGCCCTGCGCCATGAGCAATTCTGCCCGCAAGCGCAGGAAATCGTTGGCATGCCGCGGCTGGTTTGCCTCTCCTTCGACGCAAGCCAGCACCGCCTCCGGCAGGCGGCTTTGGCGAATCAGTTCATGCACCGGCTGGAAAATCCCGCGCTTGTCGATGGCCCGCACGATGCGCTCGAGTAGCATGTCGGCGGTGAAGGGCTTGAGAATGTAGTCGGTTGGCCCCAGTTCTGCGGCACTCATGACCTTGCCATGGGCGCGTTCGGCGGTAACGATGAAGTAGATGGCCCACAGAGGGATGACCTGGTTATGGCGCAAATCTTCCAGCAATTGCTGGCCGTCCTGGCCTTCACCGAGGTCGTATTCGCAGATGATGAGATCGTAAGACTTTTGTTGCAGCTGGCGAATGGCCGTACCGGCGCTGACCGCATGCTCGATTTTGGTCAATTGACACAAATTCAGCATATTGTGCAGATTCGCCCGCATCGCCGAATTGGGATCGATGATCAGCGCGGTAAGTTTGCTGAAATCTTTCATCTGTTATGCATGAAGGCGGAGGAGTACGCTGAGCACCTGGATATATGACGGTGTTTGTCAGTATATTATGGGCAGGCTTCAAAATACGAGAGCAGTGTTGCTTTAAAACACGTCCTCGGCACCATTCTCCAGTGATTGCAGGGTCGGATAATGGACTCCGACCCCAATTTATTCCAGACCGAATCCACTCTAGAGTAGCTTGGCAATGGTCAGCACCAGCAGATACCACACCAGCGCAGAGCCGAAAGGCAGGCAGACGGTCTGTCCGAACAGGCGGAAGCGGATGTCGCCGGGCACCCGCCCCACGCCCAGTTTTTCCAGCCAGGGCAGCAGCGCGGAAAAAATCATCAGGGCGAGAAATATGACGGCCAGCCAGCGTGTCATCGCGCTGCTCCGGCACGGATCTTACAGTTTGTAGCTGCGGTCATTGCGGGCGAACTTTTCGGGTAATTCCACGTGCGTGCCGACGACCAGCACCTTGAAGAGCTCGCCCATTTCAGCAGGCGAGGTCAGCTTTTGCAGGGCGTTGGCTTGCGGGAGATAGCGCAGCTGGTCGGTCGGCGAGGTACGCAGCAGGATGTCGCCGATGCCGGCATCGAGCAAAAACGCCGCCTGGCTGGCATAGCCGAGCAGAGCGAGTCCGCCATCGACGGCGGCGCGGGCCATGGCGGTGAAGTCGACATGAGCGGTGATGTCCTGCAGACCGGGATGGAAAAAGGGATCGTCGTGGGAGTGGTGACGGTAATGACACATCAGAGTGCCATGGGCACGCTGCCCCAGATAGTATTCCGCCGCCGGGAAGCCGTAGTCGACCAGAATGGCGGCGCCGCCGTGGCCGTTCTGGTCATAGCCGGCGACCAGCATCTCGGCCAGGGAGCGCATGAAGGCGATCGACAGCGGATGCACTTCGGTGACATAGCCGACCGGCAGCTTCTCAGCGTCGGGGATTTGCGCCACCAGGGACGGTGGACAGGGATGATCGCGGAACACGAAGCGCTTGTCGGCCAGGCCGATGCCGCGTTCTTTCCAGCCTTGCGCGGTTTTTACCACCAGGTTGACCGGCATCGCATCGAGCACTTCATTGCCCAGCACAACGCCGGAAAAAGCGGATGGAAAATGGTCCAGCCAGGTCACTTGCGGAAAGCCGCGCAGGGTTTCCTTTTGCCGCGCCCTCAATTCGCCCGAGAGTTCAACGATGGAATAACGGTGCACGGCCACGCCCATGGCGGCCAGTTCGGTGAGGACGTCGCGCGCCAGCTTGCCGGTGCCGGCGCCGAATTCGATGATTTGCGGGGCGCTTTGCGCCATCAGACCGGCCGCCGCGTGCGCCAGGGTTTCGCCAAAAAGCGGCGTGATTTCCGGCGCGGTTGTAAAATCCCCGTCTTTGCCGAGTTTTGCCGCACCGCCACTGTAATAGCCCAATCCTGGCGCATACAAGGCCAGTTCCATAAAACGCGCAAAGGAAATCCACCCCGAATTGTGGCGGATATCGTTGGCGATCATGGTTTGCAGGGAGCGGGATGCGTACAGGGCATCCGCGGACGGTTCGGGCAGGTTCAATTGCATGGCGCTATTGTAGTGAAAACGGTAAATGCCTAGGGAAAATTTCGTCTTTGGTCGTCATCGCTCAAGGCAGTGTGTAAGGCAATCTTGTTTGCCGTAACGCAAGAATAAGCAAATGACCCCGTATATGACAGCAAATCGACAAAAAGTTGCACTGGTGACAGGCGGCGCCAAGCGCATTGGCCGCGCCATTGCCCTGGCGCTGGCCGAGCGGGGCTGGGATGTGGCAATTCATTATGGCCAATCCGGCAACGATGCCGCCGAATCGGTGCGCGCAATCGAGGCGCTTGGCCGACGCGCGGTGGCATTGCAGTGCGACCTGGCCGATGAAGCCGCGGTGAAGGAATTGCTGCCGCGCGCGGCGGCGGCGCTTGGCCCGGTGCAATGCATCGTCAACAATGCCTCGCTGTTCGATTACGACGATGCCGCCAGCTTCGACTATGCGCGGCTGGATGCCCACATGCATGCCAACCTAGGCGCTCCCGTGCTGCTGGCGCGCTGCCTGCACGATGCCACGCCCGCCGGCGGCCAGTCGGTAGTGGTCAACCTGCTCGACCAGAAACTGTATAACCTGAACCCGGATTTTTTATCGTATACGCTGTCCAAGGCCAGCTTGCACGCCGCCACAACGGTGCTGGCACAGGCGCTGGCGCCGAAGCTGCGGGTAGTCGGCGTGGCGCCAGGCATTAGCCTGGTGTCCGGCGAACAGACCGAGGACGGCTTCGCCAAGGCGCACCAGCTGACGCCGCTGGGCAAGTCCAGCACGCCGGACGATATTGCCGCGGCGGTCTGCTTCGTTGCCGAAGCGCCGGCGATTACCGGCACTACCCTGGTCGTCGATGGCGGCCAGCACTTGATTCCCCTGCAACGCGATGTGATGTTCATCGCCAAATAACTTATCGAAACTATGCTTGCCACCCTCTTTCACCCGGAACTCTCGGATTGCCGACGCTTGTTCCTGCGCAATTACGAAGTCCAGATCAATATCGGCGTGCACGATTTCGAAAAACGCGGCGAACAGCGCGTGCTGATCAATGTCGACCTGTTCATTCCGCTGGCGTTGTCGACGCCGAAGGCGGACCAGCTCGATGAAGTCGTCGATTATGATTTCATGCGCGCCACCATCGCCCGCCGCATGGCCGAGGGCCACATCCATTTGCAGGAAACCCTGTGCGACGATGTCGCGCGGGCGATGCTGGCGCATCCGAAGGTGCGGGCGGTGCGGGTCTCGACCGAAAAACCGGATGTCTATCCGGATTGCGATTCGGTCGGGGTGGAAGTGTTTCAAGTGAAGGAGCAGTAAGAAATGGAAGCCGCAATCACGCCAATGGCGCCGCAGGATGCCGGCGCGCCGGCCGACCTGAAAAAGGCCGAGAAGATCGCTTATGAAAACAACAAGCTGCACAAGCGCCTGTGCCGCCTGGCCGGCCAGGCGATCGGCGACTTCAACATGATCGAGGATGGCGACAAGGTCATGGTCTGCCTGTCCGGCGGCAAGGATAGCTATGCGCTGCTGGATATTCTCATGACCCTGCGCGAGCGCGCGCCGATCAAATTCGACATCGTCGCCGTCAACCTCGACCAGAAGCAGCCGAATTTTCCGGAGCATGTGCTGCCGGACTATCTGACGAAACTGGGCATACCCTTCCACATCGAGAACCAGGATACTTACAGCATCGTCAAGCGCGTCATCCCCGAAGGGAAGACCACCTGTTCGCTGTGCTCGCGCCTGCGCCGCGGCATTCTGTACCGGGTGGCCGACGAACTGGGCGCGACCAAGATCGCGCTCGGCCACCATCGCGACGATATCCTCGAGACCTTTTTTCTCAACATGTTCTTCGGCGCGAAGATCAAGGGCATGCCGGCCAAGCTGCAGTCGGACGACGGCAAGCATATCGTCATCCGCCCGCTGGCGTATGTGAAGGAAAGCGATACCGCGCGCTATGCCGAAGTGAAGCAATTCCCGATCATTCCCTGCGACCTGTGCGGCAGCCAGGAAAACCTGCAAAGGAAGCAGATCAAGGCCCTGATGCGCGAGTGGGAAAAGAAGTATCCGGGACGCGTGGAGAATATCTTCTCGGCCTTGTCGACGGTGGCGCCTTCGCACCTGATGGACCGCAAGATGTTCGATTTCACCGGCTTGAAGGCGACTGGCATCGCCGATCCGAACGGCGACATCGCCTTCGATGAAGATCCCTGCGCGACCCCGGCGGCGAACGCGACCGTGATCCGGTTCCATGCGGACGAGTAATCCACGCGGATGGATAATTGAAGCTGCATTTTGACAAGCCGCAGGCGGGCCTCGCCAGCCTGCGTGCTAAAATCTTGCGCATATAACAATTTCCAGCGCGAGGAAAAGCATCTCTGCAGTGACATGTCCACCTTGCGCTCCTGTCGCGACCAATCTCAACCCACTCACGATCCCCGTCACTCTTTATGAACGTCGTCATCCTCGCTGCCGGCATGGGCAAACGCATGCAATCGGCGCTGCCGAAAGTCCTCCACCCGCTGGCCGGCAAACCGCTGCTGGCGCATGTGATCGATACCGCGCGCACGCTCTCCCCCACCCGCCTGTGCGTGGTGTACGGCCACGGCGGCGACGCCGTGCCGGTCGCGCTCAAGGCCGAAGACACCGCCTTTGCCAAGCAGGAGCCGCAACTCGGCACCGGCCACGCGGTGATGCAGGCGGTGCCGCAGCTGGACGAATCGGCGTCGACGCTGGTGCTGTACGGCGACGTGCCGCTGATCACGGCCGACACCCTGCGCCGCCTGCTGGATGCCGCCGGCAACGACAAACTGGCGATTTTGACGGTGGAACTGGAAGACGCCACGGGGTACGGCCGCATCGTGCGCGAGGGCGGCGAGATCGTGCGTATCGTCGAGCAGAAGGATGCCAGCGAAGCGGAGCGGGCGATCCGCGAAGTCAACAGCGGCATCCTGGTGGCGCCGACCGCGGCCCTGAAGCGCTGGCTGGCGACACTGTCGAACGACAATGCGCAGGGCGAGTACTACCTGACCGACATCGTCGCGCGCGCGGTGTCCGAAGGCATGCTGGTGCGTTCGGCGCAGCCGGCGGCAGTGTGGGAAACCCTGGGCGTCAACAGCAAGGTGCAGCTGGCCGAGCTGGAGCGCATTCATCAACTGAACATCGCCGGCAAACTGCTGGAACAGGGCGTGACCCTGGCCGATCCGGCGCGCCTCGACGTGCGCGGCACGCTGAGCTGCGGGCGCGACGTCAGTATCGACGTCAATTGCGTCTTCGAGGGCGAGGTGACGATCGGGGAAGGCGCCGCCATCGGCGCACATTGCGTGATCAGGAATGCCACCATCGCCAGGGGCGCGCAGATCAAGCCTTTCTGCCATATCGAGGATGCCGTGGTGGGACCGAAGTCGCAGATCGGCCCCTACGCGCGCCTGCGCCCGGGCACCGAACTGGGCGAGGATGTCCACATCGGCAACTTCGTCGAAGTGAAGAACAGCCAGATTGCGGCGCACAGCAAGGCCAATCACCTGGCTTACGTCGGCGACGCCACGGTGGGCTCGCGCGTCAATATCGGCGCCGGCACGATCACCTGCAATTACGACGGCGCCAACAAGTTCCGCACGGTGATCGAGGATGACGCCTTCATCGGCAGCGACAGCCAACTGGTGGCGCCGGTCACCGTCGGCAAGGGCGCGACGCTGGGCGCCGGCACCACCCTGACCAAGGATGCGCCGGCCGGCCAGCTGACTGTCTCGCGCGCCAGGCAAGTGTCAGTCGCCGGCTGGCAGCGGCCGGTCAAGGTAAAGAAGTAAAAGCA
Source organism: Oxalobacteraceae bacterium (assembly GCA_003537575.1). Taxonomy (GTDB): domain Bacteria; phylum Pseudomonadota; class Gammaproteobacteria; order Burkholderiales; family Burkholderiaceae_D; genus Paucimonas. Next base: position 9,231 of record DPRS01000072.1, read on the forward strand.
AGCCCTCCCCTGGTCCGGAGGCCTCTTTTGCGCCTGGCTCGCTGGTCTGCCGCAGGGCGGGTTCACTTCAATGAAAAATCCACCCGACTTGGGCCGGGCCCCTTGTCTTTTGCTTCTTCAGTGCCGGTTTTGGTGGCGAGGATGAAAATGCGTTCGCCCGGGATCTGGCCGTTTTTCAGCAGCCATTCCTTGACCGCCTGGGCGCGTCGGTTGCCCAGCGCAACCAGATCGTCAGCCTCAATCTTGGTGTTGGCGATCATCAGCTTTTCCATTTCCGTCACCGGCAAATCCTTCTGCAGGCCGATCAGGTTGCGCGGCTTGGGGAAATTCTCGTCCTTGTACACCCTGGCGAGCAGGGCCTGATATTCCTCGGGCCTGACTTCCACGCGCCCTTCCGGTGCTGCCTCGCCGCGCGCGACCATGTTCTTCACTTTCAGCGCGCGCACCTTGCGGTCGATGGCGGCACGCTTCATCCCTTCGATTTCCGCTTCGGCGCCGGTGTGGGCGGTAATTTCCAGCTTCAGCGCCGGGCGGTCGGCGAGCGCCCTGGCCAGGGTTTTCAGCTTTTCTTCACCGACTGCCGGAATGGCGGAGCGGCCTGGGTTGAATTCCAGCCAGGACAATTCCTCGCCGCCGCCAAACAACGAGCCGAGCAGGGCGAACGGCGCCGTGACCGCCTTGGTGATGACGTTGACGATCACCTTGACGATGATGGTGCCCATCGAGAACTGCGGATCGTCCAGCGAACCGGCGATCGGCAGGTTGAGGTCGATGACGCCGTTGCGGTCGCGCAGCAGCGCCACCGCCAGGTGCACCGGCAGGCTGGCGGCATCGGGGCTGTCCACCTTGTCGCCGAAGGTGAGCTGGTCGAGCACTAGGCGGTTGTCAGCGGTCAGCTGGCGGTTTTCCACTTTGTACGCGACGTCAAAGGATAGCTTGCCCTTCTCGATGCCGTAGCCGACATAGCGGCCGGAATACGGCGACAGCGGCGCCAGCTCCATGTCGCGCACTTTGGCCTGCACGTCCATGCTGAGGTCGCCTTTCAGGGGGTTGATGCGGCCGGCCAGCGTCAGCGGCGCACTGTTGACCTCACCGCGCAAGTCCACCGTGGCGCTGCTGGCGGGGTCCGACGACAGGCCGCTGACCACGCCGCCCAGCCCCATCAGGTTGGCGGTGTAGTTGGGCTTGATGAAGTTGTCGGTGAAACGCACGCGGCCGCCTTGCAGGCTCAGCTTGCCGATTTTGATCGGCGGCATTTTGCCGTCGGCTTCGCTGGTGGCCTTTTCCCTCCTGGCCACGCTTGCCACCTTGGCGGCGGCAAGCGCTGCCTGCGCATCCGGCGGCGCGGCTTCCGCGGAAATCACTTGCGCTGTTGCACCGGCAGGCGCCGCTGCGGTGATGGCAGTCGGCTGCCTGGCATCCGTGGCGCGCCTGTGTTCCTCGGTCAGGCTCCTGCGGTCGCCCGCATGGCTGCGCACGATATCCTGCAGGTTGATGCGGCCGCTGGGGTCGATGATGATGCGGGCGAAGAAATCGCTCAGCGCGACCTGCTCCACCGCCAGCGCGAACGGTTGCAGGCTGACATCGACGCCACCGAAGAAGAGCGACTTCCAGCGCAGGAAGTCGCTGCCGCTCTGCTTGTCCACCGTAGCCAGGTTGCCCAGGCTGGCGTCACCCCTGAAGCCGCCGCGCAATACGCCATCGCCGCCCTGCTCCAGCTTCAATGTGCCCTTGCCGCTCAGGCTGGCGCGCGTCATCAGCAGGTTGACATGCTCGGTGATGTAGGGCTGCAGCGGCAGCAGATCAACCGCCTGCAAGTCCAGCTTGAGGTCGGCATGCAGCGGGAACAGCCCCAGCGCGCCATCCAGCGCCAGCTTGCCGCTGCGGTTGACCGCTGCGTGCAGGGCGATCTTGCCGCGCGCATCCGGCAGCGTGGACAAACCGCTCATGGTCAGCGCAATCGGCGTCAGCACGGTGACCGCCGGCTGCGCCTGGCCGCGGTCTTCCAGACGGGCGGACCACTTGTCGATGGCGATGCGGTCGATGCTGACGACATAGCCCGGTTGCGCTCCCGGCTTCGCCTGCCCGGACAGGGGAGCGGCGGGCTTGGCCGGCGCTGGCGGAGTTGCGGCGGTGGACGCCGCCGTCGATGCTTCCGGTTTGTCATGCCGCAATTGGAAATTCGCGCTGCCGGAAACGATTTCACCGATGCCCACGCGCCTTGCGCCGGTGTCGAGGGTCAGCTTGCGCAGGGTGGCATCGAATTTGTCGATGCCGGCAGTCAGCGGTCCGGCCGGCTGCAGGTCGGCATAGCGCAAGGCGGCGCCGCTGATGTCGAGTTCGCCCAGCGCCAGCTGCAGGGCATCGGGGTTGGCGGGGTTGCCGGCTTTGCCCTGGGCGGGTTTTTCTTCAGTGGCTTTTGCTTCAGCAGGTTTCTCTTCTGCGGACTTTTCTCCTTTTGCCACTGCCGCAGGCGCGGACACCGCCAGAAGGCGCTGCAGGTCGATGCGGCCCTGGCGGTCGCGCGTGACATCCGCTTCCAGCCCCTTGACCGCCAGCTTCGCCACTTCGATGCGCTTGCCGAGCACGGCAGCGCGGTCGAGCGTCACGCTCAGTTCCGGCAGCTTGAGGAAGGTCTTGCCGCCCGGTTCAGCCAGTTGCAGCGCCTTGAGGCTGACCACGCCGGACAGGGTCAGCGCCGGCGTCTGATCGTGCGGCTGCAGGAAGCTGGCGGACAGGCGCGTGTCGAGCTGGGCGCCGGCAAGCCTGAAGGCCGGCTTGAACGGCAGGTAGCCGATGAAGCGGGTCAGGTCCAGGCCGTCGAGGTTGAGTTCCAGCACCGCTTCCCGGGTATCGGCGAAGGGCCGGGCCTTGCCCTTGAAGTGGAACGGCGTGCCGTTGACGCTGGCGCTCAGCAGCGGCTCGACGAACACATCGACCTGGGACGGCAGCGAGGAAATGAAGGGCAGGCCGATCTGTAGCGCCTCGACCGTGTGGCTGGCGCCAGCCGGTTTGTCCTCGAAGGCGATGCGGCCATCCTGCAGCTGGATGTTATAGATGGAGAAGCGCGCCGGGCCTGATTCTAGCGCCGGTGGCTCTTCCTTGCCGCCCAGCGCCAGCAAGTCGTCGATGTTGTAGCTGTGCGGCGCGGTGCGCACCAGGTGCACGTAGGGTTTTTCCAGGCGCACCGCCTGCACCACTGGCGCCAAGCGCCACAGCGATTGCGCCGACAGGTTGAGGTGCAGGGCGTCGAAGGAAGCGAACACGGCTTCGCCCGCCGGCTCCATCAGCTTGAAGTCGCGCACGGTGAGCGCCATGTCGAAGGGTCGCACCTCGACCTTGCCGATGGAGGCGCTGCGGTGCAGCTTTTCGGAGAGCAGTTTTTCCGCCTGCGACTGGATGATGCCGGGCAGGATGAAATAGCCGAACAGGCCGAACAGCAGCACGAAGCCCAGCAGTCCCAGCAGAGAACGCACCACCAGGGGCTTGCGGGAGAAAACGGCCAGACGCTGATAGCGCGAAGGAGTAGCTGCGGGAGATGCGGTCATGGCGGCGCGCCTGCAAAAAAGCAGTGAGGGGTTGCAACGAGTAAATTCTAGCACCGGTCCCACTGGCGGTTGCGCTTTCCGCCAAGGTTTTATACGCGACGGCTCTCAGAGCGCGATGCGCGTCTCGAACTTGCTGCGATGGATAGAAAAGAAGCTGCGCACATTGCGCACATTGGCGTGCGAAGCGAACAGGCGATGCGCCAGCGCGTGGTAGGCTGGCATGTCGGCCACCTGCACCACCAGCACGAAGTCCGGGCCGGGCGAGACCCGGTAGCATTGCATCACTGCGGCTTCGCGCGCCGCCAGCGCCTCGAATTCCATCATGCGTTCGGCGGCCTGGTGATCAAGCGTGATTTCGACGATGGCCGTCAGGCCGGCGCCGACCTTGCCGGCGTCCAGCAGGGCGACCTGGCGTTCGATGACGCCAGCGTCGATCAGGCGCTTGACGCGGCGCAGGCAGGTCGGCGGCGAGGCATGCACCAGCGCTGCCAGTTCGTTGTTGGTGCGCGAAGCATCCTCCTGCAAGATATTCAGGATACGACGGTCCAGCTCATCCAGTAGCAAATTGTCCACAATAAATGAATTTAATTAAAAATTATTTCAATTTTGTGAAATTATATTCCACGACAATCCTGAAAAGAAATATAAATCCATTTTCTTCAAAATTTCGCAAACTTATTTCACAAGCTTTCTCCTACGATACCGCAATCATTTAACCCGTTCAAAGGACTTCCCATGTGCGGCATCGTCGGCGCAGTAGCGCAACGCAATATCACGCCCATCCTCCTGCAAGGCTTGAAGCGGCTCGAATACCGCGGCTACGACTCCTGCGGGGTCGCCCTGCATGTGGATGGCGCACTCAAACGTTCGCGCAGCACCTCCCGCGTGGCTGAACTGGAAGCCCAGGTCGAAAAATCCGGCCTGGCCGGCTTCACCGGCATCGCCCACACGCGCTGGGCCACGCATGGCGCTCCCGCATCGCACAACGCCCATCCGCATTTTTCACGCGAGCGCATCGCCCTGGTCCACAATGGCATCATCGAAAACCATGATGAATTGCGCGCCGAACTCATTGCCGCCGGCTACGTGTTCGAAAGCCAGACCGATACCGAGGTCATCGCTCACCTGGTCGACCAGATGTATACCGGCGACCTGTTCGAGACCGTGCAGCAGGCGGTCAAGCGCCTGCATGGCGCCTATGCCATCGCCGTGTTCTGCCGCGACGAGCCGCACCGCGTGGTCGGCGCGCGCCAGGGTTCGCCGCTGATCGTCGGCACAGGAGTTGGCGAGAATTTCCTCGCCTCCGACGCCATGGCGCTGGCCGGCGTCACCGACCAGATCATCTACCTGGAAGAAGGCGACGTGGTCGACTTGCAGATGCAGCGCTGCTGGATCGTCGACAGCAACGGCAAGCCGGCCGAGCGTCCGGTGCGCACCGTGCACGCGCATTCCGGCGCGGCCGAACTGGGCCCTTACCGCCACTACATGCAGAAGGAAATCTTCGAACAGCCGCGCGCCATCGGCGACACCCTCGAAGGCGTCACCGGCATCATGCCGGAACTGTTCGGCGACAAGGCCTACAACATTTTCAAGAAAATCGACTCGGTGCTGATCCTGGCCTGCGGCACCAGCTATTACGCCGGGCTCACCGCGAAATACTGGATCGAATCGATCGCACAGATCCCGGTGAATGTCGAGATCGCCAGCGAATACCGCTACCGCGACAGCGTGCCGAACCCGAATGCGCTGGTGGTGACGATTTCGCAAAGCGGCGAAACCGCCGACACGCTGGCCGCATTGAAGCATGCGCGTTCGATGGATATGGTCAATACGCTGACGATCTGCAACGTCTCCACCAGCGCCATGGTGCGCGAATGCGAACTGGCCTACATTACCCGCGCTGGCGTCGAAGTGGGCGTGGCCTCGACCAAAGCCTTCACCACCCAGCTGGCGGCCCTGTTCCTGCTGGCGCTGACGCTGGCGCAGGTGCGCGGGCGCCTGTCAGACGAGCAGGAAGCGAACTGCCTGAAGCAGATGCGCCACCTGCCGGTCGCCATCGGCGCGGTGCTGGCGCTGGAACCGCAGATCATCGCCTGGGCGGAAGAATTCGCGCGCAAGGAAAATGCTCTGTTCCTGGGCCGCGGCTTGCATTATCCGATCGCGCTGGAAGGCGCCCTGAAGCTGAAGGAAATCTCGTACATCCATGCCGAAGCCTACCCGGCCGGCGAATTGAAGCACGGCCCGCTGGCGCTGGTGACCGAGGAAATGCCGGTGGTGACGGTGGCGCCGAACGATGCGCTGATCGAAAAGCTGAAGTCGAACATGCAGGAAGTGCGCGCACGCGGCGGACAGCTGTACGTGTTCGCCGATGCGGATTCGAAGATCGTTTCCAGCGAAGGCTTGCATGTGATCCGCCTGCCGGAGCACTACGGCAAGCTGTCGCCAATCCTGCATGTGATCCCGCTGCAGTTGCTGGCGTATCACACGGCGCTGGCGCGCGGGACGGATGTGGACAAACCGAGGAATTTGGCGAAATCTGTCACCGTGGAGTAATTTGGCTTGTGGGTAAATTAACTATGCGTTTGTGTCGCTGGCTGTTGTCGGCGCTGTTCATTGCCAGCGTCTCGGGTTGTGCAGTCGTGGCTGTGGCAGATGCGGCTGTGACCGTGGTGGCTACAGGTGTCAAGGTCACGGCGAAGGCAGTGGGCGCGGCGGCTGATGCCGTGATTCCGGATGGGGACGAGGAGTAGGCGACAGCTAGCGCGTTCGTCTGAATAATTGTAATAAGAGGCGTGCCTGGCCGCATACATACGCTGGCCAGGCATTCAAATCAGCTCTTGATTTTTCCGATCCATTGCTCGAAAGCTGCCAGGTACTTCAGCAGGAAGTCCTTGCTGGCTTCATTGACCAGCTTGCCCTGCTCGTCGAACAGGCCGGCCACGCCGCCGATATACGCCTCGGGCGTGGCCATGGTGTTCACGCCCAGGCATACCAGCGACTGGCGCAGGTGATGGTTGGCGCCGAAGCCACCCATGGCGCCAGGGGAAGTACTGATCACGGCACCGGGCTTGCCGGTCAGCGCGCTCTTGCCATAAGGGCGGGACAATACATCGACTGCGTTCTTGAGCAGCGCCGGCACGCCGCGATTGTATTCCGGCGTCAGAAACAGCACGGCATCGGCCCGGGCGATATCCTGCCGCAGCGTTTGCCATGCCGCAGGCAGCGCTTCTTCCTGCTCGTCATTGTAGAAAGGCACATCGCCGATCTCGACAATACGCAGCGACAGCGCCGGCGGCGCAATGGCGGTGAGCGCTTTCGCCAGCAGACGGTTAAAGGATTTCGTGCGCGGGCTGCCAATGAGCACGGCTACTTCATACGGATTCGACATTCTTGCTCCTTGTTTTTGATACGGACAGGCATAGGCAGTCCTGAGAGGCAATTATAGTGTGCCGTGGAAATATTCGTGATCGACGCCACGAGACACCAAGAGCTATTGGAATAGCGGCGAGAGACCGTTGCCAGATTTTCGCCGAATTCAGCACATGGAAGGCCGGAAAGTGTAGAGCGACCTGGCACTCTGCGCATTCGCATTGCCAGCTATTTCGAATGGCGCATTGCCTCAATACGCTGCTCCAAAGTGGCTTCAGAGAGTTCCCCCAGGCGCCGGTCAATCAGTTTTCCTTGCGCGTCAAAGAATAGGGTTGTAGGCATGGCCCGTGCCCCCGTTTCCTTCCCTATTTGTAGATCAGAATCGAGAAGAACGTTCTGCAGATTTAAACTGTTAGCGTCAAGGTAAGCGCGTACTGCATCAGCGGTTTCACCCTGATTAATGAACACAAAATGGATGTCCGGATTCCGCCTTTGTGCGTCGCGTAGAGTCGGCATTTCACGCCTACAAGGAGGACACCAGGTCGCCCAGAGATTCACCACCATGGGCTTACCTGCCATCATACTCAAATGCACCGGCTTGCCATGCAGGCCCAGCAACTGAGCCTGGGGAATCTGTGCCGGATCGTTCTGCAATATCGGGGGTATGATGGTTCCTATAACCCAGAACGCTGCCCCGGCTGCCACCGAGTGAAGGAATACCTTTCGTCTCTCACGTTTGCGCCATGCGTACCACCCGGCCAAAGCAGCAGCGGCACTCACGCCAGGGACTATCAGAAAGCCGCCGTCGCGGATATCCAGAATATTCCACGGATCCTTTTTATATATGTCGAAATACAGCAAGACAAATGCGGCGCGAGCGGCAAGCACACCGATAATCAGCACATTCCAAAGTAATGGCTCAACATTGGTTTGCCGAGCTCGGCCTGCCCACCAGCCGACAGCAGAGCCGATCAATAGTGAACCCAGCAATATAAGAGGCCCAAGCGGTACCGCAAGTGGACCAAGATGAACGGCATTCATTGCACCTCCGTGTCGAAACCAAGTTGAATGCGTAAATCAGCGCGATCCAGACCGATGCCGAAATACTGACTACCCGAGTCGGGCTAGCAGTTTTGCATGCAATAGGTGCAGCAGTCTCCGCCGAAGCGCACCAGCTGCGCGCCTGCAGCTGACAGCGCCTGGCCCTCTATTTTAGCTGGCAGAGAGAATTCCGTTAAAAGCTATACGACTCGCCATCCGCCGGCACCAGTACACGCTGTGGATCCATCTTTTTCTCTGCAATATAGTCCCGCAAATCCTTGCGAGTCTGCATCCCATGGTTCACCGATTCCATGTGGCTGCCAATCACCTTGGCTTGCGGCGCAGCTCGGTAGGCACGGTACAGGTCTTCCTTGCCCATGATGATTGAACCATCAAAGCCGAGGACGCGTGCATAACCCGTATTGAGGACGATGACATCCGGCTTGTGCTTTTTGATTGCATCTTCCACCTGACTATTCCATACCGTGTCGCCGGCTACATACACGGTCTTGTGGCCGGGACGCTGAAATACGACACCAGCGACAGTTCCCAGCAATCTAGCCAGAGGGGGCATTTTCATCATTCGATCATCGCCGTGCTGCCCCTCGGTCTTGATGAGTCGAGTACCATTAAAAACGGTGTTTTCACCAAGCACGCGTACGTCCGTGAATCCATCCTTGCGGATGCCTTGCGCATCTTCTTCGTTCTGCGCAAAGATCGGCATGTTCTTGGGCATGCCTTGCTTGGCCGCCTCGTCCCAGTGATCCGGATGGGAATGGGTGACGATGATGGCATCGGCTTTTATAACCTCGCTAACCGGCATGGGGAGTTCGACCAGCGGATTTCTCAAGTGGCTGTTGTAGGTGCCCTCGAAGCCGGGGTAGGCGCCTTTCTTTGCCAGCATGGGATCGACCAGAAAGGTGGTTCCAGCGTATTCCACTTTGATGGTGGCATTCCGGATTTGTTGAAATCTTACGGTCTGCGTTTTAGCAGGAGCAGCACTACTGCTGCTAGCGCTTTGACCGGAAGTGCCGGCACAGGCGACTAATGCGCTGGTGCCAGTGGCAATAGCGACGTTTCGCAACATACGAGCGATATTCATGATTATCCTTTTGGTAGGTCGCCACTCAAATCATTGGTTCGAATGGCGTTTTTTGTGGCGGCTGGATTAAGCGGCCGCTTTTGTTGCGGTAGCCCGCTGATTCGACAGATAGACGTTGTCTTGCTCAAGCGCCTGACCGGCATGCACGGCAGCGATCCAATCCTGGGTAGTCGCCACTGCTGCAAAGTTGGAGTGAAAGACGGTGCAGAATACGCGGTGTATTTCTTCTGCACTAGCCTTGCCCGCAGCATTCTCATAGGGAAGCGACCCGGTGGCATCGCTCAGCACTTCGACCTGCAAGCCCGCGTGGGAAGCATGGAAGATCGTCGCGGCATCGCAGTTGTGGGTCATATATCCGACGACAGTAAGCGTATCGATCGCGTTCGCTGAAAGCCACTCTGCCAAGCCGGTTCCCGCAAAGGCGCTTGCCATCGTCTTGTTGATCCGATGATCTGCCGGCCTGTTGCCCACGGCCGGATGAAGCTGCCATGCTGGCGAGCCTTTTGCAAACACTGGCGCGCTATCGGGCATATCGTGTTGAACGACGATGACAGGCAGGCCTGCTGCACGCGCGGCGTCCATGGCGATTTCGATATTTTTTAGCGAGATCGTCGTTGGCGGATATGCAATTCTCAGGTTGCCAGTGAAATATTCATTCTGGACGTCAATCACTAGTAATGCGCGCCGTGGGGATGGCGACATATTGCTCTCCTTGAATAAATATTGAGGTCAACTCGGGAAATGCGCTTCCCAATGGACAAGATTCTCTGTTTATTCATTTCGAAGCGACAGTGGCCCGAAGGCCGTTATTCGATATAATTGGGCCATGTCACGCATAAACTTGCCCCCAAAGAGAATCAGGATTGCTGTCATCGTATTTGACGGCATTACGCCATTTCATTTGTCTGTGCCATCATTGGTGTTTGGCAATGCTCATGGCGACTTGGAAGCGCCGTTGTTTGACGTATTTGTATGCGCCATCGACAAAGGGCCAATACGTACTTCGGCAGGCTTTAGCATTGCAGTCGAAACCGATCTTTCCGCGCTGAAGACGGCTGACATCGTGATCATGCCGGCCTGGCACGACGACTGCCGTGAAGCGCCTGCCGCATTGCTTGATGCGCTGCGCCGCGCCCGGCAACGCGGAGCCCGCATGGTTGGTTTATGCCTTGGGTCGTTTCCTTTGGCTGAGGCTGGCCTGCTCGACGGGAAAACAGTAACAACCCATTGGGAAGCCGCCGATATATTGGCGCAGCGTTTCCCGAAGGTGAAGGTTGATCGCGACGTCCTCTATGTCGCGGAAGGAGATGTCCTCACCTCGGCGGGGGTTGCCGCTGGCCTGGACTGCTGCCTGCACCTGCTGCGCGAAATATGCGGCGCCGAGATTGCCAACAAAGTCGCTAGGCGACTTGTCATCGCCCCGCATCGTCAAGGAGGGCAGGCACAGTTCATCGAACGGCCTGTGCCGGTATCGAACAGCGATAGCCGTTTTTCTCAGGTTCTGGATTGGGTAACACAGAACCTGGTGCTGGCTCATAGTATTGATTCGCTTGCCGAGCGGGCAGCCATGAGCCGGCGTAATTTCACACGGCATTTCAGACAGGCGACCGGCACCTCCTTTAAGCAGTGGTTGTTGGGCCTGAGGCTAACTCATGCACAACGGATGCTGGAAAGTAGTGATGCATCCATCGAAGTTGTAGCGCAGGAGGCAGGTTTCGGAACCGCCCTCTCTTTGCGACAGCATTTCCGGTCCGCTTTTCGCACGTCGCCTTCTACCTATCGGGCCTTATATCGGCCAGATGCCATCGCCGGAATGGGCTCGCAATGAATGTCCGCTTCTGGCATACAGAATTTTTAAAAAACTCGGTTTAGAAAAACCACTTTTAAACACGTTTGTTTGCAGGGGGATTGCCCCAGATTGCTCGTTGCTTAAGCATCTACTTCAAGCACATGGATTAACTTTAAGCGATCGCCAATCCCTAAAACCTGAAAACTCTAAAGATTCCCTTAAGGGAATAACTGCATAATTAGTCCTATTAGCTGTGCTTCACGAGCTTTCTCGTCTTATACCCACATCAAAAAAAGATCATTAGCAGACATTATCCAGTGATGGCTGCCTAATACTTTTTTGAATGTCGTCCTGTCGCTGCTTTAGTCAAAGTACAGGCCATATCTCGTTTGTCCAATTTCGCAGCGGCATCTGCAGATGTCACGTTCTCTAAGGAGTTTACAGATGCAGCTAGTCATCTCTTCAAGCCTGATTCTTGTCGTTGTAGCCTGGGGGGATTTTTGCCCCGATGTCGCTTGCGGCAATATTTGAACGCCTGCTGGCATTCATTACGATTAATTTCGGCTGGCTGTATTTGTGGACAGTGCTTGGCCTGGTTATCGTGGCCGGAGGGCTGGCATTCAGCCGGTATGGCAATCTCAAGCTGGGGGCGGAAGATGAGGAGCCGGAATTTTCGCTGCACAGCTGGTTCGCTATGCTGTTTGCTGCCGGCATGGGTATCGGCCTGGTCTTCTGGGGCGTGGCGGAACCCATTTCGCATTTCGTCACGCCGCCGCCCGGGATCGCCCCGCGCACTCCGGAAGCGGCCAACGCAGCAATGCGCTACAGTTTTTTCCATTGGGGCTTTCATCCCTGGGCGGTCTATAGCGTCGTTGCGCTGGCAATTGCCTTCTTTTCCTTTAGAAGAGGAAAACCTGCGCTGGTCAGCGCCGCGACAGAAGAGCTTCCGTGGAAATGGGCGCCACGACTATCGGTTGGGGTAAATGTGCTGGCCATTATCGCGACCGCATTTGGTGTCGCTGCCTCGCTGGGAATCGGCGCCCTGCAGATCAACAGCGGCCTCAATGCAGTGTTCGGCTTGCCAATCGGCATTCCATCGCAACTTGCCATCATCGCGCTTACCACAGCACTGTTTCTCATTTCAGCAGTCAGCGGCGTAACACGTGGCATCAAATGGTTGTCCAATATCAATCTTAGTTTGGCTTTTCTTTTGATGGCCACAATCTTCGTCAGCGGCCCAACCATTACTATCATCGACACGTTCACNNGGCGACTGGACCGTATTCTATTGGGCATGGTGGATAGCCTGGTCCCCCTTTGTCGGGCTGTTCATTGCCCGCGTTTCTCGCGGCCGCACCATACGGGAATTCATCGCGGGCACCGTGTTCGCGCCGACCTTGGCGGGTATTGCCTGGTTTTCGGTATTCGGCGGCACGGCCCTGCACCTGGAAATCTGGCAATCCGTCCCGCTCTCCGAAGCAGTCAAGGCTGATGTATCGACAGCCCTCTTCGTCATGTTCGACGCCCTACCTTTCGGTACCATCATGTCCGTTGTGGCGACGGTGCTGGTGCTGATATTTTTCGTCACTTCGGGCGATTCGGCCACTCTGGTGCTCGGCATGATGAGTACCGGCGGCGATCATGACCCGAGTGCGCGTATCAAGGTGATTTGGGGGCTGCTGGTTGCCGGCATCGCCACCAGTCTGTTGCTGACCGGAGGCATAAAAGCGGTACAGACCGCAACCATTGTCTTTGCTTTGCCATTTGCGCTGGTGATTATCCTCATGGTGATTTCACTCTGGCGCGCCGTGCGCCAAGACTGGCTAGCGGAACAACAGCGCGAGCGCGCGCTGCGCCGGCGGCTGCGCGAAATCGTCGAAAACCCACCCTCGCCCAATGACCGGCATACATCGCCATGACAATTGAGCTAATGCTGGCAGCCGCCAAAAGTTTTCTCTTTGTGCTGGCGGCGATGTTGCCTATCCTAAATCCGGCAGCAACTGCGCCGATTTTTTTGAGCCTGACCGATGGCGCATCGCCTGCAACCCGCACCCTGCTGGCACGCCGCATCGCGCGCAACATGTTCTGGCTGATGACGGGTTCGATGCTGATTGGGTCCTATGTGCTCGATTTCTTCGGCATCTCGCTACCCATCGTACGCATCGGCGGCGGCCTGATCCTCGCTTCCGTGGCCTGGCGCCTGCTTGGAGCGACTCCGGCCACGCCTGACAGCCGGGCTTCCCTCGCCGAGGCGTTTACATCGGACCATGCGCACCGCCAAGCCTTTTATCCCCTCACCTTCCCGATCAGCTGCGGTCCAGCTTCGATCTCCGTCGCCATTACCGTGGGAGTCGCCCTACACGATGCCCGACTTTTGATATCGCTGGCGCGCATGGGCGGCGCCTTGCTTGCGCTAGCAATCATCGGCGTGCTGCTATACCTCGCCTTTCGCTATGGCGAGCACCTGCTGCGTCTGATCGGCGATGCCGGAACAGCAGTTTTTCTGCGGCTCACCGCCTTCATTCTGATGTGCCTTGGCGTGCAAATTGTCTGGGATGGCTTTAGCGAATTAATGCTTGAAATTATGACTGCTTCTGCTCATCTGGTCGCAGTCTCGGCCCCCCTTGATTCCAGCATACGATGACTATTTATGGCTAAACTCCACCTCACTCCGGCAGGCTTCGCCCTTGGACTATTCAGTTCTATGCTCTGGACCGAAGTTGCCGCCCAGAGCGCTCTCAGTTTCGACTTTTACGGTTCGCTGCGCACGCAACTCGAGGGGCAATGCAGGCTATAGGCGCAACCGACTGTACGGCCTGTCTGCCAGCCACCAGGCCGACAAACTATATCTGGCGATAAAGTATGAGGTTTTCGACACTGGGAACAATCAGCGCGGCAGCTTCTCAACCGATGGCAACCGTTCCATTAATCTCCTGGGCAGCTATGCCTCGGGCAAGAACACGATCAAGCTGATGCTCGCGAAAGTGGAAAACTATGGCGATCATATTGTCCATCTCGGCATCGACCATCGGCTCTCCGATGATTTAAAGGTCTTCGCCGAGTATTATCGGGAAGCTGAAACTGCGGCCCTCACTCTGCGCCGGGGAGGCTTTGACGATTTCGATGCAAGCATTAGCGGCGGCCGTGCTATTGCTATCGGCGTTCGCTATGATTTCTGAATGTCGCTAGAAAGCGAATGGCTGCAATGCCATCAAGCACGCATGGCAGCCACGAAAGAAGAGCTAGCGGGAGCGACGCCCCGCTAGGTGATTCACATATGCCAGCGAAAATGCTGGCTGGGTCAGGTTTAGGAGCCTACAAGGCTTGAGGTGTTAAAGCCGCTACATTTTGGCGCGCCGCAATGTACTCTGGCCGCGGCTTCAAGCCATCCCTTGGGGCGCCCAGTTGATTGTCGATACTGTTATAGACGAAAAACACATTGCTGCGCGGGTACGGAGAAATATTGCCATTGGAGCCGTGCATGGTATTACAGTCGAAAAACACCACTGATCCAGCCTTGCCCTTACAAGAAGTGATGCCTCCCATGTCAGCCAGATAGCGCAGCAGCACTTCATCGGGCACGCCGATTTCCTGCTTCTTCAGCGACTTTTTGTAATTATCTTCCGGCGTCTCGCCCTGACAGGAAATGAAATGGCGGTGCGATCCCGGAATCAGCAGGAGCGGGCCATTGAGTTCATTATTGTCCGTCAGCAGGATCGAACAACTCAAGGCGCGCATGGCCGGCATGCCGTCTTCGCTATGCCACGTTTCGAAATCCGAGTGCCAGTAAAATTCCTTGCCTTGAAAACCAGGCTTGTAATTGATGCGCGACTGGTGAATATAGACATCGCTGCCGAGAATGCCACGCGCCACATTCAGCACGCGCGGGTCGCGCACAAGCCGGGAAAAAAGCGGATTCAGGCGATGCACGTTGAAAATCGAGCGCACTTCGCCGCTGCCGGGTTCGGCGATGACCTCGTTGCGTCCGGCATGCGCGAATGCCTTGCGCATATGCTGCATCTCCGTGTACAAGCCCTGTACTTCCTCCTGCGAAAACAACTCGGGCAGAAGCAGAAAGCCATTCTCGCGATACGCTTCACGCTGAGCCTGGCTCAGCACGTCGGGCTCGACTGGCTGCGCCGGCTCGTACACCACCGGTTCCTGGCGCTGCAGAATGCCTGCATTAGACTGGGTGCGAGTCAGATAAGTATTGTGCGATAACATTGACCATCCTCCCTTATTCGGCGACATCCGGCGCCGCGGCATACACACCATCGGCATCGTGTATTTCATCGCCAACCAGGGGCGGATTGAAGGCACAGACCACGCGCATGTCGCAGCCCGGGTCGGCACGCAGCCAGTGGCGATCGTGTTTGTTCAATGCATACATGGTGCCCGGTTCGATGCGGAAAATTTCGCCGGAAGGGATCAGCTCGACCTCTCCACTGCCTTCCACGCAATACACGGCTTCGACATGGTGCTTGTACCAGATGTGGGTCTGAGTGCCGGCGAACAGCGTGGTCTCGTGCAGAGAAAACCCCATGCCATCCTCACGCAGCAGCAGGCGGCGGCTGGCCCAGGTGTCAGTCTTGACGTCGCGTTCGGTATTCAGAATATCTTTCAGGCGGCGTACGATCATGCTTCCACTCCTTTCTTGCTGATGACGTTTTCATTGCTGATTTCGGTGACGGTGTCAGCCACCGCCTGCTCCAGGATATCCAGCCCGGCCAGGAGGGTTTCATGTTCAATCGTCAATGGCATCAGCAGCTTGACGACTTCATCACGTCCTCCAGAAGTTTCGATGACTAAACCGTTCTGGAATGCCTGCGAGGTGACGCGGTCGGCCAGTTCCGGATTCTTGAACGCCAGGCCCTGCATGAGTCCTCGTCCGCGCCGTGTCATTTCCGCCGCTGGATAGTTCTGCACCAGCTTGTCGAGATAGGCGGAAACCGTCTGCGCTTTTTTTTCGATTGCTGTCTGAAATTTTCCATCGCTCCAGTAGTGGTCGAGCGCTGCTGCTGCGGTAACGAAGGCCATGTTATTGCCGCGGAAGGTGCCGTTGTGCTGGCCCGGCTTCCATACATCGTGCTCGGGTTTCATCAAGACGATTGACAATGGCAGACCATAGCCGGATAGCGATTTGGACAGCGTGATCATATCGGGCTTGATGCCGGCCGACTCAAAGCTGAAGAAAGTGCCCGTGCGGCCGCATCCTGCCTGAATGTCGTCAACAATCAGCAGCATTTCATGGCGGCGACACAATTGCTCAAGCTTTTTCAGCCAGTTCAGGCCAGCGACATTCAAGCCGCCTTCACCCTGTACGCATTCAACGATGACCGCGGCCGGATGGTCGACGCCGCTGCTGGGGTCGGCAATCAACTTGTCGAGCATGGCAATGGTGTCGACATCCATGCCAAAGTAGCCGGAATACGGTGCATGGTGTACACCCGCTAGCGGCACGCCGGCGGCGTCGCGGAACTTGCGGTTGCCAGTCAGCGACAGGGCACCCAGCGTAACGCCGTGAAAGCCGTTGGTGAAGGAGATGACGTTATGCCGTCCAGTCACGTTGCGCGCCAGCTTGATGGCGGCTTCCACGGCATTGGTGCCGGTCGGGCCGGTGAACTGCATTTTGTACTGCATCTGGCGCGGCTTCAGAATGCGCTCATCAAAGGTGCGCAGAAAGTGTTTTTTGGCGGAGGTCGCCATGTCGAGGCCGTGCACCACGCCATCGTTGACCAGATAATCAATCAGCGCCTGCTTGAGCAGCGGATTATTGTGGCCATAGTTGAGACTGCCTGCGCCAGCCAGGAAGTCGATGTACTGCTGGCCGTTCTCGTCGGTCAGTTTGGCGTTTTGCGCCTTGGTGAAAATGGTGGGAAAGGACCTGATATAACCGCGGACTTCGGATTCCAGACGGGTAAAGGTGCGCATCATGCTTCTCCTTTTCTAGAGGATGAGTAGATGGGTGCAGCGTGTCTTGCGACCGGAATCAGGCCGCTGGGGCCCAGGGGCCGATCCTGTAAAGACACTCTGCTTCGTGACCACTCGCGCCAAAATCGCTGGCGGCAAACAGAGTGGTGGTGGTGCAGCCGGCGTCGTGACGCACGGCGAACTGGGTGAAAAGATTGTGCGAAGCCTGGTTGTCCGGGCTGATGGTGGTTTCAATCCAGCGCAAGCCCTGGGCTTGCACGCAGTGTTGCAACAAATATTGCAGCATGCGTGTACCGAGTTTTTGTCCGCGCATGTGCTCGGCCACGGCTACCTGCCAGACGAACAAAGTGTCCGGCTGCTGCGGCGGCACGTAGGCAGTGATTGCGCCTGCAAATTCGCCGTTGGCCTCAGCTACCACGCTGGTAAGTGCGTGATGTTCGCACAGCAGCAAGTAGGCATAACGCGAATTGAGGTCCAGCGGCGGGCAGGCCGCCACCAAGTCATGCAGCAAGGCGCCGTCGCGTCGTCCTGGCGAGCGTAGCAGGATGTCGTAGCCGGCCGTTGAGTCCGGCAAAAGTCCATTCATGGCATTCTCCTTTTTCGGGCAAAAGCTCTCCCTGCAGCAGAATTGCCGCATATTGAGCCTGTCCAGTCGGAAGGGGAAATCAGGAAAGCTTTACAGCGTGCCGCCGGGAGATTTGACTTCCAGTAGGGTGGCAAATTGTTCCAATGCGATCACCAGCGTATGCTGGTCATTTTCCGGCAAGGCACTCAGCGCACTGGTAAAGCCCTGGGGCAGCGCAGAAGGCGCGCCTTCGATCAGAGCCATGCCTTCGGCCGTCACAGTGACATAGACATTGCGTCGGTCGCGGGTATCACGCTCTCGCCGCACCAGCTTTTTTTCTTCCAGCCGGTCGACGATGCCAACCACCGTGCTCGGACTCAGATAAATGGCGCGCCCGATCGATTTCAGCGTGCTCGGGCCCAGTTGAGCGATCGCCATCAATGCCACCAGTTGCGGCGAGGTGATCTTGTGGGTAGTGCTCAATCGCTTGGAATGGTGCTCGACGCACTGGGCAATCCGCCGCACGCTTTGCAGGATGCGGATTGAATCATTGACAGCGACAAGCTTGGTGACATCGTTCATGTCCGCAAGTTTATCGGCATCCAGCCCCTCTGTCTCGTCCTGTGCCTGCTTTGAGCGCGTACTGGCTTTCCTATTTTTGATTTCCGGGATCTCCAAGTTGCTTTTTTTCATTGTATGAGCAGTAATATTCCATGTCAAATGATATCTACCACAATCATTCTGATACAAATCATTTCATTTCATTGTTTTTCTTTGGATATCATGCGCTTTTCTTTTTCTAGATCTACATTCCAGCTCAAAACGGCTGAAACACTGCAGTGTGAGAAAAGAGAATAGGATGTAGCAGAAAACATTCTTTCAGGCATAAGAGTGGCATCGTACCTGCATTGCCAACGAAGCCCTGACACATCCTTTTACTAGGGAGTATCGTATATTTCCAGCAGCGCAGATCGTGTCAATCGCGAAAGAATCGACGTCACAAACCGGGCACGTGGTTATGTCGAATTAGGCAGCACGACCGTTATCGGCCACGGACGTTTTTTTAATCTCGGTATAGCATTGGGCGTAACTCCCGCAGCGCCAAAATTTTCGGTAAACGCCTCCGTGCCCTTTCGCTTCTAACTGAAGATGATATGGGTTGTAACGGGGGAATCCCATTGGCCCCAATACATGATTACACGAACCCGCATTAACTCTGGACAGTGGTTTTCGACTATTTTTGTAGGGAATAAGATCTCGCCGTCCGACCGTCTTGCGCTGCGTTCGTGTCGCTGGCTGTTGTCGGCGCTGTTCATTGCCAGCGTCTCGGGTTGTGCAGTCGTGGCTGTGGCAGATGCGGCAGTGACCGTGGTCGCCACAGGTGTTAAGGTCACAGCAAAGGCCGTGGGAGCGGCGGCAGATGTAATGATTCCGGATGGCGACGAAGAGTGACTATCAACAATAAAGTTTGTCGGACAGTCTTCAAAGACTGACTATTTTTTAGCCCGCCCGGCAAACCGCTCAATCTTGCGGGTCGGCCCCGACACAATCAGCAAGTCAGCTGGCAAAATGCGTGTGTCTGGGGTCGCATGCTGAAAGTCTTCATTGGCGCGCTTCACCCCCACCACGGTTACGCCGTATTTTTCGCGCACATGCGATTCCGACAGCATCAGGTTGTGTGTAAGTGCCGGAGCGTGAATCTTGGCGATGGCAAAGCCGTCGTCGAACTCGATGAAATCCATCAGGCGGCCGGTGACAAGGTGCGCCACGCGCGCGCCCATGTCCGCCTCCGGGTACACGACGTGATGCGCGCCGATGCGCTGGGCAATCTGGCCATGTTCGGGTGTCATGGCTTTCACCCAGATATCCTTGACCCCCAGCTCTGCGAGCGCCATGATGGTCATCAGGCTTGCCGCAAGGTCGGTGCCAATGCCGACGATGGCGTGAGCAAAATCGGCTATGCCCAATTGCAGCATCACGCCCGCATTGGTCGAATCCGCCTGGACCGCGTGCGTCAGGCGGTCCGCCCACATCTGGACTTGTTCGGCGTCCCTGTCAATCCCCATGACATCGTGCCCCAGGCGTATCAGCGACTGGGCCACCGCGCCGCCGAATCTGCCGAGACCGATGACCACCACACTGTCGCCCTTCGAGAAGGCGTGCTGCTCCGTAAAAATTCTACCCAACAATTGGATGCTCCTCAGGATAGCGATAAGGCATGCGCCGCTCGCTCAGTACCAGCGAGGTTGCAAGCGTAATTGTTCCCACTCTGCCGAAGTACATCAGCAAGATCAGCGTCAGTTGTGCTGTCGCGGGCAAGTCGGCCGTGATGCCTGTCGACAGTCCGACTGTGCCGAATGCCGAGATTACCTCGAAGATGACTTTATCGGTAGGAAAATCGGCGACGCGCAAGATGATCAGCGTGCCGAGCACCACCATGACGCTGCCCAGCACCAGCACCGTGATTGCCTGTCTCTGCGCGGAAGCTCCTACCCTGCGGCCGAAAGCCTCGCTGTCCGGATATCCCCGGATCTCCGCAATGACCAGCAAAACCAGAATGGCGGCCGTGCCGACCTTGACGCCGCCGGCCGTGCCGGCGCTGCCGCCGCCGACGAACATCAGAAAGTAGTGCAACGCCCAGCTTTCATGCGTCAGCGCGCCGATATCCAGGGAGTTGAAGCCTGCCGTCCTCGCGGACACCGAGGCGAACGCCGCCGAAAGCAGCTTGTCAGCCGTGGACATCGCGCCGATTGTCTGCAGATTCGACCATTCGAACAACAGGACGGCGGCAAAGCCGCCAACCAGCAGTATGGCTGAGCCGGCCAGCGTGAGCTTGGTATGAAGAGACCAATGGCGCGGATCGCCGATTTTATGCCGGACATCGTGCAGGACCGGGAAACCGATCCCCCCGACCAGGATGGCGATCATGATCGGCAACAGGATCAGCGCATCGGCGGCGTAGCGCATGAGACTGTCTGCATGAATCGAGAAGCCGGCATTGTTGAACGCCGAAACGGCATGAAACAGGCCGCTCCATGCCGCCTCTCCCCATGCAAGGTCATATTTGAAATGCAGCCTGAGCGCGAGAATTGCTGCAATGATCGCTTCGGATGCCAGCGTTACCACGAACACCAGTCTGGCTACGCTTGAAATGTCGCCCAGCCCAAGAGAATGCGTTTCGACCTGCGTAATCAGTCGGGTGCGCAAGCGGGGCGAACGATTGACCATCAGGCCAAGAAGCGTAGCCGCCGTCATCATCCCGAATCCGCCGACCTGGAACAGGATCATGATGATCGCCTGGCCAAAGCCGGACCAATAGGTGCCGGTATCCACCACTACCAGACCCGTCACGCATACGGCCGAGACGGACGTGAAAAAGGCGATCAGCCAGGATGCCGCCCGCCCTTCGGCATGGGAGACCGGAAGCATCAGAAGCATGGCGCCAATCACTATCGCAGCGAGAAATCCCAGGGCAACTGCGCGAGCAGGATGTAGTATTGATTTCATTCCAGACCGATCTCTGTATTGGCATTCCCGGCTGCGCTGCTGCAAGCGACGGCGCCTTTCATGTACACCAGCTGCACTCCTTCAACGTTGTGCAGCGTTGCCATGTACTGGCGTGTCGAATCGAAGGGCAGTTCATCAAGGCGTGCGAAGACTGAATTGAGTGTCACCTCGTCCAGGCTTCCCTTGCGTGCCGCTGTCAGTAAGGCGCCTTCGGTCGGATCACCGGCGACAGTCCACTGTCGCTCTTCATGGACCAGCCTGGCATCATTGCAAAGGGCGCCTGCCATGAGGGTTTCGCGCAATGCGCCTGCTACCGTCGCCGCTTCGCCTTCCAGTTCGATGGCGCCGGCCGGGCTATAGCCATGCCCTGTAACTGAAAACAGCTTTCCACCTGCCCAGATTTCCCGGACCGTCATGGCATTCTCGGTCAGGGTGCCGGTTTTGTCCGAGCAAATAACCGTGGTACTGCCCAAGGTTTCGACTGCCGGCAGCTTGCGAATGATCGCGCGTCGCCTGGCCATGCGCGCAACGCCAATTGCCAGCGTAATTGTCATGGCTGCTGGCAGGCCTTCCGGAATCGCTGCCACTGCCAGGGCAACGGCAGCCATGAATCTGTCGAAAGCCGATTCACCGCGCAGGATCCCGATGGCAAAAGTGATGGCGGCCAGCAGCAGGATCGCCACGAGCAAACGCTGGGGGAACGCACCGATCTTGACCGTCAGCGGTGTCACCAGGTCGGGCGCTTGAGCGATTAGTTGGGAAATCCGGCCGGTTTCGCTGGCGTCGCCGGTGGCGACCACCACACCCGCACCTTGTCCCGCTACAGCCAGGGTGCCGGTATAGGCCATATTGCGCCGCTCTGCAAGCACCGTGTCGGCCGGCAGCGGGCCCGGGCTCTTGTCCACGGGAGTGGATTCGCCCGTCAGCGCCGCTTCAGCTGTGCGCAATTCCTTGCCGCCCAACAGGCGCAGATCGGCCGGTATCTTGTCTCCTGCGGACAAAATAACCATGTCTCCGGGGACCAATGCGGCGGCATCGAGTTTGTATCGTTTGCCATTTCGGAGCACGGTGGCTTCCGCGGCGATCGTGCGCGCAAGCGCCGCCAGGGCGGATTCTGCCTTTCCTTCCTGAATGAAACCGACCACGGCGTTAATCAGCACGACACCGAAGATTACGCCAGCATCAATCCACTCGCCGAGGAAAACTGTCACAGTGCCCGCGGCGATCAGTACCAGCACCAATGGCTGGATCAGTTGGGAAAAAAACCTGGCAAAACCACTTCGCGCCGCTTTGGCACTTGGGCGATTAGGGCCATAAGCTTTTAGCCGTTCTTTGGCCTCGGCTTCATCCAGTCCCTGCGCAGGATCCACCGCGAAATGACGGGCGGCCTCTGCCGCTTCCATTGCATGCCAATCGGGCTGAGCCATGGCTATCCTATGGTCGCGGAAATTACAGCAGGCGGAAGGCTAGCACCGCCACCAGGGTCGGCGGCAGTGCCGCAATCAGCAGGCCCAAGGGCTGGATTGCGCCATTCGAAAATTTCTCTTTCAGTATGGCCGCCCCTGCCGGGTTCGGTGCATTGGCGATCAGCGTCAAGCCGCCGCCCGTCACGGCGCCCGCCACGAGTGCGGTCTTGAAGTCGATGGTCAAGCCTTCGACCAGGGAGCCGAGATAGGTCAAAGCAGCGTTGTCCGTGATGGCTGTCAGGGCGGTGGCGCCGAAGAAGACGGCATTCGCATCCATCCCCATCAGCACGGGTTCAAGCCACCACTGCTGCAATCCGCCCAGGACGACCAGGCCGGAAAGAAAAAAGGCGACCAGCAACGCTTCCCGGAGAATGAGCTGATCCTGATGGCGCTGGTATGCCGTGGCAATGCCCAGGAAAAACAGGAATATGCCCAGAAAAACTGCGGGGTGATGGGCGAAAACCACCACTGTCGCCAGACAAATCAGGTGCGCCATGATAATGGTGAAAGGCACGGAGGCTGTCGTGGCTTCTGGCTTGGCGGCCATGTGTCCCAGTTCCCGACGAAACAGCAGCATCGCAGAACCTGCGTTGACCAGCACGGCAATCGCGGCCTTCCATCCGAAGTTGGCAATCATGAACCAGATATCCCAATTCCACTTGGCCGCCACCATCAGCACCGGCGGCGCGGCAAACGGTGTCAGGGTGCCGCCGATGGAGATATTGACGAACAATACCCCTAGGGTCACGTACTTGAGCCTGGTGGACACTTCCCGGGAAAACAGGGTATCGCGCAGCATCAATGCCGCCAGCGTCATGGCCGCCGGCTCGGTAATGAAGGAGCCCAGCAAGGGGACAAAAGCCAAGGTGAGAAAATAAAGCGCCATACCCTGTGGCAAAGGCATGTAGCGGGAAATAAAACGGACAGATGCCCCGGCGAACTGCAATACGGGCCGCGTTCCGGCGATCACCATGATGGCGAACACGAACATCGGCTCGGTGAAATTCCTCGAATCCAGGTAAGCCGTCGCCTCTTGTTTTCCCAGGATGGCGAACATGAAAAGCATCAGCACCATCGCCCAGAAGCCGAACACCACCTCGACCTCTCCCAGCAAGTGCCAGATGCCTGCATGGCGCGGCCGGGCGTCAGCAAGACGCTCGAAGAATTTGGTCGAAAAAGTATGGAGAATGGCCACGCCGAAGAGGGTGGCGCCAATGATCTGGATGAGAGTGGGTGCGTTCATAGGTCGTGAAGAAACCGCGTGGCGGCCCGACCATCGCATAACCCTGCTACGCTCGAAGGCGTAAGCACCCGAGGCGACTATAACACAATATTTTTTAGAGCCCTGAACCGCACAATTGCGACAAATATCCCGGCATCGAAGCTAACCAGTTGTTCTCTGACTATTTTTCCTCTTAATAATTGTGCGGTCTGGCAATGAAGCTGTCTGTCGATGTTTGCCATAAGAAATGAGGACACGACTTCATGTTCAGGCGCAGGCGGGAGAAACCGAAGATTGCCTTTCCGGCCCCAGCATAACGGCGTCGCCTGTCGGATATGACGGCAAGCGTCCGTGGCGTAGCCACTCCAGAGGAATCTTCCACAGGCTGTGCTCAAAGCGACTGTGGAAGAAGGCAAAATGCCCCACCTCTTGTTCGCCAATCGCATCGGGCGTCAAATGCAAATGCGTGCGAGGGCTGTTCAGGTAATACCCGAGCAGGCGCCGCACCGCTTCCACGGTGCCGAATTCGTCATCGCTCATGCTCAACGCAAGAACTTCTCCGCGCACGGCGGCAAAGCGCTCGACCAGCGCTCGCCGTTCGGTTTCCGGCAAACTCAGCGCCCCATCGCGCCACGCATCCTCGAAGCGCGGGTGGCGCGCAGTCCAGTCGCGAACGACCCCGCGTGGCGTATCTTCCAGCCAGCCCAGGCGGTTACCGGGGAAATAACCGAACGCGGCAGTCAACAGCGGCATGACGACGTGCCACTTGAAGAACATGCGGATGCGCTTGTGCCGGGCATAGTCGCGCCAGTAGGCGTACTGCGCTCCCATCGTGAACATCCGCGAGACGCGGTGGCTGGATGCGGCAAGGCCGACCAGGAAACCACCAACACTGTGTCCCACCACCTGGATTGGCTGGCCGGGAAAATGCGTGCCTGCGTACTGAAGCGCCGCTTCGACATCAAGACGGCCCCAGTCGATCCAGCCGGCGTCGAATCCTTTCAGATTTTCCGGCCGCGAATCGCCGATACCGCGGTAGTCGTAGGTGATGACATCGAAGCCGTTTGCATGCAAAAAGGCGGCAAACCGGGAGTAATAGCGACAGCGCACAGAGGTAGCGGGATTAATAATGACCACCGGTCGTGCATGGTCGCGGCCGGCATGCCGCCAGCACAATCCCTTCAACAGGTATCCATCCGTTGCTTCAATGGAGATCGGTAGCGACGATATCGAGGTCTGTTCCATGCTTCATTCCTGCAAAAGATTCAGTCGAGGGAATGGTAGCCGGCAGGTGCGCTCTATTCAAACGATTATTCTTTGATAGTCGCATGCGTGCGGGGAATGATACATTCCATGCGCATTGTGCTGAGCATTATCTGCGCTGTTTTTCTTCCGTCATTACCGGCATTGACACATGTCATTTTTTCATCGCCCTCCCCGGTTACGCTGTGACTTTGACCTAACGGCACAAAACTCTAACGCTAGCAGCTTGTCTTCAAAGTGCATGACTGTCGCAGTCACTGCGAAAGCCATCCGTCCTCATTTACTGGTTTGAGCTTGAATCAAGGCTCGGTGGCCATCCATTCCGAAGGAGAAGCAAATGCGCAAGTGGTCCTGGAAGAAAATCCGCATATCTCTTTGCGCAGGCGCACTGACGTTCCTTGCCGCATCAGCCCAGGCATCGCCGGGCGGATATATCATCACCGACCTGGGCACCCTGGGCGGCACGTCCAGTTCCGCCCGCGGCATCAATGACTCAAGCCAGGTAGTGGGAAACAGCACTTTCGCTTTCACCGGAGAACTGGGCTCACACGTATTCCTGTACAACGCCGGCACCATGAACAGCCTTGGCACCCTGATGAACCCGCCTGCCGAAGCCCATGCCACCGGACATGACATCAACAATGCAGGGCAGATAACGGGAACAAGTTATTATCAGTATGGATCATTGGGGGCATTGCAGCACGCGTTTCTCCATAGCGGCGGCAGCATGCGCAGCCTTGGCACGCTAGGCGGGCGGCAAAGCCACGCCTATGCCATCAACGACGCCGGCCAGGTGGCGGGGCATAGCCATACGACGATCATCCCGGATACCAACCCCTACAATGATCCTGCGCCTGTTCATGCTTTCCTGTACAGCACGGGCACGATGACCAGCCTCGGCACCCTCGGCGGAAAAAACAGTTTCGCTTACGGCATCAACAATCACGGCGATGTGGTGGGAACAAGCCAGACTGCCGGCGACACTGCGACGCGCGCCTTTCTTTATCGCAGCGGTACGATGGTCGATATCGGCACCTTGGGTGGAACCAACAGCACCGCCTATGGCATCAACGATAACCGGCACATTGTCGGCGACAGCGATCTTCCTGGAAATGCACGATCGCATGCATTTCTCTACGATGGCGTCACCATGAAGGATCTCGGCACGCTGGGAGGTGCAAGCAGCGTTGCGAAAGCCATCAACAACGCCGGACAAGTGGTAGGCGCCAGCAGGATCAACGACGCGCCTTATAATCCGCTCGACTTCAATACTTATGCGCATGCATTCTTGTACGACAAGGGCAGGATGCATAATTTGAATGCGCTGCCGGAAGTCCGGAATGCCGGCTGGACTCTTCTCGAGGCCAGCGCCATCAATAATATTGGCCAGATTGCCGGTTACGGTTACATCAATGGAGAAACCCGCCAACGCGCCTTTTTGCTGACGCCGCGTCGATAGTCGGCTGCGGCAGGATCGCGTGGCCCGCAATGATTCGGCGAACAGGATAAGAAATATCTGCGAACTGGATTACTTTTATAGTTTGAATTCAGCGTAAAACTCTTGTTGCGCTTATAGATGTAATGCAGAGGCAATGCGTAGTTCCATCGAATTATTCGATGATATTAGATGAGATAAACAAGATGATGGAAATGGAATTGCCGCCATGAAGTCAAGTCATGGCGACAACCTGAGGGAGTAATCGATCGAAAACTTGTGTTATTGCGAGCCAGATCCGGAAGATCCACCGGAAGTACCGCCAGAACTGCCGCCGGACATTCCGCCGCCGGAGCTGCCGCCACCCGAGGTGCCGCCAGAACCCGACGATCCGCCGGACATGCTGCTGCCACCGGAGCTGCTGCCGCTGGAGCCTGTTCCTCCCTGATCGTCACGCTGGCAACCAAAAAGAAATGCGCTCAAGATAGCTATAGCTAATACAAACTTTGAGGAATGCTTCATATAGTATTTCCTTTCTACAAGTCGTTATACAAGGTGCTATCTAGACTATTCAGGAAATAATAAGTTCGACAACTTACTTCCATTTTGACCTTGCTTCAGATGTTGAACAATTGGAGGAATGTCCACATTTCGTGCAAGTCAACACTGTGATAGATGAAGTAGTCTTTGAAGTGGCCTTGCGTGCCGGCCCGGAGTAGATGGCCGGCAGGCTGCCCTAAGGTGTGGCTACGCGTATCGGTTCGGGCAAGAGCTTAAGCAAGGCATGCAACGCAAGCGGCACCACGACCAGATCATCAATGGCGCCCAGCAGCGGTACGGCATAACTGAGCGGCGATATCGCATACAAGCCGAGCAGCACCAGGGCCGGGAACAGCCAGACCGGGCGCGCCGGATGTCGCAGCGCATGCCATGCAAGACGCAAATCCGCCCGGCTCGTACGCCACAAGATCAGCATCAACCTTTTCATTTGCCCATCCTCATTAAAAGTCCAGGTGATTGGATTATCAAAAGCCGTCATCGTTCACATCTAAAAATGGACCATGCAAAGAATGCCGGACTGCATTGTGTGTCTTTTCAGTCACGACTGCTTTTGATTAGCTTTTAACTTGCAAAAATGATATGGCACAATCGTTAAAGGAAGGAAATTCTTTCCAATTGCTTCCCTCCTTCCTTAATAACCACCAATAAAAAAAGGAAATCGCCTTGAACAATCCCTATTCCGCACCTGATGCCGTGCTGACCGTGCCAATGACGGACGACACTTACGAACCATCGATGTTTTCGCTGCACGGCAGGATCGGTCGCCTGCGCTACCTGGCGTATTCCTTCCTGCTGTCGCTGGTGATGATGGCGATTGGCGCGGCCATCACCGGCATCGTGGCTGCCATCACGCAAAGCNNTGTCGCTGGTGATGCTGGTGCCGCTGGTGAACCTGATTCTCGCTCTTTACATGATCTTCGGCGCCGGCACGCCGGCGGAGAATCGTTTCGGGCCGCGCCCGGCGAAAAATTCGCGGGCGGTGGTGATCTGCGGCCTGCTGCTGCCGGCTCTCATTGCCGTCATCGGCATCCTCGCTGCGATCGCGATTCCGGCCTACCAGGATTACGTCGTGCGCGCCAAGGCCGCGCAAATGCAACAGGCTCGTCCCTGAAGCGAAGAATGCCGGGCAGACCCCTGCCCGGCTTACAACTGGCCGCTTTCCTTGATGTCGAGGTAGCGGTTGACCAGCGCCATGCCAAGCTTCTCCGGCACGACATCGATCAACTGGCCGGCGCGCATGCCGAGCCGGCGGATGGCCTCGCTGCGCTGATCCAGATAGAGCGCGGCCGCGCAGTGGCGCAGCGCATCGTCGAACTGCAAGACAGGCGCGTCGATCGCCGCATCGAGAACGCGCTCGCGCAGGCTGGCGCACAGCACCAGGTGACGTGACGCCAGCAGTTCACAAGCGGCGCGCATGGCATGGTCGTCTTCATCGCGCAGGTTGGTGATGACGACCACGAAGGCGCGCTTGCCCAGGCGCTTGAGCAAGCCGCCTGCGGCCTGCAGGTAATCCGGCGCGACTTCGCCGGCTTGCAAATCATAGATGCCGGCCAGCAGGCGGTCCAGGCCGGTGCGTCCCTTGGCAGGGCTCAGCCAGCGCTTCTCGGCGCCGAAGCTCATCAGCCCGACCGCGTCGCCCTGCCTTTGCGCCACAAAACCCAGCGTCAATACCGCATTCAAGGCATGATCGAAATGCGCGGCGGCGCCATCCCTGGCCAGCATGCGCCGGCCGGTATCCAGCAAAAACACCACCTGCTGGTCGCGCTCTTCCCGGTATTCCCGGGTGATCGGTTTTTGCAGGCGCGCGGTGGCTTTCCAGTCGATCGCGCGCAGGCTGTCGCCCTGCCGGTATTCGCGCAACTGGCGGAAATCCGTGCCCTCGCCGCGGCGGCGCTTGCGGATCGCTCCCGCAGCCGGCGCGCGGCGATCGGTGGCGGTCAGCGCGTGGCCGAGCAACTTGGAAAAATCCGGGAACACCTTGACGGCGGCGTCTTCTCCCAAACGATGGCGGCGCCGCCACAACCCCAGGGGCGAAGCCACCCGGACGTGCGCCGCGCCGAAAGCGGCATTGCCGCGGCGATCGGGACGAAGACGGTAGGTAATCGAAGCGAACATCCCGGAAGCGATCCGCGTGGCATGCGGCAGCCCTTGCATGTCCCACGCGGTCGGATAATCATCCATCAGCTCGACCGTCAGCGCACGGCCGCCGTCATTGTGCAGGACGAGCGTGACGGTATTCCAGACATCGACCGGCCAGACGCCCGCCAGCCGGCGCTCGACCCGCAACAGCGGCAGCAGCCGGGACAGCCAGGCATCGGCGCCGGCAGCCAGCAGCAGTGCCAGGCCGCCGCCCAGCCAGAGCGGCTCGAGCGCGGCCCACAGGCTGGCGGCAAAACCCAGCAGCGTCCAGGCTACGGCTGCGTACAGCAGGCTGCGCGAGGGGATCATGCGCGCGGCGCCGCGACTTGCTCGATCAGCGCCGCCAGCAGATCATCGCTGCTGAGTCCGTCCAGTTCGCTCTCGGGCGACAGCGCAACCCGGTGCCGCAGCACCGGCAGCACAGCGGCCTTGATGTCGGCCGGAGTGACATAGTCGCGGCCTGCCATTAGCGCCATGGCGCGGGCGATCCGCACCAGCGCGATCGAGCCGCGCGGNNCACCAGGCCCGGCCAGTCGCGGGTGGCGCGCACCAGCCGCACGGCATAGCCGGCCACGGCGGCGTCGACCCGCACCTGCGCGACGATCTGCTGCAGGGTGACGATGGTAGCGGGCTTGACCAGGCTATTGACCTGGCCGACATCAAGGCCGTCGCCGATGCGGTTGCGGGTGACCATCTGCAGCAGCGCCACTTCTTCGTCTTCGCTCGGGTAGCCGATGCGCACCTTCACCAGAAAGCGGTCGAGCTGCGCTTCC
>DPRS01000072.1:38967-88404 GCA_003537575.1 Oxalobacteraceae bacterium
GGCATCAGGTCGGGAGTGAACTGGATGCGCGAGAAGCTGCCGGCGAAGGTGCGCGCCAGCGCCTTCACCAGCAGCGTCTTGCCCAGGCCGGGCACGCCCTCGATCAGCACGTGACCGCCGGCCAGGCAGCAGGCCAGCACCTGATCGATGACAGATTGCTGGCCGACCATCGCCTGGCCGATCTGCTCGCGCATGCGCTGGACGATGTCAATTGCCTGCTGGAGATGCTCGGCAGACAGGCCGGCCGGGATGGCGTTGGCGGCGTTAGCAACGTTGGTGGCGTTGCTGCCATTGGCCGCAGCGGCGGCTGAAACCGGATTAGCGCTCATGGGATTTTCTCAGTTGTCGAAGGGTTTGGATTTGGCGGGTGAAGGCGGCGGGCGTTTTGCCGGCCGGGTGCCGCAACGCGCTCACAAGGTCGGCAGCGGCGAGATGACAATCCTGGGACAGGCGTTCGATTTGCAAGTCGCGATGCAGGCGCAGCAATTCCGGTCTGCGCCGCTGCCATGCCTTGTTGGCAGCAGCGCGCGCCGCGCCCAGCAACAATTTGCGCCCGCCCGCGAGTTTCCAGAACCAGCGGCCGCTGGCATCGATATGCTCGATCAGCGAACGCCTTTCCAGCACCGGCTCCGGCAAGGTCGGCCCGAAGCGCCGCAGCGCCGTCCACAGCAGCAGCAACAGCACGCAGCCGATGCCGATCAGGCCGGGCCAAAAATTATCCCAGAGCGCCTCGTACCACTTGGCCATGTCGAGGCCGCGCACGATGAGAAACCCTTGCGCGGAAGGCTGGCCCGGGCGGGTGCCTTTGGCCAGCCCGGCCAAGCCCAGCAGCATTTCCGCATGGTCGTAGCGGGCAAGATGATCATTGTCGAAATAATTCTGCGCCAGCAGCACCACATAGCCGCGCCCTTCGGCATATACGCGCACGACGTCGCCGGCGGCGTCGCCATGCAGCGGCCGAGGGCCGGGCTTGTACGGTTTCATGCTGTAATAAGATGCATCCAGCTGCAGCGGATAGGTGGCGCCGGGCAAGGTGAAATCGGCCAGGCGGTCCGCCGGCGCCGTTGAAGATTCTGCCTCCTTGGAAGAGCCGGCCGAAGCGTCCGCGGCTGGGTCCTTTGCCGGAGCAGGGCTGGCCTTCTTGCAGTCGCAATCGGCAGGCTTGAGCGCCACGCCGAAACGGGCGCCGAGCGGATCGGCCTCGACCTGTTCCGCGCGCTGCCTGTTTCGATTGCCGCTTCGCTTCCCATCATCGTCCCCGGCATCGGCGGCCTCACTGCTCTCCCCTTTCGGGCGCATGATCAGCGTGTTGCCCTGCCTGACCCAGGCCAGCATACGATCGACCTGTTCAGCACTGACGATGCCGCCGTTTTCGGCGATCAGCAGGGTGCCTTGCGGCAGCGGCTTGAGCAATGCTTCGCGCAGCGTCGTTTTGCTTGTGACAGTGAAGCCGCGCCCGGACAGCAGGCGCGTGGCAGCCAGCATGGGATTGTCGCGCAAGGCATCCGAAACATGGTGGCGCGCCACCCAGCGCTTTTCAAAATTGGCGTACCACCACAGGCTGCCGGCGGCAATCAGCAGCACCCCCAGCCCGGCAATCAACCATTGTCGCTGCGCATGACTCATGCCGGCACCGCCTTGCCGGCCGCGGCCTTGCCGAACTGTTCATGCCAGGCCATGCAGCTGGCGCTGAGTTTTTCCGTGCCCGGCCAGCGGTCGCCGTAGGCGCCGTCCAGCCACAGCGCGGTGACGCCGGTGGCGACCTGCAGGCGGCCGACACCGAGGCGCTGCTGGCGGCATGCCATGCCGGCCAGGCGCAGGCAATCGGCTTCGGTCGCGCCGCGGGTCAACAGCAAGCCATCCTCGCTGGCCAGGCGCGACACGGTGGCCCGATACAGCAGGGCCAGCGCAGCGCGGCGTTCGCCTTTCTGCCACAGCGCAAGGACATTACCGACGATATCGTCCGGCAGGCTTTCAGGACGAATGTCGAGGCCGCCGATTTCCGTAGCCCGCACAAGGGCGGCCTGGCCGAATATTCCCGCGAACTGTCCGCGGTAGCGGTACAGCAGCCACGCCGCCAGCATGATGGCCGCAGCGATCAGCAAGATTCTGATGATCTCGGCAAGCAAAGTCAGGTCCGGCAAATCCGGCTTGTCCAGATCCTTGACCGGCTTCGCCTTCACGTCTTTCTTCAGCTCCCATGATTCGACGCAGCGATAGTTGCGCAAGTCGTCGGTGGCATAGAGTTGCGCCAGCTCGCGGCGCAGCTGGGCCTGTTCGGTGCTGCGCTCCGGCGGGCGCGGCGTGCGCCTGGACTTCGCCCATTCCGGCTCGGCGCATTGCTCTGCTGCCGCCGTCCGGCCCGATGGCTTGCCGGCAGCTTGCGCCGTCGCGGGCATCCCCAGTGCCAGCAGCGCTGCCGCCAGCATGCCGGCAGCCAGCACGCTCAGCGCCGGCAAGACTGCGCCGGCGCGCCGCGCGGTCATCGTCGCAGACGGCTTCATCTGGCGCAGCATGATTTCGATATCCCAGGCTTCCAGCGCCGCGCGCCGACTCAGGTAAAGCGTGAAGCAGCAGGAGGCATACACGGGACCGATAATGCCGCCGCTGAGCGCATAGCCGGCGAAGCTGAGCGCCAGCAGCAGCGGCGTCGCCGATGTAGCGCCGAACAGGTAGGCAAACGGATTGATGGCATTTTCATCGGCCAGGAAAATGCCGATGAAGGCGATCAGCCCCAGCTGCAGGATGGCTTCCAGGTGGGCGCAGGCCACGCCGAACCAGTAAGCCGAAGCGGCGGTGCCGCTTGCGCCGATGACCGTGCGGCGCGCCACGGCAGCCTGGCCGCGCGCGCCCTCGAGCTGCCAGATCGGCTGGTACAAGCCGCGCCCGGCAAAAAAGGGGCGCCACCAGGTCAGCAGCCGGAACCAGCCGCCGCCGAGCTGGCGCGGCCAGGCGCGCAATGCCTCGCGCCAGGACACGGTTTCACCGAACACCTGGCGCGACAGGACATACAGAGGCGCCCGTTCCAGCAGAGGGCGCAGCCACCACGGCAGCAACAGCCACCAGCTGCCATATTCAGGGAACAGGTACGCCAGCCCCGCGCCCAGCAAGACCAGCGGCAGCCACAGTGCCAGCCACACCGCGTAGACGACGCCGGCATGCGCGCGCAACAAGGCAAGGCCAAGCTCGAGCGCCTGGGCATTCGGACGCGGACGAAGATCGATTTGCAGTTTCTCCAGCTGCATCAGCGCCTCGTCCTGCCCGCCAGCGCAAAAAAGACGATCAGCATTACCCAGCAGCCTGCGCCGACCGCATATTTGACCGATGGAGAAATGCTTGCGCTGGCGGACCAGAATGCCTCGACGAACGCCGCCAGCACGGTCAGCATGGCGGCGCCGACAATCACTGGAAATATTGCCCTGGCAGCGGCAAAGACAGCATGCCGGCGCGTCAGCCGGCCGGGGGCGATCAGCGACAGGCCCAGGCGCATGCCGGCCACGCCGGACAGCAGCAGGCCTGTGACTTCGAAACTGGCGTGGGTGATGACGAAGGCGCTGAAGGTCTCGCGCGTAGCCGGGTCCTTGCCGAGCCAGCTCGCCACCACGCCCAGGTGCATGCCGTTGAAGATGATGCTGAGCAGCGCCGGAATGCCGCCGAAGATGCCGGCAGCAAAAGTGCGGAATCCGATCGAGACGTTATTCCAGATATAGAACCCGAACATCATCACGTCGCTTTCGCTACCGCCGCGGCCGATCTTCATTTTGCCCGGCTGGTACATCGCCTGGAAATCCTGCAACTGCTGCGGCGACATGAAAGCGTAGGCCCAATGCGGCTTGATCCATACCAGCCAGCCAAGCGCCAGCGCAACGCCCCAAAACCCCAGCAGCGCCAGCGCCAGCAGCCGCCATTCCCGGCGCACCTGGCGCGGCATTTCCTGCAGCAGCCAGTTACGCAGCGTCAGCGGCCGCTCGGTGGAGGCGCCGTACAGGCGCTTGTGGCAAGCGAACACCAGGTTCTGCAGATAACCCGTCAGCGTCGGGGAATACCCGCGCTGGCCGGACAGCGCCAGGCACTGGCACAGCCGGCGGTACAGCGCCGGCAGCTGCGCAGCCAGTTCGGGCGACTTGCCCTGCAGGATGGACTGGATGTCGGTCCACAAAACGGCATGTTCGGTTTCGAACTGTTTCTGCTTCATTCCGTCAGCCCCGCCGCGATACCGCGCAAACGCCGCAGCGAAGCTTCTCCGGTCAGCCCGGTCAGCGGTTCTGCCAGCGAGCCCAACTCCTCCAGGCGTTCCGGCGACAGGCGGCTTTCGCGCTCGAACAGGTCGACCAGGGTGCGCTGCTGTTCCGGCGTCAGGGGATACGGCGCGGCCAGCGGCGCGACATCGACCCTGGTGGTGGCGGCCTTGCCGCGCTCCTGGCGTTGTTCGGTGTACACGACTTGTGTGCCTGCCACGATATCGCCCAGGCGGCGGCTGCGGCCGTCGTACAGCATCGACAGCAAACCGGCGAAGTACATGGCCGGCAAAAAATCAGCCACCAGCATCAGGTTGCGCAAAGCCGATTCGCGCCAGCCCACCGGCAAGCCATCGGCGCGCACGACTTCGATGCCGAGAATGCGCTTGCCGAGCGTGCGGCCGCCAAAATAAACTTCGCAAATGATGGGATAGCCCCAGTAACTGAGGAACAACAGCATCAGATAAACACCCTGGCCAAGCTTCGAACCCAGCAATACGATCGCCATCAGCCACACCGCGAAGAGCCATAGCAGGAAATCGATCAGCCAGGCCCAGGCCCTGGTCGTCGGCCCAGCCGGCGTCAGCAGCAGGCGCACGCCTTCCGGCGTGGTCAGCGCCAGGCGACCGTCGATGACGGAATCAGCAGGGATGGGCATAGCGCTTGTTTGTCATTCTTTGCCAGAAGAACATTATTACCAGAATGACAGTCTACGAGCTCCGATTTTTTATGTCCATAAATGCAATACCAATGCGTCTCGCGAACAACACTTGTCATGCACAGGAACAATTTGTCACGGCCTCTGGCCGCATGAAAGAAGCGATGACTAAAAAAATTGCCTTTCAAAAAGTTAAATGCGTGGAGTTAATAATTATTAACAAATATCAAGGAAAAGAGATTTAGTTTCTCGAGAGAATTATTTATCATGGAATGGCAGTGCTAAGCTTTTCATTTGCCTTGTATTTGTTGCTGTATGTTTTTCGTGAAGTATTTAATTGGTGCAAGCTACGCCACAAATTTATTGCCGTAAGTCAACTAAACCATTCTTTTCAGGAAAGTCATATAAAATGAAAAGTAATCGGTTGACGCCAGGAATCTGCCGCCATGGGCCTGCTTCAGGCCCGAGTCAATGCCGATCGAACGCAAATGTTTGTCGCTGAAATGTGCTCGCCGTCTTGCCGGACGCGAACCGGCGCAGTCAATAGCCGGCACATGGAAGCGCCAATGGCCCAGACACCGAGCATGGAAAATATTCTTAAACATCTGGTAGAAATCACGGGACACCGTGATCACAATCTGCTGGATATTTCCGTCATCTCCGCTCTCAGCGATCTGGTCGGCGCCAGCCAGGCGCGCGTGCTTGAAATTTTCCGCATGCGTGACGATTTGCTCGTGCGGCCGCGCGTGTGGCTCAAGGAAGGCAAGGCAATCTCGGTGGACGAGCATGTCGATGGCGAACAGGGCGGCGAACCGATTGCCTCTTTCCCGGCCCTGATGGCGTGTATCGAACAGCACCGCGAATGCTTTGAGGAAGTCACTGCCGATGGGAAATATGCATTGTGGATTCCGGTGTGGCTGAACGACAAGGTCAGCACCTGTCTGCACATCGTCAACACCACGCCGTTTACCGAATCGATGAAGGATGTCATGAGCGGCATCCTCAACGTCTACCGCAATTTCCAGAGCCTGCTCGATTACAGTGAACGCGATTCGCTGACCGGCCTCCTGAACCGCAAGACCTTCGATGAAAATTTCTCGAAGATGACTGCCTATATCGCGCCGCCGGACAATGCCTGCCCGGATGGCGGCGAGCGGCGCAATTGCGACGAAACCCGCGAGCACTGGATGGCCATGGTCGACATCGACCATTTCAAGCGGATCAACGACACCTTCGGCCATCTGTACGGCGACGAAGTGCTGATCCTGGTGGCCAACCTGCTGCGCACCTCGTTCCGTGCGCAAGACCGCATCTTCCGCTTTGGCGGCGAGGAATTCATGATCCTGCTGCGCTCGGCCACGCTGGAAGACGCGCGCCGGATATTCGAACGCTTCCGCGCCAGCATCGAACAATACCATTTCCCTCAGGTCGGCCAGGTCACGGTCAGCCTCGGCTTCGTCAAGATCTCGGCGCAGACGCCGGTGGTGCTGCTCGGCCACGCCGACCAGGCGCTCTACTATGCCAAGAGCCATGGCAGGAACAAAGTTTGCCAGTACGAGGAACTGGTGGCGCAAGGTCTCCTGCATTCGGGCGTTTCCAACGATAGCGTCGAATTCTTCTGATAATATCCTGCTAACATTATTCTATTGACGCCGCGGGGTGGCTGCCGCCGGCGCGCATGGAGCTTTGGATGCAGGCATTCTCGCGCACCCTGATCGATCTTTACCACGTGGCGGAAAACACCTCCCTGCAGGGTTTTCCGGAAGAGGTTCTGCGCCTGCTGCAACCGTGGATCCATTTCGACGGCGCGGTGTTCGGCATGGGCGAAAGCCAGGCCGAGGCGCAAGCCAACCTGCATATCGTGCATGCTCACATCCATGACCGCGACGCTTCGCTGCTGGCCGACTACGAGGCCGTATCGGCGGCCGATCCGGTCACCGGCGCCTTCCTTGCCGGACTGGCCAGCCCGATGCCGGTCGATTGCGAAGTCTTGTATGCAAACCGCCGGCTGGAAGAAGTCGATGCCTTCGCCCACCGGCACCGCTTGCGCCACCTGATGCTGTATGGCGATGCGCCCAGCGCCGAACGCAACGGCCGTTGGATGGTGCTGTACCGCAGCGACAACTCGGCCTTCCAGTCGATCGAGGCGGAACTGCTGCACGCAGCCTGGTTCCATGTCTCGCGCGCGGTGGATATTAACCGCGCCGCCGCGCTCGACCGGCAAGACCCGCAGCATGCGCAGCGCGCCTCGGCCCTGGCCAACCCGCGCGGCCTGATCGAGGCGGCCGATCCGCAATTCCATGCCTTGCTGGAGCGCGAATGGCCGGCCGGCGCGCACAAGAGCCTGCCGCAGGCGGTGCTGGATTGCGCCGCGCGCGGCCAGTCCTATCGCGGCCGCCGCATCGAGGTGACGATGCGGCGCCAGGATGCCTGGCTGGTGTGCGTGGCGCGCGCAATCGAGCAGCATGGCATATTGACCCCGGGCGAATACGCGGCGGCGCGCCGTTTCGCCGCCGGCATGAGCAACAAGGAAATCGCCCGCGAACTGGGCGTGTCGCCGCACACCGTGCGCAGCCAGCTCAGCAATGCCTACGCCAAGCTGGATGTGCACGACAAGGCGGCGCTGGCGCAGCGCCTGATGAACCAGGCGCCCTGAGCATCAGAAGCCGGTGAAGACGCTGGTCTCCCACGCGGTTTCGGCATGCGGATGGAAATTTACCGTGGCCCCGCCCAGAGCGGCCGAAGCGCTGACGGCTGACAAGCTCCCCTTGATGAAGGCATCGATCATGCGCACCGTTTCCAGCGGCCTGGCTACCGGGAAGCCATGGTCGAAGCCCTGGTTCGGATTGATCATCACCGCATCCACCGTCGCTCCGGCTTGCTTCAGGTCGTACTTCGAGGTCGCGGTGTAGTTGTCGTAAATGACCTGGTCGCCGCGCCAAGTGGCGAAGTCGGTGGAAGCTTTCGCCAGCATGGCTTTTTTGCCACTCAGAAGATTCGCCAGGCGGCCGTCGCCGGGAATCGTCACCACGGCGCCATCGGCGTTCGCCACCGGCTTGACGACATCGGCGCCGGAAACGTTGAACTTGTGCGCATAGTAGAGCGACTCAGGCATGTACTGGATGTTGAAGCCGTCGTACAACGAATTGGTGTAGTTGGGCGAGGCGCGGAAGGTCGGATCGGTGATTGCCGCCGGCGTGAAGGCCTGGGTGATGTCGTATTTCAGGACATCGTTATAGACAAGCATGTCCCAGATGTTCTGCACATTGATGAAGGTGCGCTGGTCGCCCTGCCAGGAGCGCTGCTGGAATTCGGTGGCGACGGTGCCCTTGCTGTCGTCGCTCACCTTCACCCAGTCGCCGTTGGCCCAGACCTGTCCGAGCGGGTCGGTGCCGGCCTGGCCGGCGTTGAAGGAGACGCGCACGCCACGCGTGCCGATGCCGGCCAGGCCGACCAGGTTGGCGTAGCGGCTGGGGTTGGCGATGATCATTTCAAGCGCGACGCCGAAACCGAGCGAATAGCCGACCAGCGTCACGCCCGAGTTCGGAAAGTCCGTGATGCTGTTCATGGCTTTCTCAAAGTCGAGAGCGAAATCCCGCAGCGCAGTGATCTTGCGGTTGTAGCTGGACTTGCCGCTACCGCGATAGTCGAAGGTGTAAACGGTATAGGCATCGTTGAAGGCATCGACCGAGCGGAATACCGCCAGCATGCCCTCGAAGGTCGCACCCGAAGTGTTATTGCCGGGCACCAGCACGATGGTGTGCGGACCGTGGCCGACCTTGCGCACGTAAATGCTTTCCTTGGGGTCGGAAGGCAGGATGCCGTTGATGACAACCGCCCCTTCACCGAGCGTCGCTACCTGATTGAGTGTGGTAGTGGTGGTGGTGGTGACGGCGGTCGACGTGCCACCGGCGAATGTTTCCGCCGGCGAGGACGAGCCGCCGCCGCAGCCTGTCAACAGCACCGTTCCGGCCATGCCAAGCATGGCCAGTATGTTTCTTGCAATTATCATCGTGTGTCTCCTGTATTGGACTTGGCTTGTCAGCCATTTGAGGAAATCACACGTTAATGGAAGCGGCTTGCCTCATCCATCACGCAAATGCATGAAATAAATGCGGTTTCATGATGCCGCTCAGCTTGCTCGGTAATGCTTTTTGGCAACGCGATATTGTCAAAAACTGGCACGCTCCTGACTCCCGCACGTTGACCATCAAGCCGCGCTATTTCAGCAGGCGTGCCAGCTCCACCGCCGTCTTGACGTTCATCTTGTCGAAAATGTGCGCGCGGTGGACTTCGACGGTGCGCATGCTGATGCCGAGCTCGTCGGCGATCACCTTGTTCATCTTCCCCGCAAGGATGAGGTCGAGCACTTCGCGCTCGCGCAGCGACAGCGTGGCCAGGCGCGTATGGACTTCGGCGGCGGCGCCGGCTTCGCGCGAGGCCGCGAGCGCTTCTTCTACACGATCCATCAACTTGTTGTCGTTGAACGGTTTTTCGAAAAAGTCGAAGGCGCCGCGCTTCAGGGTATCAACCGCCATCGGCACATCGCCGTGGCCGGTGAGAAAAATCACCGGCAGCCGCTGCGTCAGGCCGCGCGAGACCAGGGTATCGAACAGCACGGCGCCATTCATGTCCGGCATGCGCACGTCGAGCAGCAGGCATTCGCCCTGCGCGTCGAGGTCTTTTCTGGCGTCGAGTGCCGCGATGAATGCTGCACCGCTTTCGTAGGCGCTGGTGTCGATCGCCCGCGAACGCGCTAGCCAGGTGAGCGAGTCGCGAATCACCTCTTCGTCGTCAACGATGTGCAGCATGCAGTCCCCTCTTGTTTTTCGAATCCGTTGCGGATTCGCTCCAATTATAGTGAACTTGCCATGCGCAAAGCGCATTTCATGCTTCTACCGCAAGCAGGCATGCGTTATTTTTGCTCGATGGTATGCGATTCTCTTGTCGCTTCGGCCAGCGCCGGCAGGGTGAACCGGAAAATCGTGCCGCCGGCCGGGTTTGGCGCATGAACCAGCGTTCCGCCATGGAATTCCACCGTGGTGCGGCAGATTTTCAGGCCCATGCCCATGCCTTCGGCCTTGGTGGAAAAAAACGGCGAGAACAGGCGTTCCGCCACTTCCTCGGGAATGCCGTGGCCCTGGTCGATGACGGAAATGACCACATTGCGCTGCGGTGATTCGGTATCGAGCATGGCAACGATGCGCAGGATACGGCGCTCCGGCGCGACGTTCTGCATCGCTTCGATCGCATTGCGGGTGAGATTGAGCAAGACCTGCTCCAGCATCACGCGGTCGGCCAGCACGCGCGGCAAGCCTGGGTCGATCTGCACCTGCAGATGGACGAAGAACTGGCGCGCCTGCAGTTCCACCAGCGTGATCACGCTTTCAATCAGCGACTGCACGGAGAGCGGCTCGCGGCTGGGTTCGCGCCGCTTCACGAAGGTGTGCACGCTGCGGATGATGTTGCCGGCACGCTGCGCCTGAGTGCTGGCCTTTTCCAGGGCGGGCTTGAGCACTTCCGGATCGAGCTGTTTGCCCTTGGCCGCGCCGCTCTCGATCATGTTGAGCGCACCGGTGGTATAGCTGGAAATGGCCGCCAGCGGCTGGTTCAGCTCGTGCGCCAGCGTGGAGGCGATTTCCCCCATGGTGGCAAGACGGGCGCTGGCCTCCAGTTTTTCCTGCTGGCGCCGGTTCAGGTCTTCCACTCTCTCGCGGTCGGAAATGTCCAGCATGGAGCCCATCCAGCCGGTTTGCTTGCCGGTGTCGTCCACCAGCGGCGATTCGAAAATCAGCACCGGAAAGCGTTCGCCATTGGAGCGCTGGAAAATCGTCTGGTGCTGCGGCGTGACGGTTCCCGCCAGTACCTGCGTGAAGCGCTGTTGGTATTCATCCATCGCCTCCGGGGCCCAGTAGGGCATGGGCGGCGCCTTGCCGACCAGTTTTTCCTCGGGGATGCCGACCATTTCGCAGAACGCCGGATTGACGTA
Organism: Oxalobacteraceae bacterium; assembly: GCA_003537575.1. Classification (GTDB taxonomy): domain Bacteria; phylum Pseudomonadota; class Gammaproteobacteria; order Burkholderiales; family Burkholderiaceae_D; genus Paucimonas. The sequence goes on from DPRS01000072.1 coordinate 49,853, forward strand.
GGTGATACGCCCTTCGAGATCGCGCGCGCGCAGGCCAGTCATCAGCGAATTTTCCATCGCCGTGCGGAAGGCGACCTGCCTGCGCAATGCGCCTTCCGCCGCAAGCCGGCGGTTAATGTCGCGCCAAAGTGCGATCAGGCTCCAGATCAGGCCGACCGACAACGCAATCACCGATCCGACCAGCAGGTTGGGCAGGAGCGTGGGCTCGCTCTTGATACTGTTGGTGCGCAGCGTGACGCTGGCATATGGCAGGTCAAGCGCGCGGCTGTGCGTGTAGACACCGCGCCCCGGACCGCCAGCCGCACGCCTGGCGATCACATTGTCGTTGCCGTCGGCCAGCAGGATTTCATTGTCTTGCGCGAACCACCAGGGCACCATTTCTTCCAGAATACTGGCCACGGAATACTGGGCGACCAGGTTGCCCAGATACTTTTCGCCAACATACAGCGGCACGTGATAATCCATCAACATCGGCTCGTTCAGGCCGGATGGCGCTGCCGGCTGGCTGTATTGCGGTGTCCTGGTGGCGCGGGCGCGTTCGGCCGTGACGCGCGAACTGGCGGACAAATCGTTGATCGAAATCTGCGCTTCGTCGGTGGAGGCGACGCTCCGCCCTTGCGGACCCAGCCAGATGATGCGGCTCAGTTCGCGATTGTTGCGGGTCAGGACCGTCATCCGGTCCTGCAGGCGTTTGCCGGACAGGCCGCCGCCGCTGATCTCATTGCCGATCAGGCGGATGCTGTCTTCGTCGCGCTCCAGCTGGAAGCGGATAGTCTGTTCGACCCACAGCGTGTCGGCGATCAGCTTTTCCTGTCGCTCGGTCGCTTCCATCTGCTGCGCCTGCCAGGGCAGCCACAACATGGTCGACAGGAATAGCAGTACCAGCAGCATCGGCACCAGCCAATGCCATACCCGCCTGCGACCGGGAATGCCGAAAGTGAACAGCGTGTCGAGTTGTTTATTGAGCATGATGAGCGCTGCCGTAACGGCGTCAGCCGCCAGTATAGCCGAGTGTCAAGCACTGTTCCGCGGGCACGGCATTGTGGTTATCCACAGTTGTGATGCCCGTTGAGAGCGATGAAAATGGCAGCATCAGAAGTCTATCTCGAGCCTGGCCACCCCATGAAACTCGTTGCATCGTTACTCGCGTTCGCCGCCGCGATTGCTGGCGGCGGCGCCCATGCGCAAGCGCCGGCGCCGATCGTCATCAAGTTCAGCCATGTCGTTACCGCCGACGCTCCCAAGGGCAAGGCAGCTGAGCGCTTCAAGCAACTGGCGGAAAAGGCCACGGGCGGCCGCGTCCACATCGATGTGTATCCGAACAGCCAGCTCTACAAAGACAAGGAAGAGCTGGAAGCGCTGCAATTGGGCGCCGTGCAGATGCTGGCGCCATCGCTGGCCAAGTTCGGGCCGCTCGGCGTGCGCGAGTTCGAGGTTTTCGACCTGCCGTTTATCTTTCCGACTCAGGAAGCGCTCTATCGCATTACCGAAGGGCCGATCGGCCGTCGTTTGCTGAAGAAGCTGGAAACCAAGGGCATCACCGGCCTGACGTTCTGGCACAACGGCTTCAAGGTCATGTCGGCCAACAGGCCGATGCACACGCCGGCCGACTTCAAGGGTTTGAAGATGCGCATTCAGCAGTCGACAGTGCTGGATGCGCAAATGCGCGCGCTGGGCGCGAGCCCGCAAGCCTTGTCTTTCAGCGAGGTCAACCAGGCCCTGCGCAGCGGTGTAGTCGATGGCGCCGAAACCCTGCCATCCAATTTTCATACGCAGCACATGCATGAATTACAACGCCATCTGACCGTATCCAACCATGGCTACCTCGGCTATGCAGTCATCGTGAACAAGAAGTTCTGGGATGGCTTGCCGACCGAGATACGGAATGCGCTGCAGGGCGCGATGATCGAGGCGACCAGATACGGCAATGCGATCGCGCAGAAGGAGAATGAAGAGGCCTTGGAAGCGATCAGGAAATCCGGCAAGACTGCCGTCCATGTTCTGTCGGAGCCGGAAATGGCGGAATGGCGCAAAGCCCTGCTTCCGGTACATAGGGAAATGGGGGATCGCATCGGCAAGGATTTGATCGTCAAGGTATATCGGGAGGCGAACGCGGTTCCTTCCCGATAAGCAAAAAACCGCACAGTTTGCGGCGCACGCTGCTGCTGGCGGCACTGGTGATGATGGTGATGATGGCGGATGGACTCACGCGCACCTAATCCTTGTTTTTAATACCCGCGAGCTATTACTTACACCTTTCCTCAATATTTGTCCGCCAAACGCAGAAACTGTGTGCCGGACAAACATTTGGAACGTATTAACACCATTTTTTTCAAATAGTTTCATAACTAATCCTAGAGGCGACACATCATGCAGCATCCACAATCACTACCAGCATCCCCACCGGAAGCCAAAACGCAGCAAAACAGACCGTTCTACCGTTCTCTCTACTTCCAGGTCATCGTCGCCATTGTCATCGGCATTTTGCTTGGTCATTTCTATCCCGAAACCGGCGCGGCGATGAAGCCGCTGGGCGATGGCTTCATCAAGCTGATCAAGATGATCATCGCGCCGATCATTTTCTGTACCGTGGTGATCGGCATCGCCGGTATGGAAGACATGAAAAAGGTCGGCAAGACCGGCGGCCTGGCCTTGCTGTATTTTGAAGTGGTGAGCACGCTGGCGCTGATCATCGGTCTCGTCATCGTCAACCTGGTGCAGCCGGGCGCCGGCATGCACATCGATCCCACCTCGCTGGATACCAAGAGTCTTGCCGCCTATACGGATCCGAGCAAGATGGAAAGCACCACCGAGTTTTTCCTGAACATCATTCCCTCCAGCGTGGTGGATGCCTTCGCCAAGGGCAATATCCTGCAGGTGCTGCTGTTCTCCATTCTGTTCGGTTTTGCCCTGCACCACTTCGGCGGCCGCAACAACATGGTGTTCCATTTCATCGAGAAAATCGGCTCCGTCCTGTTCGGCATCGTTGGCATCATCATGAAGGTCGCGCCAATCGGCGCCTTCGGCGCCATGGCTTTTACCATTGGCAAATACGGCGTCCAATCGCTGATGTCGCTCGGCATGCTGATGGGAACCTTTTACGCGACTTGCCTGTTCTTCATCTTCGGCGTGCTGGGCGCCATCGCGCGCGTGCACGGCTTCAATGTCTGGAAGCTGATCAAGTACATCAAGGAAGAACTGTTCATCGTGCTGGGCACCTCGTCGTCGGAATCGGTGCTGCCTCGCATCATGGCCAAACTGGAAAACCTCGGCGCGAAAAAATCCGTGGTCGGCCTGGTCGTGCCCACCGGTTATTCCTTCAACCTGGACGGCACCTCGATCTACCTGACGCTGGCGGCCATGTTCATCGCCCAGGCCACCGATACGCCAATGACGCTGACGCAGCAACTCACCTTGCTGGCAGTATTGCTGGTGACATCCAAGGGTGCGGCCGGCGTGACCGGCAGCGGCTTCATCGTACTGGCCGCCACCCTGTCGGCGGTCGGCGGCGTGCCGGTGGCGGGTCTTGCGCTGATTCTCGGCATCGACCGCTTCATGTCGGAAGCGCGCGCGCTGACCAATCTGATCGGCAACAGCGTGGCAACCCTGGTGGTGGCGAAGTGGACCGGCGACCTCGATAGCGAACGCATGCGCGCCCACCTCAATCGGGAAACCGACGAAGAGGCGGATGCTCCCGAGGGCATCGTCGCTGAAGAAATGGAAAAGGACGAAGTCCGGGACCGAAAAGACGCGTTCCAGTCATAAGCGGCTTGAAGCGGCTTGATTGCCGCCGACAGCTTGTTCCTGTTCTTGCACTGCCGCGCCGGTCAATCCGCGCGGCAGTTTCTTTTTTGACATTCCCTCTTTGCCGGGTCAGTCGCTTTCGGCAATGATGCGATAATGGCTTCCCCCGCTTGTCGCGGATTCCCTTTCCTTTCATGAATTCCGGCCTTTTATATGCTGCCGCAGCCTATACGGTGTGGGGCTTGTTTCCGATGTACTTCAAGGCGCTGCAAAGCGTACCGCCCTTGCAGATTCTGATGCATCGCGTAGTGTGGTCGCTGCTATTTCTGGCCATCGTGCTGACGGCGCGCCAGCACTGGAGCTGGCTGGGCCGCGCGCTGCGCGACCGCAAAATTCTCGGCGGCTTCGCCCTCAGCGCGCTGCTGCTGTCGCTGAACTGGTTCGTGTATATCTGGGCGGTCAACCAGGGGCGCGTGGTCGATGCCAGCCTGGGTTATTTCATTACGCCGCTGGTCAATGTCATGCTCGGCTTTGTCTTGCTGGGCGAGCGCCTGCGGCCGATCCAGTGGAGCGCTGTTGGCCTGGCGGCGGCCGGCGTGGCCTGGCTGGCCTGGCAAAGCGGCGGCCTGCCGTGGGTTGCGCTGCTGCTGGCCGCCACCTTCGGCGCCTACGGCTTGTTGCGCAAGACCGCACGTCTCGGCGCGATGGAAGGATTGACGCTGGAAACGCTGCTCATGTTTCCGGCGGCATGTGCCTACCTTGCCTGGCAAGGCAGCGTGGGCAACAATGCCTTCAGCGGCGCGCCGCTATCCACGCAACTGTTGCTGGCCGCGGCCGGGCCAATTACCGCCATTCCCCTGCTGATGTTCGCCGCCGGCGCGCGCCGCATTCCCATGTCCTTGCTGGGACTGTTGCAATACATTGCGCCCAGCCTGCAATTCCTGCTGGGAGTGGCGCTTTACCACGAGCCTTTCGGCGGCGCCCGGCTGGTGGGCTTTGCCCTGATCTGGGGCGGCCTGGCGGTATATTCGTTCGAAGGCCTATGGCGCAACTGGGCAGGCAAGGCGCTCGCCGGTTGATGGCCCCAATGAAAAGAGCCGGCCTTGCGGCCGGCTCTTTTACATCTTTAGCTGTCTCGGAACAGTTTTATCAGAACCGGTAACCGACGCCGACGCCAACCAGCAGCGGATCGACTTTCACGCGGCTGATCTTGGTGCCGCCCGAAACCACATCGCTACGGATCTGCACTTTCTTGATGTCGAAGTTGAGCGACCAGTTCTTATCGAGCTTGTAATCGACGCCGGCTTGCAGGGCGAAGCCGAAGCTGTTGTTTTCCAGATCAACGGTGTTATTGAGCAGCTTGACGCTGGAAATGCGGGTGTAGTTGACACCGGCGCCGACGTACGGGCTGAACGTCGCATTGGGAGTGAAGTGGTATTGCACGGTCAGTGTCGGCGGCAGGTGCTTGAAGCTGCCGAGACGGGTACCGTTCAGGTGGACATCATGCTTTTGCGGATAGGTCAGGATCAGTTCAGCCGCAATATTCGGCGTGAAGAAATACGAAATATCGATTTCCGGAATGGTCTTGTTGCTGACGGTGATGGCGTTTTCGCCGGCCAGACCCGGAATCGCCGCAGATTTATCTGCCGGATCGATATGCACGGCGCGCACGCGGACTTGCCACGGACTTTGCTGGGCCATTGCCTCGCCAGCGAGCATTCCCATTGCGGAAAGAGCAAGAACGATTGCAGTCTTTTTCATGATGCTTCCTTTTCTCTAATTAATTAGTAATCTCAACAACATGAAAGGAAGATAGTGTTCCGGCCAAGGATTTCACTTGATTCAGATCAATCTTGACCTAGTGAAATACTAGGGTTTTCTCTCGGGATGCAGATAGGGTATGCTTGCACTCTTCATTTCTGCAGTCATTCCCGGTATCTATAATGGCCAACTACGTCTACACCATGAACCGCGTGGGCAAGATCGTCCCGCCCAAGCGCCACATCCTCAAGGATATTTCGCTGTCTTTTTTCCCCGGCGCCAAGATTGGCGTGCTCGGCCTGAATGGTTCGGGCAAATCGACCCTTCTTAAAATCATGGCCGGCATCGACAAGGATATCGAGGGCGAAGCCATCCCGATGCCGGGCCTGAACATCGGCTACCTGCCGCAGGAACCGCAACTCGATCCCGAGCATACGGTGCGCCAGGCGGTGGAATCGGCGCTGGGTGAAGTGTTCGAAGCGCAAGCCAAGCTGGATGCCGTGTATGCCGCCTATGCCGAGGAAGATGCCGACTTCGATGCGCTGGCCGCCGAGCAGGCGCGCCTGGAAGCGATCATCGCCGCATCCGACGGCAACAGCCTGAACCAGCAACTGGAAATGGCCGCCGACGCGCTGCGCCTGCCGCCGTGGGACGCCAAGATCGGCGTGCTGTCCGGCGGCGAGAAACGCCGCGTGGCGCTGTGCCGCCTGTTGCTGTCCAAGCCCGACATGCTGCTGCTGGACGAGCCGACCAACCACCTGGATGCGGAATCGGTGGAATGGCTGGAGCAATTCCTGCAGCGCTTCCCCGGCACCGTGGTGGGCATCACCCATGACCGCTACTTCCTCGACAATGCCGCCGAGTGGATTCTCGAACTGGACCGTGGCCATGGCATTCCGTGGAAAGGCAATTACAGCTCCTGGCTGGAACAGAAGGAAGCACGCCTGAAGCAGGAAGAATCCAGCGAATCGGCGCGGCAAAAGACGATTGCCAAGGAACTGGAGTGGGTGCGGCAAAACCCGAAGGGACGCCAGGCCAAGAGCAAGGCACGCCTGGCTCGCTTCAACGAACTGTCCGAACACGAATACCAGAAGCGCAACGAGACCCAGGAGATCTTCATTCCGGTGGCCGAACGCCTGGGCAATGAAGTCATCGAGTTCAAGAATGTCTCGAAAGCCTTCGGCGACCGCCTGCTGATCGACAACCTCAGCTTCAAGATCCCGGCCGGCGCGATCGTCGGCATCATCGGCCCCAACGGCGCCGGCAAATCGACGCTGTTCAAGATGATTGCGGGGGTCGAACAGCCGGACAGCGGCGAAGTCGTCAAGGGCCCGACCGTCAAGATTTCGCTGGTGGATCAGTCGCGCGAGCAGCTGGAAAACAAGAAGACCGTGTTCGACGATGTTTCCAACGGCGCCGACATCCTGACCGTGGGCCGTTTCGAGATGCCGGCGCGCGCTTACCTGGGACGCTTCAACTTCAAGGGTGGCGACCAGCAGAAAGTCGTCGGCAATCTCTCCGGCGGCGAACGCGGCCGCCTGCACCTGGCCAAGACCCTGCTCATGGGCGGTAACGTGCTGCTACTGGATGAACCATCCAATGACCTTGACGTGGAAACCCTGCGCGCGCTCGAAGATGCCTTGCTGGAGTTCGCCGGCAGCGTGCTGGTCATTTCGCACGATCGCTGGTTCCTTGACCGTATCGCCACGCATATCCTGGCTTTCGAAGGCAATTCGCAAGTGACTTTCTTCGATGGTAATTACCAGGAATACGAAGCCGACAAGATCAAGCGCCTGGGCGAGGAAGGCGCCAAGCCCAAGCGGGTGCGCTACAAGCCGGTCACGCGGTAAGCGAAGGCTGCCGCATGGGCAGCCGAACCATGGGGCGCATTGCGATGTGCCCCTTTTTTAATCAATCCACGACGCCCTGCGCGCGCAGCCACTGCACCAGTTGCTGCAAGCCTGCCTGGTTGATGGTGATCTCGCTCGATACGAGATCCTGCCCGCCGGTGTCTTCCCGAATCTGGATAGCGACCGAAGAATCGCTTTCCGGGTGCAGAGTCACCACCAGCTTTTCACTGCCGATTGCAGTGGCGTTCTGGATCACGGCCTGGCCGGAATCCGATGTCTGGAATGTGGTTTGCATCGTAGCCTCCTATTCATCCATGCCGTTCAAGGCTTCGATATCGCCGATGGCAAGTTTGAGCATCAGCTCCGGCTTGGCCTCTTTTTGGGAAATGCCGGTCACCATGGCATCCGGAAAAGACTTTTTCATGAAGCCGTCGCGGTAGATGAAGTATTCACCTTGGTCATACTCAATCCTATAAGTCAGCTGTTTCCCGGTGCGGCGCTTATATTCTTCAGTAGGCATGATGGTTCTCCATGGGCAATGGTGATTCTTCATTATTCATTATTTATAGCACTTAAGCCAGCATGACGCATCAATAGGCCATACGCGTTTGCTTAAAGGTAATTTTTATGCAGGAGAGGTAATGCCACTGGAAATCATCGGTAAATATGAAATTGAGTATGAAGGAGACCGGTTGCCTGCAAGTAATGGCTGGGGCGCTTATGTGACGGTGTATGGGCCGTCGCCCAATCCGATGCACCGCAACATGATTTTTCCAAGGCGTCATGTTTCCCTGCAGACGATTTTTCCTACGGAACAACTGGCCGAAGCGGAGGCGTATCGGGTCGCGCTGGAATTGCTGAATTACCGCCGACCTACTCCCTGAACATGCCACCACCGACGTCGATTACTTGAAATCGCCATAGGCTTTCTTCATGAAGGCGAGGAACAATTGCCGAGCTTGCATGCCTAAATACATTACAACGGCAATAGTACATAATGGAGATGGACATGAGCATTTCAAAACTGCAGAAGGAAGCATGGCACCCTTACTTTGATGCAATGTCAAAAATGTTGACAGGCAAGACTGCCGAAATCGCCGTGGATTCCCTCAAGCTCGGCCATCAAATCGAGGCCGAATGGCTGCCGCTGTACGGGATCGTCTATGACCCGAAAAACGACATCTTCGAAGTCGTCATGGAAGGGCTCGACCACATGATCCAGCATCCGCAGGAAGTCTACGTCGATATCGACGCGGCGGGTCTGAACAGCGTGGAAGTGGTGGATGAAGATGATGTGCGCCAGATAATCAGCTTGCGCTCGCCATTGATGCTTCCGCAGCCACTGCACTGAAGCCATTGCTGTGGAAAGCAAGCCATTTTTCATTTCGACAGGCTTGCCCGTGCCCGTTGCCGCGATGCGGGCACGTATTGCAAGACGGCTCCAGTTCCATTTCCACGCAAACTCTGGTGCATCGTCCGTCCTATTCCTTGCATTATTCCGCGTTAACTACCAGAATCATCGCCACAAGCTGAAGTGTGCAGCGTGCTCACCCTTGTCATTCATCTTTCGATGAGCGGTGTTCCTTCCCTTCTTCCATTCACCGAACAGACAGCAAGCGCGGCGGCCGCGACGGCGGCACAAAGGATTTTCCAGCATGGAACGCATCATTCATCTCGGATTCCTGACGACTGTCTCGGTGATCATTGGGATGAGTCTGCTGCTTTACGGCGCGCTGTCGCAATCGCGGGAATCGACCCTGCGCCTGCAACAAATCAACAGTATTCTGCAAGTCACGCACCGGATCCGGGAAAACTACGTCAATGCGGAACTGGCGGCGCGCAGCTATGACACCACCGGCAACCCGGCCCGTCTGGACGATAACAGGCGTCTGCTGAAGGACCTCAGCAACGATATCGCCACGCTGGAACCCATGCTCAGAAACATGCCCGAACAGCATCGCAGGCAGCAGCAGATGGCGGCAGTCTTCGCCGCCATGCGGGATCCGGCGCTGGACGCCACGCTGCCGGACCGGCCTGTCGGCAAGGACGCCAACCTGATGACCCAGGAGCGCCGGGATTTCTTTCAGCATGTCAGCGATATTTCAAATGGCACCCTGCGCGAGTTCAACGCCGACAACCAACGGATGCAGCGCCGCATCCACGACACCCTGCTGGCACTGGGCGGCATGGTCGCCGTCGGCTTGCTGATGCTGGTGCCGACGTACCTGAACGCAATCAGGCAGGTACGCGCGCGCAAGCGAGCGGAACTGCAGCAAAAGGAAAGCAGTGAAATATTGCGGCTTACCGTCGACTCTGTGGAAGGCATGATCATTTACGTCGATCGGGACAGGCGCTTCAAATATCACAACAAGGCTTACGCCCAATCTGTCGGTCGCGACAGCGGCAACGCAGCCATCGTCGGCGCCACCCTGCAACAGGTGCTGGGCAAGCAGGTATACCCGCAAATTGAAAGCTACATCGACCAGGTGCTGGCGGGACAGGAAGTGCGGCTCGAACATCAGGTGTTTGACGACAGCGGCGCCCACGACGTGCGCGTCTATCTGGCCCCTCATTTCGACGACAGTGGACAGGTGCAGGGATTTTTCGGTCAGATCACCGACATCACCGAATTCAGGCGCAAGGAAGCGCTGCTGCTGGAAAAAACCACCTTCCAGAAGGCGATTCTCGACAGCGCCCGCATTTCCATCATCACCACCGACCGCGAAGGCATCATCAGGTCCTTCAACGTGGGGGCCGAACGCATGCTGGGCTATCGTGCCGAAGATCTCATCGGCAAGGTCACGCCGGCGTTCTACCACGACGAGCAGGAATGCCGCGAGCGCGCCCATGCATTGAGCATTGAACTGGGCGAGCCGGTCGAGCCGGGCATCGAGGTATTCATCAACAAGGCCCGGCGCGGCCAAGTGGAAGAACAGGAATGGATCTATGTCCGCAAGGATGGCGCGCACATCCCGGTCTTCCTGTCGATTACCGCGCTGCGCACCGACCAGAATGACATCATCGGTTACCTGGGCATCGCCTTCGACATCACCCGGCAAAAGGAAAGCGAGGCGCAGCTCATGCAGGCCCGCTCCGATGCGGAAGCGGCGTCGCGCGCCAAGAGTTCATTCCTCGCCACCATGAGCCATGAAATCCGCACGCCCATGAATGGGGTGCTCGGCATGGCCGAGGTGCTGGCGCGCAGCAGGCTGTCGACGCACCAGGCCGAAATGGTGCAGACCATCCGCGAATCGGCGGGCGTGTTGCTGAGCCTGATCGACGATATCCTGGATTTTTCCAAGATCGAGGCCGGCCGCTTCGAGCTGGACCGCACGCCGGTCTGCATCCGTGACCTGGCCGAAGGCATCTGCACTTCGCTGCAGTCGGTGGCGGCGCGCAAAGGCGTCGAACTGGATGTGTTCATCTCGCCCGAGATTCCCGAACGGGTGATGGCCGACGATATGCGGCTGCGGCAAGTGCTGTATAACCTGCTCGGCAATGCCATCAAGTTTTCCGGCGGGAGGGCCGGCACCAGCGGCCGCGTCTGGCTGAGGGCGGAAGTGGCGCAGGCGGCGCCGCTGAAAATCGCCTTCCGCGTCATCGACAATGGCATCGGCATATCCGACCAAGAGCTGGACAGGCTTTTTTTCGCCTTCACGCAGGCAGAAGCTTCGACCACCCGCCGTTTCGGCGGCACTGGCCTCGGATTGGCCATCTGCAAGCGCCTGGTCGAACTGGCGCACGGCGAGATCAAGGTGGACAGCACGCCCGGCATCGGTTCGACTTTCACCGTCATCCTGCCATTCGAACTCGCCGCCGAACAGCCGCGGCCGGAATTCCCGGATTTGAACGGAGTGCAGTGCATCGTGGTCGAGAGCCCGCATCTCGCCGCTACCGACCTGCGCGCCTACCTGCTGCCGCAGGGCGTCCAGGCGAACATCGCCGCCAATGCCCGGGACGCCGCCGCAATGACGGTAGGGACTGCGGCGCCGGTGGTGGTCGTGCATGACGCCATCGACCGCCAGGCGGCGCAGCTGGCGCTGCAGGAAGCCTTTGCCGATGCGCCCGATGTGCGATTCTTGCTACTGACACGCGGCAGCCGCCGGCAGGCGCGCATCGATACGCCCAACGTCGTGAGTATGGATGCCGATGCGCTGCCCCGGCGCAATCTGCTGCATGCCGTGGCCATGGCAGCCGGCCGCGCGGCGCCCGCCATGCCGGACGATAATGTCTACGACGAAACGGCAACGCAAGCCTCCACCATTACTGGGGTTGACAAGGCACGCTCTGGCAGCGGACTTATTCTGGTGGCCGAGGATGACGCCATTAACCAGAAAGTCATCCTGAGCCAACTGGGCCTGCTCGGCTATGCCGCCGAAGTGGCCGACAATGGCGCCGAAGCGCTCCGTCTGTGGCGCAACGGCAAGCATGCCTTGCTGCTGACGGACCTGCACATGCCGGTGCTCGACGGCTATGGCTTGGCGATGACGATCCGAGCCGAAGAACCTGCGGGTCGCCGCCTGCCGATCCTGGCGCTTTCCGCCAATGCGCTGCGCGGCGAAACCGGGCACGCACTTGCCGCCGGCATGGATGGCTACCTGACCAAGCCGGTACAGCTTGATGTGCTGCAGAAGACGCTGGAGAAATGGATGGCGCCAGCCGGCAAGACGGCCGCCGTTGCCGGATCGTCGAACCATGACGCCGCCACATCCAGCGCTGTCGATATCGGCATACTGAAAGCGCTGGTAGGAGACGACGAAGACGCGGTGCACGAATTGCTGACCGAATACCTGGCCAGCACCCGGCTGCAGGCCGCAGAATTGCGTCGCGCAGCCTGCGAAGGCGACATCGGCCTGGCCGGCAGCATCGTCCACAAGCTCAAGTCGTCGTCGCGTTCGGTGGGCGCACTGGCGTTGGCCGACGCATGCGCGGAGCTGGAAGAAGCAGCCAGGGCTGACGACGAAGCGGCATTCTTGCGCGGCATGCCGAAATTTGAAATGACTGTGGCTGCGGTAAAAAGCAAGCTTGCCGGCTTGCAGGCGGAAAGCGCAGAAAAACTGGCGGGAGCGAGCCATGAAAACCCTCTTGGTTGACGACGACAGCTTCGCGCTCCAGCTGCTGGCACGCCAGCTGTCCAACCTGGGATTCGTCAATATCATCCAGTGCATGCGCGCCCGGGAAGCGATCGCCATGCTGGAGAGCGATGCCGCCCGCTTCGGCCTGGTATTTTGCGACCTGCAAATGCCGGAAATGGATGGCATCGAATTCGTGCGCCAGCTGGTACGCATCGGCTACCGCGGCGGACTAACCCTGGTGAGCGGCGAAGACGAGCGGATTTTGCGCACCGCGGAAAGGCTGGCCCGGGCACACCATCTGGACGTGCTGGGCGCGCTCAACAAGCCGGTTTCCCCACACACCCTGCAGGAACTGCTGGCACGCCATGCCTTGCACGTTGCCAGCCAACCGCATGCGGTGCACAGAACTTATACGCCGCAGCAGTTGCGCCTGGCAATCGACAACGGCCAGCTGCTCAACCACTATCAGCCGAAGGTCAGCCTGGCCAGCGGCGCGCTGATCGGCGTCGAAACCCTGGTGCGCTGGCAGCATCCTGACGATGGCCTGGTCGAACCAGACCAGTTCATCGGGATTGCCGAAGACCATGGCTTGATCGACGATCTGACGCGGACAGTGCTGACCGCCGCCCTGCACCAGGGCGGCGCCTGGCATGCCGGCGGCCTGCCGCTGCAGGTGGCCATCAACATCTCGATGGACAACCTGGACTCGCTCGATTTCCCTGACATGGTCGAGCGCGAGGCAGCGGCGGCCGGCATGCCGCTCAGGCATCTGGTGCTGGAGGTGACGGAAAGCCGCCTGATGAAGGACCCGCTGTCGCCGCTGGATATCCTGACGCGGCTGCGCCTGAAGCATATCGACCTGTCGATCGACGACTTCGGCACCGGCCACTCGTCGCTGGCGCAGCTGCGCGACATCCCGTTTACCGAGCTGAAGATCGATCGTGGCTTCGTCCATGGCGCCAGCCGCAATGCCTACCTGCAGGTAATCCTGGAAGCCAGCCTCGGCATGGCGCGCCAGATGGGCATGAAAACGGTGGCCGAAGGCGTGGAAGAACGGGCCGACTGGGATCTGCTGCGCGCCAGCGGTTGCGACGTGGCGCAGGGCTACCTGGTCGGCAAGCCGATGCCGGCAGCCGAGTTGCCCCGCTGGTTGTGTGAATGGGAGAACCGCCGCGGCGCTCTGCTGGCAAATGCAGCATGAACGCGGCTGCAGAAATTCTGGTGGCGAGTGATGCGCTCAATCAGTTACTGCGGTAGATGCTTGCTGGTCAAACCCTTCGAGCGGGATGCCCTGTTATCGAAAATTCGCAGTCTTACGGCTTCAGCACCACCTTGATGCACTCATCCTGCTTGTTCTTGAAAATGTCGTAGCCGTGCGGCGCATCATCCAGCGGCATATGGTGGGTAATGACGCAGGTGGTGTCGATTTCGCCTTTCTGGATGCGTTCGAGCAGCGGCTGCATGTAGCGGTGCACGTGAGTCTGCCCGGTCCTGATGGTCAGCCCGCGGTTCATCACCGCGCCGAACGGAATCTTGTCGATGAAACCACCATACACGCCGGGAACCGAGACGGTGCCGCCGTTACGGCAGGCCATGAACGCTTCGCGCAGCACGATCGGCCGGTCGGATTCCAGCCGCACCGCCTGCTTGATCGTGTCATAGGCGCCGACCATGCCCGAGCCATGCGCTTCCATGCCGACCGCGTCGATGCAGGCATCCGGCCCGCGTCCGCCGGTCATCTGCTTCAGGGCTTCCAGCACGCTGACTTCCTCGTAGTTGAGCGTTTCCGCCCGCAGCTTTTCCGCCAGGCGCAGGCGCTCGGGGAAGCGGTCGATGGCGATCACGCGCTCGGCGCCCAGCAGGAACGCGCTCTGGATGGTGAATAATCCGACCGGGCCGCAACCCCAGATCGCCACTACATCGCCCGGTTCGATGTCGGCGTTCTCGGCAGCCATCCAGCCGGTCGGCAGGATATCGGACAGGAACAGCACCTGATCGTCGCTCATGTCGTCCGGCACCTTGAAGCCGCCGACGTCGGCATACGGCACGCGCACATACTCGGCCTGGCCGCCGGCATAACCGCCGGTCAGGTGCGAATAGCCGAAGGCGCCGGAAGCGGAATGGCCCCACATCTTTTCCGCCATCCACGCATTCGGGTTGGAGTTCTCGCACAATGAATACAGTTTTTCCTCGCAACTGAGGCAGTGGCCGCAGGCGATCGTGAACGGCACCACCACCCGGTCGCCGACCTTGAGATTGGAGACGGCGCTGCCCAGTTCGACCACTTCCCCCATGAATTCGTGACCGAGGATATCGCCCTTTTCCATGGTCGGCACATAGCCGTCCAGCAGATGCAGGTCCGAGCCGCAAATGGCGGTCGAAGTGATCTTGAGGATCGCGTCGCGCGGATTCAGGATGCTCGGGTCGGGGACGTTATCGACCTGCAGCTTGTTCTTGCCATGCCAGACATTCGCTCTCATCCTGGCTCTCCTTGCTTGAACAACAAGCGCGAAATCATGCTGCGCGGGCCGGAAGGCTGGCCAGTTGTGGTCGGGATCTCGCCGGTTTCGATCAGCTGCTTGAAGCGCCGTAAATCCTGCTCGATCTGCTGCTCCGGCTCTTCGCCGAACAGTTTCGCCAGTAGCGAACCCGCCTTGCCTCCCGGCGGCCGGTACAGCAGGTCGACCAGCACCACCGTGCCGCGCCCGCCGGCCGCAGGCTCGAAGCGCACGGTGCCGGCGTTGTCGATATCGGCGCCTTCCAGCGAATGCCAGGCCAGCAGTTCGCCCGGATGGTCCACCGTGATTTCCGCATCCCATTCGACGCTGGCGCCGGCCGGCGCTTTTGCGCGCCAGTGCGACCGGGTATCGGAGGTGACGCGCACTTCTTCCAGGTGCCGCATGAAGCGCGGAAAATTCTGGAAGTCACGCCAGAAGCGATAGCATTCCTCCGCTGTGCGGTTGACCGTGATGCTCTTCTGGATATCGACTTCGCCGGGCATTGCCGACGGTGATATCGACATGCCGGCCTGGCGGCTTTTGCGCATGCTCGACATCAGGTCGAACAGGGTAATTCCCGTCACCACCACGGCGGCGGTTCCGATGCGCCGGCGCCGCCGGGCATCGAACCGGTTGACGGTTTTGGCAGCAACGCCGAGCAAGGCCAAATCCATGACATCGCCGGCGACACGCGACCACAGCCAGCCGTCCTGTCTTGGCTGGCTGAGAATGCCGGCGCCGCTGACGATTTCACGCACGCCGACCGCGCGCAACAGCAGCGGATGCTCATTCACGCCGGCGGCGCGCGACACCGCGCGCGGCGCCAGCAACTGCGCAACGCCCAGGCCGATGCTGAGCCAGCCCAGCCCTTTGGTCAGGCGCTCGGCGCCAAGGCGCCTTTGCGGCGGCCTTCTGTACATGGACTTGCCGTAAGAAGCAATGCCGGCGGCAGAATATTCCTCACCGTGAACTGCGGTTTGCTGATCTGCCGGGGAATTGGGTGGATTGTAGAGCGGCGGCGCTTGCCGCGGGGCAGCGGCCTGCCCGGTGGAATTCGAGGTGGGCTGCATGAGTTTCTCCAGTATGCATAGCCGAAACGGCAACAGAATCGTCAGTTAGGGTGCGATGCGTGAGCGGAGTTCCCTGGCTGCAGAGCGAAAACGCTTGCCGTTTATACTGGCGCATGTCTGCTTTCTTGCGATGAATTCTGCCGATGAAAACCGCCAACCTGTTCCACAACATTCCGTCGCAACTGCCCGAGGAAATCGCCGAAACCCTGGCTGCATCGGACCAAATACGCATCGAGCGCATCGTCTCGCGCGGGCAGTGTTCGCCACCCGGTTTCTGGTATGACCAGGAGCAGCAGGAATGGGTGTTGCTGCTCAAGGGCGAAGCCAGCCTGCGCATCGCCGGCAGCGACGAAGCGGTGCGCCTTGCCCCTGGCGATTACCTCAACATTGCGGCGCATGTGCGACACCGGGTCGAGTCGACCAGCGCGACCGAAGATACGGTATGGCTGGCCGTGTTCTACTAGGCGGCGCAGACGATTCAGCCGACAACTGCCATGTTATGCTTGCCGGATGAATACGACCGCCGCCACGCCCGTCCAGACCAGCTTCGGCAAGCCCGCTCGCGGCTTGCGCCGCGATCTTTATGCGATCCTGTTCGAATCCGATACCCGTACCGGACGCCTGTTCGATTTCGTCCTGATCAGCGCGGTCCTACTCAGCATCCTGGTGGTACTGCTCGACAGCGTGCGCTCGATCGAGCTGCGCCACGGGCAGCTGCTCAGCGTGCTCGAGTGGAGCTTCACGCTGCTGTTTACGCTGGAATATTGCGCCCGCCTGTATTGCGTCGACAATCGCCTGCGCTACCTGACCAGCTTTTTCGGCGTGATCGACCTGCTGGCGATCCTGCCGACCTACGTCGCCTTCTTCGTGCCGGAAGCGCATGCGCTGCTGGATGTGCGCATCCTGCGCCTGGTGCGCATTTTCCGCATCCTGAAGCTGACCTTGTATGTCGCCGAATACTCGGCGCTGGGACAGGCGCTGCGCGCGTCGCGGCGCAAGATCGTCGTCTTCATCGCCTTCGTGTTGATGCTGGACCTGTTGCTGGGCACGCTGATGTACGTGATCGAAGGGCCCGAGTACGGCTTTTCCAGCATCCCGGTGGCGATGTACTGGGCGATCGTGACCATGACTACGGTCGGCTATGGCGACCTGACGCCGCATACCGATGCCGGCCGCCTGCTGGCCTCGGCGATGATGCTGCTCGGCTGGGGCATCCTCGCGGTCCCTACCGGCATCGTCACTTCCGAAATGGCGGCGCAGCGGGTGACGCGCGCGCTGCGCACCCGTACTTGCCGGGTTTGCAACACCACCGGACTGGAGCCCGAGGCGAACTTCTGCCAGGCGTGTGGCGCCGCCCTGCCGCCGGAACGGCTCGAACAAGGTTAGCGGCAGGCCGGGAAAAAATTTTCCCAAAGCGATTGCCGCATGCGACAATCGCCAGCATCGTTTCAGCCTCGCATTTTTCCATGCAACGCGATACCCTGGTCTATTGCCATCCCGTCGACCTGCCCTGGGTGCCCTGGGCCTTGCCCGGGGCCGAATTCAAGCTCTTGCACGCTGACCCCGACAGCGGCCGCTTTTCCCTGATGATCCGCATGGCCGCCGGCGTCGAGGCGCCCATGCACCGGCACGTCGGCGCGGTGGAAGGCTGCGTGCTGGCCGGCGGGTTCTATTACGACGATCAGCCCGATGTGTGGTTCGGTCCCGGCTGCTACCTGCTGGAACGCGCAGGCGCGGTGCATCGGCCGGTCAGTCCGCAAGGCGCAGAAATGTTCGCGCTGTACCAAGGTCCCGTGGAAGGGCTCGATGCGGCGGGCAATGTCACCGGCCGCATCGACTGCCACTGGCACATGAAAGCCTGGCGGCTGCGCACCGCGCTTGCCCGTCGCGCCGGCGCAAGAGGAGATACTCCGGCATGAGTGGCGCATCGAACGGCATGACGGACAGCGTAGCGGACAGCGCAACGAGCGGCGCGCGCAAAGGACGGCTGGCGCGCTTTGCCGCCATCGTGCTGGCGCTGCTGCTGACGCTGGCAGCGGCCGGCTTTTTTGGCTTGCGCTACGCCACCGGGCTGCTGAAAACCCAGGTCGAGGCGGCGCTGGGCGAAAACAGCGAAATCGACGCCATCGAGGTCGGCTGGTCGGCCATCGAAGTGCAAGGCTTGCGCATCCGCGCGCCGCGCGGATGGCCGGCACAGGATACCCTGCAGGCAGCCAGAATCACCATCGTGCCCGATCTGCGCGGACTGGTGTCAGACCGTTCGCGCGTGAGAATCCACAGTATCGCCATCGAGGATGCCTACCTGTCGGTGCTGCGCACGCGCAATGGTCGCCTGCGCCTGTTGCCCAGCCTGCTGGAGGCGAAGAAGGAGCAGCAAGACGGCGACAAGCCGATCGAAGTTTCCATCGGCAAGATCGAATTGCGCGGCGGCCGCGTGGAATTCTTCGATGCCAGTGTCAAGCAACCGGCGCATCGCCTGCAGCTGGAGCAATTGCATGCCAGCGTTGAGCAATTGCAGGTACCCAGCCTGGCTGGGCGCACCGGTCTGAATATCGAAGGCATCATCAAGGGCGTGCAGCGCGACGGCAAGCTGGCGATCTCCGGCTGGCTGGAACTGGCTGCAAAAAATTCTCAGTTGAGCACAAAGTTGACATCAGTCGATCTCGTCGCGCTGCAACCCTACCTCATCAAGGCGGCTGAAACCGGCGTCAAGCGCGGCACGCTCGACATGCACTTGCAATCGTCCGTGAAAGCCAATCACCTGCATGCGCCTGGCAAGCTCACCCTCACCGGCCTGGAGCTGAGCGAAAAAAGCGGCGCTTTCGGCACGTTCATGGGCTTGCCGCGGCAAGCGGTGGTGGCGGGATTAAAAGACCGCAGCAACCGCATCACGCTCCAGTTCACGCTGGAGGGCAAGCTCGATGACCCGCGCTTTTCCCTCAACGAGAGTTTTGCCAAGAGCATCGGCGCCGCCACCGCCGGCTTGCTTGGCATAAGCATCGAGGGCTTGGCGAAACATCTCGGCAACGCCCCGCAAACCATCGGCTCAGCCTTCAAGAACCTGTTCGGACAATAGCGCCGCCGCATACCCGGATGCACCGAACTTTCCAGATGTGCACGACTCCATTGATTTTGACCCGCATGGAGGCAGCATCATGGAAAGCAATCAAGAAACCCAGGGCACGGCCGGCTCGCAAGAGCTGGGAGGTTTGCGCGTGGCCATCCTGGTCACCGATGGTTTCGAGCAATCCGAATTCACCGGCCCGCGCGACGCCATGCTGCAAGCCGGCGCCGATGTCACGGTGATCTCCACCCATCTCGGCCAGGTCCACGGCTTCCATCATGTCGACAAAGGCGATGCCTTCGACGTCGCCTTGACTTTCGATGACGCTGATCCAGAGGATTTCGACGCCGTGATATTGCCGGGCGGCGTCGTCAATGCCGACCAGATCCGCATCGTGCCGCAAGCTCAGCAATTCGTGCGCCGCATGCAGGATGAGGGCAAGATCATTGCCGTGATTTGCCATGGCGCCTGGCTGCTGGTGTCCGCCGGGCTGGTGAAAGGACGGACCCTGACCAGCTGGCCGACCCTGCAGGATGACATTGCCAATGCCGGCGGCCGCTGGGTCAACCAGCAGGTAGCGGAAGACGGCAACTGGATCAGCAGCCGTCGGCCGGGAGATATTCCGGCATTCAATGAAAAGATCATCGAAAAGCTGAGCGAGCGCGTCAACATGAGCGTGCGCGGCACCGCTGACGAACAGCGGCCCGGTCTGAGCAGCTGATGCCCGAGCCGGCATGGTTGGCGTTCTTCAGCGGGCGGTGAAGGCGATATTTTCACGCCCGAGAAAGGCGCGGCAGGAAATCGGACGGCCTTTTAATAAGGCAGCGCTTTCCTGCCAAATTTACAAGTTTCCTCGTGAAAATAAGTTATGATCTTGTCACGGCTTCAGCCGGGATGTTTCTTTGCCAATTCGGAACTCGTCCGGATTCTAATAATGAATGACTCACTCAGGGAGAGAAAATGACATTCGTGGAATCGATCAAGACTTGCTTGTCCAAGTATGCGGATTTCAACGGCCGCGCCTCGCGCCCGGAATACTGGTGGTTTGTGCTGTTCATCGTGGTCGTCGGCTTCGGGCTCTCCCTCATCAGCGACATGCTGAGCTCGGTGTTCTATCTCGGCACCTTGCTGCCCTCGATCGCGGCCGCCGCGCGTCGCCTGCACGATACCGACAAGAGTGGCTGGCTGCAGCTGATCGGGCTGATTCCGGTGCTGGGCTGGATTGCCATCATCTATCTGCTGGCGCAACCGGGGAAAGAGCCGAACCGCTTTGGCGAGGCGCCCGCTTTGACATCCGACGCCAGCGCCGGCTAGGCTAAAGACGCCGTTATCAATCCTCCAGCAGGGCGCATTTCATGCGCCCTGTTTTTATTCCGGCGAGGTTCAGTGCGTGCGCAAGAAATGCGGCAGCTCGGCAGCCGGTATTGCCGGCGTGGAGTAATGTCCCTGAAATTCATCGCAACCCTGCACGCGAAGAAAGTCCAGCTGGTCGCCGGTCTCGACGCCTTCGGCAATCACTTTCAGCTTCAGGCTCTTGGCCATGATGAGGATGGCGCGGATGATCGCGGCATCGTTGGCATCGTCGGCGAGGTCGCGCACGAAGGATTGATCGATCTTGAGCTTATCGACCGGGAAATGCTTGAGGTAACTCAGGCTTGAATAGCCGGTGCCGAAATCGTCCACCGCCAGCGCCACGCCCATCTCCCGCAAGGCATGCATGACTTCTATCGCCGTGCCGGAAGTGTCAGCCAGAACGCTTTCGGTGATTTCCAGCTCCAGGTACTGGGGAGGCAAGCCGGTCTGCTGCAGCACATGCCTGATCTTTTGCAAAAAATCCTTTTGCCTGAACTGGATGACCGACAGGTTCACGCCCACCTGCATCGGCATGCCCAGGTCATACCAGCTTTTGGCCTGGTGACAAGCCGACTGCAATACCCAGTCGCCGATCGGCACGATCAGGCCGCATGCTTCTGCCGCCGGCAGGAAATGCCCGGGTGGCAGCAAGCCCGCCTCCGGATGCCGCCAGCGCAGCAGGGCTTCAACGCCGATGATGCGGCCGCTGGCGATGTCTAGTTCCGGCTGGAACTCCAGCACGAACTGATCCTGATCGAGCGCCACCCGCAGCTGATGCTCCAGCGTCAGCCGCTCCACCATGCGCACATTCATGTCATCGTCGAAGAACTGGTAATTGTTGCGTCCGCTTTCCTTGGCATGGTACATCGCGGTATCGGCATTCCTGATCAACGTATCCATATCCTGTCCATCGTCCGGGTACATGCTGATGCCGACACAGGTCGTCACCGTCAATTCATGCTGTTCGATATGGTAAGACATGCCAACCGCGTGCAGGATGTTGGCGGCGATATGCGCCACCTGTTCGATGCCGCCGACTTCCGACAGCATCACGACGAATTCGTCACCGCCCTGGCGGCTGACGGTATCATTGCCGCGCACGCATTTTTTCAGGCGTTCGGCGACCGACTGCAACAGCTTGTCGCCGATATGGTGCCCGAGCGAGTCGTTGATATTCTTGAAGCGGTCCAGGTCGAGAAACAGCACCGCCAGTTTGCCGCGGTTGCGCCGGGCGGCGGCGATCGCCTGCTGCAGACGGTCGAGCAGCAATACCCGATTCGGCAAACCGGTCAGAAAATCATGCTCGCTCAAGTGGCGGATGCGTTCCTCGGCTGCCTTGCGCTCGGAAATATCGGAAAAGATCACGATAAAATTATCGATGCGCTCCTCGCTGCCGCGCACGGCTGAAATCGATGCCCAGGCGGGAAACGTCTCGCTGTCGCTACGCTTCCCCCAGAGTTCGCCTTGCCAATGGCCGCTGCGGGCAACCGTTTCGCGGATCTTCTCGTAAAATCCGGCATCGTGTACGCTGGAACGCAACACAGACTTTCCCATTCCAACGATTTCCTGTTCAGTAAATCCTGTCATTGCCGTGAACGCGGCATTGATGCGCACTATGCGCCATTCGGCATCCAGGATAATGATGCCTTCATGACTGTTCTCGAACACCTGCGCCGACAGCTGCAACTCCCGCTCAGCCTGCTTGCGGTCGGTGATATCGCGCACCATCGCGTACACGAGCGAATCGGCGCCGCCGCCGAACGCGGTCAGCGTGACTTCGCCCCAGAAGGCCCGCTTGTCGCTGGTACAGTATTGCCACTCGAAGCGATGACTGCCTTTTTCCAGCGCAATCGCATGCATCTCTTCCATTTTTTCCTGTGACAGGCGGCCGTCCGGCTGGTATTGCGGCGAAACACTGGAAGGAGTGGCTCCCTTTAACCCGGATTGCCAACCGTCATAGCCGAACAGCATCAGCGCCGCCGGATTGAATTCCTGGATCTGCCCTTCGCGCATCATGAGGATGGCGTCAGCCGATTTGTCGAAAAATTTGCGGATGCGGGTTTCACTCTCCAGCAAGTCCTGTTCCTGTTCCTTACGCTGCGTGATATCGATATCCATGCAAAAGATCAGCCGGGTCTGGCCGCTTTCGATAGCCGGGAACATGGCCGAACAGACCCAGACCGACTTGCCGGAAGACGTCATGATTTGCAGGTCGCGCGGCAGCGCCGGCTGACCCTTATCCCACATGTCTGCCAGCGCGGTCTTCAACTCGGTATGATTGCCGCGGAACGTCAGCAAGTCGCAGAAATGCCGGCCGATCGCCTCGGCGCGCGAAATGCCGTACAACTTTACGCTGGCTTCGTTCCAGATATGAATAATGCCCTCGCGGTCGATGCCCTGCAGTGCCACTGCCGGCATGTTCTCGACCGCTTCGGCAAAATGCTGCAAGACTTCCATCGCATCCCCGTCACTTATGCCAGCAGCCTTGGATTGAGCTACGCTCGCTGCTGCATTGCCATCAATGGCTTGTCCTGGAATGGCTGCAGCAGGAACTGCCTCCACCGGTGAAACAAGGTGAGGTTGTCCTTGGCATGCCGGAAACGCCTTCCGTTCAAAATTATCATCGCGCATAAGGCTTTCCGTGCTTAATCAAACAAGAAAATACCTGACGCACTTCTTGCCCGACAGGATGGCAAAAAGAGGATAAGGGCTGACAGCAGTATTTGAAATGCCCCGCAACCAAAAATCTGTCTAAATTTTTAATTAACTGTTAGCTGTTTGAGACTAATTAACATTGTTTCTTAACTGCACACAGTTTATTTTTCCTCTGATACACAGCATGCCCATGGATAATTTCATATCGCCACATTTCCACGAGACGATGGCGGAGGATTCAGCAGTGAGATGTTGCAGTTAACTGCTGCAAATAAATTCAGCAGCTATTTTCCTTTTTGCGTGCCATCCGGCAGTTTTTGCGTATTCGGATCGCGGGCGCGCGCGGAATCCGGTGGAGTAGCCTCCGGCTGGTTGATCGTTGCGCGAGTCGCCTCGTCCACGCCAAGAACACCCCGCAAATCCGTATCGACCAGGCCATGCTCCAGGTCTTCATATGCCTGTTGCATGTCTTCGCGCGGTCCGCCGCTGTCCTGGCTGTCGGAAGATTCGTCACGCTCGTGCGGCAGACGCGGAGCATCGCCGGGTGAAGCCGGCGGCCCGGTCTTGATCTGACGTTGTTTCAATGATGCTCGGCGCATGGCAGTCACCACAGGAAATCGATCAAACCCGTTATCACGCAATGCCCGTACCAGGCTGGGGCACCCTTGGGCATGACTGCGCCGGTCAGGAAAACGGTGCCGCTACCGCCCGATTTGTCAGTAGGTATTACAAATCAATGTAAAGATGAGTGAAAGGCTTGCTGATCTACAAAACTATCCCTGCAAAGCCAGGCGTTTTCTGGCGGCCTGGTATTCCTGTTCCAGCCGGTCGACCACTTCGGCCACGCCGGGCGCGTCATCGATCAGGCCAATGCCCTGCCCCGCGCCCCAGATATCGCGCCAGGCCTTGGCGGCGCGGCTACTGCCGGTACTGAAATTCATTTTGGATTTGTCCGCCTGCGGCAAGTCATCAGGATCAAGGCCGGCGGCGATGATGGATTTTTTCAGGTAATTGCCATGCACGCCGGTAAACAGATTGGTATAGACGATATCGGCCGCGCTGGAATCGAGGATCGCCTGTCGGTAAGCATCGCTGATATTCGCCTCTCGGGTCGCCAGCCAGCGCGAACCGATATAGGCGAAATCCGCCCCCATCGCCTGCGCCGCCAGAATGGCATCGCCGCTAGCGATAGCGCCCGACAGCGCGACCGGCCCCGAGAAAAACCTGCGCACCTCGCCGACCAGCGCAAAGGGCGACAAGGTGCCGGCATGGCCGCCAGCGCCGGCCGCCACCAGCACCAGGCCATCGACACCGGCTTCCAGGGCTTTTTGCGCATGGCGGATGGAGATCACGTCGTGCAGGACAATGCCGCCATAGCCGTGGATGGCATCCAGCATCTCGGCCGGCGGCGCGCGCAGGCTGGAAATGATGATCGGCACCTGGTGGCGCACGCATACGTCGATGTCCTGGGCCAGACGTTCGTTGGACTGGTGCACGATCTGATTGACGGCAAACGGCCCGACGATGGCGTGCGGATTGGCGGCGCGGTAAGCAACCAGCTCCGCCTGCATCTCGGTCAGCCAAGTATCCAGCAGGGCAGCCGGGCGGGCGTTCAGCGCCGGGAAAGCGCCGACCAGGCCCGCCTTGCATTGCGCCAGCACCAGCTGCGGGCCGCTGGCAATGAACATCGGCGAACAAATCACCGGCAAACGCAGGTTTTGCAATACGGCGGGCAATGCCATGGAATCTCCCCTCATTATCTCTCGCGAATAAATGCGATTATAGGCGAGAAAAAGAACGGTCGTTCCAAAAACAAATCAGGCAGTGCCGAACAGTCGCTTGATGCCGCCGCCGAGCCTGTTCAGCAAGGATGCGCCGCCGAAGTCGGCATTGGCGGCAACCGACGGCGGCATGCGGGCCGCCTCGTGCCGGATGTCTTGCACCAGCTTTTCCGCGGTGCCTTCGGGCGCGCTTTCCACCGCGTGGCGGCGCGCCGTTCCCGGGTTTTGCCTGAGTTCGCGATGCTTGTTCATGGCCGAGGCCAGCAGAATCTTCAGGAAGCCCGGCTTGACCGGCTTCGGAATGAAGCGATAGATCTGGCCCTGGTTGATCAGCTTGATGATGGCGTCGACATCGCTATCGACGGTAAACATCATCGACACGATTTCCGGATGGCGTTGTTTCAACACCTTGACCAGCGGCGTGGCATCCATGCGCCCGACGCAGGTTTCGCTCATCAGCACCGCGACCGGTTCGGCGCTCAGGATGGCCACTGCCTCGGACAGCGAAGTCGCGTGATTGACGCGCGTTCCCGGCGCAATGACTTGCCGGAGCATCTCGACCATTTCGCTATCCTCGTCGATCAGCAGAATGCTGTCGTTCCCGAGAGGAAGGCTATCGGGCGTCACTGACGCCGCCGGCGCCGGCTGGGTCCTGGCAATCACCGCCGCTTCCGCCACCGTCCTGCTGAGTTCCTCGTTCGACCATGGCTTGTTGACGAAGCGGAAAACCTCGCCTTCGTTAACCGAGCGCAGAATGGCCTGCAGGTCGGAGTAGCCGGTCAGGAGTATGCGCATGGCGCGCGGCGCGATCCTGCACGCTTCGCGCAGAAATTCGGAGCCGATCATGCCGGGCATGCGCTGGTCGCTGACGATCACGTCGAAATCGTGCTTGCGCAACATCTCCAGGGCGCTCAAGCCGTCCGGCGCGGTCATCACGTCGAATTCCTTGTGCAGCATCCAGTGCAGCGAGCGCAGGATGTTCGGCTCGTCATCGACGCACAGCACCAGTCCTTTCTTGTCTCTCATGATCTTGTCCTTCGGCTGCGCCTTCAGGCGGCTTTTTTCAAGGGTTCGGCCAGCGCCACCGGCAGGTAGACGCTAAACGTCGTGCCGACGCCGGCCTGCGTCGTGAAAGTCACGTCGCCGCCATGCTCGCCGATGATGCTCTTGACGATCGGCAGCCCCAGGCCGGTGCCTTCGCCAGCCGGTTTGGTGGTGTAGTAGGTATCGAAGATATGCGCTTGCACGTCGGGCGGAATGCCGCTGCCGGTATCGCTGACATCGATGCGCACACGCTCGCCGTCGACGACACTGCGCACCGTCACCTTGCCATCCCCGGGAATCGCCTGGGCGGCATTGTTAATCAGGTTCAGGAAAACCTGGTTCAGCTGCGATGGATTGCATTCGATCAGCGGTAGCTGGCCGTATTCCTCGATCACCTCGATGCGGTTCGGAATCGCGCTCTTGGCGATATAGACTACCGTGTGCAAGCCCTTGTTGATGTCGAACTGGGTGATCTTGGCGCGATCCAGCCGGGTGAAGTCGCGCAGGTTTTCCACCAGTTCGCGCATCTGATCGATACCCTCCAGCGTATCGCCCAGCAGCTGCGACAACATCGGTATGTTTTCATCGTCGTCATCCATCTGTTGCAGCGGCGCGCGGGCTCGACCGAGATTCAGGGTGACCTGATCGCTTTCGGTGCCCCTCACTGCCCGCGCCAGCGCGTGCGCCGCCTTCACCGGCAATTCGAGATTGCGAAGGGCGTCCATGACCATGCTGATATTGCTGCGCGAGTAAGCCAGCGGCGTGTTGAGCTGATGCGCGACGCCCGCCACCATCTGGCCCAGCGAGGCCATCTTTTCCGATTGCGCCAGTTGCTGGTGCGCCTGTTCGCGCTCGTGATCCTGCTGCACGATGATTGCCTCGGCGCGGCGCACGATCAGAAACAGCGAACCGAACAGCAATGCCAGCAAACCCGCCACAATCGCCATGCCCTTGTGCGACATCGCTTCCACCACATCGAGGTTGTAGGCGGCGACCTGTTCCATCTGCCCCTCGTTCTCGCTGGCGGTCACGGCGATCTTGGCGGAGGTTGTCTTGATCCGTCCCAGCAGTCCGGTCACGTCCGAATACACCTCGAAGACACCCACCGCCTTGTCGGCGCCGGCGGCATGCACCGGCAGGTAACTGGAGATGAGGTCGCGGTTTTCCACCGTGCCTTCGAAGGCGCTGAACTTGTCGCGGTGGGTCAGCTCGCTTTTCGGCGTGCCCTCCATCGCGCTTTGCCAACCGGCATTGGCGTTTTTGTCTTCTCCCATCTGCGCATGTTCGGAAGAGTAGACGGTGATGCCGCGCTGATCGAACACCTTGATCTTGAACACCGAGGTTTTTTTCATGGTGGCGACCACCTTGGCGTCGAGCGCCTGAAATTCCGGCAGAGCGCGGATTTGCGCGCCGACTTCGCTATAACAAGCCTTCTTTTCGCCCGGCGGCACCGCCTTGCCATCCTTGCCGGCGACATCGGCGATGCTGCGGCAGTGCTCGACCGGGAAGGATGCAGCCCTGGCGACGAAAGGCGCAAAATCCTTTTCCCACATGGCATTGGCAAACAGGCGCGTCAAGTCGACATTGCCGCTCTCGTGAATGGCCAGCAGGTCGCGCCGCGCCGCTTCATCCTGCTGCTTGGCGAAACTGGCCTGGACATACTTGATGAAGTCGATTTCCTGGCGTTGCACTTCCTGGAAGAAGGCAGCCTGCTGCCGCTCGAAATAAGCCAGCGCAACGGTGACGACAACGAACATGCCAAGGCTGGCAAAAGCGAAATAGCGAACCAGCCGAAAACGCATGGTTATTTTCCTTTTTTTAATTAACTGGAAATGGCTTGGTCAATTTCGGCGAAGGTATCGGAGAGCGTGGTTTTCTGCGAGCGCACACCGAGTTGACGGGCGATCTGGGATGCCGAAAAAATCCCGCGGATCATCTTCTTTCCGGAAAAGGAATCGTCTTCCACCACCAGTGCATGCTGGCGCCCGGAATGCTTGAGCGTTTCCACGATATCGCCGACACGCGCATGCAGCACGTCGTCCATATGCAGCACTTCGATGGCGTCGCCTCCGGTCATGACGTCGCGTACGATGAGTTCGCTGAAATCGATATTTTTCGCCTGCATGGCTGCTGCCGGCCTGTCGCCCAGCAGATCGCGCGAGGTAATGATGCCGATGACATCCTGCTGGACAGTCACTACCAGCAGGGAGCGCACGCCACGGGCGATCATTTTCTGAGTTGCCGTATCGATGTCGAGTTCGGCCGCGACGGTACTGGCGGCAATGAAACGCAGATCGGTCATGACTTCCAGCGCAGAAGAATACGCCTTGACCGGATTCTGCACATGAAAAAATGGACGGGCATAACCAGTCTGCGGCGGCAGCGTTGAAATGTTCAACGGCTGATAGGGCTTGGTCGGTTCGGTCATTAGCGCCCCAGAAATTGGACGAAGTGCGGGCAATCGCGCTGGCGAGATTGGCAGCTGGTTATCGTAAAGTGCCGCTCGTGCTATTTCATTGACTCAAAATAATGTTTTCCAAAAAACAATTCTTCTACGAAGGAATCGTTTCTCCCTGAAGAAAGCAGGCAAACAGCCGGCGCGGCACTTTCCGCCTGGTGAACTGCTGAAGTCCTGCCCTGCTTCAGGCCGCCAGCCGCATGTCGAAGACAGCGGCGGCATCCGGCAGCAGCGGCTCGTTCGGCGCATGCGGGTCGCTCAGCACGGCAAACAGGTAATCGACGTTGATCGCCTGGATCAGCAAATCGCCGCCATTGGCCTTGATCACCCGCGTGATCAGCATGCCGCCCTCGCCATTGGCCAGCGGCGTCGGCAGGATTTGCGCGGCGTCGAATTCCGGCACGCCGTGCAAATCATCCACCAGCAGGCCGATACTCTGGCCGCCGTGGCGCACGATCATTATCTGGCTGGCGGCATCCACCGGCGAGGGCATGCCACGCATCAGATGACCGAGGTCATAGACCCAGGCGTAGCGCTTATCCTCGCCCTGCTGCTCCAGCGAAATGATGCCGATCCGCTCGGGCCGGCCGCCGATCGACACGCGCGAGATGCGCTGCGCCGGCAGCGCCTGCTGCGCATGCGTGGCGGCGATGGCAAACAGGGCGCCGTCGAGATAGAAAGTGGCGAACTCGTGCCCGCCGGCGCCGGCATCGATGATGGCGTCCTGGCGGCTCCTGGCGGCTACCTCGCGCACCTGGCCGAAGTAGGTGAACACCACCGCCAGCACATCGTCGACATAAGCATCCGTCTTCTTGAATTCGCGGTAGCCGCTGGAGGCCGTGCAGCCCATCACCGCGTAGTGGCCGTCGTGCTCGACGATACGCGACATGCCGCTGCCGTTCGGCAGCTTCAGCAGGGCCGGGTCGATGTCCAGCACGCTGCCGACCGGACGCTTGGAGTCGGTGCTGGAAATGATGCGGCCGTCGCGGTCGATGTAAAAGGCGTGCGCCGCATCCTTGCCGGCCAGGCCGCTTTGCAACATGGCCGAGAATTCCGGCGTGGCATCGAACACAATGCCGACGCCGCCGACCACCATGCCATCGTTGTGCGGATCCCGGATCGCCGCGTGATAGACATACGTAGGCGCGCCGCCATAAAGCGGATTGGGGCCAAACGGCGTCACGTGGTAATTCTGCTCGCCGCGCAAGGCCTTCACGCTAGCCAGCGTGCCGGCATCCAGCGTAGCGCCGACAATGGCGACGCCTTCCTCGCCGTCACGGCTGCTGGCGACGATCACGCCGTCGCGGTCATAGACGAATATGCGGGTATAGACGGTGTACAAGCGGTTGATATAGTCGAGGATTGCCGTGATCTGCTGCGCCGATTCGAAATCGATTTCCGGCTCGGCCAGGCGCATGCGCAACTCCGGCGTCAGCGCCCACCAGCGGCAATCGTCGGAACGCTCGTACAGGTTGCGGTCGAGCAGGTCGACCAGCAAATGTGAAACGAATTCGGCGTCGTTCAGGCTAGACCCGATCACGGTCTGGTACAGGTCGCGGATCGACTGCGAGAACAGTTCATTGCTGCGGTTGCCGGTCTCGCCGATCTGTTCGAGGATGGTCTTGAGCTTCTGCAGTTCGCCGCGCTGGCCCGCGGTCATCACCTGGCCGTTCCAGACCACGCGCCGGATCGTGTCAGCGGCGGTCATGATATCGAACAGCGGCGGACAGAACGTGCGCGCATGGGTCAGCAAGCCTTCGGCGCTGTCAGGATCCAGTTCGTCCAGCGCATGGCCTGCCGCGCCGGTGAAGGCTACTTCGACCGGAATCATCACCTGCCCCTGCCATCCCGGCGGCCCCATGTAACCCTGATAGCCGGCGGCGGAAAAGGTGCGCACCAGGTATTCGCGGCCGCCGTACACCATCAGGCGCGAGCTGCCCGGGCGATTGGTGGGAACGGTGGCGCCGACATCGATCCAGCTGCGGTCGGCGCTGGCGATGACGCGGTTGTCGCCGTCCAGCAGCAGCATGTTGAAGCGGTCTTCCTCCTCGCGCAACGAGCGGAAGATGCCGGCCATTTCTTCCTCGAAGTTAAAGCACAGGCACAGCACGCCGACCACCGTGCCGGTTTGCGGATGCAGCATGCGCTGCGAATAGATCAGGGCCTTCTGCCTGCTCGGGCGCAGGTCGGTGGCGCGGAAAGTCTGCACATGGCCGGACGCGCCCAGAGTTTGCGCAAGCAGAGGATCGACGCTGCCTTCGATCGGGCTTTCCTCGTCGATCTGCACCAGCACGTTACCCTGGGTATCGAGCAGGATGATTTCATCATAGACGGTGTACTTGTTGCGGTAGGCGCGCAGGCGATAACGAATGGCGTCGACATTGTCGGTATCGCCGGCGACGAACTCGCACAGTTCGCGGTCGGTAGCGAGAAAGCCGACATCGGCGGTGCGCTCATACAGGTTGCGCACCACGATATCGATCACGTACTGCGCCTTGGCGCCGATCTTGGCCAGCACGGTGGCGACCTTTTCGCGCACCAGGCTGGTCACGAGTTCCTGTTCCAGCCGGTTGAAGCCGGCGCGGGTAGCAGCCATGGTCGGCAGGATGGTGCTGGCGTCGTTCGGGCAATTCATCTTGGCCGAAGCCTCGATCATGCGCCACATCAGGTTCAGCTCATGCAGCGACTGCTCGCAGCGAATCACGTCGCGCATATAGGGCAGGAAGTTGTCGATCTGTAGCGGTGCGGTGTTTTCCATGGCGGCGATCCTCAGTGCTGGCGATTCAGGGGTTCTTTGTCATGCATGCCGATCAGCGCCTGCATCGGCAGCGACCGGCCCTGCATGCAGCAAGCAGCGATGGCAAGCTGGATAACAGCTTGTCGCCCATGGCCACTTTCTGCTTCTGTTGTTTTATGTCTCTAAAGCAACATTTGGGCCATGGCCAATGCAGAATGCTTTGTCTGATTGCCTTGCTGAACAAGGACTTGCTTGCCCTGCCGTGGAAAAAGAAATGCGTTGCGCAAAAATGGTGCGCCCCGAATTGGGGCGCTTGAGGAGGGATGCGTGCGTCTACTGCGGCAGGCGCATCAAGGGTCAACGGGTGTTCTGGTACGCCAGGGCAACCTTGGCGAATTCAATCAGCAAATCTTGCGTGCCGCCGTTAAAAGTCATGAAGGCGTTCCCGGTACGAACCACCAGACGCGGAGGGAAAATCCAGCTGAGAAAGGGAATGCCCAGCATTTTCACGCCGCGCACATCGGACCATGCCACTTGCCTGGTATATAGCCAGGTTTGCCGGATGCCTTTTTCATCGATCGTGGTGCGCGCCCGCAGAAACCAGTAATAACTGACGCCCAGCATCAGGGCCGCTCCTGCCAGCAGCAGCTTGATGCCGAAGCCGAATTGCAGAATCGGGAAGCGCAGCACGACCGAGACGCCATAAATAGCCAGCGTAAGCGAAATAATGGTCGCCACAAACTTGAACCAGGAGTTGTAAGACGGCCCGGTTACCGCTTTTTCAGGCTGATACCAACGTAAAGTCATGCGTTTTAATTTGCATCAATGTCAATGTTATTTTCAACGGCAAGATGTCGGCTCAAGCCCACATAGCGCCCAATCGTCATTATGCCGGGAAATTGATCCAGCAGGCCGAATGGTTCATCCTTTCGGTTCAGGCTGGGTTTTTACTTTTATCCATAGCATTTTTACGAGTGGACAATGCCGAATCAGCCATTTAGACTTTTTTGCAATCTAAAAAAGCAAAAAGCTGACAACGGCCAAATTGCAGACGAGACAGGGCTTGGAAGTATTGAAGATCACTTTCGACAAAGCCTCACTAAAGGAGAAATGCATGACCGACGCGCGTAATTACGATGCGTTGCCGATGAATTGGGTCGGCGATTATTCGGGCAAAAAGGCGCTTTTGACGCCTCACCTCGAAGCCGTGTTCGACCCGCATACCGGTTCCCGTTACACCTATCAGCAAATCGATGAACGCGCCAACCGGGTCGCCACGTATCTGGTGGATGCGCTTGGTATCGGCAAAGGCGACCGGGTCGGTCTGATTTCTCGCAATCGCATGGAATGCATCGATTTGTTTTTTGCCTGCGGCAAGATCGGCGCCATCCTGTGCCCGCTTTCCTACCGTTTGCAAAAACCCGAATTGCGCGATTTGATGCAGCGCGAATTGCCCAAAGCGGTTTTTGTCGAAGACATGTTTGCCGCGCTGGCCGACGACAGCGTCCTGCCGGAGCAGCGGCCGGCCGTGATCCGCTTCGGCGACGACGACAGCGGCGCATACGATGCGATCCTGGCGACTGAAGCGCGCGATGTCAAGGCGCCGGTGGCGATGAACGATCCGTTCCTGTACATCCATACCGGCGGCACGACGGCGGTGCCGAAAGTCTGCATCATTTCGCACCGGCAAATGATGTGGAATGCCTTCGAAGCGCTGCTGATGTCGGCCGGGTCGGGACAAAGCAAGGAGCTGGTGCTGTTCCCGCTATTCCATGTCGGCGGCTGGAACGTGTTTTTCTGTCTGTTCATGCGCAATAGCCTGGCCATCCCGCTGCGGCAATTCGATGCGGAACAGATTCTCGACATGATCGACCAGAAAGTCATCAACCGTCTGGGCGTGGTGGAAGCCATGCTGCAGATGCTGACGGCCCACCCGAAATTCGAGAAGACGGATTTCTCCGGCATCGAACTGATCACCACCGCCGCCGCTCCCTGCTCCAACGAGAGCCTGCAGCCGTATTGGGATCGCGGCATCCCGACCAATCAGGCGTATGGACTGACCGAAGCGGGCCCGTCGAATTTTGCGTTTTTGGCACGCGAACCCGGCATGGAGCACATCAAAGCCAATTCGCGCAAGGTCGGCACGCCTTTCTACTGCTGTGACTACAAGATCGTCGCCGAGGAAGACCGCAACAAGCTTGTTGCACCCGGCAAGATCGGCGTGCTGTGCCTGCGCAGCTACCACAATTTCGATGGCTATCTGAACGATCCGGAACGCACCGCCAAGGCGCTCGACGAGGACGGCTGGATCTATAGCGGCGACCTGGCTGTCTGCGATGAAGAAGGCCTGGTGTCGATCGTCGGCCGCGCCGACAACATGTTCATCACCGGCGGCGAGAATGTCTCGCCGGAAGAAATCGAGAACGCGCTGCGCAGCCATCCGGCGGTGGCGGCAGCCATCTGTGCCGGCATCCCCGACAAGAGATGGGGTGAAATCCCGGTCGCCATGGTGGTGCCCAATCCCGGCAAATTTGTCACCGAAGCCGAGTTGCGGTCCCATTGCAAGGAATTGCTGGCCTCTTACAAGGTGCCGAAAATGGTGGCCATTGCCGAATCCATCCCGCTGACCCCGGTCGGCAAGCTGGACCGCAAGGCACTGAAGGCTTATTTCAATAACAAAAAAGCGGCCTAGCCCAAGCTGCTGGCGCCGGCGTGCGGAATTGTCACACTGGCGTCAAATTCAAGCGTTTATTTACTTTTTCTTGGTCTTTCCTCATTCCCTCTGGGAAACAAACCGTTACAATAAAAGTCAGGGAAGGTCTGGCAATAACATAATCAATAAGTCCACCCCTTCCTTGCGTACGTCAGCGTACGTTCAACAAGGGAGAGAAGAAGACAAATGAACCTGGCAAAAGTAAGCATCCGCGCTCGTCTGCGATTCGGATTCGGCATCCTTTTGGTTTTCCTGGCCGGCATGACCGCACTGGCCTTGTCGTCCGCTTCTCCCGAGGCCAGCCGAGCGGCGATTGCCGGCGCCGGCATCGCCATGCTGGTGGCCGGTATGCTGTGCGCGTGGTGGGTCAATCGCGGCATCATCGCGCCGCTGCAGGAAGCCATTGCCGTCGGCAAGCGCATGGCGGCAGGCGACATCAGCGAACCCTTCATCGCGCGCGGCCATGGGGAATTGCTGGAGCTGCAACGCTCGCTGCAGGAAATGAGCGAGCGCATGTTCGAGATCGTTTCCAAGGTACGCTCCGGCACCACAGCGGTGGCCACATCGGCCGGCTTCGTCAATGGCGACAATACCGCGCTGTCCGGCCGCACCGAAGCCCAGGCCAGCTCGCTGGAAGAAACCGCTTCGTCGATGGAGCAGCTGACTTCGACCGTCAAGCAGAATGCCGACAATGCCCGTCAGGCCAACCAGTTGGTGGCGTCCGCCGCGACGTCAGCGGTCAAGGGCGGACAGGTGGTCGATAACGTGGTTGCCACCATGGGCTCGATCAAGGAAAGCTCGCGCAAGATCGTCGACATCATTTCGGTCATCGACGGCATCGCCTTNNATCGCCTTCCAGACCAATATCCTCGCGCTGAATGCGGCAGTGGAAGCCGCGCGCGCCGGCGAGCAGGGTCGCGGCTTCGCGGTGGTGGCCGCCGAAGTGCGCACGCTGGCGCAGCGTTCGGCCGCCGCCGCCAAGGAAATCAAGACACTGATCGGCGACTCGGTCGGCAAGGTCGATACCGGCGGCCAACTGGTGGATGAAGCCGGGCGCGCCATGAAGGAAATCGTCTCCAGCGTCAAGCGCGTCGAAGACATCATGAGCGAGATCGCCGCCGCCAGTGCCGAACAAAGCAGCGGCATCGAGGAAGTCAACAAGGCGGTGATGCAGATCGACGGCATGACCCAGCAGAACGCCAACCTGGTCGAGCAAGCCGCCAAGACCGTGGTCACGCTGCAGGACCAGGCGGTGCAGCTAAGCCAGGCGGTGTCGGTGTTTAACCTCGGCGAGCGCGAATTCGGCAATGCTGAGGAAGCCCGCGCGCTGGTCGAACGCGGCTGCGAGATCCTGCGCACCTACGGCAAGCAAGCCTTTTTCGACGAGGTATGCAACCCGACCGGTCAGCTGATCGACCGCGATCTCTACCTGTCCGCCTGCGACGACAGCGACAAGATCGTCGTGCACGCCACCTTACCGCGACTGGTCGGTGTCGATGGCAAGGCGGTCAAGGACCCGGATGGCAAGTATTTCATCGTCGAAATGCTGCGCATCGGCCGCACCCAGGGCAATGGCTGGGTCGATTACAAGTTCGTGCACCCGGTGACCAAGGAAATCATGCCCAAGACCGCTTACGTCGGTGCGGTGGGCGACATCGTCATGACCTGCGGCTTCTACAAGCGCTGAGTGCCGGATGCGGTCCGGCGCGGCGGGCGCCGGACCGCATCCCTAACATCGCTCGCAACGCGCCAGGAACTGTTCCAGGCAAGCGTTGAATTCTACTGCTTTCTCCTGGAACAGCACGTGCCCGGCCTGGGGGAACAAGGCCAGTTCGGCATTTGCGCCGACGCCCTTGACCAGCGTGTGCGCATTCTTCACCGGCCAAACCACGTCGTCTTCGCCGTGCATCACCAGCACCGGCACCGTAATCCGCGCCAGCCATTTGTAATACGGCCGGGTATCCTGCACTGCCTTCAGCTGTGCCTTGGTCGCATGTTCGGGCTGAACGCCGATCCTGGCGTACAGGCGCGCCGCGTCGTCGAACACTTCCGGATGCGCCTGCAGGTATTGCGGATGGAAATATAGCCCGAACAGGGTACGCATGCGCTGCTGCGCCGTGAAACCGGGGAACATCAGTTTCTGCAAGACCGCCATCGAGGGAAAGGTGATGCGCGGGTCGCCGCCCGATACGCCGGTGGACACCAGCACTAGCTGCCCGACGCGCTCGGGATAGTGGTGGGTGAAACATTGCACCAGCACGCCGCCCATCGAGGCGCCAACCAGGCACACCGGCTCGGTGATGTCGAGAGCATCCAGCAGGCCGGCCAGGTCAGCGGCCATTTGATCCATGGTGTAGGGACCGGGCGGCTTGCTGCTGCGGCCGGAGCCGCGATTATCCAGCGCAATGACGCGATAGCGGCGCTGGAAGTGGCGGATCTGCGCATGCCATGACTCGACCGTGCCGCCCAGGCCGGGCACCAGCACCAGCGGCGCGCCGGCGCCATGCTCTTCATAGTACAGCTCGATTCCGTTGACTTGCAGGGTGGGCATCGGCGCCTCCGCTTGGCTGGCTTGGCTAATGCCTGGTCAATGCGCGCGCTGCTGCACCAGGATCCATGGCCTCACCACCACGGTCCACAGGGCGGCGTCAGCCTGCAGCCAGCTCTGCGCCTGCTCGTCCGAGACCTGGCCCAGCCGGCCTGCAGCCATCCATTGCGCGACCGCTTCCTTGTTGTCATTGGCGATCTGCAACGCCACCTCGACCAGGTCGAGTTCGTCATGGACCGCGATCACGGTGCCGGAAGCGAAGAAGCGCTGCAATTCCTTCCATGCAAAACGTGCGGTTTCGCCATTCAGTTTGGCGCGCAGGGAGTCATCCTGCGAGTGTGTATCTGTCATGTTTCCAGGAGTTTGCAAATGTGTAGTATCGACATTCTAATCGTTCGGCAAGTGTCACGGACAGGCAAGGCAAGACCCTAGCGCCCCAGCATCTGGATCAGCGACAGGCAAATCGCAACCAGGGACAGGCCGATTGCCGTCTTGCACAAACGCACCAGCCGCTGCGCCTTGGCCTCCGCTGCCAGCGCGGCCTCCTCCAGCGCAGTGACCGCTTTCTGCAGCTGTTCGGCCAGTTCGCGGATGTACGCATCGTTCTGCGCGGCAGCCGCTTGCAGTTCGGCGATCTGCTGCTGCACCGGCGCATTCGCGGACAGGCCGACGCTATCGGATTTGGTCTTGGTGAAAATCGGCTTGGCTGCCGAAATGATGGTGCCCACGTGAGGCAGTACCGCCTTCAGGGCAGGAATGATCCAAGGTGCCATGTACCGCTCTCCTTGTGGGCGACGATGTCAGTGGAAAACCGGCGAAAACTTCATGCACGCTGCACGTTCAAGATCCGCATCGCAGCATGCTCCAACCATATATGGCGCTCGCTCCGGCATGTTGTCCATACTCAAGATTTTTCCCCAGTCGGAGAAATTGGCATGTCTGGCATCGGATTCGATGGTCTAATAGCACTCTATCATTTCATGAAGGTACAGGCATGACCAGCCAAAACAACGATTCCGATATCGATGATTCGATCTGGGTTGTATATGAAGCACCGCCGGATTTCCCCGACAAGTATGTCGCGCGCCGCCTGCACATGAACCGGCCGACGGCCGATTATGTCATCGGCGACACGCTCAACGACGTGCGCAGCAAGCTGCCCGAAGGATTGTTCAGGATAGAGCGCAGCGACCGCGACGATCCGATGATCCGGGAATCCTGGATCTAGCGCGCTCAGACGCCGGCCGGCACGCCCTCGAAGAATTCAACCTCGCCGGTTTCCAGCGAATACTCGGCGCCAACGACCCTCAGGCCGTCATTCTGAATCAGCTGCTCGATCACTTCAGAGCCGTGCCGCAGGTGGTTAGCCGAGGCGCGGATATTGGCGCGCACGGCGTGGTGCAACAGGCTATCGCGATCGTGCCGCAGTTCGGTTTCTAGCAAGGATTCCACCGAAGGCCGCACGCGGTCGACGATCGACCGCAGGTTGCGGGACTGGTTTTCGGTCGGGCGCTGCAGTTCTTCGATGGTGGCTTGCACGGCGCCGCAGCTGGAATGACCCAGCACGACGACCAGGCGCGTGTGGAAGCGTTCGGCGGCAAACTCGACGCTGCCAATCTGGGAAGGCGCGACGATGTTGCCGGCCACACGGATCACGAACAGTTCGCCCAGGCCCTGATCGAAAATGATTTCGGCCGGCACGCGGGAATCGGAGCAGCCGAGGATGATGGCGAACGGTTCCTGGCCGCGGGCCAGTTGGGCGCGACGCGCCTGGCTGGTGAGCGCGGTGGTGTTCGCATCCGAGAGGAAACGACGGTTGCCCTCGCGCAGGCGTTGCAGTGCTTCTTTTGCTGAAATCATTGGGTCACTCTTTCCGGCATTGCTCAGTTATCACTCAGTTGTCACTTAGTTATCAATTTCGCAGTGAGGTTTCATCGCCGTGCCGCGCGCCTGCATGCCCAGCTTTTCCAGCAGGGCGCGGTCGGCATCGATGTCCGGGTTGTCCGTGGTGAGCAGCCGCTCGCCATAGAAGATCGAGTTGGCGCCGGCCACGAAACCCAATGCCTGCACCGCCTCGCCCATCTGCTGGCGCCCCGCCGACAAGCGCACCCGCGCCTTCGGCATGGTGATGCGCGCCACCGCGATGGTGCGCACGAACTCCAGCGGGTCCAGCGGCTCGGTGCCGTTCAACGGCGTGCCTT
>DPRS01000063.1 GCA_003537575.1 Oxalobacteraceae bacterium
TCAAGCTGTTCGGCGGCGAGCCGGCTAACTTCCTCGACGTCGGCGGCGGCGCCACCGCGGAGAAAGTGACCGAAGCCTTCAAGATCATGCTGAAGAATCCTGGCCTGAAAGCCATCCTGGTCAACATCTTCGGCGGCATCATGCGCTGCGACGTGATCGCCGAAGGCGTCATCACCGCTTCCAAGGCCGTCCAGTTGGGCGTGCCGCTGGTGGTGCGTATGAAGGGCACCAACGAAGAGATCGGCAAGAAGATGCTGGCCGATTCGGGCCTGCCGATCATCTCGGCCGACACCATGGAAGAAGCCGCGCAAAAGGTTGTCGCTGCGGCCAACGGTAAGTAAGAGGAAAATCACATGTCGATCCTGATCAACAAAGACACCAAAGTCATTACTCAAGGTATCACCGGCAAGACCGGCCAGTTTCACACCCGCGGCTGCCGCGACTACGCCAACGGCAAGAACGCCTTCGTCGCCGGCGTCAACCCGAAGAAGGCTGGAGAGGATTTCGAAGGCATCCCCATCTACGCCAGCGTCAAGGACGCCAAGGCGCAGACCGGCGCGACCGTATCCGTCATCTACGTGCCGCCCGCCGGCGCTGCCGACGCGATTTGGGAAGCCGTTGAAGCCGAACTCGATATGGTCGTGTGCATTACCGAAGGCATCCCTGTGCGCGACATGCTGGCGGTGAAAGACAAAATGAAGCGTGCCGGCAGCAAGACCCTGCTGCTGGGCCCGAACTGCCCTGGCCTGATCACCCCGGATGAACTGAAGATCGGCATCATGCCCGGCCATATCACCAAGAAGGGCCGCATTGGCGTGGTCTCGCGTTCCGGCACCCTGACCTATGAAGCGGTCGGTCAGCTGAGCGCCCTGGGCTTGGGACAATCTTCCGCAGTCGGGATCGGCGGCGACCCGATCAACGGCCTGAAGCACATCGACATCATGAAGATGTTCAATGACGACCCGGATACCGACGCCGTCATCATGATCGGCGAAATCGGTGGCCCGGATGAGGCGAATGCCGCTTTCTGGATCAAGGACAACATGAAGAAGCCGGTTGTCGGCTTTATCGCCGGCGTGACGGCTCCCCCGGGCAAGCGCATGGGCCATGCCGGCGCGCTGATTTCCGGCGGCGCCGACACCGCGCAGGCCAAGCTGGAAATCATGGAAGAATGCGGCATCAAGGTCACCCGTAATCCTTCGGGAATGGGCGCCCTGCTGAAGTCGGTGCTGTAAAAACCCTTTCGGCAAGCCAGTGGTTTGCCGGAGACTGAAACGGGGAGCCTGCGCTCCCCGTTGTCGTTTTGACGTTAATTTTTGCTCAAGACTGACAAGGCGGCTGATTTTTTAGGTATGATTTTCCATTAGACAATATTGAAAGAGTTTTTGTGATTTTTCCCCTCCTTTCGTGGGGGCCATGCGCCTGATTCGCCTATGGCTTACCATGTTTCGCTCGAATGCGTTGCCAAGACCGACACCGGCATGGTGCGATCGCACAATGAAGACTTCATTGCGGTCAGCCCCGAGCATGGCTTCGTGGTTCTGGCCGACGGCATGGGGGGCTACAGCGCCGGCGAGGTCGCCAGCAGCATCGCCGCCACCGTGGTGCAGGAAACGCTGGAAGAGCGCTTGCCCCTAATTTTCAAGGAATGGACCCGCCAAAGCGACAGGCAATTGCAACAGCTCGTGCAGGAATCCGTCGCCCGCGCCAATCTTTCAATCATCGACGCCGCCGAAAGCGAGCCGCAGTTCCAGGGCATGGGAACGACGGTGGTGGTCGGCCTGTTTTACCAAGATCACCTGATTCTGGCGCATGTCGGCGATTCGCGGGCTTATCGTTTGCGTGAGGGCGAGCTGACGCAAATCACCCGCGATCACTCCTTGCTGCAGGAGCAGATCGATGCCGGTCTGATTACCCCTGAAGCGGCGCTGCATTCGCCCAACCGTAACCTGATTACCCGTGCGGTTGGCGTCGACCGTGAGCTCGAGATCGAAATCCATGAGCATACGACCAGGGTAGGGGATATTTACCTGCTGTGCTCGGATGGACTGTCCGACATGCTTGCGGATGAAGATATCACCTCCACCCTGGCGGAATTCGGCAGCGACCTGGAATCGGCCTGCGGGACGCTGATCCAGCGCGCCAATACACACGGAGGCAAGGATAATATTTCCGTGATACTGGCGAAGGTGGCGGCAGTGGATGTTAAAAATGAAAGATTGCTGGATCGGGTGCTGAAGTGGGTGAGGTAGGGAAGTGCATGCCCGGAACCGGCAGCCGGTAAAGCGGCATGTTTGACCAATATTGTCAGTTGCCTGTGCGGCATGCAGTTTGAGGTTGACATTAATTGTCACAATGCAACACGAAAAAGACCAAAAAACGGCTGATTCTGCGAAATTTTGTGATGTATTTGATAAATTTCCGGCTGGCACAGCAATTGCAATGATAGGAAACAACACATTTTGTGTTTGTTCAACCTTTCTCCAGGGAGAAGAAAATGAAATCGATGAAGATGATGCAACGCGCCCAGAGCGGTTTTACCCTGATCGAACTGATGATCGTGGTGGCGATTATCGGTATTCTGGCTGCTGTTGCAATTCCGCAATATCAGGATTACGTTACTCGCTCGAAATTGTCAAAAGTCAATGTTGCAGTTGATCCTGTGAAAACTGCGGTGGCAATGTTTGCTCAGGAAAACGCTGGGGTAAGTACGCTGGGTTCGAATGCTTGGACTTCCCTTGGATTGGCTAGCACCGGGCCGTCCACAACCCCTGAAGTCTCTGGAATTACTGTGACTGAAACTACT
Organism: Oxalobacteraceae bacterium; assembly: GCA_003537575.1. Taxonomy (GTDB): domain Bacteria; phylum Pseudomonadota; class Gammaproteobacteria; order Burkholderiales; family Burkholderiaceae_D; genus Paucimonas. The sequence continues at coordinate 2,807 of DPRS01000063.1, forward strand.
GGCGCGATTGTGGCCACCCTGAGGGGTATTGGTGATCCGTATAACACCACGACGGTTACTTATACTCCTCGAGTCGGTGAAACTGCAGTGACTTGGGATGTGGCTTGCAGCTACACCACTGCTGGTACGGCATTGAATAATCTGAAGAAAACTTTCGGTTGCTAAGCCTCAAGTAGTACTGGCAATCAACAATGAAAGGCAGGTTCCTGTNNAAATCCATTTTTTTTCGACGATATACCGTTTTTCGCGAACACGCTTACTGAAACTGGAACCCATACCCGATCCGTATTCGAATTTAAGTTGCGCTGGCTTTCGTATGCCAGTTTAGCGTGGACAGTAGAATTATTTAGCGATGAATTGCCGCATATATTCCATTTGTGGAATTTAATAATTCATGGATTCACTACCATCCTTTTGTTTTTCTTGTCGGTGGAATCAATCGGGGCAGTTATCCCTGAAACGAAAGAAAGCCCAGGTCTTCGTTGGGCTGCCTGGCTTGGCGCATTAGTATTTGCGTGCCATCCAGTCGCTGTCTATGCCGTTGGGTATATCGTCCAATACAGCATCTTAATGGCGACGTTTTTTTCGTTGCTCATGCAGTGGGCGTATTTGCGCGGGTTGCTTACCGGGAAAAATCTTTGGTTCGGAGTGGCCATCGCGGCATATTTCTTGGCATGTTTTTCAAAAGAGCAAAGCGTGCTGATGCCAGCCGTATTGATCATGATGACGGTCTTGCTGCGCTTCCAAAATAAAGCATCGCAACGAAATTTATGGCTTACCTGGGTTGCGTTTGCTGCTATCGCTATATTTGTCGTGTTGCTAAAAAGCGGTATGAGTGTAATAGGCGCACCATATGAGCCGATGGCGGCACAACAATTTGGACAACAAGGAATAGCAATAGTAGAAAGCAATAATCATATCCTGCAACTATTGAGCGTAATGACTCAGGCTGGATTATTTTTCAAATATCTTTTTTTGTGGTTAATACCTAATCCGGCATGGATGTCCGTCGATATGCGAGAGCCATTCATTTCTGAATGGACGGCATGGCAAGGCTGGCTAGGTATCCTTGGATTTGGCGTGTACGGAGTACTGGGAGGAAAACTACTCTTGCGAGGCGGAGTGGCGGGGCTTGCGGGATTGGCTTTGCTATCCCCTTGGTTACAGTTTCTTCTGGAGTTTTCTACCATCCGGATACAAGAACCGTTTGTGCTTTACCGAAGTTATTTGTGGATGCCAAGCATAGCCTTACTTGTCGCGCTTGGATTAATCAAAACCAGTTTCAAGTTGAGCAACACATTCCCCTTGCATTTCAAGGCTAAGGCACATGTCATGGAAGAGCATGGCAAGCTTCAGCGCATTGAACATCAACCTGATGGATTTCTCAACAGGCATAATCACTTATTTGACTGGAAAGCGTTACTGGTACTGGGATACGTGGTTTTACTGCTCATTCCATTATCTTGGAATCGTCTTTGGGTTTTTGCTGATTCGTATCGGCTTTGGAATGACGCTGCATTGTTATTGTTCAATGAGAAAGCGATAGGAGCCGACCGCATATTTTACAATCGCGGCACAGCCTTAATGAAGCTGGGTAAATGGGACAGGGCGATTATCGACCTTGAGAAAGTGGTCGCGCTGAGCCCCGGACTCGCTCCAGTACACTATGCGCTTGGTATGGCTTATTTTAGCGCTGGTCGTTATAGCAATGCGATTGAACAGCTTGATCAAGCGATTGCCTTAAAGCCAAATGATGCAAATGCTTATTATGCTAAGGGAGTGTCACTAAAAAGATTAAAGAAAGATGCTCAAGCAATTCAACAATTTATTAAAAGTTGCGAACTTAAAAATGTGGTGGCTTGTATGGTAGCCCCAGCGTCTGAACGTTAGAGAAAAACAAGGTCTGCCAGTAATCAACTTACAGAGGCGGAGAAGTAGTCACCTGATTTTCCTCCGCGTTTCTCCAGCACCCGGACATCCCCCATCACCATCCCTCGATCCACCGCCTTGCACATATCATAAATAGTCAGCAACCCTACCTGCACCGCCGTCAGCGCTTCCATCTCCACCCCGGTCTTGCCATAAGTTTCCACCTGCGCAGTACAGGTAACGCTTGAATCAGCGGCATCCACCTCGAACTCAACCGCCACCCGCGTCAATGCCAGCGGATGACACAATGGAATCAAATCGCTGGTCCGCTTGGCGCCCATGATCGCGGCAATGCGCGCAATCCCCAGCACATCCCCCTTTTTTGCGCTGCCGAACTGGATGATCGCCAGCGTTTCCGGCTTCATGCGAATACTGCCCGAAGCCACTGCAATTCGGTGGGTTTCCGCCTTGTCGCCGACATCAACCATGTGCGCCTGCCCGCCGGCGTCGAAATGGGTCAAGCCCTGGTTGGCTGAAGCCTCGTCAGCCGCTGTTTTTTTGATATCCATTGGTAACAAAGTATGAAGAGTCTTGAACGATTCCTGAGTGCAGGTATCATAGCACCGTGAATTCCCTTTCAATTTTCCCATACCAGCCGATCCGGCGCACCTTGCATCTGCGGGTGATTGCTGCCATAGCGCTTTCCCTTTCCTGCCTTTTCCAGGCGGGTGTGGCGCCAGCGCCGGCGATCGCGCAAAATCTCCCCAGCTTGGGCGACACCGAGCGTCAGGATCTCTCGCCCATCATGGAGCGCCGCCTGGGCGAAGCGATCATGCGCGATGTGCGCCGCGATCGCGACTATCTCGACGATGCCGTGGTGCTGGAATACCTGAACAATTTCGGCACGTCGCTCCTGTCGGCGCGGCCCGATGCGCGTGGCGAAGCTGGCTACGATTTCGTTTTCTTCGCCGTGCGCGATCCCTCGCTCAACGCCTTCGCCTTGCCGGGCGGCTTCATCGGCGTGCATTCGGCGCTGGTGCTGGCGGCGCAATCGGAGTCGGAGCTGGCGTCGGTGCTGTCGCATGAAATCGGCCACGTTGCCCAGCGCCATATCGCCCGCATGCTGGGCAGGCAGCGCCAGGATGCCCTGTTGCCGCTGGCCGGCCTGATCCTGGCGGCGCTGGCGTCGGGCGCCGGCGGGGATGCCTCGGCGGCTCTGCTGATGGGCAGCGAGGGCATAGCGTTGCAGCGCCAGCTCAATTTCAGCCGCGAAGCCGAGCGCGAGGCGGACCGGATCGGCTTGCAGATCATGAAGGATGCCGGCTTCGACACTTCCGGCATGATTGCCTTCTTCGGGCGCATGCAGAATTCGACGCGCGCCTATGGCGATGGCGTGCCGGCTTTCCTGCGCTCCCACCCGCTGACGACCGAGCGCATCGCCGATATCCAGGACCGTACCCGCGGGATGCGTTACCGGCAGCGCGCCGACAGCCTGGATTTTCATCTGGTGCGCGCCCGTCTGCGTCTGTTGCAGGATGGCTCGGCGCAAGGCTTGCGCGAGGCGGAGGAAGCATTCAAAGGGCTGCTGGCGCAAAAGAGCCGTAATCAAACCATCGCCGGCAAGTATGGTTTGGCGCTGCTCGCCTTCAGGCAGCATGATATTAGCCGTGCGCAGGAGCTGCAGGCGGAAGCCCGTGCGGCGCTGCCGCAGGGAATGAAGCCGAATTCCACCCTGGCCAGCCTGGCGATCGAACTGAAACTGGCCGCCGGCCAGCCGGAGGAGGCCGTGCGCGAAGCCGAAGCGGCGCGCAGGCAGTTCCCGCTGTCGCGCGGTATCGCCCATCTGTATGCCGATGCCCTGATGGCAGCCGGGCGCAACGAGGATGCGGTGCATTTCCTGCGCGACCAGGCGCAGCTGTACCGGCAGGAACCGCAAGTGCAGCAGCGTCTGGCCAAGGCCTATGCGGCGCAGGGCAAGCAGGCGCTGCAGCATATGGCGCTGGCGGAGACCTATGCCTTGTCGGGCACCCTGTCGTCGGCGCTGGATCAGCTCGGCATCGCGCGCCGCGCGCCGGACGCCACTTTCTATGACCAGTCGCTGATCGATGCCCGCGAGCGCGAATGGCAGGCGCGCTTCAGGGAAGAGATGAAGGAAAGCCGGGGACGATAGCCGGAGATCGATAACCGGGACGATAACCGGCAACAGGCCGGCACGCTGCACCGGGTCGCTGGACCTGCGCTTTCTCTTGGCGGACCAGGAGAGCAGGGGGTTAGGGGCGGGGACTGGGAACGAAGCCGAACCGCGCGGGTATTTCAGCGCGTGAAATCAGCTCTATCGGCAACAGCCTGTCGCCATCACGAAAATGCAATTGACTTGCATCTTCCGCAGCATTGTTTAACCAGGACAGCAATTCCTCGTCGCTGGCGGCAAGCTCGCCGGCTTCTCCTGCGCGCAGCAAGCCCAGGCATTGCACCATGTCGCGGTCATCGATTTGCGCGGCGATGTCGCCGCTCTGCAGGATCAGCAATCCATCCTCGTTCATCCCTGCGCTATCGATTTTCCCGAGCCGTTCGCCGGTATGCAGGAGGAAACTTCCCGTTTCATCGGTGCGGGCGATGTAGGGCGTGGCTTCCAGATCCACATACACCCGCTGCGGGCCGTTCTGGAAATACCAGCGGCCCTGTTCATCATGCGTGTAATTGCGGTTGATGAAGCCCAGCAGCGCTTCATTGTTGATGCGTTCGCCAGGTAACTTGCCTGCCTGCGCACGCTCATCGCGCATGCGCCAGGCGCCGCGCGCGTCAAGCGCCAGCCAGCCGTAGCAATACGGCACATTCGGCCACTTGGCCAATGCCTGTCTGACAATTTCATCCATCTGCGTATGCTACACCACTGCGCAAAAAAGTGGCGATAAGGTGCCTGGGTACGGACGACGGTTCAGGCTGCTGCTGCCATGGTGCAAGGCGCTGCGTTTCCTTGCAAGAAGTTCAGCATCCGCTGGGGCAGCCAGTCGATCCGGCCCGGAAAGGGGCCGGTGGCAAAGCCGACGTGTCCGCCATGTCTTGGGAAATCAAGCGTGACCGTGGAAGAAGCTTTTTGCGGCAAGTGGCGCGCCGGCAGGAAAGGGTCGTTTTGCGCATTCATCACCAGGGTGGGAATGGTGATGTCCTGCAGGATATGGATGGCGCTGGCGCGATGCCAGTAATCGTCGGTATTGCGATAACCGTGCAGCGGAGCGGTGACGATATTGTCGAACTCGTACAGGTTGCGTGAAGCCAGCATGACGTCGCGATCGAACAGGCCGGGGAATTGTTTCAGCTTGGCCAGGCATTTCGGTTTCAGGGTGTTCAGAAACATCCTGGTGTAAATCATGTTGATGCCGCGCGCGAGGGCCGAGCCGCCGCCGGCAAGGTCAAGCGGCGCCGAGACGGCGCAGGCGGCGTCGACGAATTCGGCCTGATGCTGCGATTCGCCGATCCAGCGCAGCAGCGCGTTGGCGCCCAGCGATACGCCGCAGGCATAGAATCTCGTGCTGCCGCGGCTATCGGCTTGCGCCTTCAGGCGCCGCAGCACCCAGTCGATTTCCGCGGCGTCGCCGGAATGGTAGAAGCGCGGGGCGCGGTTCAGTTCGCCCGAGCAGCCGCGAAAGTGCGGCACCGCGCCGGACCAGCCCAGCGCGGCGATGCGGGCCATCAGCGCGCGGCTGTAATGGCTGGCGGAAGAACCTTCCAGACCGTGGAACAGGACGATGAAAGGCTGGCCGGCCTGGCCGTCGATGAAGTCGATGTCGACGAAGTCGCCATCCGGCGCATCCCAGCGTTCGCGCCGGAATGCCACCGCCGGCCTGGCAATCAGCGTGGCCGGGAAAATGGTTTGCAGATGGCCGCCGGGCAGCCAGCAGGGAGCGTCGTAGGCGGCAGGGTTCAATGCAGCACCGTCGCGACGGTTTGCGTCTCCGGTATCTTGCCGGGCGCCATGCTGGCATGGTGCATCGTCAGGCGCCAGCCGCGCGGCGTCTTCAGGTAGACGTTGGTGACCAGGATATGCGCATCGCCGCCTTCGCGCGGAGCTTGTCTGACTTCTTCGATCAGGCTGTGCACCACCGTCAGCATGTTGTGCGCAGCATGCAGCTGCACCGGGCGGATCTGCAGGCCGCCGCGCTCGAAGATCACTTCCCAGGATGCGCGGATGGCGGCGTGGCCGATCAGGCGAGGCGCGCCCGGGTGGACGCAGACGATGTCTTCATCCTCGGCCCACAGGGCCATCAGGGCGTCGAGGTCGGCGTGGCTGATGGCATCGTAATAGGCCGCCTCGATTTCCTCGACGGTTCCCAGCGGCTTGCGTGACTTGGCCATGACGCTTGCGCGGCGCGGCTTAGTGGTGGCCGCCGGCGCGAGCGCCTTCTTTCAGGCGGTACACCGTGCCGCAGTACGGGCACTTCGCTTCGCCATTCGCGGCAAAGTCGAGGAACACGCGCGGATGCGAGGACCACAGCGGCATGTTCGGGTTCGGGCAATAGGCGGAGGTGTAGCTGGCATCGTCCAGGTCCACTACCGTGACGTCAATTTTTGCGTTCATCGAGATTCTCCAGGTTACTCAAATAGATTGGAATTACGTAAAACCGTCATGGCAAGGCTTGGCGACGAAGACAGTACAAAGTGTACGGCAAGGAGCCATAACGCCGCCAGGGCGGTTTTGCGTGGTTCCTGTTAAATATGGGCCAGCCAGCGCTGATATTCCGGGGCTTCGCCGGCCACCACCCTGAAAAACAGCTGCTGCAGTTTTTCGGTGACGGGGCCGCGGCTGCCGCTGCCGATTTGCCGGTTGTCGAGTTCGCGGATCGGCGTGATTTCGGCCGCGGTGCCGGTAAAGAAAGCTTCGTCGCAGCAGTACACTTCGTCGCGGGTGATGCGTTTTTCGATCACCTCGATGCCAAAGTCGCGCGCCAGGGTCAGCACGGCGTCGCGGGTGATGCCGTCGAGGCAGGAGGCGAGATCGGGCGTGTAGAGCTTGCCGTTCTTGACCATGAAGAAGTTCTCGCCCGAGCCTTCCGAAACATAGCCGTCGGTGTCCAGCAGCAGGGCTTCGTCGTAGCCGTCGGCCAGCGCTTCCTGGTTGGCCAGGATCGAATTGATGTAGTTGCCGGATGCCTTGGCGCGCACCAGCATGACGTTGGGATGGTGACGCGCAAAAGAGGCGGTCTTGACGCGGATGCCACGGCTCATGCCTTCCTCGCCGAGATAGGCGCCCCATTCCCAGGCGGCGATCGCCACATGGATGGTATTGCCCTTGGCCGAGACGCCGAGCTTTTCCGAACCGACCCAGACCAGCGGGCGGATATAGCAGGATTCCAGCCTGTTTTCGCGAACCACCTGGCGCTGGGCTTCCATGACTGTTTCGAAGTCATAGGGGATCTGCATCTGGAAGATCTTGGCAGAGTTGAACAGGCGGCGGGTGTGTTCTTCCAGTCGAAAGATTGCCGTGCCCTGCGCCGTCTTGTACGCACGGACGCCTTCAAACACGGCCATGCCGTAGTGCAGAGAATGGGTCAGTACATGGACTTTGGCATCGCGCCACTCGATCAGTTTGCCATCCTGCCAGATTTTGCCATCGCGATCGTCCATCGACATGGTCATTCTCCAGATAATGATTTATGCAAAACCAAGATTTTAACCCGGATAGGCGCCTGAAAGAATCCGACGGGGAGGGCGCTTCCCCGGTAAAATGTCTCATAGGCCAACATTTTGCTGGCATCGCAAGGAGACATGCCGATGCCAGCGTGATATTTTTGCGCCACATCGGTCTGACTCGATGTGGCGCAGCAGTTTCAAGGTATGGATAAAATAACAATCAGGCTGCCATCCATGATGGTGCCGACGGCGGAACGGCAGTCGTTCCAGCAAGCAGTTTCGGATAGTGCGCCTGCCATGGCCGGCATTTTTGCCTGGGCCATGGTGACGGCGATGGCCATGCTCAAGGCTGGCCTGACGGTGGGGCAGACGCTGGGCATGACTTTCATTGTCTATGCCGGCTCAGCCCAGCTGGCGGCCTTGCCGCTGATCGTCGCCAATGCCTCGGTCTGGGTGGTGTTTGCCACTGCGCTGGTGGTCAACCTGCGCTTCGTCATCTTTGCCGCCACCATGGGCCCCCATCTGACGCATCTGCCCTGGTACAAGCGGCTCTGGTATGGCTTCGTGAATGGCGACCTGACCATGGCGCTGTTTTCCCTGCGCTATCCGCCGCATACCCAGTTCGACCGGGTCGGCAAGGAAGGCTATGCGGCCGGCGTCAGTTATATGAATATGTGCGCCTGGCATACCGGTTCCCTGACCGGCATCCTGCTGGCCAGCCAGATTCCGCAAAGCTGGGGGATATCCTTCGCCGGCACCCTGGCCTTGCTGGCAGTGCTGATTCCGCTGACCATGAATGCCGCGGCGCTGGTCGGCGTCATCGTCGCCGGCGCGCTGGCGGTCGTTACCGTCCACTGGCCGTATCGCCTGGGACTGTTGTTTGCGCTGGTCGCCGGCATGCTGGCGGCGATGGCGGTCGATATGCTGGCAGCACCTCAGCGGACGGAGGACAAGGCATGAGCGATACCGACGTCTGGATTGTGATTGCCCTGATGTTCGTCGCCACGCTGGTGACGCGCAGTTCCTTTTTCATGCTGGGCGATGCAGTCAAGCTGCCGGCCTGGATGCGGCACGCCTTGCGCTATGCGCCGGCGGCGGCGCTGGCGGCAACCATCGCCCCTGACATCCTGATGACTTCAGGCAGTTCAGGTAATTTGACTCTGACCCTTTTTAATCCCAAATTGGTGGCGGCGATAGGCGCGGCGGCATTTTTTATTGTCAAACGGCACATGCTGGGGACGATTGTGGTGGGAATGGTGTTGTTTACCGTATTGCGCCTGGTAATGACTTGAGCTGCCGGCCGGCATTGCCGATGAGGCATGGCTTTTTTGCAGGGTCGCGCTGGGGTAGAATGCTGGTTTTTCCATTTTTCGCAATTCACGGGGATCTATGCAATTCAAACGCCTGAGCGATTTGTGCGCCAACCAGCAACTGCAAGGTAAGCGCGTCTTCATTCGCGCCGACTTGAACGTGCCGCAGGACGATGCCGGCAATATCACCGAAGATACCCGCATCCGCGCTTCCGTCCCGGCGATCCGCATGGCGCTCGATGCCGGCGCCGCCGTCATGGTGACCTCCCACCTGGGCCGTCCGACCGAAGGCGAATTCAAGCCGGAAGATACGCTGGCGCCGATCGCTTCGCGTTTGACTGAATTGCTGGGCCAGCCCGTGGAACTGCGGCAGAACTGGGTCGATGGCGTGGAAGTCGCGCCGGGCCAGGTGGTCCTGCTGGAAAACTGCCGCGTCAACAAGGGCGAGAAAAAGAATAGCGACGAACTGGCGCAGAAGATGGCGCAGCTGTGCGATGTGTACGTGAATGACGCCTTCGGCACCGCGCACCGCGCCGAGGCCACCACCCATGGCATGGCCAAATATGCGCCGGTGGCCTGCGCCGGTCCCTTGCTGGCGGCCGAGCTGGATGCTTTGGGCAAGGCCTTGGGCCAGCCGGCGCGTCCGCTGGTGGCCATCGTCGCCGGCTCCAAGGTGTCGACCAAGCTGTCCATCCTCGAATCGCTGGCTGACAAAGTCGACAACCTCATCGTCGGCGGCGGCATTGCCAACACCTTCATGCTGGCCACCGGTCTCAAGATCGGCAAGTCGCTGGCGGAAGCGGATCTGCTCGCGGACGCGAAACGCATCATCGACAAGATGGCCGCGCGCGGCGCCTCGGTGCCGATCCCCGTGGACGTGGTGTGCGCCAAGGAATTCGCGCCGACCGCGGCCGCCACTACCAAGGCGGTGGCTGATGTGGCCGATGACGACATGATTCTCGACATCGGCCCGCAAACCGCGGCGCAGCTGGCGCAGCAACTGGGACAGGCCGGCACTATCGTCTGGAACGGCCCGGTCGGCGTGTTCGAATTCGACCAGTTCGCCGGCGGCACCAGGACCCTGGCGCAGGCGATCGCCGATTCGAAGGCGTTTTCGATCGCCGGTGGCGGCGATACCCTGGCGGCCATTGCCAAGTACCAGATCACCGACAAGATCGGCTATATCTCCACCGGCGGCGGCGCCTTCCTGGAATTCCTGGAAGGCAAAACCCTGCCGGCCGTGGCGGTGCTGCAGGAACGCGCTGCCAACTGAACCCTGAGGGCGCATATCATTGCGCCCTGTGATTTTTAATCTGACGACCTCATATCAAATGCGCCGCGCTACCAAAATCGTTGCTACCGTCGGTCCCGTTTCCAGCGACCTGGATACGCTGACCCGCATGATCGCCGCCGGCGTGGATGTGGTACGCCTGAACTTCTCCCACGGCAAGGCGCAGGACCATATCGAACGTGCCCGCCTCGTGCGCGAAGCCGCGCAAGCCTGCGGCCGCGAAGTGGCGATCATGGCCGACCTGCAGGGGCCGAAGATTCGCATCGGCAAGTTCGAGCATGGCAAGATCATGCTGGAAAAGGGAGACAAGTTCATCCTCGATGCCAACTGCGAGATGGGCAACCAGGAATGCGTCGGCCTTGATTACAAGGAGTTGCCGCGCGATCTGAAACCCCATGACGTGTTGTTGCTGAACGACGGCCTGATCGTGCTGGTGGTCGACAAGGTGGCCGGCAGCGCCATCCATACCACCGTGAAGATCGGCGGTGAGCTGTCCAACAACAAGGGCATCAATCGCCAGGGCGGCGGCCTGTCGGCGCCGGCGTTGACGGCCAAGGACATGGAAGACATCAAGACGGCGATGGCGATCCAGGTCGACTATATCGCGGTGTCATTCCCCAAGAACGATTCCGACATGATCATGGCGCGCCAGCTGGCCAACATCGCCGGCGAGCATCACCGTCACAAGCCGATGATGATCGCCAAGATCGAACGCGCCGAGGCGATTCCGGCGCTGCAGGAAATCCTCGACGCATCCGACGGCATCATGGTGGCGCGCGGCGACCTCGCGGTGGAAGTTGGCAATGCCGCCGTGCCGGCGCTGCAGAAGCGCATGATCAAGATGGCGCGCGCGTCCAACAAGCTGGCCATTACCGCCACGCAAATGATGGAATCGATGATCGTCAACGCGATCCCGACCCGCGCCGAAGTCTCCGACGTCGCCAATGCCGTGCTGGACGGCACCGATGCCGTCATGACCTCGGCCGAAACGGCGTCTGGCCGCTACCCGGTGGAAACTGTGGAAGCCATGGCGGCGATTTGCCTGGAAGCGGAAAAGTCGGAGCAGTACACGCTGGACGACGATTTCATGAACAAGACTTTTACCCGCATCGATCAGTCGATCGCCTATGGCGCGCTGTTTACCGCGCACCATCTGGGGGTGAAGGCCATTGTCGCCCTGACCGAATCGGGTTCCACCGCGCTGTGGATGAGCCGCTACGACATCGCCATCCCCATCCTCGCCATGACCCATGTGCTGGGCACCCAGCGCAAGGCATCCCTGTTCCGCAATGTGCAGACCTTCGAGATGGCCCATTCGCTCGATAGTGAAACGGTCATGAAAGCCGCGCAGGATTTGCTGCTCGCCAAGGGGCTGGTGCAAAAAGGTGACATGATCGTGGTGACCTGGGGCGAGCCGATGGGACAGGTTGGCGGCACCAATGCGCTGAAGATCATGCGGGTCGGGGAAAATGGATGACACTGCGCGGATAGCATTGCACGGATAACACTGATTATTATTATTTGACCATTTGGAGAATTGACATGCCACTCGTATCGATGCGCCAGCTGCTCGACCACGCCGCCGAAAACGGCTACGGTCTGCCCGCGTTCAACGTCAACAACCTGGAACAGGTGTCCGCCATCATGGCCGCCGCCGATGAAGTCGGCGCGCCGGTCATCATGCAAGCCTCGGCAGGCGCGCGCAAGTATGCCGGCGAAGCCTTCCTGCGCCACCTGATCTCGGCGGCCGTGGAAGCCTATCCCCATATTCCGGTGGTAATGCACCAGGATCACGGCCAGTCGCCGGCGGTGTGCATGGCAGCGATCAAGTCCGGCTTCACCTCGGTGATGATGGACGGCTCCCTGATGGAAGACGGCAAGTCGGTCGCCAGCTACGAATACAACGTCGAAGTCTCGCGCGAAGTGGTAAAGTTCTCGCACGCCATCGGCGTGACGGTGGAAGCCGAACTGGGCGTGCTCGGTTCGCTGGAAACCATGAAGGGCGACAAGGAAGACGGCCACGGCGCCGAAGGGCACATGACCCGCGAACAGCTGCTGACCGACGTCGAGCAGGCC